>DATEGO010000097.1:0-81606 GCA_035280065.1 Candidatus Acidiferrum sp.
TCCTCGTGAATCCGGGCGAGACCGAGCTCGACTGCGACGCGGCGATCGAAATGATATTGGAGCTCGCGTTCGAGCCCGCGCTCGAGCGGCCCGCGGCGGAACCAGTTGAAAAGCCGCATCATCGGCTGCCCTCCTCGAAAATCAGCCTGACGGCGCCGGAGAGGCGCGCCCAGCTATCCTTCTCGACGGCAAGCTGGCGGCGGCCGGCGGCCATCAGCGAGTAGAATTTGGCCTCCCGGCCAGTCTCCGACTGTTTCCATGCGCCACGAAGCCAGCCTTTCTGCTCCAGGCGATGGAGCGCGGGGTAGAGCGAACCTTCGTTGACCTGGACCACCGAGCGCGAGATCTGCTCCAGCCGCTGCGCGATGCCGTACCCATGGGCGGATTCGAGCGACAGGATCTGGAGGATCAGCATGTCAAGCGTGCCTTGCGGGATGGGGAAACGTGGAGAGGGCATCGATACCTCAAGCTTCTACAGTTCAGGATACGCCTGAATAGGTCGAAGGTCAAGGCGTGGGAGGTAAAGAAGGTAAAGAGCCGTCGGTGATCCAGTTTCAGAGTTCTATTTTGATTTGACCCATGCCATGCGGATTCGCTAGACCCGTTGACCGGGATACCGGCGTACTCTGCTCCAGCGATCCTGAATGAGAAGGAAAGTGTAGACACATTCTTTAAGCGTTCATGCATGATCCACCGTCTACGGCAGGGCCCTTTGGCGAAAGGAAACGGCATTACTACGAGTGCTTATCCGGCTCCGACCCCTAAAATTGACCGATGGAGGGAAGGGCCATCCCACAAGCGGACAGTTTAGTCAGCGGGGCGCTCGCTCTAGCTACAGCAACCCCCGAAAAAACAACAGCTTAGCTTTCTTTCCTTCGGGCACGGAACATGCAGGCCAACTATAACGTCTAACGATATAGTCCTCCGCCTGACGATAGACTTGACCTCGATTGTTCACTCGGAGGCTGAGGTAAGGCCATGAGCCCAAAAAAAGAAACAGAGTCGTTTCTGCCGCTTACGCCGGCCATGTTTCATATCCTGCTGGCCCTCGCCGATGGCGAAAAGCATGGTTACGCCATCCTCAAAGAAGTAGCACGCCGCACCGACGACAAAGTGCGGCTGAGCGCCGGGACGCTGTACGGGAACCTGGCGCGGCTGGAAAGCGCGGGGCTGATCGCGGAATCGAGCCGGCGGCCCGAAGTTGTCTTGGATGACGAGCGGCGGCGCTACTACTTGTTGACGGAATTTGGGCGCGAAGTCGCGGTTGCGGAAGCCCAGCGCATGGAAGAAGCGTTGGTGCAGGCTCGCGCCAAGAAACTCTTCCGAAAACCGAAACTGGCGTAACGAGGAATCGTCATGGAAAAACAGACTCAGCCTTTTTCGCAAAGACTGTTTCGCGCTCTGGTTCGCGTGCTGCCCTTCGATTTTCGCACCAACTACCAGGGCGAAATGGAAGGGGTGTTCCGGGAACAGCGCCGCGAAGTGGAGGAGCATGGCGGAATTCTCGAGGCGGCCAAGCTTTGGAAAGAGACGATCGTTGGGATTTTTACTACTGCGCCGCGCGAGCACTGGCAAATCCTGACGAGCGATTGTGCTTACGCCGTGCGCGTCATGCGCAGGAATCTCGGCTTCACACTAATGGCGGTTCTCACGCTCGCGCTGGGCATCGGCGCAAACACCGCCATCTTCAGCGTCGTACACGCTGTTCTCTTGCGGCCACTTCCCTATCCAGGTGGGCAGCAATTAATTTTCATCCGGCAGCACGAAAAGCAGATTGGCGTCGAGGACCTGGGATTCTCTGTCAAAGAAATTGAAGACTACCGCGCGCAAAATCGGACGCTTTCTGGGCTAGTCGAATTTCACGCTATGGCTTTCACTTTGTTCGGTCACGGAGACCCGGAACGCGTCCGAACGGGCGTGGTTTCCTACAATTATTTTGACTTATTTGGCGTGAAGCCCTTACTCGGGCGAACCTTCCTACCAGACGACGACAAACTCGGCGCCCCGCCCGTGCTGCTGTTGAGTTACGAGTATTGGAAAAACAATTTCGGCTCCGACCCGCAAATTGTCGGTAAGACCTTCGAGATGAACGACAAGGTACATACCGTCGTTGGAGTCCTTCCGGCTGTCCCGCAATACCCCAATGAAAACGACGTGTACATGCCCACTTCGGCTTGTCCCTTCCGCTCCAACAAAATGCACATCGAAAGCCGCGACATGCGCATGATGGAAGTGTTCGGCCGAATGAAGCCTGGAGTCAGTGCGGGACAGGCCAATGCAGACATGGCCACCATCGCAGCGGGATTGAAGTCCTCGTATCCGAAGTCGTACCCGGACAACGTGGGCTTCACGTCTTCCGCTGCACCCCTGCTGGAAGAATTGACGAGCAAGGCGCGGCCCACGCTGCTGCTGTTGCTTGCTTCCGCGGCCTTCGTGCTCCTCATCGCGTGCGCGAACGTTGCGAATATGACGCTATCGAGAATGGTCCAGCGCGAACGAGAGCTCGCCGTTCGAACCGCGTTGGGTGCTGGCCGCAGCCGACTGTTGCGTCAGCTCTTGACGGAAAGCTTCCTGCTGGCGGTCGTGGGAGGCTTGCTGGGACTGCTTTTCACTTACGCGAGTATTCAGCTGCTGGCCGAATTCGTAGCACGGATGACGCCGCGGGCGCGAGAGATTCAGATTGACTCAGGCGTGCTGCTGTTCACTTTGGCTGCGGCGCTGGGCACTAGCATCATTTTCGGGACGCTCTCTGCCCTCTTTTCTCGAGCCAACGTGTCAGCGAGCCTGAAGGAAGGAAGCGCTGGCAGCGGAACTGGCCGCCGGCAAGACCGGCTGAGGAGCACGCTCATCGTCTCGCAGGTAGCTTTTTCGTTCATGCTGCTCATTGGCGCCGGGCTGATGCTGCGGAGCCTCTTCAAACTGCAGCAAGTGGACGCCGGAATCATGCCGCAACGCGTGCTGACGATGAGAACCAACTTTAACTGGTCCAAATACGATGACGATGAGAAGACGCGCCTGGTGGTCCAAAAGCTTCTCGATCGCATTAAGACGGAACGCGGTGTGCTCTCCGCAGCGATTTCCAGCAGATACCCCTTCGAGCCCGAGATCATTACCGCCGGCGCGGCCGCGGTCTCGTTCAATTTTCAGATTGAGGGTCGGCAATTGCGGCCGGGCGAGGCGCCGCCAGTGAGTACTTACGCGGCTGTTTCGCCGGACTACTTTAAGAGCCTCGGCATTCCGCTGAAGGCGGGGCGACTCTTCGCGGATACCGACGCGCCCGCGTTCAAAGCGCCGGACGTGGTGATTATCAATGAAGCGGCCAGGCACCAGCTTTGGCCAAATGAGGATCCGATCGGGAAACGAATCTCTGCGGATGGCGGCCAACACTGGGCGCAGATTGTAGGCATTGTCGGCGACGTGCGCGAATTCGGTCTGGACCATCCGCCATCGCCGGAGTTTTATGGTCCCCAAGCGCAGGGTCCTCAGCCGGCCGCACTCGTGGTCCGCACCGCGGCCGAACCACAGAGCATGTCGCGGGCGTTGATCCGCGCGGTGCATGACGTCGACCCGCAAACGGCAGTCACGCACATTCTTAGTTTGGAGCAGGCGCGCTACGAATCGTTGGCGTCCCCGCGAGTGACTTCCAGTCTCCTCGGGATTTTTGCCGGGTTGGCGTTGGTGATTGCCACGGCGGGAATTGGGGGGATCATGGCTCTGATGGTGAATCAGCGCATGCGGGAAATCGGAATCCGCATCGCGTTGGGCGCACGGCCAGCGAGCATCTTGCAGATGATTCTGGGAAAAGGTTTGCTGCTCGCGGCTCTCGGCGTTGCTATTGGAATTGCCGGAGCCATCGGCATGACCGGCCTGGTCAAGTCTTTGCTTTTCGAGGTCCCACCGACGGATGTAGTCACATTTGGCGCAGTTGGCCTGACGCTGTTTGTTGCTGCAGCTCTAGCGACTCTCCTGCCGGCACGGCGAGCGGCCGCCGTCGATCCGAACGTCGCTCTGCGCGCGGAATGACAGGTCGCTTTGCCATCGCGACGCGCAGCGTTAGCTGGCGACGCGACCAGTGGGCATTGCTGCAGGAGCATCGGCGGTAGAAAGAAACTCTTCCGCTAGCAGACGAGCCAGGCGCCGTCGGTTGTGCCGGATCACTCCGTGCTCCTCGAGAAGATCATCCACAATCAGGCGATGCCCCAGCTTCTGGATTTCGGGCACGTCGACGACCTGTGCCGCGCCCCGGCGGCGATAGCGTTTCGCGACCTCCGCGAAAACACCTGTCCTGACGGTGGCCTTTGCGAGAAATGCATGAGATTTATCGCGAGAGGGGCGGGCGAATCTGTTCGTCGACTCATAGCGGGTAACCATCTGATTGGTTTCGTTGGCCATCGCGATTACCGCTTGAAGTTCCTTGAACATTGCGTCCGTCATGCCTTTTTTGAGGGCAGAGGCAATGGTCAGAGTCCTTCTATCAAGCAATACCACAAGAAAACCTACAGAAAGCGGACGCAGTCGAACGCAAGATCGACGACTCGTTCCAATCCGTCAGGGGGAACGGTATAGGTCAGGCGGCCTTTCATTTCTGCGCCTTCTTAGTCATGAATACGCAGCACGGTATCCGAGCATTTCTCGCCACAAGCCGGAAAGGCTGAAATCAATAAAATGCTAGGAACCTGCTTAGCCTGTGCAAGTCCTGAACGGCGGGAGATTGATAAAGCACTCGCTACAGGAGAGTCGTTTCGAAACACTGCGAACGTTTCGCTATCTCTTCGTCGGCTCTTTTCAGGCACCAGGATCACGTTACAGGGACGATCGTGAAGATGCAGGAAAACCGCGAGGAACGGGTGGGAGAAAGCCTGCTCGAGCAAATACAACGGGTACAACGCAAGCTCTGGGAAGTGCTGGGCAAGATAGAGGCGTGGCCTAAATCACCGAAAGAGAGCGATGTACTGAAATGACGAGAATGAGAGCGTTTATTTGTCTATTTCTGCTGCTAGTTCCAGCGTTGGCTTGGGGCCAGGGCGGCAACTACGCAAGCCAAGTATTCGGGCCAATTCGTCGACGCTTGGCGGAACGGCCACGAAGATGCCATTCCACATCTGGGCAAAGATTGAAGGCGCATCCTCATCCGGTTCAGCGGTAAGTTTGCAGCTTGTAGCTCCGACCGCCGCGGATTGGGTGACGATTTACCGCGGTACGGCGTGCAGACTCTACTAAATGAACAGCTATTGCGCGATGATCTTGAACGGTGGCACCTGAGATGTTTTCGGGCATGGAGTTTGATTCTTTATTGTGATCGTTGGCATTTCTGACGACGGACTCGCGCTACCAGGATAGGAACCGGGATTGGTGACATGTACGGTTTTGACGGAATAAGTACCTGCTATGACGGTCGGCGGCACTATCTGAGCCAGTGTGTACGTTCGATTATCGGTGGATTGCGAATTATACCATTCCAGCCTTTCTATGGTTTGGCAGCCAGCAGTAGGTTGGGGTTGCGCGTTAGTTTGATAGATGACGGAAACTTGCGAGTTGGCAGGCAGCTTCTGACTGAATGTGACCTTGAGCGTGATTTTATCTCCGGGCTTAAATGCTTTTTCCTGCCCAAGAATGGAAACGGAACACAGCAAAATTGCCAAAAGACTGCAAGTAGTTCTCATTGGCGAGTCCTCCTGAGGTGCGGGGAGGCTATAACACAATCAAGTATCGCGCAAGCGCGCAACGGCTGTGAGTATTCGCCGTCGCTCGAGCTCGGTTCGTACGTGGGACAGCTCGGTATCAGGCATTGTGTGCGGTAGCACATCGCGAACATGATTGGGCATCCCAGTGCTTTCGAAGAATCGCCTTGAAGGGGATCACTTTGAGCTCCTGCGACGCCGGGTCCTCATCATAACGCTGATCGCATGGCTACCGCTGCCGCTACCCTCGACGTTCAATTCGTCGGCCGATAGCGTTGGACGACTCTCTTTTCTGCGCGTTGTTTGAAGTGCGCGCTAGATTCCTTGTGGCACTTCCTGTCCTCGTCGCTGTCGAGCTCCTGTTCATCTAAGGATACGTCCCGTCGTACGCCGTTTTGTGGAAACGCGAATCGTGCTGCCCCAGGACTTGGCTCGCTTCGATAGCGCAATTCCGTCCTTGTTGAGCTTGGGCTCTTGCTTTTGGTTTACTCTCTTGGCCTTTGGCGCTGACATGGTCGAGTTGGGTTCGATACCTCAACTTGGTATGCTGACTCTTGCGGACGCTGGAACCTGACCGTCGCCGGCGTCAGACGACGAACGCCTGGCTGACTTCTGCATCGCTGCGTTACAAGGTGCGATGCCTGTGGGGAAAATCAGGCGGAACAAACGGCCGGTGGAGATTGGCCTTTCGAGAAACGCTTGAACATCTCAGGTTCTATGCGATTCGCTCGAACCTCGGATGAAATGAATCCGACCTATTCATCGTAAGATGAACGTACTATTTGAGGCGACATTGACTTTCGCCGCACGTCTGGCTAGGTGCGATTCAGCAGCTGTTCGATCTCGATGGTGAGCCCACCCGGGCCTTTGAGGTAAGCTGTGCGTGTGCCCCAAGGTTTGTCTTGCGGCGGTTCGATCGATTCTGCGCCCCGGCTCGTAACCAACCGGTAGTCTGCCTCGCAATCCTTGCTGTCAAACCCTATCGTCACGACGCTATCGTCGATCGCCGCATCGAGAATCACACCGAAGTCGCCAAAGGGAAGCCACATCATCCGTTCGTTGTTGAAGACCGGGGTGACTTGCCAGACTTTTTCGAACCACCGAGCAGCACCCCGTAAGTCCCGCACCCGGCAATGCACATGTGAAATCCGCATTGAGTCTCCTTTCGGTATAGGCGGCATCGATCGAGTTTCAATCCGCTATCGACGCGCGCAACGCCAGCCCGCCAGGGTCCTTACCCCTACTTTCGTCATCAGCCGTTGGGACGGCGCCTTCGCCAAGCAGCACCTAAGGCCGCTTCCTTTCAGTCGCCTTTCACCACAGAGCGGTCAGTCTCCGCCTGCAGGCCAGTGTTCGTCAATCCTCCTGAGAATCAGCCCGGCGTTACAGATGGCGTCCGCGATGGCGCACTCCCGCGTGGGCCAGGGCGTGCTTCCGATCTCGTTGAGTTTCCGTGCTGCCAGGATTGTCGCTGCGAACGGGATTGCGTATTTCCGCTGCTCTCATCAAACCTTGCAATTCACCACTCAATTCAGCACCGGGAACACCGGCAACAATACGTCCCAGACTGACATGTGGCACGCCATACGATGCGAACTTTATGCGCCGGTATCCGGTCAGCCTGAAACTCAATAATTCAAGAATTGACGACGCGGAGTCCGCATCGCCTGTGACGTTAGACACTCCCACCCAAGCGAAACTGTTCTAGCTGCCGGTCGGGTCAGCCGTGCCGGACACTGAGATCGGCGTAGGGGTCAGGCCCCGGTTCGGAGCTTTCACAAACAGTTTGCAGGCGCCGCAAATAGTGGCCCCATCCCTGCTCGTACCGTTCGCGAGGTTGTGGGGGCAACTGCCGGTGAGTCAACCGCAGACGGGTCCCCTGACCTTCTGGTTCTAGGGCGATTTCAACCTGTGTGGAACCAGCAGGCACAGCAGGCATGCCGGGGCTGGGGTTCTCCAATCCCCAGGTGAACACTACTAGGCGGTTTGGGATCACTTCAACGTATTCGCCGCGAATGAAGCTAGAAATCGTCCAGTAACACCTAAACCTTCGTTGAAGCGACACTTGTGCTCATCTTTGGGGTTGGAAGCCGCTGAGGAAGCGCCGCATGCTGGACACCACTTGCTCTCGAGAAGTGAAGGGGAAGTCCATATGACCGCGAGGTTCGTATTTGTCAGGACCGCTCAGGGCTAGCTGCCCGATGTCACCTAACTGGCTGAAAGCCAGGAGGCTTCTCGCCGATCCGACAAAATGGAATTTTCTGCTTGTACAAAAATTACCGGTCAAACGTGTTTGAGACCGTAAGCTCCGAGTGCCCGTGATTCGTCATCAATGTTCAGCTATCAATTCAGTTTTTCATCTCGGAATGAATAGTCTGCAATGCCTTTCGCGCTCCCTCGATGAAGCGGACTACGGGACGACCAGTGAACTCAGGTTGTGGTGGCGTTTCTGTCCAGATTTGGTCGGGCTTATAAACTGCGATGTAATCCCATACGACGCTCGGGCGATCATGCTCTCCCATCGCATGGGAGAGAACTCGATTTGAGTCCCAGTATTGCTTTACTCGCGGATCATGAATGCGCCGCAGGGTGACCGTCGAGGGAGCGCCCAAGTCCGTTGCCAGCACCGGCTCCCAGATTACGGACACACGCAGTTGAGAGTCCGTTTGAGTTTCCAGTAATGATTCGAGTGCGGAGGCCCCCCGCACGCAGACTGGTCAAGTGGGGGAAAGAAGCACAAAGATTCGAACGTTGGCCTTGCCGCCATTGAACTCGTTTTTGAATTCACCGAGGTTCGCCCCATTTAGATCGGCAAGAGGCGCTTGGCCGCGCGGAGTCTGGTGTCCACCATAGAAGTAAAACAAGCCAACAAAAAACGCGAGAGCGGAGAGACCTAAACCGACACTCCTGCGCTTCATAGGAGCCTCTCTATAAGGTCGGCGAATGCCTGCGGAAGCAGAATCGAGATGACGACGATCAGGGCCGACAGCCATAGAACAACTTGGCTCAGAGCGCTCGGTTTGCAGTTGCATTGGCTGGCGCGTCTGCTTTGATAAAACCCAAAAGCGATGAAGACAACGGAAAGTCCCAGGAGGTATGGCCGAAGAGCCCCGATGAGAGAAGACAGGAACGTAGCGGTCCCTGCCGTTCCGGCAGCCAATACAAAGGGAAGCACGGGCAGGCAACAGGTCGCCGCAGCTAGGACACTTCCGATAGCGGAGAGCGCAGCGGCAAGCGCTCCCTTCGAAGAGGACTTCCCGGTTGTGTTGATCGTTTCAGTATTCATGGGTGCTCGGTCCTCGCTTTTGAAAAGAACGAAAGTGTCGCCAGAAATGGATAATCACGTGCTCAAAGCTACGACGTTATACGCCCCGCATACCGCCATTCCAGCAGAAACGCGATGCCGACCCCGACACAAACGACGGGCCAAACCAAGGAGACGTTGAAGTGAGTTGCGCGTAGTTCCGAAAGCAGGAGCGCGATCCCAGCGATGAAGAACAAGGGCCCGGTTATGCCGCAGTGAAAAGACCGATTTTTAATCCAGCTGGCACCGCAACCGATGGCCATGGCGAAAAGAATGGCAGGCGCGGCAGATGCATGAAGGGGATGCCGATAAATTCCGATGAAACTGAGAATTCCCCATGCGATCAAGGAGGCAGCGAACCAATAGCAAATCGCTGACGGCGAGGTACAGCAAGCTTCTTTGTGTTCTGTCATAACTTGGACGCTATCTCATTCACTCTGTCCTTGGCGGCCCGTGTGATGTCGCCCAGGCAGCATTTGCCGGAGGGATTCCGCACTTCGCAGGCGCAGCGGCCTGCTTCGACCTCTGCTTTAATCCGCTCCGCGACAGTTGATTTCCCCGCGATACAGATTTCATCCCAAATGTCCTGGCGAGTGAAACCGAAGCAGTAACAGATTGGGAGTGGATCCTCAATCTCCTTAGCACCGACCCGCACTATCAAGTCGCCACGGCGGAAGGAAGGTGCCTCTGGGTCTAAAGGGAAATAAACCACTTCGCAGTCCGACGAATCGCAGAAATAGTATTGCGTGTTAGGCATTCCCAGTGGGAGCTGACGCACGAGACTCTTCACTGTCAGCATGTTCACTTGTTTGGAACGTGTTCCGTTCACTGGGCACACCATCACAACGGGCACGGTACCGGCCTCCCCATTAACGTAACAACAGTCCGACACACCGATGTCCTCTCCTGATCCCGAGTCACTACGCATCCGTCACAGCTTTCTGGTTAGAAGCACCTCGACTGGAGTCAACTCTCACTTTTGGCCCTCCTACTTCCGTTGTTTTTTCTCTCAAAATTGGGCAATGAGCGTTTCGCTTGCGCAATTCTTTGTCACAATTTCGTAGAGCCAACTGCAGCTCCTGCTCCAGGTGGTGCAGGTCAGCGAGTTTCCGCTGGACGTCGGCCAGCTTCCCTTCCAGACGGCGCCGCACCGGCGCACACGGGTGAAGACGATTCCCTCGCAGCTTTAGGAGATCTCGAATCTCGCTGAGTTTGAATCCCAATCCCTGCACGCGGCGTATGAAGGCTAGCGTCTCGACGTCGTTTTCTCCGTATTGGCGAAAACCACCCGGCGTCCTCAGGGGGCGGGGCAATAAAGCGTTGCGCTCATAAAACCGAATCGCGTCAACGCTGAGCCCGATTTTCTTTGCGACGATGCCAATTTGCATTGCCTTGACTCCTCCTTCAAGCTACACCTTGGAGTGTAGTCCAGAGTCAACATATTTCTGGACGCTCGGCCTGCTTGGTCGGGGCGAACCGCCAACGAAGTTTTTGGGAAAGCGACAGGGCTGCTATCCGGTAACTCGCGTGTATCAATCTCCGTAACCGGGCGCTGCCGTTTCTTGTTTTGGTACTTGACTGGGACTAAGTCCTAGATAAAGCTTACCGCGTATATAAGCCTAAACCGCCCTTAAATTCCCGTTGCAGCAAGCGACAGGCGTTTCCGGTTTTCGGGCGTCCCACCCGCTGGAACAAGGGGCGGAAAGTCCTTGACACATCGCGTGGAGGTTCCATGAAAAAGATTGTACTGATATCTTTGCTGGCCCTCGGAATGACCCTGCTAGCACTGTCGGGAACTATTTGTTCGCGGTCTGTTCTGGCGCAGCAGAATGCAACTGGAACAGAGGCTCCGATTGTACCTAACAGGATCCTGGTCATCTTCAACGGCAACACACTGCCGTCAGATGCGGCGAACAGAATCGCCGCAGCCGGCGGACAAATGATTCACGGGATCGGCTCCGTGGGAATTGCGGTTGTTGCACCGGCTACAGCCGGCGGCGCGACGCTGATCCGCAATCTCCATCATGATCCCACGATTCTCGACGCCGACTACGACCGAGTGGTGGAATTGATAGCTCCCGCTCAAGTGGTTGCCGACGATGCCGCGGATGTTTCGCCGGATATGCTTCCTCATCCTTTGCCCACTTTTTCCACCTCGCTTCCGCCGGATTTCTTTTACACTTCGACGCCTCAGCAGTGGCCGGCTAAGCGCCTTGGCGCCGCCGGCGGAGGGATCGCAACGCCGGCGGGTGATCCAACTTCCGGCGCGTGGGACGTAACGTTTGGTGCGGGGGCAAAAATAGCTATTCTCGATACGGGTGTAAATCCGGCTCATCCGGATGTGAAGGATAATCTGGCGTTCAATTTGGCCCTTACTTCGTACGACCCAGCATCGTTTGGGACGCCCAATTGTGAGGTGCCAGACGCATCCAATCCGCCTTTCGATCTGCCGGCGGACCAAAACGGCCACGGCACATGGACATCCTCATTGGCCGCGGGGGAGATCGGCGGCGGTTTGCTCATCGGCGTCGCGCCGCGGGCGAAAATCCTGAACATTAAAGTGCTGCGCAATCTCGCGGCATCGCCCGCGACACTGAAAGCCAACGGGCTGCCTGACACGCCCTACAACCGCTGCCTGCTTCGCAATGGGAGCGGGTTTTTCTCCTGGGTGCTGGAAGGAATGGTGGTGGCGACGCTGGAGGGTGCGGATGTGATCTCCATGTCGCTCGGCGGCTTCGTGCCGCGCAATGTCCATGGCGGCGCGACGATAGCGAGTGCCTTCAACCGCGTCAGCAACTTCGCGACCGCTCATGGCGCCATCGTGTTTGCGGCGGCCGGCAACTCGGCGCTCAACTTGGGCCGCATTCAAGCTTTCATTGAGCTGCCGGGGCAGGCGTCCGGCGTGATACCGGTGATTGCTACGACCAACCCGGCGCTTTTCCCGCCAACTCCGCCGGCGCGTCAGCCTTGCACGAACGGCGCCGACTGCCTGGCATTCTATAGCGACTTCGGCACAAACCTCGGCGGGCTTTCTGCGCCGGGCGGCGATCTGCCCAGCGGCGGGTGCGCTTTCAGTGGCAGCCCATGTAACCCGACAGGCTTCGTCCGCGGCGGGTGTAGTTCTGGACTGGTGGGAACGGTCCCCCCCGACCCATCAGCGACGTTCGGTACGGGTGGACCGCCGGCAGGCACGAGCTTTGGTTGCTTCAGCTTCACGGGATTGGCACAACACGCCTGGTACGTTCAGGCTATCGGAACGAGCGCGTCGACGCCGCTCGCGGCCGGAGTTGCGGCACTGGTAAAATCAGCCAACCCAGCGCTCAGTCCAGCGCAAATCCGCACGATTATGCAGCAGACGGCGCAGGACATTGGAAAGAATGGCTACGATGCCCTGTTTAATTTCGGGCTGGCGGACGCGAATGCCGCAGTCCATAAAGCCATTCAATAGCATCCTCTCTCCGGCGAGAGAAAAGAGTCGCTCTCACTGATTGGCTGGTCTGCGCCTGATTAGCCCTAATCGTACATGTGTGTGGAGTCGAGGTGTGGCTTATAGTCGTAATCAAGTTCCCGAGCTGGCCCAGCCGACTTGATCGAAACGCGCGGCTCACACCGAGGCCCTCTAAGTGACCCCTCCCCCGGGACTCAATAATGCCGTGCGACAAGGCCTACGCCGCCATGTCGACAAAGAAGTTAGCCGTTGGCAGTATCGTGCACGTTCGTGCGCCCGCAACCATGGGCGCTGCGAGGCAAATCCTCTAAGCGCCTTTTTGTTTATAGTTTCGGGTTGAGCCGCAACAATGTCGTGCTCGACTTCAATCCCCCTGAGTTGTTCCTGTTCGCGAAACTGGGAACAGATTGCACTAGCTTGGTTGGTTTATTTCTATTCATGGCGCGAACAACCAATACCTCACAAGCGCCCAGATAAGTCCGTTTGTCAAAAGGAACGCTATTGCCAGCACAAGCAGGACTCGATTGACAGAGACACTCATTTCGTTCGTTGCGACGCCACGCTTGACGTCCCCCGCGACACGATGTTCTGCACGTGTGCGCGTTTGCTCGGACGACAGGCTTTTCACTGGATCCTCTGTGAGCAAAGGCGTGGCTGGTTTTGTAGACACTCACTTACCTCGCTAGAAGCGGCTTCTGCTGCTGGTCTGCTTCGTTTGCTTTGTCGCGCCCTTATTCGAAGCTGCCGGTTGCGCCCTGAAAACCGTTCGCGGCTTGCTTTAGCAGCCAGCGCATGACACGTGCCGTGCTATAGCAATACGCAACGTTGTAGCCGAGGGTTGAGAAGCAATGGGGCTCACAGCCCTGTTTCATCTCGTCCAGTTGCTTGACGTCGAACTTGTGGTTCTCAATCGTGCCCCAATCGTATGTGGCGTTGTACATGGGAAAGCAGGGCGCCAGCGTCCCGTCGGTTCGAACGATCAGCCAGTTCTGCCCGGCGCGGCAGCCCCAGTGTTCACCCACGCCACGCATGAATCCTTTCATATTCTGCAGCCGGGCAATGGAGTCGACCATCTTCCAGCCCTGACGCTGCTTGTCGATTAGCCAATCCAGTAGATCATCGACGGCCGGAAAATCCTCCGGGCGAATGTACGTATCGTTTTCATTCAGATGTTTGAAGTGGTTTTGCTCCATCATGGGAGCTTCGTTGACATGGAAGGTGATCGAGATGCCGTTTTCATGCGCGATTTTCGCAAGCTCTTTCACGTCCTCGATGTTGGTGCGGCAAATATTCGTGTTAAAGAAAACCGTGTACCCGTAGCGGTATTGGCGCCGGACCAGGTAATCAAAGTAGAAGCGGACGTGCTCGAGCGCCTTGGGGAGACCGGGCTTTTCCTTGATTGTGTCGACAGCGAAATTGATGGTGGCGATTCCCGCGTCCGCGAGGCGATCGGTAACCTCGGGGCGAAGCAAACGCGCATTCGTTGCCAAATAAACCCAGAAGTCTTTCTTCGCGGCGTAGTAAATCACTTTGTGCACGAAGTCCGGGCGGACCAGCGGCTCTCCGCCAGTGGGAGCCAACACGCGGCACGGCGTGGACTCCAGCCAGTCGATAGCGCGGCGAGCTGTATTTTCGGTCATACCTTTCACGCGATTGTCGTAAGACCAGCAATAGTGACAATCCAGATTGCATTTCCACTCGGTGAACAGATAGGCGATGATCGGCTGAAAGTCGCCGGGCAGGACGCGCGACTTGAAATAGGGAAACATCCAACCGCGCATCGTCTTCAGAATCTTAGAGGCTGGCCAGTGCCTTTTTCCGGTATTCAGCACTTGTTCGTGCGCTGCTATGTCAGCGAAGTCCAGTTCGTGCAGGAGTTCCGGGTGTTGAGGAAAAACCGGCTCGGAAAGCGCTGCAATCTCCTCTGGAGCGTGCAGCACGGGCCGCTGCGACGGCTGCAGCAAAAGACTGTGCAGAGGTACGTCGAGACGAAAGGATTGCGTGGGAACCGTCGGGAGCGGTTGTCCCACCGTCGGCGCTTGTTCCATCGTGGGCATAGATCACACCTCAGGCTTGAATAGGATGTAGAGGCAACCTGGCACTGCTCGAGCGCCGAAGCGCCACTATTGCTAACGGATTCCAGCATCCCCTATTCCCGAAGAGAGAGCTCTCCGAAAGGAATGATGCCTCCCTGGTTACAACACTTTAGATTGGCGAACTGGTGATTCAGATACATCAGACGAGAGGAAAATTTGGTTTTGTTTGCAGAATTGTTTGTGTCTATTTGAGGCGCCGATGCATCCAACACCGCCGATCCGGGCCGACAGGAGATCCGCCAGGGGTCCGGCACAGCACACACTAAACGCATGGCATTAACACATTCCGCTATGGCTGCGCTGGTGAGCGCGTCGGAAGATTCGGCGTCACTTTCGGCACGAGAAACTCTTGAAAAACACTAGCCACAACAGTTTCGCCGATTCTGATCAGCGCAACCGAAACAATAACCCTTGCTCCGCTCCGCTGAGTTGATGGGTAGTAGGTATTTGCGAGAGCGCCGGCAGCAAAGGCTCCTCCAATATTTGAGTAGTTGGGCTCGGATCGTCCATTGTCGCCTTTACAGATGAATGCACTCGCGAGCGCATGGAGCAGCCGCGAGCGCTTGCTGCCTTTGCCTTGGTAAAAATACCTCGGATCCTGTTTCAGAAGCGACGGTAAAACCGCGCCGCCGAGGTAAGTGCCGGCGAACACGTCTGCGTACGAGGCACCGTACCTCTTCGCGTAACCGCCGGCGCCTTGCCCGTAACCTTTCCACTGGTTGCTCGCCTGCTCGAATCCCGCCACGGCGCCCACAGCACTGAACGTAAATGGATCCGACGCCGACTTCCACGCGAGCTGAAACTTCAGCTTTGCAGTTAGCGGATGTGGATGAGGTTCGTAGGTGACGAAGAAATTCGGAATGACGCCGAACATGCGTTGCTTCTCTTGCGCTTTGACCTCATCCTCAGCAAGCTCGGCCGGCGTGACTCCCACGTGCACCTCAGTCACTTGCGTTGCGACCATCAGCATCACATCCGGGAGAATGTAAGCCTGCCCTGCAGTGAGTGTTTCGTCGATAGTCTGTTGCGCAAGGCCTGGTGACACAATTGTCAGTTGAAACGGTCCGGGCGCAACGTTCGCAAAAGAGAATTGCCCGTCCTCATCCGTCGTCCCTTCCTGCGATTGGGATTGCCCCTCGCGCACGAGCGTCGCGCGAGCTCCGCCGACAGGGGCTCCGGATTGATCAATGACCTTGCCGCTGATCGACCCAGACACCTGGCTATCTTTCAGCTCAGCCAGCGCATGTTGCGTCAAGGCCGAGGTTCTCGTTCCGTCGTCATCCGCCTGGCCTGGCGGACTCTGCTGGGCTTTTGCTGGCGCGGACATCGTGCCGAGCAGCAAAATCACGATTAGACAAATAAAGTTCTTCGTTGTGAAGTTGCCACCCTTCTTCCATGAGTTGACAGTCATTTCTGTATGGCCCTTTATTCAAAACTCCCGCGGTCGGGCTGGGCCGGAACCGTGGGCAAACTGTCGAATCGGACCACGAGTCGTTCAAAACCTTCACACAAAGCCGCGATCCGTTGGTCACATCAAATTAGATTTGAGAACCGAGCGAGGAGGTACATGGAAAAATCTTGGGTCGGCCATCAAAATTCGTAGTGCCACTCTAGAGGCGCTGCGCATCTATTAATAGACGGATCTAGGCTGCCTGGAACCAGGGAAGCAGGCGACATGACCCATGGGGTGCAACTCCAGTTGTGGCTGAAGCTGCTGTTCGGTGGTCTTGGCGGATTTGGATTGCTTCTTTCGACGTGCGTGGACTCCTCATTCATCCCTCTTCCGCTGGTCTCGGACGTGCTTCTGATGGAGCTTTCCAGCCGTCATCCGGTGCGCATGCCCTATTACGCGGTGATGGCAACGCTGGGCTCGCTCGGAGGATGCATCTGGATCTACTGGCTGGCTCGAAAGGGCGGCGAAGCTTACTATCGCAAAACACGAGGGCGTGCTCCGGGAAGGGTTCGACGTCTGATTGAAGAGCACCCGGTCGCGGCTGTTTTCTTGCCCGCGGTTGCTCCGTTCCCGGTGCCGTTTAAACCATTCGTTATTGCGCAAGGTGTTTTCCAGGTGCCATTCGGCATATTTATCGTTGGGACTCTTCTCGGGCGCGCTTGCCTGTTTTTCTTCGAGGGATTCCTCGGCGCGCGCTACGGTGCGGCGGCGAAGGATTTCCTCATTAGCCAGAAATGGGCTTCCCTCGGAATCGTTCTTATTCTCGTAGTTGTGGCTCTCACGATTCGCCTGCTGCCGATTTTCAAACGAGCAGTGCAACCTCAGAGTAACTGAAGTTCCCTGACTCGCCTCTCGAGGTCACGGGCGATATCATCCGGGTCGTCGTCGCGCGAGAAACGAACAGGGGGCCCTATCGTCACTCGCACATGACCGGGTCGTGCAATAATCCGCTCCGCTTGCTTCAGATCAAACAGGCCGCCCAAATGCATTGTCACAACGGGGATTTGCAGTTGCTTCGCCAACAGACCAATTCCGGAGCGAAATTGAGCCATCTTGCCATCGTCAGTCGTTCGGCCTTCCGGGAAAACGAGGATGTTCCAGTGGCGATCTACAAGATTTCCCGCGAATCGGAAACTTTGCAGGAAACCGGATTGCTTCGGCAGGGGGAAAACGTTGAAAAGGCTTAACGCGAGAAAATATCTCAGCCGTTCCATGAAGCGCGCGAACCGACTCTTCGCGCTCGCCGGGCGGCGCATTTCTGTAAGTCGTTCCCCGCGCATGGCGGTCGCTAGCTTGTTGCGAAACCGAGCAGGCAGCGCCGGAAGAATCCAGGCAATGTCCAGATATGTGACGTGATTGGAGATGACCAGGACAGGCCCCTGCAATCTGCGCAAGTTCTTGCGGCCGCGAATGCGGGGTGCGGCGAGAAGGTAGGTTGTGGGCCAAGCGAGCAAATAGTAGACGGCAAGCCGCAAGGCTGTGATGGCCCAGTGCTGGGGCCACTGGGGATAGACATACTCCGTCGTTGAAGCCGTTCCCCGTGCAACGAGTTTCTCAAGCTGGCCAATGGTTGCGGCATCCTGAAATTGAACTTCATTCAAGGCCACCTGGTATCGCTCTTCCAAGACGCTCATTAGCTCGACGCGATCGAGGGAAGAAAGCTGCAAATCAGCTTCCAGGTTCGCGTCTTTGGAGCCGGACAAAATTGGACGTCCCGTAATTTGAGCGATCAAGCCCGCTAAAGAATCTCCGTTCGGAGTCTTGCCTGATGCGCTCCCGCTGGTCTTTTGAATTACCTCGCGAATGCGAGGAAGAATCGGCTTTTGCGTTGGAGTCCTGGGAAAATCGGGCTCTGGCCAAACAGACCAGTGACGGATTCGCTGATACTCGGCCAACGATTGATTGGCTCGTTCGACGGCCGAAGCCGCGTTTGCTCCGGGGCTGCTCACGAGGAGAACCGCGTACGGCTCCGCGTTGCCATCGTGTTCGAGTCCAATCACAACGCAGTCGCGGACGCCCGGTTGACCGCGCAAAGCGTTTTCCAAGTCTTCAGGGTAAACGTTCATGCCGGCCGGTGTCACAATGACATTCTTCCTTCGGCCCTTGAAATACAGGCGGCCAGCCTCGTCCCTCTCCGCCACGTCCCCCGTTCGGAACCAGCCATCGGCTTCTGTTACGGACTGAATTTTTCCTGCGTGCTGGTACGCTTTGGCGACGCTCTCTCCGCGCACAAGGATTTCGCCCGTGTCGTCGACACGAACCTCCATGCCAGGAAAGACTTTCCCGATCGAGCCTCTCGCGGAACGGAAAGGATGATTCAGGCTAATGAGCGAGGCGGTTTCGGTCATTCCGTATCCTTGAATTACCGCGTATCCGAGGCGATTCCAGAATGTTTCGGTCTGTTCCGGCAGGGCGGCTCCGCCGGAAATTAAGGCCCAAAATTTCCAGCCAAAGTGTTTATGGGCTCGGCGGAATCGCCACCAACGGATAAGAAAGTGCTGCTTTTGCGCCTCGACGAAACTTCTGCGGAACGCCTCTAGCTCTCCGCCGCCCTCCTCATGGCGTTCTACTTCTCGCTGAAGAGATTCGATAAAGCGCGGAACTGCGACCAAGACGGAGACGCGCTCTTGCCGAATGGTATCCGCCAAATCGGATGGCTTGAGCGAATCCGCGAAGACCAGCATGCCGCGGAGCATCGGAGGAATAAACACACCAAGCATTTGACCAAATACGTGGCTAAGCGGAAGCAAATTCAGGAAACGAATCGGATGAACGAGCCATTCGTAGCGAAGATATTTCTGGATTTCCTGCTCGAGGCGCTCGATGTTTGCCAAGATGTTTCCGTGCGATATCACGACTCCGCGAGGCTCTGCAGTCGTGCCGGAAGTGAAGATAATTTCCAGCGCGTCTTCACGCGTTAGCTGCGGTGACGGATAAGGAGAAGCGTCGTGCTTAGAAAGCGCTTCGGCAAGCGATTCGAATGATAGCGAAGGAATTGATCCCACTTCCGGGCGCGCCTGCGCCCGAAACACCAACTTTGCCTCAACTTCCCGGCCGACTCGCCCCGCAAACTCGGCAGTCGAGCCGTAATCGATTGGCACGACGACCACGCCGCGAATGACACACCCGAGGAATACGCAAATCCATTCGGCCGAGTTGCGGCCCCACAAAAGAGCTGCGTCACCCTTACCCAAGCCGCGGGCCTCCAGTTCTCTGGCCACGCGGTTAGCCTCAGCGGCAATCTGCGCATAGGTCCAACTCTCCATGCGATAGCCACGCTGTTGGCGCACAGCGACTTCCTCGCCGTTTCCCGCGTATTTCCCGACGAAATTTAGTAGTGACTCAGAGGCCATGTCGCACATCTATCTGACGAGAGAATTCGAGCTCGTGCAAGAGGCAACTTCTTACATTGGATTGGCTTCGCACGCCGTGGGATACACAGAAAGAGTCGTCGTGATCGGCGCTGGAATTTCCGGGCTGGCCTGTGCGCATCGCCTGAAGCAGTTGGGGTTGCGCCCGCGAGTCCTAGAAGCTACCGAACGCCCAGGTGGCAAGATCGCCACGGTGCGGAAGGATGGTTTTCTTTTTGAGACTGGGCCGCAGTTCCCCCGCTTTCCCTCGCACGTGTGGCAGTTAGTGCGAGACCTGAATCTGGGAGGGGAGTTTGTAGCTGGCGATCCCAAAGCCAAGCGATACATATTCCGGAACGACCGCCTCCATCTTGCCCCTTTCTCGCCGGGGGGCCTGATTACGACGCAGTTGGTCGGGTTGAAATCCAAGCTGCGAATTCTCGCCGAGCCGTTTGGCTACTCGCGCCCTCCGGACCAGGAAGAAAGCCTGGCCGAATTTGTGCAGCGAAAATTCGGTGAGGAAATCCTGGAAAATCTAGTCGACCCTATCGTCTCCACAGTCTTCTTGAGCGATGCCCGCAGAATGGGAATGGAAAGCGCATTTCCTGCGCTGGTGGAATGGGAGCGGAGCCAAGGCAGCCTTGTACGGGGGGCCCTCCGCGCTCGCAGGTCTAAGCAAGACAATTCGAAACCAGCCGGTCCTTCGCAACCGCCTGCTCCGCGTAAGGACGCAAATGGCGAAATCTTGCGCGTCACAGATTCGTTGCCAACTCTTGGTTCTTTTCGCTCCGGAATGGCAACCCTTCCAGAAAGGCTCGCGGAAAGGTTGCAGGGAGAAATCACGTACAAGGTGTGCGTCGAATCAGTGTCACGTTCGCAAGAAAGCGCCGGTACGTCGAAGCCCGCATGGCAGATCCGTTTGTCGAGCGGCGAGCAAATCACGGCGCAATATTTGGTTTTGGCTGTTCCGGCGCACGTTGCTGTGAAACTGCTGGAGACGAGCGCTCCTCAGCTTGCTTCGCAGCTGAAAGATATTGAATATGCACCCATCTGCGTGGTGTCCTCGGCTTATGAGAGGTCCAAGGTCGCAAACCGTCTGGACGGATTCGGCTTTATGGTTCCGCGTCGCGAAGGTCTGAATACCATTTGCACGTTTTGGAATTCCTCGCTGTTTGCGGGGCGTGCGCCCGAAAGAGCAGTCTTAATCACCAGCTTTGCGGCAGGTGAAGCGATCGGCAAGCTCGGCCCGGCGACTGATGAAGAGTGTGTACGAACTGTCGAAGCCGAGAACGCGCGCATCCTGGGAATCTCAGGTGAGGCCATGACCCGCGTAGTCTCGAGAGACCCGCATGCGCTGCCGCAGTACAAGGTGGGACACGCAGCACGAGTGGCAGACATTTACCGCATTCTGCGCGGGCTGCCAAACCTCTATCTCGCGGGTAACTTCCTCAAGGGCCGGTCTATCGGCGACTGCGTTGAGATTGGCAGCCGTGCCGCCGAAGATTTGCATAGCCAATTCGAGCGTCAAGACATCTAAAAGAAGGTGAGCTTGCTCCAGGGGACCGGAACTTGTTTCATTTCCTAGTCTGGTTTTTCATCTGCGCTGTGATCGCTGTTTTGCTAGGGGCGGTGTATCAGGCACTAGGAACACGCGGGGACAACAAGCACTATCCTCCACCGGGCAGATTGGTTGATGTGGGCGGTCATCGACTTCACCTGCTGGAAAGGGGAAAGAGCGGCCCCACGATTGTGATGGAAGCGGGGCTCATGTCTACGGTGCTGAGCTGGAGCCACCTGCAGCGCAAGTTGGCGAAATCGTACCGCGTCGTGAGCTACGACAAGGCCGGACTAGGCTGGAGCGATCTGGGCCCGATGCCGCGCACCGCGGATCGTATCGTCGATGAGCTTTATACTTTGCTTCAGAGAGCGGCCGTTCCTCCGCCTTACGTGTTGGTCGGTCATTCCTTTGGTGGTTTGACCATGCCCTTGTTCGCTGCACGCTTTCCCAAAGAAGTAGCAGGCATGGTTCTCGTAGATCCTGTTGTGCCGGCAGAGTGGAATCCGCCTTCCCCACACGACCGCAAAGTCGCGCGAATCGGCGGCAAAGTGTGCCGGCGCGCGGCCCTGCTCTCGCGAATTGGCGTCTTGCGTTTCGTGGCTTATCTTCTGACCACGCGCGCAGCAAAGCTCGCCGCTCACCTAGTTCGACTCATCAGCCGCGGCGCTCCCGCCGAGTCAGGATCTGTCTCGAGTCCGTGGTTCGCGGCCTTGCCGGCAAATGAACGAGCAATGGCCTCGGTGTTTTGGGTTCAAGAAAAATTCGCTTTGACCATCGCGAGTCAATTGGAAAACCTTCCCGTGAGCGCCGCACAAGTTTCTAAGCCCAGCAGCATCGGCGACAAGCCTCTGGTGATTCTCTCTGCGCACGCGGCGCCCGAAGACCGGCGTAGAGAACACGCCGCGATAGCCAGGCGCGCGCCTCTTGGGAGTCTTGTGATCGCCGGAAAGAGCAGTCATTGGATCATGCAGGACGAGCCGGAAATGGTGATTCGCGCGATCGAGAGAGTTGTTGAACTCTCGCAGAAGCTGGTGACATCCGTCGCAACGTTCGGTTCGGAGGAGAGACATGCCCCCGAAGGCGTGGGCTCCTATTGGTAGATTGAACATACAAGAAAGCTCAAAAGGAAAGGAAGGTCGCGAACCGTGAAACTCCAGGTTGAGCGTTGCAAAAGATGGGTCGTAGGTGCTTTCCTCTTGGGAGCAGCTTCAGGGGTATCAACTGCGCAAGGCCAGAGCTTCGCCGTCAAGACGCCCGAGGAAGCAGCCGGATCAGGCTCGAGCGACTTAATGGGACTGAGGGGCGACGACATCATCGCAAAAATGCTGGAGAACAACCGCGTGCGTAACGAGCACTTGAGGCGGTATTCGGCCATGCGAACCTATGAGATCAGGAACCCTCAAGGGAAATTGGCCGCGCAAGAAGTGGTACGCGTGGACTACGAGGCACCCAGCAAGAAGATGTTCAACAAGACGTCCGAAAAAGGATCAGGCATTGTGCGCCACCTCGTGTTCGACCACCTGATTCAGAGCGAGGGCGAAACTTCTTCCGGCCGGGAACATCACGATAGCGCGATCACCGAAGCCAACTATGAGTTCGCACTGGTTGGCGAGGAGGACCTTGGCCCGTACCATTGTTTCGTTCTCACGGCTACTCCGAAGCGCAAAGATAAATATTTATTCGAAGGCAAAATATGGATTGAGGCGCTCGACTTCGCCGTCGTGAAAATCGCGGGCCATCCCGCAAAAAAACCGTCTTTCTGGGTCAGTCGCGCGGACTTCGTACGCCAATATCAAAGAATCGATGGTTTTTGGCTGCCCTTCCGGGACGAAACCTTCGTGGAGGTGAAGATGTATGGGAAAAAACTCTTCACCGTCGATCATCAACAATACGTCATAAATCCTGTTGAAGAAGAGACCAGAGATGTAGGTAACCCGGGCCAGCGCTTTCGTTAATCGCCGGACTCAACTTGTTTACACTCTGGAATTACCACTCGTTGTAGGGAGTGTTTTCGAAAGGCGAGACTCGGGGCGAATTGGAATGCACGTCCACCATGCCCGTGGTGGTCTGGTCAGGGCTCAGGACCACGCTGTCGAACTGCGGCACCCAATCCTTAGCATTCGTCATCGGATCCTTGGGTACTGAGCGAAGGTATCCCGCCTGCTGCAAATCATCGAGAGATTGCGGAGCAGCCTGCTTGTCTAGCGTGTAGTTGTCAATAGCATCGCGCATGGCACGCAAGTCCGCTCTTAGCACGGACTCTCTGGAATGGGTGATAACTTGATCGTACTTCATTGCAGCGATGCCGATGAGAATAAGCATGATGGTAATTACGATCATCAACTCCATCAGCGTGAACCCGATGTTGCTTTGGCTGCGGCGACTCTTCCGCCACCGCCGCGCCGCAATTTTGTCGTGCAATTGAATGTTCACGTTAGATTCGACCTCCTATCGGAACTACTATCACCAATCCGAATACTTCGTGCCGTCCATGGCCGTTCCAGTGGATTGGGAATACACATCAAAAACGTCCTTGCTGCTCCATTGTCTTGAGTCCGGATCGTCCTGGACAGAGCGCAGGCCCCAATCGGCGCGTCCGGTCATGGGATCGACCGGGATCTTCCGCAAGAAAACAATCTTCTTGTCGCCGCTGTTTCCCAGCTTCACGCCGGTTACGAGTGTCTGGAGATCCGGCGGGTAACCTTCGGTTCCAATTTCTGTGCGAATTGCCTGGCGATCCGCTGCGTCCTTGTAACGGTCAATGGCGTCGCGGATTTCGTCGAGATCGCGGCGCAGGATAGCTTCTTTCTCGCGAACCACAGCGTATTTGGCGACCGGCAGAGCCACGGAAGACAAAATCAGCAGGATGGCAGTGGTCAGGATCAACTCAAGAAGAGTCAGACCAGCTTGCAAGGGGGCCTGCAGCCTGCGGGTACGCCTTCGAATTGGAGGATGAGGTAGCATCACTCTTTAGAATAAATCAAACGATGCAGAATGGCGTTGCTCTAAATTAGATTATTGCTGAACTTGTAAAGTTGCTTCGCTGGTGACCAGCGGAATGGCCTTCTGTTGCGAGTCCTTGGCGTTCACCTGGACGATGGACAAGTTCGTGGAGCCGGGCGCCAGAGCCTTCACGACGACGCCGATCAACGTGCCGCTGCCGCTGACGCCAGGCGTGCTGGGCGGCCGCGTGGCGGAAATAATCGCCTGGCCTTTATCCTTAAGGACTTGCCATGGAATGGCGATGACCTGCGAACCCCCGCCAGAGAGAAAGGCGCCGTGCTGCACTTCTTCGACGCTGATTATTTTTGGATCGTACTGTAAGAGCAACGGGATGGAGTAAAGATCGTTCACGTTTTCAACGACCACGCCCAATGTGGCGGTTTGGCCCGCCTTAAGCGTGAGAGTTTGCGGCTCGAAACGAATCTTAGCGACCGCACCGCCCGACGGCGCCTGCGAAGATGGTGAAGGCGCGCCCGGCAAAGTTGGAGTCGGTGTGGGTAGCGGTTGCTGTGGCTGTTGAGGTTGCGTTACCGGCGGCGCGGGCGGCTGCTTCTCCGGTTGTGGCGCGCGGAGTTCGCTCTCGCGCCTGGTTTCGACGTTAGTTTCTGTCCCGGAGAGCATGGAGCGCAGATTCGCTTTCGTCCAATCGGGCATTCGAACGATGCGCGGAGTCAAAACGATCAGGGTCTCGTCTTCCTGGTGGTCCACCTTGTTATCCGAGAAAAATCGCCCGAGAATCGGGATTCTTGCGAGGCCGGGCCACCCGCTTATCGTCTTCGTGTCCGTACGCTCAATCAAGCCGCCGAGAATATTGGTCTCACCTTCTTTGAGCCGGATGTCATGCTCAATGATTTTCGAGCCGATCACCGGCTGTGAAATGCCTCCTATGTTCACGTTGGTTAACTGGGAGGAGATCTCGATTTTCAATTTCAAGCTGACTTCATGATTGGGGTGGACCCGCGGAGTCACGTCCACGTTGACTCCAACATCCAGATAAGTGAACTGCGTGTTGACCAGCGGATTGACGAAGCCCGCGCCGCCCGTGGCGCCAACGCCAACCCCAGCTTGGAAGCTACCCGTAGCCACAGGAATGCGCTGGCCAATTTTGAGCTTGGCCGTTTGACCATCCACGGAACGAATTTCCGGGTTCTGAATAATCTTTGTGTCCGAGTCACTTTCTACCAGGTTGGCGGTGAGGCTCGGAAGCGTGACGCTGAAGCTGCCGGGGTTGAGGTGGCGAAATGTATCGAACGTAATCGGATTGGATGTGGTAGTTCCGCCGGACGAGGTGGTGGTCGTGCCGTTTGTGACCGCGACAGTGGCTTGCGAACCGGGTTGAATGCCAAGTTCGCGGAGGCGGTCCTTGCTGACCTGCAGAACTTCAACTTGTACGACCACTTCCGGCTTCGCCTTATCAATGTCGTCAACCAGTTTTTGGACGAGCGTCAATTTGTCGGGTGTGTCGCGAATGATGATGGCGTTTTGCGCGTTGACCTGCTGGACGCGCTTCAGGTCGAACAATTGCCTTAGCCCGGTCATGATTTCCGTGATGTCCTGCGGCTGGGTGACGTTGGAAAGATAGAAAGTCCTGACGACCTCCTCTTCATTCTCGCGGCGTTTTTGCGGCTGGTCCGGATACACGAAAAGTGTATTCTCGGTTACCGGCTTGATCACCGCCTTGCTCTCGAGCGATGCGATTTCCAGCGCCTGCTCCAGCGTGACATTGTTGACTTCAAAATTGATGCGCCGGGCAGGGAAGTCGGGGTCATAGATCATGGTCAAACCCGCATATTTGCCGATAGTGTCAAAGACGATTTTGGCGTCATTCGACATCTTCATGCTGATGGGCGCACGGTTAAGCGGCTTAATTTCCGGCGGGAGAGATGCAAGGGGCTGCTGATTGTGATCGGTAGGGGCCTCGGGTTCGCTCGTGCGATTCCTTTCGCCGATCATTTCCGCGGTGCGCTTCAATTCTTGTTCAGCGATGGAACTGGACGGGTCAGCGACGACCGCCTTCTGGAATTCGAGTCCGGCGCCGTCGAGCTCGCCTCTCTTTCGCATTTCCAGGCCGCGCTTGATGTGGTATTCACAGGCATCAAATCGGGCCTGGTGCAATCTGATTCTGTAAGTGGCGTTTTGGGGATCGGCTTTGACAGCTTTTTCGTAGTACGCAACCGCCGCGTCGAAGTCCTGCAGGTTTTCTGCTTTCAATCCATGGTCGTAGTCGGTGTTGCCCCTAGGGCAACCTGCGGCGACAAGCCCCAAACTCACACAAAGTATTAGCGTTCCCCACTTTTGCTGCATACTCTCTCCGAGGCCTGGACGACCTTGCGTTTGAGTCTAACACTCGCATTAGACGTGCGGCAAGGTAACAGAGGTTGACTGTCCTACAGGAAATAATAGCAATTTTTGCAGCGGTTTTACCCGAGAGTGACAACCTTTTCCACTGCGGCTATGATGGACGGTCGTGGCCAAGCCTGCCAAAAAATCTGCGAAGGGCGCAAAGCCGGGCGAGCTAATCGTGGCGCAGAACCGCGCTGCGTCGTATAACTACCATATTCTTGAGAAACATGAGGCGGGTCTGGTCCTTCATGGCACCGAAGTGAAAGCTCTCCGCGAAGGGAAAGCCAATATCCGGGACGCTTACGTGGACTTCCAGCCCAATGGCGCCTGGCTGGTTAACGCCCACATTGCGCAATATTTACCCGGTGGGCCCTGGAATCACGAGCCGCTGGGGTCGCGGAAACTGCTGCTGCATAAGAACGAAATTCACAAACTGTCGGGCCGTGCCGAGTCTAAAGGGTTGACGGTCATTCCCTTGCGGATCTACTTCCGCAACAGCATCGCCAAGGTGGAGATCGCGCTGGTGCAGGGCAAGAAGGCGTGGGACCGCCGCGCGGACGAGCGCGCCAAAGAGGCCCGCAGGGAAGTCGAAGAGTCCATGTATCGCAATCGGAGGCGATAGGGTAACTATGCAAATCACGCTGGAGAGTAAGCCGTTCGCAGGAATCGAAACGGAGGCGCTAGTTTCGTATGTGTTTGAGGAGAGCGACCCGGTCCAGGGGCGCGTCTCGGAGATTGACAAACTTGCTGGCGGGCTTCTTGGGAAGCTGGCAAAGAGCGGAGAACTGACGGGAAAAACCCTTGAGTTCACGCTGATTCACGCCCCTGCAGGGCTGAAGGCAGCGCGGTTGCTTTTGGTGGGGGCAGGGAAGAGGCAGCAATTCAATTCGGCTTTACTGCGGAAGATTGCAGGTGCTGCGCTGCGCTATTTGAAGGCGCGGTCGGTTAAGAATTTGGCGCTGCTTGTTCGGGAAGGGAGCGCGACGGAGGAATCCGCACAGGTCGTGACAGAAGGCGTGTTGACTGCCGATTTCGAATCGGACAAGTACAAAACCGACAAGAAGAACGACAAGAGAATCGAAAGTGTGACGATTGCCGGCTACTCCGACGCGGAACGCGGAGCGGGTGAAAAAGGAATGGCGAAGGGGCGCATCATCGCGGATTCGCAGAATTTTGCGCGGGATTTGATAAACGAACCCTCAAACAAAATGACGCCGACGATTTTGGCCCAAAAAGCGGAAGCGATGGCCAAGGCGGCTGGTCTTTCTGTTGAGATTCTGGATGAAAAGAGAATCGCGGAATTGAAGATGGGCGCGCTGCTCAGCGTTGCGCAAGGCAGCGTCGAACCGCCCCGCATGATGATCATCACTTACAACCCGCCCACGGCGAAGCCGGGCGCACCCGTGATTGGCTTAATTGGCAAAGCCGTGACGTTCGATACCGGCGGAATCTCTATCAAGCCGGCCGATGGCATGGAAAAAATGAAGTACGACATGGCCGGCGGCGCGACGATGATTGGCGTGATGCGCGCTCTCGCCGCACTGAAACCCAGCGTCAAAGTGATTTGCGTGGTGCCTTCAACAGAAAACATGCCGGGCGGCCGCGCGCAAAAGCCAGGTGACATTCAGACGGCCATGTCCGGCAAGACCATCGAGGTACTGAACACCGATGCGGAAGGGCGGCTGATTCTTGCGGATGGCGTGTATTATGCGAAGCAGCTTGGCGCCACGCATTTGATTGACGCGGCCACGCTGACGGGCGCGATCGTGGTGGCTCTGGCGGGCATCAACGTCGGCGTTTTTGGCTCGGACCAGGCATTCACTGACAAGTTTCTGGCAAGCGCGAAAGCGGCGGGCGAAAAAATGTGGCAGATGCCGATCGACGAGGAATATCGCGAATTTATCAAAGGGACCGTCGCGGATATTCAGAACATCAGCAGCGGAAAAGGGGCCGGGGCCACCATAGGCGCTTTGTTCATCAAGGAATTTACCGGCGACTCTCCGTGGATTCACTTGGACATAGCGGGAACCGCTTGGAATGACGATACCAAGCCTTGGATGGCAAAAGGCCCTACGGGTATTGCCCTACGCACACTCGTGCATCTCGTCATGTCGTATTGATTGGTGACTTGCTTACAAGCAGCTATCTTGCGGTTCTCCCCGATATCAGCGAGAGCCATACGGCCGCCGAAAGCGGTGCGCGAGGGACTCGCGAACGCGCCAACTTATACCGTATTTTCTTGAACCCGCGTATCGGCGCTGAATCTTTGAGGAATGGCAGAAGCTTTTCGGCGCGGTGCGCCAACCGCTCCCGATCTCCCCGAAACTCGGCTCCATCATGTGGCCGGAACTGTCCCCACGCAATGGACTGAGCAAAGCCCGCAGCCCCAAACCGGTCCGAGCGCAGAATGTCCTCAACGAAAACGCGAAGCGGTCCCTCGAACGCGTGAAGCGCGTCATGTAGCGCGACGACCCCACCATTTGCAAGAAAAGGTGAGAACATCTCGAAGTCTTCCTTAGCGCCTTTGTAAGTATGCTCGCCATCGATCCATAACAGGCGTATCGGTCTGTTCCAGTCCTTGGCAACCTCTCTTGAGAACGTACGGTGGACCTCCACTTGTTCTTCGAGGTTTGCGGAACGCAGCGCCGCATTGAATTCTTCGAATGAGGAGGCGCCGGGCGGTAACCCTGGATCCGTTGGAGAGGGAGAAGTATGTGGATCGATGGCCACAATCCGCCCCAATCCGCGGTGCACCGCGACGGACGCCAGCAGCACGGTGGACTTACCTTTGAAGCTTCCTATCTCAACGATGAGGCCGTCTGCGGGAGTGCATACAGCAAGCATCGCGAGAAATCGCGCTTCATTGTCGCCTAGAAAACCGGGAACTCCGTGCGCGAGCTTCAGCGCTCGCTCAACGGCATCATTTACGTCTCCAGAGAAGTGAGTCATGGATTGTTGGCCGGTAGCCGATGGCGTCCGGACGGGTGTTCGAGACATCGCTCACATTTTCTCCGGGGCTTCGATTCCAAGCAAACTCAAGGTGCGCGCCAGTTGCGTTTCCACCAATTCCGTTAGTTGCAGCAGAAAAGCGCGCTTCTGCTCATCGGCCTCCGAAAGAATGTGATGTCTGTGGTAGAAATTGTTGAAAGCTTGCGCCAGTTGAAAAGCATACTTTGCGACGAACGCGGGCTCCTGCGTGGCGATGGCGGCATCTACGGCGTAGTCGAGCGAGCCAGCGCCAAGCAATAATTCCCACAAATCGGCAGCATCGGCTCCGGAAAGGAATCGGCTGGCGGAATCCGCATTCAGTTTGGCCGTGGGCGTTACCGCTTCCGCACCTTTGCGCCGGATCCCGCGAATTCGCACAACTGCATATTGGCAATATGGTCCGGTTTCGCCTTCAAAACTGAGCGCATCTTTGAAATCAAAAGCGATGATGGAGTTTCGCGTGACCTTCAGTAGGAAGAATCGTAGCGCTCCTACAGCGATAGCGTGTGCGGTTCGCTTCTGCTCTTTCTCGCTCATTTCCGGATGCCGTTGTTGGACTTCGCTCAGAGTTGCCTCTTCCAGTTTGTCCATCAGGTCGTCCGCTTTGACTCCGAATCCTTTGCGGCCGCTCATGTCCACGAAGGGGCGCTTGGCATCTTCAGGAGAAAGTTCGTAACCCAGTTCCGTTGCGCAGCGAGGAGTCAATACAACGAAGGAATATGACAAGTGAATGGAGTTTTGGGCGGCTTCCGAGTGGCCGAGACGGCGTAGACCTTCGGCGACAACATCCTGTGGATAAGCCTGCCGCGCATCAATCACGTTATAGACCGTCGCGGCGGGTTCGCCAAAGGGCGGGGCATCCGGTTCGTTTTTTCTGCCCGTTGTGGCCCAAACCGTTCGTCCGGCTGGCGCCTCCGGCCATTTCCGGTACCAAAAGTCTTTTCCAAGCAGGCCAAATTTCCAAAGCTGGTAAGCAATATCCTTGCCGACGTACGTCACCGTCCCATTCGAACGCACTATGATTTTGTCTTGCTCGTTTTCGTCCTCTTCTTCGCTGTTTTTTATCTTCTCTGTGCCCTCGGCGCGCACTGTGTGCTCTGTGTTAATTCTTTTCTCTTCCCACGGCAAAACCCAGCAACCCTTCATCTTGCCGCTTTCTGCAAAGTGAATGGTCCCGGATTTCTTCAACATTTCAAACGCAGTGTCCCAGAACTTCAAATGCAGGATTTCGCTCTCGCGCGCCAGCAAGTCGTAATGGATGTCCAGCCGCGCCATCGTGTTCAGATGGCAGGTTACGACGGCATCCGCGACGATTTGAGCCACCTCGGCGTCTTCGCCGCGATTCTCTTCGATGGCCTTTAGAGTTTCCCCGCGCAGCTTGGTGGCGCGCGCTCGGTCCTCTGCGAAGAAGGTTGTGGCCTTCGCGTAGAGGTCCCAGCAGTAGTAGTCAAATTTCGGCTCCCGCGCCAGCGCCATCACGTTTGTGACGGCTCGCCCTTCCATGCGCAAAAGTCCGATGACCACGTCGGCGACCTGCACACCAGTATTGTCAATGTAGTTTTGAATTTGCACGTGTTTGCCCGCGTGCCGCAGGATGCGGACCATGGTGTCGCCAAGAACAGCATTTCGCACATGCCCGATGTGCGCAGCTTTATTGGGGTTGATGCTGGTGTGCTCGACGATGATTTTCTGCCCTGCGGTTTCCGCCGCTTGATGCGGCTCGTTTGCTGCCCTCTGCGCACTCTCCCAAAATGCGCCGCGGTCGAAGTAGCCGTTCAAGTAACCGCCGCCGGCGACCTCCACGCGCTCGAGGCCTTCGATCTTCCCAAGACTAGTTGCAATCTCTTGAGCAATCTGCCGCGGAGCCCTTTTCAGCCGCTTTGCCAGTTCAAAGCACACAGGTGACGCCGCCTCTCCCATGTCGAGCTCAGGCGGGCGATTCAACACAATCTCAAGCTCAACGCCAAACTTTTCCCGTATGTGAGAAGCCAGCGCCTCTCGCAACCGATTCGTCAAGGTCTGATACACGCGTCCTCTAGGTAAGCCAGCGCCTGATTGGAATCACGCCAGTATAGGAGATGCTCGCGACAGGGGTCAAAGAGAGCGGCGTAGGAAGGCCGTTTGACAGTACATGCCTGCGCCGATAGTATCAATTTGCATCCGACGGAGTGACAATTCCGGCTTGAGGTCCCACCGTTCGGCGGTTTTTCCATGAAACTGGCGTATTTTGACTGTTTTTCGGGCATTAGCGGCGACATGACCCTCGGGGCCCTGGTGGACGCAGGCTGCCCGGTGGAGCATCTGCGCTCTGAGCTTCTCGGACTGCAAGTTCCGGGCTGGGAGCTTTCTGCAGAAAAAGTTTGGAAGAATGGCATGGCGGCAACCTACGTCAAGGTGAAAACCGAGGGCCAGCAAAAGCATCGCTCGCTCAGCGCGATTCTGGAAATTTTGAAGAACTCGCACCTCGCGGCACCGGTGCGCGACCGCGTTGCAGCCATTTTCACGAAGTTAGGCGAAGCCGAGGCACGAGTGCACGACGTGCCGCTCGAAAAAATTCACTTTCATGAAGTCGGAGCCGTAGACGCGATCGTGGACATCGTTGGAGCTTCGATCGGCTTCCATTTTCTGGGAATTGAGAAATTTGCCTGCTCCGCCCTGAATGTCGGCGGCGGAACAGCAAAAATGGCTCACGGCGTCCTGCCGGTTCCTGCGCCCGCCACGGCAAATTTGCTGCAGGGGAAGCCGACGTATTCGAATGGCGTTCAGCGAGAACTGGTAACACCCACGGGCGCCGCAATTGTCTCCACTCTTTGCAGCTCGTTCGGATCCCAGCCGCCGATGAGCGTCAGCGCCATTGGCTATGGAGCGGGCACAGCCGATTTAGAAGGCCAGCCGAATGTCATGCGGCTCATGATCGGCGAAGCAGCGGAGGAGACGGTTCCAGGTTTCGACGAGGAAATCGTGGTCATCGAGGCGAATCTCGACGACATGAATCCGCAAATCTACGGCTACTTTTCAGAGAAGGCGTTGGCCGCGGGCGCGTTGGATGTGTACACGACCCCCGTGCAGATGAAGAAGAACCGTCCCGGCACCTTACTCACGGTTTTATGCAAACCGCAGGATACCCAGACGCTGATGTCGCTGATTTTTGCCGAGACTACGACTTTTGGCGCACGCATGTACCGCGCACAACGTCGAACGTTGCCGCGCGAATTTGTGAGCGTGTCCACGGACTTTGGTGAAGTGCGCGTCAAGATCTCTCGAGTGCACGGCCGCATCCTGCACGTCGCGCCAGAATACGACGACTGCCGCAAGCTTGCGGTCGAAAAAGGTGTGCCTCTGCAGCGGGTCATCAGCGAAGCCCTGCGCGCATACGAAACGGCGGGCAAAACAAACTAAACATGTCACCCGGAAAACCCAAATTCTATCTGACCACGCCGATCTATTACACGAACGGCCGGCCGCACATCGGCCACACCTACACAACGGTCGTGGCGGACACCATCCGTCGCTACAAACGCATGCGCGGCTACGAAGTCGTGATGACTACAGGCACGGACGAACATGGCGTAAACGTCGAGCGTGCTGCCAAAAAAGCCGGTGTGCCGGAATCGGAATTTGTCGCAAGAATGGCGGAGGAGTGGCGTACGCTGTGGGATGAGCTTGGACTCACTGCCGATGAGTTTGTTCGCACGACAGACTTGCGGCACGTTCGAACCGTGCAATGGCTGTTCCGGCTATTCCGCGAAAATGGCTACGTCTACAAAGGCCAATACACCGGCCAATACTGCATTTACGACAATGCCTTTGTGAACGACGCGAAGCCGGGCGACAACTGCCCCGATTGCGGCCGCCCGACCGAAACCATCACCGAGGAGAACTATTTCTTCAAGCTCTCCGCGTTTCAGAAGCCGCTACTCGATTTTTACAAAAAGAATCCGGATTTTATCCAGCCGGAAACGCGCCGCAACGAAATTGTGAGTTTCGTCGAAGGCGGCCTCAAGGATCTCAGCATTACGCGCACCACGATTCGCTGGGGCATTCCCGTCCCCGGGGAAGAGCCGCACGTTTTTTATGTTTGGTTTGATGCGTTGACAGCCTATCTCACCGCAGTCGGCGGCCCCGAGTTTGAGGGGCGCGGCATGTGGCCCGCAGATTTGCATTTGGTGGGCAAAGACATTATTCGTTTTCACACGGTTTATTGGCCGGCGTTTTTGATGGCCGCGATGCTGCCGGTGCCGAAACAAGTGTGGGCGCACGGCTGGTTCCTGATGGACGCGGCCAAAATGAGCAAGTCCAAAGGCAACGTGGCGTTGCCGAGGCCGATTACCAACATGCTGGGCATGGACGCGCTACGCTATTTTCTGCTGCGCGAAGTAGTTTTCGGCCAGGATGGAAACTTCAGCTATGACGCGATGCTCACGCGCTACAACAGCGACCTCGCAAACGGCCTCGGCAACCTGGCGAGCCGCATCTCCGCCATGATTGAGAAAAATTTCGGTGGAAAGATCCCAAAGCCCGGCCCGGTACTGTCGCAGGATGGCGCGCTCGCCGAGGAAGCCTCCTCCGCCATCGGAGAAGTGCTCAACCATTACGAAAAGCTCGACTTCGCGCGCGCTTTGGAATCCATCTGGGGGGTCATCGCTTTCGCGGACAAATACCTCACCACGGAACAACCCTGGGCGCTGGGCAATTCCGAAGAAGAGCAAGCGCGCAAGGCCACGGTTCTCTGGAGCACGGCAGAGTTGCTGCGAATCGTGACGGTGCTGGCCCACCCAGTTTTGCCGGCGAGCACTGAGAAAGTCTGGACACTGCTTGGGCTGCCAGGTTCCGTTGCGGCAGTCGAGCTGGACGGCCTCCGCTGGGGCCAATTGGCTCCAGGGAAGCAACTGGGCAAGACGCCGCCGCTGTTCCCGCGCGTGGATAAGAACGAAGCAATAGAAAGGATCGAAGCGATGGCAAACGAAGAGTTGAATCCCACACCGGCCGCGCCCCCTGCGAAGCCTGCGGCGAGCGCAACCTCCGGAGGAGCCGCAGTGGCTCCGCAAGCCGCTCCGGAGAAAATCGGCATCGAGGATTTTGCCAAAGTCGAGATGCGCGTTGGGCAAATCAAAACGGCGGAGCGCATTGTCGGCGCGGACAAGCTGCTGAAGCTGACCGTAGATATCGGCACGGAGATTCGCCAGATTTGCGCTGGCATCGCGCAATACTACGAGCCGGAAAAACTCATCGGCCGCAAAGTCGCCGTCGTGGTGAATCTCGCCCCCCGCAAACTTCGCGGCGTCGAGTCCAACGGCATGATCATCGCCGCCGCTGTCGGCCCGGACGGCCGTGCGGTCCTCGCGGGCTTCCCTGACGAAGACGTAGAAGTCGGCGCCCGCCTCAAGTAAGGGCGCGAAATATCGTGCTCCAGCGCCTGCTGCAGCATGGCATCGCTAGCAATGGAACTAATCGATTCGCATGCGCACATTGATTTTCCGCAATTTGCGGAAGACCGCGAGGCCATGCTCGAACGCGCGCGCGGGGCGGGCATAACCACACTTCTCGCGATCGGCACGGGCCCGGGACCTGAAAAACTCGACTCCGCCCTACCCTTCGCTGAACAACACGCTTGGATTTACGCAACGGTCGGCATTCATCCTCACGAAGCCAAAGAAGTAACCCCGAAACACCTCGAAGAACTGTCGAATTTAGCGAAGCATCCCAAAGTGATTGCCTGGGGCGAAATCGGGCTCGACTATTTCTACGACCACTCGCCGCGCGAAACCCAGCACCAAGTTTTTCGCGATCAAATGGCTCTGGCTCAACAAGCCAAGCTCCCCATCATCATCCATTGCCGTGACGCCTGGACGGATTGCATGAATATGCTCGAAGAGCATTGGAAACCGACAGGCATCGGCGGCATCCTGCACTGCTTCGGCAGCACGCTTGAGGACGCTCAGCGCGGAATCGACATGGGCTTCCTGATTTCTTTTGCAGGAAATTCAACTTATCCAAAAGCGCAGAACTTGCGCGACGTTGCAAAGGCTTTGCCGCTTGAAAAAATATTGATCGAAACAGACTCTCCGTACCTGGCGCCGCAAGCCTACCGCGGCAAGCGCAACGAGCCCGCCTACGTTGCCGAAGTAGCGCGCATGCTCGCGAGTGTGAGAGACTTGTCGCGGGACGAAATTGCCGCTGCAACTTCAGAGAATTTCCGGCGTCTTTTCCGTCTTCCGCGGCCACAGACATCCACAGCCGCTGAATCCCGAACGTAGCAAGAGGCCAGGAGGAAGGCCATCGCACTGCTCACGGTGAAAGAGGTTTTCGATCTCGTCCGCGACGACCTCGCTCTGGTGGAAGACGAGCTTGCCCGTCAAAGCGATACGGCTTTTCCCGCGGTGTCGGAAGTTGCCACTTATTTGCTCGGCGGCGGCGGAAAGCGCCTGCGTCCCGCGCTGCTGCTTCTTTCCGCAAATTATGCCGGGCGAAAAGACCGCAGCGCGATCCGCCTCGCCGCCGTCGTCGAGTTGCTTCACAGCGCCACGTTGATTCACGACGATGTGATCGACAGTGCCGGCACGCGGCGCGGGCGTCCATCGGCCAACGCTCGCTGGGGCAATCACCGCAGCGTGCTGACCGGCGACTGGTTGTACATGCAGTCGTTCCAGATGGCGCTGGAAGAGCGCAACTTCCACATCCTCGATATCCTCATCGACCTGACGCAGAAAATGGTGGAAGGCGAGTTAATCCAGCTCGAAAAAATCGGCCGCATTGATGTGACAGAAGAAGATGCGTTGCGTCTGGCCACCTATAAAACGGCGTGCTTGTTCAGCGGTTGCGCGCGACTGGGCGCGGTATTGGGGCGCCTCGAAGATGAAGAAGAGCGAGCGCTGGCCGAATATGGCAGGAACGCTGGATTGGCGTTCCAGTTGGTGGACGATTTGCTGGACTTCACAGCTTCCGCACAGCAACTGGGGAAGCCGGTGTTGAGCGATTTGAAAGAAGGCAAGGTCACGCTGCCGCTGATTTACGCGATGGAAAACGGCCATCGTGAAGCTCGCGAACTCGTTGCGCGGGTGCTTGCGGAGAAGGAATTCGATTCCGTGCGGCCGGAGACGATCGTATCGCTTGTTCACGACTCCGGCGCGCTCGACCGCGCGCGCTGCCTCGCGCAAGACTACGCGCAACGGGCCAAAGCCTGCCTCAATGGCCATCGCGGCTCGGACTACGCGCGCGCCCTGGCCACGCTCCCCGATTTCATCCTCGAGCGCGAGAATTAAGTCTTAAGCCCTGCAGGCAAAACGTTATCCTGAGCGGAGCGAGGGAGCCCTGCGCCAAATAGACACCGCGATGAAGTCTGCTCTCCCATTCAAGGTTGTCTATCATGATCGATATGACTTACACCTCGGAGCGCATGTTTTCCCCTCGCAAAAATTCCGGCTGATCTACGAAATGCTCTTGCATGAAGGTCTCGCAAAGGACGAGGATTTTCTCAGGCCCGAGCCAGCCAGCGACGAAGACATTTTGCGCGTGCACACGGCCGAGTGGGTGCGCAAGCTCAAAACCGGCACGCTTACAGCTAGTGAGATTATGCTGTTGGAGGTTCCCTATTCGCCGGAGTTGGTCGACGCCGTCTGGCTGGCGGCCGGCGGAACGATCCTCGCAGGCCAAACGGCGCTCCAAGATGGATTCTGCTCGAACCTAAGCGGCGGCTTTCACCACGCCTATCCTGAGCATGGAGAAGGCTTTTGCGCGATTCACGACGTGGCCGTAGCGATTCGAAAGCTGCAGGCGGATGGCGTCATAAAAAAAGCAATCGTAGTGGACACCGACGTCCACCACGGCAATGGCACCGCAGCCATCTTTCGGAACGATCCAACCGTGTTCACCCTCTCGATCCATCAGTTGAACAATTACCCCGGACACAAGCCGCCCTCCAACGTTGACTTGAACATGGATGACCGCGCCGAAGACGACGAGTACCTCGGCACATTGATTCCTGCCGTGCAACAAGCGTTGGACAGTTTTCGCCCGGACATCCTTTTTTATCTCGGCGGCGCCGATCCCTACTGCGAAGATCAGCTCGGCGGTCTCTCGCTCACGAAGGAAGGATTAAGAAAGCGCGACCGCAGTATGTTTGAAGAAGCACGGCGCCGCGGCATTCCCGTCGCGACAACCTTGGCCGGGGGCTACGCGCGCCGCGTGGAAGACACGGTTCGCATTCACGTGAATACGATTCTCGCCGCATGCGAAGTCGCCCTCGCTTTTCCTCCAGCGTCCGCCGCGCGAAGCTGATACACTCCCGTTCGCAGATTCCCTAATCCAGAACTCCCAGAGGTGTGTTCATGAGTCTTTCGCATCGCATCTGCCGCGTGTTTTTCGCTTTAAGTGCTCTCGCATATCTCCTATGTCCTCCCGCCAAGCCACAAGCCTCCGCGCCCGCCGCCAAGAAACTCAAGATTTACATTTCTGTAGATATGGAAGGCGTGGCAGGAGTGGTCACCGCCGACCAACTGGGCCCCGGAGGATTCGAGTACGAGCGCTTCCGGCACTTCATGACCAACGAAACGCTGGCCGCTGTAAACGCCGCCAAGCAATCCGGCGCGACGGAAATGGTCGTAAGCGATTCGCACGGTAACGGTGAAAGCCTGCTGATTGACGAATTCCCCAAGGACGTTCGAATCGTGCGTTCCTGGCCCCGCCACGGCGGAATGATGGCCGGTCTCGATTTGAGTTTTGACGCGGCGCTTTTTATTGGCTATCACGCGTCCACAACGAACATGCGCGGCGTCAGGGCACACACATTTTCCAGCGCGCATCTTACGCGCGTATCGCTCAACGGCAACGCGGTTACGGAGGGTGAATTCAACGCCGCTTATGCAGGGGCCTCGGGTGTGCCGGTGATTTTTGCTTCCGGCGACGATGCGGCCTTGGAGGAGCTGAAATCGCGCCTCGGAAACATCGAAACGGCGGAAACCAAAAAGAACCTGAGCTTTCATTCTGCGGAAACCCTAACTCCGGAAGCATCCTGCGAAAGGATTAGCGCAGGAGTGAAAGCGGCGCTCGCGCGGCTGCACGACTTCAAGCCGTACGCAATCAAAACGCCGGTCACTCTCGAGATCAGCTTCAAAAACTATACGCCGGCGCAGATGATTAGTTATCTCAGGTCCGTGCAACGCGTGGATTCGCACACGATCCGCTTCGTGGGAAAAGACATGGCGGAAGTTTCTGACTTCGTGGACGTGGTGGACGGCTACAGCCCGGATTTAACACCTTGAAATGAACATTTCCGAACTCCTAGCTACCATTTCATTGGTCTCTGGGCGGGGCATCCGTTTTGTCCAAGGCGCGGCGCACGGCCGAAGAAAGGTCGCGTTCGAATGTGTCTGGCTGGAACCCATCTGAACGAAAAGCGATTTTTCCCTGGCGATCAATGACGATGACGGTCGGAAAGGAATTGACAGAAAAAAGCCGGTCCAGGCCATCGGCAAAAACAACTTCGGTCGTGACCCTGTCCTTCTGCAAGTAGGGCGCAACAAGAGTCTCATCCTCATCGCAGTTTGCGGACAGAAAGAGCGCCTCGGGAAAATCACGAAGATCTGCCGCAACATGCGCGAAGAGCGGCTCCAGCGCATGACAGGGACCGCACCAGGTAGCCCAGAAATTCAACACGACTACTTTTCCCTTCGTCTCTTTTAACGCGTAGGGAGCGCCGTTCACAGCCTTGCGAAGAGTGAACTCTGAAAATTCTTTTACGCCCCCATTGCGAGCCGGTTTTTTCACAGCGGGGCGCGTCACCGCGTCATAGATGTCCAGCAAATACTCGCCCAACCCATTTTCCGAACTGTGCGCCAGCCGCCAGACGTTGCCGATTTTCTTGCGAATTTCTTCCCGGCTCGCGTTTCCGCTCTTTCCTTCCTCCAGGGCGAAAGCGCGTGCATATTCCACGATGGCGGTATCCAAATCTTTTTGAAGTTCCGCTGTTTCTCCCAGCCTTTGAGCCGCGCCAGCGCTGGCGAAAATCTCGTAGCTGGTTTGCAAGTCCTTCCGCGCGGCATCATAATCCTTTAATTTGAAATACAGGTCGCCGCGCAGGAAATGCGTGTTCGCAAGATCGCTCTTTTTTTGCTGCTCCCATTGTTCGACGGAAACTCGCGGGGAACGTTCCGAAGGAGACATACGCTCCACCAGGTCCAGAATGCGCGTCGAGTAGCTGACCGCGCGGCGGAACCCGGCCTGGTCCTCCTGCCGCTCAAGAAGCTCAATGGCCAGCAACAAAATCGAAATGTCGTTAGGGTTTAGCGACGCCATGCGTTCGGAGTAATCGGCAGCGCGGGCATTGTCTTTTAATTGGAGACTCGCTTCCACAAGCGCGCGGTAGATGCTGGTGCGGTTGGGGTAATCCGGATACTTCAGGAGGAAGCCTTCGAGATTGCGGACCAGCGCGGCGCGATCGCTCCCGGCATCGCCTAGCGCACGCTGCAATTCTTCGTCGGGGCTCGGTGGCTTGGCTGAAGATTTTTCTTTGGGGCCAACGTTGGAAGCCTGCGAGGGAGTTCGCCGGGCAGCGCACGGTGGCGAAACCAGGGCGCAGAGCAGGAGCGCCGCCAAAGCGGGGAAGAGTGGCTGAGAGGGCATGCCGCGATTTTAATCACACAAGGCGAAATTTGTCGCTATCGAGAAGAATTGTTTCCGGGCGCGACGTTCGAGCGACCAGTCTCGGTCACATCCGTCATTGGGACATCTGATTCAGCCTAAAGAATTACTTTGAGCCGCTAACATGAATTTCGCCGGAGGCTGTGCGTACTTCAATGCGGCCACCGCCATTGCCCACGCGCGCGCGGAGAGAATGTTTTCCCTGCTCCTCAACGACGATGGGAATGTCCGTGCGAATCTCCCCGGAAACTGCTTCAGCCGAAAGATGAAAGTTCGCCGACGCGGGAACGCTGATTTGCACGCCGCCCGAAGCGGTCTTCAAATTCCAATAGCCCTGTGCACCGGGATTTCCCTCCACGTAAACGCGTCCGGAGGCCGCATGCGCGGTCACGTCATTGGCCGCATTCTGAATTTCCACCTCACCGCTCGCCGTGTTTCCTTCGACGCGGCCGCCGGGATGCGAAACGCGAATGATTCCGGAGATGGCTTTAACGTGCACGTCACCTTTCACGTTGGAGACAGTGACATTGCCGGAGGCGCTGGAAACATCAACGTCACTCCCGACATCACTGGCGGTCACGGAGCCGCTCGCCGTGGTGAGGTCGGCGTCGCGGTCGATTTTTTCCACGCGAATTGTGCCGGAGGCCGCGTGGACTTTGACCGGGCCGCGTAGATCGCGGATGTTCTGCGCGCCGGACGCGACGGTGGCATCCACTTCGGTGTCATGCGGAACCTGAATGGTGTACGCGACGCTGACGTTGCGCAGATGCGAGAAGTCCGCCCCGACGCGGATGGTGTCGCCCCGCTGCTCGACCGGAGGATTGGCAACGGTGTCGTCAAGGCGCTTTTGCGCATTGTCAAATCCGAAGCCCGACGCCCGCACTTCTCCATGCACGTGCACTTTGCCATCGGAACTTCCCGTAATGTTCACGTCGCCCGAAGCATTCGTGAGCTCGAGACGAATGGGACCAGTGACGTTGAAGCTGCGGTCGAAATTGCCGCTCGCCGCTGCCCCTGCATTGCAACCCCCCAGGACAGCCAAGGCAAAAACAGCGGTGAAGAGCGCCAGGAATCTGCCAGGCTTGCGGTAGCGCGCCATTCTTCCTCCAAAGAAACCCCAACTAACTACTCGGATGTTCCACTAATAGCTACGCAAAAACAATGGATTATGTTCCGGAAACGGAATCATCCTCAAGAGCCTGTTTTGTGGAGCGGCGCCGCCGAGCGTCTCAAGGTTTCGTTGAGCGAGCCCTGCCGATAGCCCTGCAGGTCCAGGGCAACGTAAGCGAAGCCGGCGGATTTAAGGTGCTCCGAGATTGCCGCAGCCATTTCCCGCGACAGCGCGCGCGGCATTTCGTCCTGCGAGATTTCTACGCGCGCAAGACTATCGTGAATGCGCACGCGAAATTGGCGGAAGCCTAGTTCTCGAAGGGCGGCTTCGCCGCGTTCGATGAGCGCGAGGCGCTCGGGAGTGACTTCCGTTCCGTAAGGAACGCGGGAGGCAAGGCAGGCCGAGGCGGGCCGGTCCCAAGTGGGCAGGCCGGCACGCTGCGAAAGCGCGCGAATCTCCGTTTTGTTCAGCCCTGCATCCAGAAGCGGCGCGAGGATTTTGTGCTCGGTGGCGGCGCGATGGCCGGGACGAAAGTCCAGCGTGTCATCGGCATTCACGCCGTAGGCGACAGCAGCGAATCTGCGTGAGCGCGCCAGATTGTCGAGAGCGGAAAACAATTCGTCCTTGCAGAAATAGCAGCGATCCGGCTGGTTCGCCCGGTAAGCGGGATTCTCCATTTCATGCGTTTCGATGAACTCGTGTCGCAGCGCCAGCCTTTTCACAAGTTGCTCGACGATTCCTTTATCGTGCGCGGCGAAACTCGGAGAGAGAGCCGTAACCGACATCGCGCGATTACTCAGTGCCCTAGCCGCGGCCCAAGCCAGATACGCGGAATCTGCGCCGCCGGAAAGGGCGACGATGATCGATGGAATTTCCGCGAGCCGCGAGAGCAGAAGATTTTCTTTTTCATCCGGCGAGAGAGCCGTCGGCTCCCCATTACGAATTTGAACAAGGCTTTTCATGTGCATGCTGAGTATAGCGCAGCACTTGTGTCTGCCGCGCGAACTCCACCAAGCGCAAACTCATTTAAAGTCCAGAAGCACGTCGACCGTGCCGGTGCTTGCATCGGCTTGCAGCCAGTGCCCCACGCTTTCGTAATGCAGCGGCAGCTCGCCGAAAATCTGCTCCTGGTGCAGTTGCAGCTTGGTTAGAACGTCTTCGTACTTCACTTTGTCGAAGACCTCCCCTTCAGGAATGGGCCAGGCCGCGTGCAATTTCTTTTCGGCCGCCGGCGAGAGGCCGGTCAGCACCATTTTGCCGAACCGGTACTGCTTTCCTTCCTGAATGGCCACGGAATAGGAAACCGTATGCGCCGATTCGTCAAACGTAGGGACGGGATCGACTTTCGCGTCAAGATATCCGTGATGAGCAAACGCTTCCCGGACGCGGTCCCAACCTGCCTCGATTTTCATACCGTCCGCGACTTCGCCGGGCTTCAATCCGATGGCGCTGCTCAGAGTGAATTCAGAGACTGTCGCATTTCCCGTCCAATGGACTTCTTTCCAGTGATAGACCGGACCGGCGTCAATGGGAACAAAAACGGGAAGTTCTTCCGGCAGTTTTTGATTGGGATTGCCTGTCAGACGGATTTCCGGCGGGCCCAACTTCGGATGCAGGCAGCCCTTCGCAAGGTAAACCGGCCGTATCGCTTCCGTGAGGAAAAGATCGATCGCCATCCTCGAATACGATTTGCCAACGATTTCCTCGAGATGTTGCTGAACCGCTTTGGAGGCCAGCATGGAAGTATCACTGAACTCCAATTTTTCGATTCGCAGCGACGGACCTTCCACTTTGAACATCTGGATTTTTCCGTCGCCATCGGGATTCCCAGTGACTTCGTGCTGGAGCGTGACCTGCAATCCGTGCGAAGCAATCAATTCCTTGATGGCCTCCGCGGCTTGATCGACGGCGCCGCCTCCTTCCGGCAACGTCCCATCGAAATAAGGAAGCCTTTTGCGAATGGCGTCAGCAAGTTCGGAATCAGCGAACCACGGAATGTTGTCAAAGTACGCCGGAACCCTCGGAGACTCTTCGACGTGGTAGGTGACAATAACTCCCGTATGAGTTTCAAAGCGGTAGCTGACTTTGTCGAAGAGCCCAGTTTGCACGAGCTTGTCCGCACCGGCTTGCAGATCCGGGCGGCCAATCTCCGAGCCGACAGTGAGGCCCGTGATCGCTACAATCTGAGCATCGGAAAGATGTTTTTGGCCTTCGATGCGAACTTCGCGCAAAGTTGCCGTCACGTTGTCGGCGGTTTGCGCCATTGACGAGCAAACTGCCGCCGTCAGCAAAAGCAGCAGCCCGGCGCCGGTGATTCGGAAATTGCGCTTCATAGACTTATTCTAGGGCTTATTTTAACCAAACTTCATTTTAGCGAAACTTCGCCGCGATTACTCGACGGTGACGGACTTTGCCAGATTGCGCGGTTGGTCCACGTCGCAGCCGCGGCGCACGGCGATGTGGTACGCGAGCAATTGCAAAGGAATGATTTCGAGCAACGGTGCGAGCAGTTCGGGAGCCGGCGGCAGCTCAATAATGTGGTCGGAGGCTTCGCGGGCGAGCTGATCGTTTTTGGTAACCACAGAAATCACGATGCCATCGCGCGCTTTGACTTCCTTTATGTTGGACACGCTTTTTTCATAGCGGGTCATCGCTTCAGGATCGGACTCATCGCGAGTGGCCAGCACGACGACGGGAAGATTTTCGTCAATGAGCGCATTCGGCCCGTGTTTCATTTCGCCGGCGGGATAACCCTCGGCGTGAATGTAAGAAATTTCCTTTAGCTTCAAAGCGCCTTCGAGCGCGATGGGATAGTGGATGCCGCGGCCCAGATACAGAAAATCCGTGTTGCGGAAAAATTGCCGCGCCAGATTTTCGTAAAAGCCGGAAGCGTCCGCCTGCAGAATGGTTTCCATCTTGTGGGGGATCCGCAAGGATTCCTGCATAAGGTTCCTGGCCGCAGCATCGGACATTTTTCCGCGCACTTGGCCGAGATAGGACGCAAGAAGCAGAAGCGCGGCCAATTGCGACGTGAATGCTTTTGTCGAGGCGACGCCGATCTCCGGGCCGGCATGAGTTGGAATGGTGCCTCCGGCTTCACGGGTGATCATCGAGCCGATAACGTTGCAAATCGCGAGAGTCGGCGAGCCTTTGAGCTTTGCTTCGCGTTGGGCAGCAAGCGTGTCCGCCGTTTCGCCGGACTGGCTGATACAAACGGTCAGAGTATTCGCATCGATGATGGGATCGCGATATCGGAATTCGCTGCCGTAATCCACTTCGACCGGAAGGCGAGCGAGGCGCTCAATCATGAATTTTCCGGCCAGACCTGCGTGCCAGCTCGTTCCGCAAGCCACGATGCGGACCTGCTGAAACTCGCGGAACTGCTTTTCAGTTAGCTCCATTTCATCGAGAAAGACTTTGCCGGTATCCTGGGAAATGCGTCCAAGAAGCGTGTCGCGCACCGCACGCGGCTGCTCGAAGATTTCCTTTTGCATGAAATGCTTGTAGCCGCCTTTTTCCGCCATGATGGGATCCCAGGCGACGTGCTGAGGTGGACGCTGGACGGGATGGCCGTCGTGGTCCATGACGCGGACGCCGTCTTTGGTGAGCACGGCGATGTCGCCGTCAGCAAGAAAGAAAATTTTCCGCGTGTGCTCGAGCAGCGCCGGAATGTCGCTGGCGACGAAATATTCGTGGTCTCCCAATCCGACCACAGAAGGAGGGCCAAGCCTCGCAGCGACGATTTTTTGTGGGTCTTTCGCAGAAAGAAAAACCAGCGCGTAGATGCCGCGCAACTCTTTTAGCGAACGGCGGACGGCTTCCTCGAGCGGAACCCCGCCTTGCGAATTTTTCTCGACGAGATGCGCGACGATCTCCGTGTCGGTTTCCGTAACGAACTTGTGGCCTTCCTTCTGAAGTTTTTCTTTGAGTTCGAGATAGTTTTCGATGATGCCGTTGTGCACCACCACAATCTGGCCGGTGCAATCGCGGTGCGGATGCGCATTTTCTTCCGTGGGGCGGCCATGAGTAGCCCAACGCGTGTGGCCGATTCCGTAGGTGCCTTCGATGGGCGATTTGGCGATGGCATCTTCGAGGTTGCGGAGCTTTCCGGGTGCGCGGCGAATCTCGAGCTTGCCCGTGCCGTTCACGACGGCGATGCCCGCGGAATCGTAGCCGCGGTATTCAAGTTTGCGAAGACCTTCGATGACTACGGGAACGACTTTTTTGGGACCGATGTAGCCGAGAATCCCACACATAAACGGGTTGACCTCACTTCGCGTCACCAGCGTAACACGGCTGGTGGCAACCATAGGAGGTGGTGACTCGTGACTGGCGGCTCGTGCCCCTCGATCTCGGCCCCGCGCCCCAAGCGCGACTGACCGGAGCCTGCTATGACGATTCGTAAGCATCGATGGCGCGATGGGAATGGATGAGCTGCTTGGTGAGGTAGCCGAGCACGGCGGCGCGGCGGGGCGAGACGCGGCCTTTGGCGACCTGAACGACGAGGCGGGCGAGGAATTTCTGAACGTCCTCGCCCCTAGGAGAAGTCCGTGGGTTCGGGGAGGAGTCGGCGGAGAGATCCTCGGAGTCGCTGGGAGAGGGTTTCTGCCCAGGGGGATATACCCAGTCCCGGCAATTCGTACGGTTATAAAAACAAAGGGGTTACAAAATTTGATGGATGTGAGTGATTGAAAAGAAAGGGTGAGCAAAGGGCAAAGACAGCACAAAGGATCGAGAAGCAGAGTTAGAGAAGAGGGGGCAATGGGAGGATTGGGCACGAGAGCGAGCTAGGAGGCGGTTTGCCGCAGGCGGGTGGAGGTGAGCATCTTATGGACCTCCTGTTCCCAAGTCGCCGTTTGACGAGCAGAAAGCCGATCCGCTACCAGCGATCACTTTTTCCGGTCAGCGGACCTGTGTTGTTTGGTCGCTGGACGAGCAACTAATCGGCTCGACCGAGCAAGTACAACGCGAAGAAGAGGTCTGGCTGTGAAATCGACTAAGTATGTGCTGCCAAGGGAGCGAGTTGAGCCGATTGGATGAGAATTCCCTTGTGTTTTTTCAATCCCGCCAATTCCTTGAAATACAGTTTTCTGGAATTCTCCGATGCTCTTCTACCAAATCTTGAATTTACGGTAGCTCAATATCAAGACAATCTAAACGACATCTATCGCCTATCTCTCTTAGTTTCGTTAGCTATAGAGAGTGATATGGAATGAGGTGGGATTTTGCCGATTAGTGGTCTCAAAAGTGCCCCCCGCAACACGACGACTGTGACTGTGGTGGTCACAACCCATACATAAACTCAGGTCCAAACGGGGACAAGAACTTGACGGAGGTGCCTTGTGGCACGAATTCGTTCGACGATTGCGGGTGTTGTCCTATTTTTGTTTATTTCCGCGTTGGCCCTTGGCGTTGCACAATCCCAGATTCTGACGGGTAGCATAACCGGCCAAGTTGTCGATTCTACCGGTGCTGCGATCCCTGGGGCGCTTGCAAGGGCTGTTGATCTGGCAACGAGTCATGAATATAGAGCCGTTACCAACGAGAATGGCGAGTTTGCGATCGAGCAAGTCCCCTTCGGCTTCTATCACGTCACAGTCCAGGCCAAAGGGTTCACCATGGGAGTCGTGGAACGGGTCCAGGTTGACGTATCGCAGGTGTCCCACCTGAATCTAAAGCTGGGCGTGGCTGCGATGGGCGAAACAGTCGAGGTTAAAGCAGAGCAGGCGGTCGTGCAGACCGAGTCGGCGGAAATCAAGAACAGCGTAGACCGAATCATGATTGTCGATCTCCCCCTGCCCACGCGCAACCCGTTGGATTTGATCAACGGGATGGCTGGCATAGTAAAGCCGGGTAACACCAGCGATTCCTTTGTTCACGGCATGCGCGGAAACGCGACGAACATCACGCAAGACGGAATCAACGTTGCCGACAATACGGTCAAGAGCAGTTCCTTTTTCGCAATAAGTGCGCCAACAGTAGATACGGTCGGTGAGTTTAACGTTTCGGTTGCTGGACAGGGTACGGATTCGGGATTCGGTGCGGCACAAGTAAACATTGTCACCCAGCGCGGCCAGGATGCGTTGCATGGATCCGTGTTCTGGTTTCAGCGCACCAGCTATTTGAACGCCAACACCTATTTCAATAATGCCACCGGGATTCCCAAGCCCTTCCAGTTGCAGAACCGCATTGGGTATAACGTGGGTGGGCCGATCTACGTACCCAAGATTTACAATGGCAAACACAAGACTTGGTTTTTCAACGCCTTCGAGGCGTTTCGTGAACCCGTAAGCCGCTCCCGCCCGCGTCTGGTTCTTTCCGACGCAGCGCGTCTCGCCAACTTCACCTACACGCGCCAGGACACCAAACTGCCGCAGACTATAAACCTGCTGAGCATAGGAACGATCGGCACGACGGGGCAGGCGCCGGCAATTAACTCTGCGTATATGGGCTACTATAATGGACTCGTGCCGTCTCCTAATGGTGACGCCGGTTGTTCAGGCGGCGATGGCAACAACCTGAGATGCTTTACGTGGAACGTGGCAGGAAGGAATCTCACAAACCGATATACCGGTCGCCTGGATCACCAACTGACAAAATCGCATTCGATCGAGTTCGTTTACAATCAAGCCAATTTCACCACGACCAATGATTTCCTGAACGGCATTGAGCAATACTTTCCGAACTCGCCCGGGGGTGGCCAAGCCTCGAAACGGCAGGTGTTCACGTGGGCTTTTCACTCGGCTTTTGGCGCTAACAAGGCCAACACCGCGCGGTTTGGGCTGCAACGCGCTCCGGTTACGTTCACGATTGCCGACAATTTCGCTGGAACCAACGGTCTCCAGGTAGCCGTGCCGAACTCATTTTCCATCACGGCCGGCGGGACACTCTTGGAGCCTAGCATCGTCTCTACGAACCTGCCTCAAGGGCGCAACACTCCGGTGCGGCAGCTCCTTGATAATTTCAGCTGGATCAAGGGTCGTCACGCTTTGGAGTTTACGGGTGAGTGGCGATGGATCCTTTCCAACAACTTCTTCTTCAATACCATTCCACAGCTGATTCAGCTGGGGAATAACTCGGCAAACCCCGACGGAATCGTTGCCTCAAAATTCCCCGGTGGCATCGGGACCGGGGATTTGACAAACGCATCACGCGTCTTTGACCTGGTTACCGGTTTGCTTGGCACGACTTCCGAAGGCTTCAACCATACGTCCCCTACCTCTGGATATATCGCCGGTATCCCGCGTCTAACCAAACCTTCTCAGCAAAACTATGCCGCCTCGGTTCAAGATAACTGGAAGTTCAGGCCCAACCTGACGCTCCAGTTCGGTGTGCGCTGGGAGTTTCAGGGTCCTTTTGACCTGCGCAATAAGCTCATCCTCCAGCCGGATGATCGCATTGGGGGAGTGTTTGGGCCGGCTGGTCCAGGAAACTACTTCAACGTGTTAACCACTCCTGCGGTCACAGATGTCCTGTTTAGCTTCGCGGGGGGCAACAACGGCAAGCCTCTGTATGACAGCCAGTACAAGAACTTTGCTCCTCTAGTCGGTTTTGCATGGGATCCTTTCAAGAATGGGAAGACCGCGGTCCGGGGCGGCTTTGCCACCTATTTCACTCAAGACGGATTTACACTCTTTGCCCCAGCTTCCACGGGTAACAATGGTCTGTTCACCGTCGCGACGAACACCGTTCCGACAGGAGTCTTTAATCCTGCTGCATTTCCGACTCTCACCGCTCCTGCGGACCAGTTTCCGGTGTCCGAGAGGACCGTTTTTGCCACGAACAGCGGAAGCAACACCATAAACGTTTTTAAACCCGACCTCGCCGTCCCTTATGTGCTCGAATGGCATCTGGCCGTGCAGCGAGAGATTCCCGGCAGGGTTACTGTGGAAGCCCGTTATGTAGGCAATCATGGCGTGAGGCTCTACCGCACTTACAACATCAATGAGCTCAATATTCGGAACAATCCGTACACGGATGCCAGTGGAAACTCGGTTGCCAACGTGCTGACCGAATTCAACAATGCGGGTAGTAACTTAGCCATCTGTCAGGGCAACGCCGCCGCTTGCATAGCGGCGCAGGCGGCTGGCGGGGTTGCCGCCAACCGGCAAAGCGCCAATAACTTCGGCTTCTGGGGTTTGCCCGGCCAGACGCAGCTTCCGATCCTCAACACGCTTTTTGCGGGGTTGAGCGGCGGCTCGACCGCCGGGTTCGCCAGTCCGACCTTCGTAACAGCCCTGACGCCATCTCAAGGCCTGAACTTGGCCACCATGTTCAACACCCTTCGCACATCCCCGACCTATGCGGCCAACCGTGCCGCTTTCCCATTCAACTTCTTTGTCCCCATGCCGTGGGCCAGCACCGCTAATTTCATTGACAACAGCAGCTACTCAACGTACCACGGGGGAGAATTCGAAGTACGACGTCGTTTTTCGAGTGGCCTCTATTTCGTTGGGAACTATACGTTCAGCAAAACGTTGGGCGATTTTCGCTCTCTCAGCAGTCAAACAGAAGGACAGGTATACCGCTCCATTGCTGATCGAGCGTTGGACAAGTCCCGCGCGGCATTTGATGTGACTCACAATGTTTCGGGCACGGTTCTTTACCCCCTCCCGATTGGCAAAGGGCAGCGGCTGCTGAGGAATGCCAACGGGTTCGTCAACACGCTTGTCGGAGGCTGGAACCTACAAGGACTCACGCGCTGGAGTACGGGCTCCCCGTTCACGATCTCGTCGGGGCGCTTCCCGAATGGGGGTGGCCTCGGCGCAACCAACGTGGCGGAAAGCGCTGTGCTGAGGAACATGTCGATGAGCCAGTTTCAAAGCGAGCTCGGTGTCTTTAAGACGGCTAATGGCGTGTTCTTTATCAACCCGAACTCGGGATTGATTACCATCACCGGCGCCGGCAGCAGGCCTGTACTGTGCACGCCGGGGCAGACGACACCATGCTTTGATTTCCCAGGTGCAGGGCAGTTTGGTAATACGCCGTTCAACGGGTGGAATGGCCCCAATATTTTCAACCAGGACCTGAGCGTTATTAAACGCACGAACGTTCCCAGGCTTGGCGAGCACTTCAATTTCGAGATTCGTTTGGAGGCGTTCAATGCGTTAAACCACCCCAGCTTCCAGACCCCCGCGGCTGGAAACACCAGCTTGCTGAGCACCTCGTTCGGTCAGTTGACTAGCATAGTAGATACCGTCCGCGGTGGCGGCGTGACGTCCCGCATCGTGCAATGGGCGATCCGCGTCAACTTCTAGAGAGTATCGAGGTTGACCCGCGGTGGAAGGCGCTCTTTTGACACCGCTTGGCCTTGGGATCGAGAAGAGTGCGCTTTGGCATCACCCAGACGTGTGCCTTCATGCCGTCCGTAAGAGATAGGAGAAAACACTGGGGTGCCCAGGGGGAACGAAAAAAACCGCACCCTGAAGACTGCCTTTCGTACCTCAGGGCAAGCAGGGTGCGGCACCCTCGAGTTGTTTGCCAGGACTAGTCTGTGTTCCACCCGCCATCTCCACATCTCCCATCCTGACTGTCAAAATTGACAGATAACACGCAAGCGAACCGCCTTAAAAATTAGGAATGTTCTGTGATTTCAGGCGCGCCGCGGAGCGACACGGTTTGCCGACCTGAGTCGAAACGGAAAAGTTCAATTCTGACTTCATTTTATGCCTGCAAGTTTGACGAAATGGAGGGGGTCATGAGCACACCGAATTCTGTGAATAGCCGCTGCCTGGGCCGCCGAGATTTTCTCGGGGCGACTCTCGGGATGTGTGTCGCCGCTCCCGTCGACCGCTTGTTGCTGGCTCAAATCGGAACCAGCAGGAATGGCTCGTTGACGAAGGAGCAACGTGACAGCATGAGTCCGGCACAGGTGATTGACGAATTAAAGAAAGGCAACGAGCGCTTCCGAACAGGAAAAATGATACCGCGGGATTATCTCGCTGAGAAACGAGCTAGTGCGGCTGGGCAGTACCCAGCGGCAGTGGTGCTTGGATGTCTCGATTCGCGGGTGCCCGCCGAAATCATATTCGATACAGGTATCGGTGATGCGTTCGTTGGCAGAGTTGCCGGCAACGTCGTGAACGACGACATGCTGGGCAGCATGGAGTTCGCTTGCGGAGTTTCCGGCGCCAAGGTCGTGGTGGTGCTGGGGCACACCGCGTGCGGGGCGGTGAAAGGCGCGATAGACGATGTGGTACTCGGCAATCTCACCGGACTTCTGGCGCGAATCAAACCGGCCATACCGGCGACAGAATTTGATGGGGACAAGTCGAGCAAGAATGCACCCTATGTGGACGCCGTTGCTCGGACGAATGTGGTCCACGCACTTGGAGAGATTCGTCGCCGGAGTCCAATGCTAGAAGACCTCGAGAAGAAGGGTACCATCAAAATTACAGGCGCGATGTATAGCTTGTCGACCGGGATCGTGGAATTTGTCGCGTAGTCGTACCCGCCGCCGTTTCAACGTTTGATTACATGAAATCAGTCTTTGGTGTCCGGGGCAGCAGCCCCGCCGAGGAACGGCTCAACGTGAAAGATTTCCTGCAAGGTTTTCAGCGTAGTTCGTACTGAAGCGGGCCGGGTTAATCTACGATCTCGAAGCGATATTCTTCGATGACGGGATTGGTCAGGACTTCTCTGGAGATGCGCTCGAGCTGTTTTTGAGCTTCCTCGCGGTTCCAGCCATCGAGATTCAGGACGAAGAATTTTCCCTGGCGTACGTCTTTCACGGCGGCGTAGCCGAGGCCGGAGAGAGCGTGCTGGATCGTTTGCCCTTGCGGATCGAGAACGGTGCGCTTGGGCATCACCCAGACGTGTGCTTTCATGCGGGCATTATAACAAAGCCGTGCCTTCGGCGGGGCGGGGCCAAGGGTTCCTTCGACTGCGCTTCCCTCGCTAAATCGCTTGGGACAAGCAGGGTAAAGCTGCGCCTTAAAGATGGCACGGAAGTCGGTGCTAATCTCATCGAGTTGAGAAACGTTGAAATCAAGCCAAGATTCCTCACTTCGTTCGGGATGGCACAAAACACTCCCAAGGGGAGCTGCGTGGCGCGTGCTCAAGAAGACCGAGGGGTTTTCACGGCATGATGAAAAGAATATTGGAAACCCATTTGGCAGATTTGTTGGAGCTCGTGCTCCTGGAGGCCCATGCGGACGGCGTTGGCGTATTCGTTGCGAAGCGTGCTGTCGAATAATGCGGGGTCGTCGGTGGATAGGACGACAGGGATTCCGTGGCGGAAGAGTTTTGGCAGCGGATGATCCTCGATTTGCGCGTTGTCGCGCGCCAGTTGGCGAGCAAGAGCGCCCGTTTTGATGTTGCTTTGGGGGCAAATCTCGAGAGGGATTTGGCGCTCGGCGAGGAGATCCATTAGCGCGGGATCTTTGAACGCGGCGATACCGTGGCCGATGCGTTCTGCGCCGAGCAATTCGATGGCTTCGCGGATTTTCTCGGGGCCGCCGACCTCGCCGGCGTGAATGAGCCGACGCAGGCCGAGCTCCCCCGCGCGGTCGTATACTGCGCGAAATTCCGAGGTGGAGACTTGCAATTCATCGCCACCGATGCCAAAGGCGACGATCGATTTCGAAGCACATTTCTTGGCAGATTCCACTACGGCGATAGCGGCTTGGGCTCCGAATTGACGGACAGCGTCAAACACCCAGTGAATGCGCAGCCCGCGGCGTTCGAAAGGCTCGGTGGCGCGAAGCAGGGCTTCAAAGATTGCTTCGGGCTGCTGTTTTCTCAGCAGCATGACGCCTACGGAGAGCGTCACCTCGGCGTAAACGACATTTTGGACGAGTAATTGTTCGCAGAGGTCTTTTGTGACGAGGGCATAGTCTTGCGGTTTGCGCAAAAACGAAGTGAGCCATTTGAAGGTTTCGAGGAACTCAGGGAAGTTGCGGAAGGCGTAACGCTGGCGGACATCTTGCTCTGTGGCTTTGACTCCGTAACGAGCCATGAGAGTGCGCACCGTGGCGGGTTGGATAGAGCCTTCCAGATGCAGGTGAAGTTCGGACTTAGGGAGGGAGTCGAGTCTCGGCGAAAGTAGGGGTGACGTCATTCCGAAAAGTCAATGCGGCAGAGCAGGGCGGCCGGCGTTGTTCCAGGCGGTGAGCCAGAAAGAGCCGACATCGGTCGCGGCATCGGAGAGCTGACGGATCAGGATGGCTCCGGCTTCGTTGTAGAAGTGATCGTAGTATTCGTCCGTGTAGGAGTTTTGTCCCCGGAGGGCATTGCGATCAGCCAGTAGAAGCGACTCGAGCCAGCGATGCGCTCTGAGGCAGGCGTCGAACGCGTGATCAGTTGGATCGCTGATTAAGGCCGCGTCGTTGGGACGCATCGGGAAAAAAGAAGAGTAGCGGTCAATCAGCGTGCTGCCGAAACGCTCGTTGATGCCGGTTTGGCCGCTCATGTGGCCATCGGAATTGTCCGTGGTGTTAAAGGGGTCGTGGGCTTGCGCGACGTAGTGCGCGAGGATGGCCGCGTCGAGCCGGGCATCGTCCCACTTTCCGGCTTTCAATGCGTTGGTCAGTTTTTCGCTGTAAACGCCGATTTGCCACGGGAGTAGGCCGTTGGCTTCCAATTTCACTCTGCCAAATTTCGTGACAGCGGATTTGTAGCTGCGCGGCAAGGCTTCGAAGGGGAAGCGGCCGTATTTGTCGAGAGCAATGAAGTCGTTGCGATTCTCGGCGGGATTTTTTGTGAGCCCATCCAGCGGATCGGTCACGTGCTGCAGGAGCACGCCACGGCCGGCCTCAAAAAAGGGGCGAACGTCAGCGGGAAGCGTGTCCACAGCTTTATTGAGGATGAGCCGGTGACCGTTCCTGCCCCACGCCTCGACGCCACTAGGAAACGTGGCAAATGCAGCCGCCGCTGCGAACAGCGCGATGACGCGGGTCCTCGATTTGTAAGCTACTCTCCGTCGCATTTTGCTACTTCCTCATTGTGGCGTGGGCAGACACAAGGTGCTCCGCTTGCGACTATAAAGGAAGTAAATGACCAGGCCGATTGCCAGCCAGACGAAAAACCGAATCCAATTTTCCAGCGTCAAGCTGGCCATGAGCAAGAGGCAGGTCAGTATGGAAAGAATCGGAACCCACGGCACCAAGGGCACGCGAAAGCCGCGCGGCCGGTCCGGTTGAGATTTTCTGAGAATCAGAACGGCAATGGCAACAAGCAAGAAAGCAAACAAGGTCCCAATGTTGGAAAGGTCCGCGAGCGTGCCGATATCAAAAATTCCCGCGGGGATGCCTACGAAGATTCCAGCAACCCAGGTGGCCACGTGGGGGGTACGGAACCGCCTGTGCACCTTCGAAAAAGCGCCGGGGAGTAGACCATCGCGTGACATAGCGAACCACACGCGGGCCTGGCCTAGTTGATACACGAGGAGGGAAGAGATCATGCCCATGAGCGCGCCGACCGTTACCCACTGTTGCAAGCGGTCCAGCCCGATGTTGTGCAAGGCTGTAGCGACGGGGGCGGCGTCTCCTTTGAAAATGTGGAATGGCTGAATGCCCGTCAGAACTACGGCGACCCCCACGTAGAGGGCAGCGCAAACGAAGAGGGAAGTCATGATGCCCAAGGGGAGATCGCGTTTGGGATTTTTGCATTCCTCCGCTGCCGTCGAGACGGAATCAAACCCGATGTAGCTAAAAAAAACGATCGCGCCCCCGGTCAGAACTCCTTGCCAACCATTGGGCATGAAGGGATGCCAATTCACCGGCTTGATGTATTTCGAAGCGAACACGATGAACAGAAAAATCGCGATGAGCTTGATGCCGACCATGACGCTGTTCGCGCTGGCGGATTCACGAATGCCTATGACCAGGAGAACTGTGAGCACCATGACAATGAGGAAGCCGACGAGGTTGAAATGAGGCGCCCAACCGGTTGCCGGTGAATACGCCGGCGTGCTTAGGGCCACGGGCAGATGAACACCAAAAGTTGCCAGCAGGCTGTCAATGTACGCCGAGAAGCCGACGGCAACGGCCATGTTAGAGACGGCATATTCGAGGATTAGATCCCAGCCGATGATCCAAGCGACGAGTTCACCGAGGGTCGCGTACGTGTAAGTGTATGCACTGCCTGCGATGGGAATCATCGAAGCCAATTCGGCGTAGCAGAGTCCCGCGAACCCACAGACAACGGCGACAAGGAAAAAGGAGAGCGCAATCGCGGGGCCGGCGCCGGGACGCCCGCTGATTCCGGCGGCATGCGTCCCGTGAAAAAGCACATCCAAAACGGGGGCTTTCAAAATCGAGGGATATTGAACCTCTTCGCCTGCGGCGGCGGTTCCGGTCAGTACGAAAATGCCTGTTCCAATAATGGCGCCAATGCCGAGTGCGGTCAGGGTAATCCAACCGAGTGTTTTCTTAAGGCGTTTTTCGGGATGTTCGGAGTCGGAAATTAGCTGGTCGATGTCTCTACAACGGAAGAGTTGTGAAGCCACTCATCTTCTCCGATCGCGCCCCTGAAGCCGGCGGAGTTGAATCGCTTAAAGCTCCTAATGCTGAATTAAGGAAGAAAGACGAGCCTCAATTTACCCTGAGATGCTTCACCGCGCAACCTGTGGGGAGGCGCTTTGTGGCGGAATACGGAAGGAGAGACTCCGGTCTGGCGACCGACGATCCCGGATTGCGGCTCATCAGGCTTGCTCAAGCTGCGCATAGCGCTCGATGAATTTTTTTGTGCCGCGACCGGGAAAACTTACGGAAACGCGGCGATCCTCGTCGTCGCCTTCGACGCCGACGATGGTGCCGACGCCGTAGCTTGGATGGCGCACTCTGCGTCCGAGCATGGGATTCGAGTCGCTGCCGCGCTTTGCAGGTCGGGCGAACGAATTGGAACTGGCGGCAACTGGTCGCCGAGTTGGCACAGCGGGTTTTTGTTCTCGGCGCACACGGCGCAGAAATTCCTCGGGAGAGTACGAGTATTCGGGATCGGGCTCGTAGCGGCGTTGTTCGCCAATCTCAGCCAGCGAGCCGCGAGCCGCGTCCACGAGTTCGCTGGGGATTTCCGCGAGAAAACGCGAAGGCGGGGCAGCGCGCAACTGCTGTTCGTTGCCGAAAATGCGGCGGTACACGGTGCGGGTGAGAGTAAGCGACTTGCGCGCGCGCGTCATGCCCACGTAAACGAGGCGGCGCTCTTCTTCGATCCCTTTTTCTTCGTTGATGGAGCGGCTGTGGGGGCAGATCCCTTCTTCCATGCCGGTGAGAAAAACGTGATCGAACTCGAGTCCCTTGGTGCTGTGCAGCGTGATTAGAGTTACGCCGGGCTTGCCTTCGTATTGGTCGGCGTCGCTTACAAGCGAGGCGGCATCGAGGAAATCGGTGAAGGTTTCTCCGGCTTCCGTGCTCTCGGCCACGGCGCGCGTAAGCTCTTCCAAATTTTCCATGCGGGCAACATCTTCCGCTGTGTTGCGGTCCTTCAGCATGTCCATGTAGCCAGATTCTTCCAGGACCACGTGCAAAAACTCGGCAGGTTCTTTTGCGGTATGGGCTTCTTGGAGCTTGCGAATGAGTTCCTGAAATGCGCGCAAGGGAGCGACGGCGCGGCCTGTGGTGCCACCGGCGATGGCTTTCTCAATCGCATTCCACAGGGGAGTTTTGTCTGCGCGCGAGGATTCGCGCAACCCATCAACGGTGGTTTTGCCGATGCCACGCGGGGGAACGTTGAGAACGCGCAACAGGGAAATATCGTCTTCGGGATGCATCGCCAGGCGTAAGTAGGCCAGCGCATCTTTTACTTCGGCGCGGTGATAGAAGCTGAATCCGCCTACGAGTTTGTAGCGAAGGCCTTGTCTTCGGAAAACTTCTTCGAAAGCCCGCGATTGGGAATTGGTGCGGTACTCGACCGCGCAGGTTTGGTCTGAGTCCTCGCCTAGAATGCGACCCAATTCTCCTGCGACGTACTCTGCCTCGGCTTGTGGGTCGCGGCCTTCGAAGTATTTCAGATTGATTCCCGCGCTTTTTTCTGCTTTCAGCGATTTGCCCAGGCGCTCCGGATTATGGGCGACAACCGCGCCAGCGGCATCGAGAATGTTTTGCGTCGAGCGATAGTTGCGTTCCAGCTTGACGACGCGTGCACCAGGGTAGTCGCGGGAAAAACTCAAGAGGATGGAAACGTCGGCGCCTCGCCAGGCGTAGATGGACTGGTCCTCGTCGCCGACCACGCAGATATTCTGCTTAGGAGCGGTGAGGAGCCGCATGAGTTCGTATTGCACGCGATTCGTGTCCTGATACTCGTCCACGTGAATGTATTGAAAGCGTGCCTGCCACTTGTCGCGCGTGCGCTGTGATTCGTGCAACAAGCGTGCGGACCGCAGGAGGAGGTCGTCGAAGTCCAAAGCCTTGCTGTCATGCAGAGCTTTCTCGTACGCGGCAAAAATATCGGCGGTCTGGCGGCCGTCTTGCGTGAATGCTTCGGCGCGGACCTGCTCGGGGCTTTTGCCGTGATTCTTGGCGTAGCTGATGCGGCTCAGTACGTTTCGGGGAGTCAGGTCATCCGCGTCAATTTGCAGCTTGGCCATGGCCAGTTTGACGGCGGCGACTTGATCGTCGTCGTCATAAATGGCAAAGTCGCGCGGCAAACCAGCCGCAGGCGCTTCGCGCCGCAGCAGACGTGCGCAGAGCGAGTGAAACGTGGAAACCCACGGCTGCCCTGGGGGAACGCCTGCGCGCAAAAGCAAATCCGTTACGCGATTGCGCATTTCTTCCGCGGCTTTGTTGGTGAAGGTGACCGCAAGAATCGATTCCCCCGGCACGCCTTTGGCGATGAGGTTTGCCATGCGGTAGGTGATGGCGCGAGTCTTGCCTGTCCCCGCGCCTGCAAGAATCAATACCGGGCCATCCTGTGTTTCGACAGCCTGGCGTTGCTCGGGATTCAATTCGTCGAGAAGTTTCAGCATTGGGGTCCGTGGCGTTCAGAAAAGTGGCACACGTCATGGTAGCCGACGGTGACGCCGCGCGCAAACGGGTCTTGTGCATAAAATTTCAGTGGTGAGAAAAACCTATTGCAAGTGAAGTCTACGAAAAGCTTACTGTCCTCCGGCTTGGCTCAGATCAATCTCGAAAAACATCAAACCGTGATTCTTTTCGAGGGCCACGATTTCGGGAACGTACAAGTGGGCGTTGCTGAGGAGATCGAATTGACTCTGTAAGTCAAAGTACAGCAGTCCTTGGACGGAACTGTGAGGCGCGATTACGCTGGCTTTAACCCCGGCTTCTCGAAGCTCCTCTTCTACTTCCGTCCATTTTTTGTCGCGACCCACTTTGGGGCCGCCTATGGGGATGGGGAACCTGCTCCTGCCTAGGTTTTTCACGCTTGGCCTCAAGATGACGTCGGCGGCCTGTTCGGAAGTCAGAGGATCCAGGGCTTGATGGTCTTCTTCCGAGAGGGTGACGTTCAGCCTGATGCGTTCGAGGTTTACTTTCAGGCTGTCATCGGAGTCATTGCGAAACACAACTTGCAAGGCGACAATTCCCGAGGCGTAGGGCGACTTCTTATGGAATTTTTCTTTGTAGAGGACCGGATTTGTCCAGGGCAACGCAGAGATGGTCAGTCCTTCGTGCGATTCGAGCGCGGATGTTTTGAGAGGTGCTTGTTGTTGAGCCGTGGCTCTGCCAGCCGCTAAATACAAGGCCACAAGAATTGCCAGGAAGAGAGTTAGCTTTCGGGACGAGTTATAATAAACTTTTCTCATATTGACGCCTTCGATTCCTGGGGATTCCGCAGGGTTGCCCTGCGGCAAACGCCCGCCGGCTGCAGGCGGGTGCGAACGAACCGGAGCCACGCATAGTGTATTTCATTTATAGCCTGCTGATGGGCCTGGCGGTTCTTCTGCTCACGCCATACTGGGTGGTGAAGGGCCTGAGCCACGGCAAGTATTTTTCCAATCTGAGGGAGCGGCTCGGGTTTTCGTTTCCGGCTTTGGCCAAGCTGCCTGCTGATCGCGCCCGAGCAATCTGGATCCATGCCGTTAGTGTGGGCGAAGTTTTGTCCGGCGTTACGCTGGCGCGGCAGTTGAAAGCGGCATATCCGGACCGGCCGCTCATTGTTTCGACGACGACAATCACCGGGCAGACACTGGCTCGGGAGAGGATGGCTTTTGCGGATGCCGTGATTTACTTTCCGGTGGATTGGAGTTCTTGCGTGAGGCGTGCGTTTGAAGCGGTCCGCCCTTCGCTTGTTCTCGTGTTGGAAACGGAAATCTGGCCGAATTTCTTGCGGGAGGCCGGCAAGCGCGGAGTTCCGATTCTCCTTGTGAGTGGACGCATTTCGGACCGATCGTTTGAGCGCTATCAGAAGTTCCTGGGGGCGTTTGGCTTGCTTCTGCGGCCATTCTTCAGCGATGCTCTCTCCCATGCGAGCGCATTCCTCATGCAAAGCGATAAGGACGCGGAGCGAATCCGCGCGCTGGGGGCGCCGAGCGACCGCGTTGTGGTCAGCGGCAACTTGAAATACGACGCGGAGCTGCCTGCGCCGACGCCTCTCTCCAACTGGCTCGAGGCGGAGGTTAAGCGCAGCGGGCGCTCGCCGGTGATCGTCGCGGGGAGCGTGGTTGCCACGGAAGAGCCGTTGGCGCTGATTGCGTTTGGAACATTGCAAGGCGAATATCGAAATGCATTTCTGGTCCTTGCGCCGCGAAAGCCGGAACAGTTTGCGACGGCAGCGGAGTTCATCGAGGAATCGCATCGCAAATTCATCCGGCGATCTGAATTGCCGATTCCGAGTCCTGGTCAAGCCGCTGGTGGAGCCAACAGTCACTCGGGAAATTCCTCGATACCGAAGGATGTGACCGTTCTCCTTCTTGATAGCATCGGGGAACTGGCGTCGCTATATCGTTTGGCGGACGGCGCCTTTGTGGGCGGCTCGCTGGTCCCTTCCGGCGGGCATAACATTTTGGAACCAGCGGCTTTCGGCAAGGTTCCGGTTTTTGGGCCTTCGATGGAGAATTTTGCGGAGATCGCTTCCCGCTTTGTTTCAGCGGGGGCGGCTATTCAGGTAGGAAGTCCCGAGGACGTGGGTGTGGCGTGGATTGAATTGTTTCGCAATCTCCAGCGCATGAGAGAGATGAGCGAAAATGCGCGAAAACTCGTGGAAGGCAGCCGCGGGGCCACAAGCCGGGCGCTCGAGAAAATTGCCATTCATTTGAATGGTGCCGGGAGATGAACGATCACCCTTTTTTGCGCGCGCTTCTTTGGCCTCTATCCTTAATTTATGGCGCCGTTGCTCGAATCCGCGTCTGGATATACCAAAAAGGCTGGCTCAAACAAAAGCGATTGAAGGGCACAGTCATCAGCGTTGGGAATCTCACCGTGGGAGGTACGGGCAAGACTCCCATGGTGCTCTGGCTTGCGGAAAAGTTTCTTGCGGAAGGGAAGCGCGTTGCAATTCTCAGCCGCGGCTATGGAGGCTCGAAGGGCACCAGCGACGAAGTCGAGCTGATGAAGCACCGGTTAGGAAACCGGGTCCTTTTCGGTGTCGGGAGCGACCGGTTTCGGTCGGGGGCTGCCTTGGAGTCGAAGAAGCCGATCGACGTATTTGTTCTCGATGATGGGTTTCAACATCTGCGACTCACACGCGATCTGAACATCCTCATGCTTGATGGGTCCGTCAAACTTAAGGATGAGCGGCTTCTCCCATCAGGAGCGTTGCGCGAGCCCATCTCGGCATGTCGCAGGGCGGATATTATTGTTGTTACTCGCAAGACGGAGCGACCTGACATCGAGGCCAAAGACTCGCACAAATTCTCGATTTTCTATGCCCAGACGCGTCTGCATGGATTCAGGCTTGTGGTCAATCAGCAAACGCCGAACTATCTTAGCGAGATAGGCGCCGGTCCCTTTTTTGCCTTTTGCGGTATTGGAAACTCCAATGCCTTTTGGAACGACTTAAAGCGCTGGCACGTTCCGCTGGCCGGAACAAAGGAGTTTCGAGATCATCACCGGTACACGAACGGCGATGTACAACGCCTGGAAAAAGCTGCCGAGCAGGCAGGCGCGAAGGCCTTCATCACGACAGAGAAAGACGAGCAAAATTTGGGGAAGCCGCTCGTGTTCAAGCGTCCAGTCTACTTTGCCGTGATTGATTTTGTCTTCTCATCGGAGAGTGAGTTGCATTCGGCTATCGATCGCGTCCTGGCAGCCCGTCAAGGTGCCGCGGCATGAAAATCCTGATTCGCGCGACGAACTGGGTGGGGGATGCCATCATGGCGTTGCCGGCGCTGCGGGCCGTGCGGGGCCGCTTTCCGGAGGCGGAAATTGCAATTCTTGCCCGCCCTTACGTCGCCGATATTTATCGTGATCAGGAAATATGCAATCAACTCATCGCGTATAATTCTCAAGGGAAACACGCGGGAATTCTGGGTGGCGAGCGGTTAGCCGCGGAATTGTGCGCTCAGAAATTCGATGTGGCGCTTCTGCTGCAAAATGCTTTCGACGCGGCATGGTTGGCGTGGCGCGCGGGCGTTCCCGAGCGCATCGGCTATGCACGCGATGGACGCGGCTTCCTGTTAACGAAACCGATTCCTGTTCCGCGGGCGAGCGAAATCCCGCCGCACGAAAGGTTTTATTATTTGGAACTTCTTCGGCGCGCCGGTTGGATCGATTCGCTTCCCGAAGAGTCTTTCATCGCTCTGAACGTTTCAGAATCCAGCCGCCGACGCGCAGAGGAGTTTCTCTCGCAATCCTGCGTGCGTCCCGACTCTCTCCGGATCGCTATTGGTGCCGGTGCTTCTTACGGCTCAGCAAAGTGCTGGCCGCCTTCGCGCTTTGCCGAACTTGCGAATCGGCTGCAGGCGGAGAGTGCCGCTGACGTTATTCTGTTCGGAACGAGTGCCGAGGCGGCAGTCACACAAGCGATCTCTTCCGAACTGCGCCGGCCTCCCATCGATCTGACGGAAAAAACCTCAATAGCAGATCTTCCGGCGTTGCTTTCTCAATGCCATCTTTTTATCGGCAACGATTCAGGAGCGATGCATGTGGCGGCTGGCGTCGGTTTGCCGGTGGTCGCTGTATTCGGCCCGACCGATCCTTACGGCACAGCGCCAGCGACTCCGCGCTGCACCATCGTTCAGCAGAAACCGTATTGCAGCCCTTGCTTTCTTCGCCACTGCCCAACCGACCATCGCTGCATGCGCGCCATCACAGCTGAGATGGTGGAAGCCGCTGTAAAACCCTGGCTCTCGGTGGTGGAGGCGCAGCGTGCCTGAACCCGCTCATTTGCGTGGCGTAGTATTCCTCGACCGCGACGGCACCATTTGCGAAGAAGTTGGCTACTTGAATCACGTGAGCCGTTTTCGTGTGTTCCCGTTTGCGGCGGCAGCGCTGCGGCGGCTCAATGAAGCGGGTACCCCGTGATTGTCGTGTCCAATCAATCTGGCCTCGCTCGCGGATCGTTTGTCGTTGGGGATCGTCACGGGGACATCCAACTGGCTCACAAGGCCAAGGCGCGCGGCATTCTTGTACGCACCGGGTATGGCGAGGGCCAGCTTTCCTGGCATTCCGCAAAGTGGCCTGAGGCGCCGGACTTCGTAGCCGAGGAGTTGGCTCAAGCCGTTGATTGGATCTTGGGGCAAGCCAGATGAAGCGGCCCCCAGCCACAAAGCCGGCCTCCGCATCGGTGGACCTTCGCGATCTTGGGGAGTGCGTGGAAAAGTTCTCCGGGAAAACAATAGTGCTCCTCGGTGATTTCGTCGCCGACGAGTTTCGATTTGGAGATATCTCCCGCGTTTCGCGCGAAGCCCCGGTCTTAATCTTGAGGCATCGCGAGACCCGAGTGGTTCCCGGAGGAGGAGCCAACGCGGCGAATAATCTTGCCTCCCTTGGGGCGAAAGTGTTGCCGATTGCAGTCGTTGGCGACGACGCGGCGGGCGATGCTCTTTTCCAGTATTTCCGCCAGAAAGGCGTGAGCACGGGCGGCATCTTTCGCGCGAAAGGCCGCACGACACCTACCAAGAGCCGCTTTCTTGCGGGCTGGGCTCACACTGTTGCGCAACAAGTTCTGCGATTTGACTACGAACCGCAAGCACCGCTGCCCGAAGCTGCTCAAAAGAAAATTCAGCAAAAGCTTTCGGCGAGCCTGCGCAATGCGGACGCTTTGGCCGTCTCGGACTATGGTTTTGGTGTGGCCACTCCTGAGCTTGTCCGCGAGGTCACTGGGAGGTTCAGGAAGGCCATGCCCGTTACTCTGGACGCTCGCTATGGGCTGCACCGCTATGCAAAATCGGGGATCACGTCCGCGACTCCTAATGAGGCCGAGCTGGAGGCCGAGCATCACACGACCATGGGGTCCGATTCTGCGGAACTAGCGCGGGCGGGGCGCGCAACGCTTTCCTCGATGAAACTACAGGCGCTTCTCGTGACTCGTGGGCGGCACGGCATGGTTCTATTTGAAGCGGGCGACCAACTCACGCACATTCCCGTACATGGCTCGGACCAGGCGGTTGACGTCACTGGCGCGGGAGACACCGTTCTGGCGGCTTACACGCTAGGTCTCGCTTGCGGCGCATCGTCTCTGGAAGCTGCGCAGATCGCCAACATTGCCGGCGGCCTTGTCGTCATGAAGCGTGGCACGGCCACCGTGTCACGTCAGGAACTGCTCGATGCTATTCGCCGCGAAATTTCGGGAGCTGCTTCCTGAATCATGCGCGATGCTCGCAGCAAGATTGTTCCTCGGGAAGCGCTCCGGCACAAACTCGCGGAGCACAAGCGCCGCGGTGAGTCCATTGTGTTTGCCAACGGCTGCTTCGATACTCTGCACGTCGGCCACATCCGCTATCTTGAAGGCGCGAGGCGAGAAGGCGACGTTCTCGTTGTGGGCGTCAATGACGACTCCAGTGTCTGCGGCTTGAAGGGGCCTGGCCGTCCCGTGCTGGATGAAAATGCCCGAGCGCTCCTCGTTGCGGCTCTTCGCGCTGTCGATTACGTTGTGCTTTTTTCCGAACGCAACGTGGAAGAGCTGCTCGAAGAGTTGCGGCCAAACGTTCATGCGAAGGGCACAGACTACTCCGCGGAGACGGTTCCGGAGCGGGAGACTGCCGCACGGCTAGGAATTCGCGTGGCCATTGTAGGTGACCCGAAGGATCACTCGACACGGACCCTTTTTGAAACGATTCGCAAGGCAGCGCATGACTGAGCCGCGCTTTCTTGTCGTGCGCCTTGGTTCGCTCGGAGACATCGTCCATACTCTTCCTGCCGTTGCGGGGCTTCGCGAATCTTTTCCTAGAGCGGAAATTGTCTGGCTAACGCATCCTCGCTGGAAGGATTTGGTCGAGGCCAGCGAACTCGCCAGCGAGATTTGGGAGGTGGAGACCCGCTCTTATGCCTCCGTCCGCGAAATTCTCAGCCGCATCCGAAAGAAGCAAATCACCACGGCAATCGATTATCAAGGCCTTTGGAAGTCCGCAGCGCTTCCATTTCTTAGGCGCGTGCCGCGCCGGATCGGATTCTCTTCTCATTCGGTTCGCGAGTTCGGCGTGCCACTGCTTTACACAGACCGGGTCCGTTGCATAAAGGCTCATATCGCGGAACAAAACGGCGAGCTTTCGCTGCGTGCGGGCGCACGAAATGGCGTTGGAGCCATCCGACTCGCAGTACCTTCCCTGCAAGAAGCTTTTGCTTTGCAGCTCTTGCGTGGTTTCGGCGTTGACCGCTACGTCGTGCTGAGCCCTGCTGGCGGATGGCGGTCGAAATGCTGGCCACCGGAATGGTACGGCGCGCTCTGCCAGCAAATTCATGCACACCTTGGATTGCGTTGCATCCTGAATCAGGGGCCAGGCGACGAAGAATGTATCGCCGCCGTCAAAGCCTCAAGCGGTGAGGCTGCTCCGATTGCTTGCAACAGTTCGCTTCATCAGCTCATGGTTTTCTTGCGCAATGCGCTGTGTGTTGTTGCTGGCGATACCGGGCCGTTGCACCTCGCCGTAGCCCTGGGAACGCCTGTCGTTGCGCTTTTCGGGCCCACGGACCCAGCTCGCAACGGCCCGTACCGGCTGGCGTGCGATTCCGCGAAGGACATTGTTCTGCGCAGCGCTCATGCGGTGACCAGCTACAAGCGCGGAGACCAACCCGATCCCTCGTTGCTCGAGTTGGACATCGCTACTGTTTTCGATGCTGTTCGCAAGCAGGTCGAGGCGCGCCGATGAGCCGCTCCGAGCGCCATGAGGCTCCCGGGGCCTTCTTCATGCGCTGGCGCGTTCGCTTTGGTTATCCTCTGGCCGCTGCCGTGCTTTGGTTTTCCCGCCCTGCGGCCCGCAGTATTTTGCTCGGCGCTCTTGTTGGTGCGCCAGGCCTTTGGATCCGCGCGTACGCGGCCGGCTGTCTGCGCAAACAGGAAGTTCTCACGGTCACCGGTCCTTATGCCTACACACGCAATCCACTCTATCTCGGGAGTGCTGTGCTGGCCTTCGGTGCCGCAATTGCAACGTGGTCGTGGGTTTCTGCCATTCTCCTTCTTCTTTACTTCGCGGTTTTCTATTCGATGGTCATGCGCCGAGAGGAAAAGGAATTGCACTTGCGCCATGGAACCGCGTTTGAAGAATATGCTGATGCGGTTCCTCTTTTTTTTCCACGTTGGCAGCCCGCAAAGCTAGCCGCAGCGCCCGCGGGCTCATTTTCGTGGGGGCAATACAAAAAAAATCATGAATGGCAGGCGGCGCTTGGTTTTCTACTTCTTATCGCTGCTTTGATTTTGATTTGGCATTTTCGCCAGCATTGACGCCGATTTCCTCACCCCAGGGCAAGCAACGAAGCAGCGGACTTCCAATTGTTGTCCGTCAGTCAGCACGTGCATGGCGCCATCGCGATCGGTGCGCAGCAAGGGCACGCCGGATGTCCACGCTCTCTAGCAGCTCACCGCAGGCAATCGCGACGGCCGGAAACGTCATGATGCTCTTCGCAGCCTCACTAGCGTTTCGATGTGAAATGTCTGTGGGAACAGATCGAACAAATGCATTTCTGTGATTTCATAGCGATTGCTCGGTGCGCCTATCTCTTTGGGCTTTCGCGCTGAATTGGTCAAGACCGCCAAATCGCGCGCCAAAGTCGATGGATCACAGGAGAGATAAACAATCTCGTTTGCGCCAAGCTCCGCAAGATCCTTCGCTGCACTCGCGCCCAGTCCCGCGCGCGGCGGGTCCAGCACAACAAATTCGGGCTTCTCGCTTGTCTTTCTTAAGAACTCCTCTACATGTTCGTTGTGCGATGCCACGGCCACTTTGGCAAGTTCTGCATTGGCCAGCAAATCCCTAGTCGCCGCTAGGTTTGCGTCTACGCTCACAACTTTGGCAAACGTTTTTGCCAGTTGCAGCGTGAAGAAGCCCACTCCTGCGTATAAATCCAACGCCGTCTCGCCTTTTGCGTTGGCCACCACAGTCTTCAGCAAGTCCTCGATCAAAAAACGGTTCACTTGAAAAAAGGACAGATGGCTGACGCGGTATTGATATCCGCCAGCTTCCTGCGTCAAATAGCCCGGACCGCTCAGTTCAAATTTGTTCTTTTTCTGGTCCAGCAGCAACAGGCTTTCCATTTGCGGGAGGGCGTTACGAAAAACCGATATCAGTTCTTCAGCTGGTTTTGGGAATTTGTCAAACGCGACGTTGAGCGCTATCTTCTTGTCCGCGGAATCTGCAAACGCTTCAATCTCCTGGACTCCAGCGGGCAATGCGCCCGTGCGAGTCATGTCTTGCAATTTCAAGAATGTCTGCGCGAGCAAGGGGGAAAGCACGGGACACTCATCAATTGGCAGAATGACCGAACTCTCCGCCAAGAAATATCCCAGAGCGCGCGGCATTCCATCGCGAAGAGCCCACTGCGCGCGGTTCCGGTAACCGTAAGGGTCCGCGGCATGCTCAGCAATCGGGCCGTCCCAGGAGATTCCGCCAAGCCGTGACAGCGTTTCGCGCAAGATCTCTTTCTTGAGCCTCAACTGCTCCGTGGGCGAAATATGCTGGTAATGGCAGCCGCCGCATTTCTGAAAATGCGGGCATTTTGCCGCGCTGCGTTCTTTGGCTGGGGAGGTGACTTCCAGAAGGTCGGCCCACAGTAATTTCTTTTGCTTCGTCTTCTTGGCCGCGCGCACTTCTTCCCCTGGGAGGACATAGGGAACAAAAACCGTGTTTCCCTCAGCGTGGGCCAAGCCATCCCCTCCATACACGAGCTTCTCGATTGATAGTCTTAACTCATCAGCCATCAAATGGTCCTATCTAAAATGGAGTTCCTGACCAAGAGCATCAGCTACTTTGTAAAACACGAGCAATCAACTGCTTTGCATTAAGACATGTAAAAAAGGCTCAGCCGCGGCAGGCCGAATTCTTCGAGCAAGCGCTTTTGGACATACTGCTTTTCAACGAGCGCAAGTTGTTCGGCTCTCATTTTTCGACGGTAGGCTGCTAGTTGGCCGTCGAGTTCCCGCCGGATCTTCAGCAGCAATTCCTCTGGAGAATGGCTGGTGAGGAGCGTCTGCGTCTTTTCATCCAAAACCGTCAGGCGTCGCTCCAAATCCTCCAAATCGAGTGTCCCCGGTTTGTCCAGCAAAGTTGCAATGTTCTCGGCAGACTTTCTGACTTCCGCCAGCGCCGCGACGAGTTCCGGCGGCATGTTTTGGCCGTTCTCTGCTGCGCGTTTTAACTTTGCGACGTTCCGGTCAAAATACGCTTTCAACTCTTCTCGCGAGAACGTTTCTTTCTGTGGTGCTAGCCCGGAGGCGGGCGCCTTGCCTGCGGCCGCTTCCAGTTGTTCCTCGGCCGCTTCCAGCACGGCGTCTGTGCAGTACGCCAGGCTCTTAAGCGGTTTCCCGGCGCCGCGTCGGGAACGTCCATAGCTCTCGAACGCCCGGTCGATTCCTTTCAGCACCGCTTCGAGTGGGACGCCCGCCTTCTGCCAGGCCTCCATAATGGCCCAATCGAGCGGCGACACGAGCAAGTGGGCGCCTCGCTTCTTCCAAAAATATTCTTCAATTTCCGTGAAGTAATTGAAATAGTTCCAGCCGTGCATTTTGTTGTCGGAAGTGTTCAATGGGCCAATCAACCTGTTGGAGCCCCTGCGTGAGCTTGCGGCACTAAGCGCTGTGTTACGTTGAAGTGCTCCGCTACGCTCAGCATGACAATCACGACGAATGGTTACCTGATCGCGTCACTAAAAGGCGGGTCTAAAGATCCGCCACGACAAATGCGAGAGCGCTAACGCTGAGCTTTCTTTGCGGGAGTCGCGCTTCGCACTCCCCGCGCATCCGCTGTAGCGCTTTTCCTTTGATCCGCGGGCTGATTTTTCTCCCAGATCAATCGCAATCCCGTCAGCGTTAGAAATTCGTCCGTGTGTTCGATATGCTTCGACCCTTTTGCGACTAGCTTGGCCTGGCCGCCGGTGGCCACCACTTTCACGCCTTCCCCGAGTTCCTTTTTCATGCGGTCGAGCATGCCGTCCACCATGTCGACGGCCCCATAGTACAAGCCTGCCTGCATGTTGCTGATGGTGTTCGTTCCAATCACCCTTCCCGGATCCTTAATCTCGACGCGAGGCAGTTTTGCCGTTCGCGCAAACAATGCCTCGGACGAAATCCCCAAACCTGGCGCAATTGCGCCTCCCAAATATTCGCACTTCGTGGAAATTACATCGAACGTGATGGCCGTGCCGAAGTCCACGACAATGCAAGGTCCGCCGTACAAATGAAACGCCGCCACACCGTTGACGACGCGATCGGCGCCCACCTCCGAGGGATTGTCGACGAGCACGGCCATCCCGGTTTTCACGCCCATCTCAACAAACAGCGCTTTCTTTCCCAAGTAGACGCGCGACATTTCGGCGAGCGTCCAGTTCACGGGAGGGACGACAGAGCTGACGATCACTCCGGTGATGTCATTGCGGTCCAATCCAGCCAGCGTGAACAGATTCCGCGTCAGGACGCCGTATTCGTCCACCGTTTGCTCGCGCGCGGTTATCAGCCGCCAATTCGCAATCAGCTCTGATCCGCGGAACACGCCCAGCACGGTGTTCGTGTTTCCCACGTCAATGGTCAGCAACATCTAGCGAGCCTCCGCCACATCTCCGGCAATCACCGTTACCAAGCGTCCGTCCTCGCGCTCCACTTGCAGCAAACCTTCAGGTCCCAATCCTGCTGTCGTTCCCACGTAGCTCTCGGTGCCGTTGGTTACGCGCACTTTCTTGCCATGCGCGTAACTGGAGACGACCTCGAAGCGCTGAATCACGCTGGTTATTCCTTCCCGCAAAAACCGATTGTAGTCGGTCTCGAATTCGCGCAGCAACCGCACCAGCAATTCCATTCGCGACTGCGGTTTGCCGGTTTCCTGGCGCAGGGAAGTGGCGAGGCCGGCAAGTTCGCCCGAGAACCTTTCCTGATTTACGTTCAACCCGATTCCCACGACGACAAAACGCACCAGTCCCGGCTCAGCATGCATTTCTGTAAGGATGCCACCCGTTTTTTTTCCGCGAATTATCAAATCGTTCGGCCATTTCAGATCCACCGCAAGCCCTGTGACAGCTTCCACCGCAGTGTGGGCAGAGAGCCCGGCCATCATAGTGAGGAGTGGAGCCTGCACGGGCGCTAGCCTGGGCCGCAGGAGCAGAGTTACGTAGATGCCAGTGGTCCGTTCCGAATGCCAGGTGCGCCCCGCACGGCCTCGTCCGGCGCTTTGTTCCTCCGCAAGAACAATTGTGCCTTCCGGCTCGCCTGCGTGGCCCAATTCAAAGGCCACACGATTCGTCGAATCCGTCTTGAAAAAATGATAGATGCGCTTCCCAAACAGGGTCCCTTTCAGTTGGCGCTTCAGCACGTCGGGAGTCAGAACATCGGGAACTTTCTCGAGAAAATATCCGGTGGCGGCCTGGCCCTTCACCTTAACGCCCAATTCGCGAAGACGTTCGACCCAGCGCCACACCGTCGAGCGCGACACGCCGATTTCCCGCGCAATACGCGCGCCGCTGATGACGATGGTGGCATTCTCCGCCAGCAGCCTCAACAGCCCTGCCACTCTCCGGTCCGTGGTTCCGGGCAAGGTTTCTGGAATCATGGGGATTTGTTACGCCGCAGCGCCGCTTAAGCTTACGTGTCCTCGACGCCATCTACAAGCAGGCTTAGGTTGGCAGCGGGGGCGGAGTGGGTGAGCATTCCGGAAGAAAGAAAATCCGCTCCGGCTTTCGCATAGGCGTGCGCATTTTCGATCGTGATTCCCCCGGAGATCTCGATGATGCAATCGGGACGCATGCCGCGCGCGAGCTTTACGCACTCGGAGGCGCGTTCGGGCGTCATGTTGTCGAGGAGCACCGATTCGGCGCCTGCGCCCAGCGCTTCAATCAGTTCTGGTTCGTTGCGGACTTCGATTTGCACAGTCAACGGAGGCGGCCCTACGACCTCGGGATCCAATCCGGCGGCATCGTAGGCGCTTGCCGTTCGAGGCGGAGGGGCTTTAGGGGACACGTACGTGTGGGCCTTGTCCAGGGCGACCTTGATTCCTCCCGCGAGAACGATGTGATTTTCCTTGAGCAGAATGGCGTCGTAGAGGCCGAAGCGGTGATTTGTGCCGCCGCCCACTTTCACTGCGTATTTTTCCAGGATTCGCAGGCCAGGCGTGGTTTTTCGCGTGTCGCGAATCCGCGTCTTGGTTGACGCGAGTTGTTCGACGAATCTTCGCGTGTAGGTGGCGATTCCGCAAAGGTGGGAGAGGAAATTCAGCGCCGTTCGTTCGCCGGTCAGAATCGCAGCGGCGCTTCCGCGCATCTGCACCAGCTTTGTGCCCGGTTCCACGAAGGAGCCATCCGCGTGGAGGCAGGTGACTTCCATTTCCGGGTCCAGCGTACGAAATACGTTTTCCGCCAGAGGCAAGCCTGCGCAAACGAGCGTTTGCCGTGCCAAAACGAGTGCGCGAGCTACCGCGTTTGGCGGTGTCGTCGCGGTGGTGCTGGCGTCGCCTGCTCCAATGTCTTCGGCGAGGGCTCGTCGAACGATTCTCTCGATTTCTTCTGAATGCCAGTTCACGAGCGTCAGGTTCCGACGGCCTGTCTGCCCTGCCGTTGCTCGAGTTGCGACTTGAGTTTCTTCTGTTCCAATTGTCGTTCGACCATGGTGGCTCTGAGGTTGTCCACCACATGTTGGGGAGCTTTCTTTATGAACTCAGGGTCCGCAAGGCGGTCTTGTTTCGAACGTATGTCCTTTTCGAGCCTATCGATTTCTTTGCTCAATCGAGCAATCTCGGCCTCCCGATCGATCCCCTCGCCAAACGAAATTCGTAAGTCAAAGACCGCTGTCGATCGTACTACGCCCCCCGCGGAGTTGAGGCTACTGGAGGAGTAGCGGATCTCTGATAGACCTGCTAGACGAAGGATGGGTTCCTCATTCGCTTGAATCAGCTTTCTGGCAGTTGGATTTTGGACGAAACAATCTGCCGAGACCTTACGCTTGGGATCGAGCTTGAGCTCCGCGCGGATGTTGCGCGCTGCGGTGATGAGATCTTGGATCAGCGCAACACTTTCTAGAGCGGCGGCGTCGAGAAATTTACTGGAGCCGCTAAGTTGCTTCTCGGTGGGTTGTTCCGGTCCGGGCTCTGCATCTTTTTTCCACACCAGAAAGATACGCCTGAGTCTCCGCGCCGCCTGGTTGAATACGCAAAAAAAGCGCCTCCTCCACTGGACCGTGACTTCAGGGAATTTGTCTAGCGCAATAGACTTCGCCCCCGCTGCTTGCGGCATCTGATGCCAGAGTTCCTCGGTCAAGAAGGGCATCAACGGATGGAGCAGCCGCAGTGCGGCATCGAATGCCGCGAACAGATTCTTCCAAGCCACCGTCGCGCGCTCGCGATCCGCGCTCTGTAATTCCGGCTTAACCCACTCGATGTACCAGTCGCAGAAGTCGCCCCAAAAAAACTGGTAAACGCCCTGGGCGGCCTCGTGAAACCGGCAGTTGGACAATGCGTCATTCACCATTTCAATCGTCGCTGCGAGCCTCGCAAAAAGCCATGCATCCACCAGTGGGATTTTTCCGCCGGCAGCGTATGGCGCCTTTGCGCGCACCTCCGGCCTCGCCAAATCTTCCAGCTTTGCGCCGGTCTGCTCAAACTTGTCCAGATTGACGAACAAAAACCGAGCGGCATTCCAAATCTTGTTGGCAAAATTCCGTGAACTGGCCAGTTTGTCGTCCGACAGGATGATATCGGTTCCTGGCGCGGCCATGGAAGCCAGGCAGAAGCGCATCGCATCGGTGCCGTACTGTTGGTTCAACGCGACAGGGTCCAGTCCGGTGCCTTTGGACTTGGACATTTTTTCGCCGCTTCCCGTGCGCACGAGCGCATGCAGATACACGGTGCGGAAAGGAACTTTGCCGGTAAAATGCAGGCCCATCATGATCATGCGAGCGACCCAGAAAAACAGGATGTCGTACCCGTTGACCATCAAGGTCGTCGGGTAGTACTTCTTGAAGTCCACCGTCTCTTCCGGCCAGCCCAGAGTCGAAAACGGCCACAATTGGGAACTGAACCAGGTATCCAATACATCAGGGTCCTGTTCCAGGTTCGAGGACCCGCACGTCGCGCACTTCGCCGGAGTCTCGCGCGCCACGGTGATGTGCTTGTTCTCCTTGCAGTACCACGCAGGAATGCGGTGTCCCCACCAAAGCTGTCGCGAGATCGTCCAATCGCGGATGTTGTGCATCCAATTCAGATATTCAGTACGCCGGTTATCCGGGATGATGTAGATGGTGTTTTCCTTGCCCGGCGCGTATTCCTCCACGGCCTTGATGGCAGGTGCGGCAAGGTTTTGCATTTTGCAAAACCATTGCGTGGAAATGCGCGGCTCTACTACCGTCTTGCTTCGTTCACAGAGCCCAATCGCGTTAGTGTGATCCGTGATCTTTTCGAGCAAGCCCTGGGCTTTCAGGTCCTCGACAATTTTTTTTCTTGCCGCGAATCGATCCATCCCGGCGTACGCGCCTGCATTCGCGTTCATGTGCGCGTCGTCGGTCATCACATCGATTTCCGCCAGGTTGTGCCTTTTCCCAACTTCAAAATCGTTCGGGTCGTGCGCGGGAGTTACCTTCACCGCCCCCGTTCCGAATTCGCGGTCTACCATCTCATCGGCAATGATGGGAATCTCGCGGTTCATTAGCGGGAGCAGCGCCTTCTTTCCAATCAGGTGCTTGTATCGCTCATCTTCTGGATGCACCGCAACGGCCGTGTCTCCAAGCATCGTTTCCGGGCGAGTCGTCGCCACGGTCAAAAACTCATTTGTGCCAACGACAGAATACTTGATGTACCACAAGTGGCCTTGCCGCTCTTCGTGTACCACTTCCAAATCGCTCAGCACCGTCAGGCAATCCGGGCACCAGTTCACCAGGCGAGTCGCGCGGTAAATCAATCCTTCTTCGAATAGCCGAACGAAAACTTCGCGGACCTTTCGAGACATTTCCGGCGACAGGGTGAACCTCTCTCGAGACCAGTCGCAGCTTTCCCCGATGCCCTTCATCTGCTCTGTAATTTGCCCGCCGGCTTCTTCCTTCCACTTCCACACCTGCTTCTCAAATTCTTCGCGCCCCAGCTTCTGGTAATTGATCCCTTGGTCGGCGAGGTATTTCACCACCACCCGCTGCGTCGAAATTCCCGCATGGTCCGTTCCGGGCAGAAACAGAGTGTTGTATCCCCGCATGCGGTGCCAGCGCGTCAGGATGTCGATTTCCGTATGCTCCAGCATGTGCCCGATGTGCAGAGAACCCGTAACGTTTGGTGGGGGAATCACGATGGAAAACACGGGTCCCCGGGCACCTGCGTCCGCCTTGAACAGGGCCTCCTTCACCCAGAATTCCGCCCAGCGTGGTTCAATCTGCTGTGGTTCGTACACTTTTGCGATCTCGCGAGCCATTCGCCACACTTCTCCATTCAGCCGCGGACACATGTCTGGCCGCCCTATGCTGAAATCAAATCACTCCGAATAATCTTTGACTATACGGTGCGAAAAGCGGCTCCGTCAAATTCGTCGTAACGCGGCAAACACGCCATTCTGGAGAATGGCGACCCCCGGACGTTGGCATTCGAGGGATTGCAATCTGGAACGATCGGGAGAACGGGGAACAGGGCGGGGAATTACGATTTCTTGGACTTCAGTTCTTCTTTGACCATGGCTTCTACGACGGGCTTCAGAATCTCGCGAGTCACGGCTTGCAACACGTCCGGATTCATCTTGGCCAGAACTCTCGCGACGAGGTCATCCATGTTGGGCGCCGGTGTCGCCGGTGGTGGCGGCGGACTCGTAGGTTCTACAACTCCTTCCTCTTCTCGTGCGTAGAAGTTGCCTCCCTCGGACGCTGCCGTCTCTGGTGTCTCCAGGATGAATGTGGCGTTTTCTGCCACTTGTGCCGCTTCCTCTCGAATCGCTTCTACAGTGGCTGGCGGAAGCGCAGCCTCTTCGATCACTGAAGTTTTAGGGCTCACTTCGCTTGCTTTCTCAGTTCCGTTCTTGGGGGTGGCTGTCGGAGTCACTGCGGCTGGCGCATCCCATTTTGATGCCAACTGGCTGGCCTTTTGAATCTCGCTTTCCCACGGGCTGGAAGAAACGGAGAACCACGAATCCTTTCCGTTCTTCTTCTCGGGCGAGGGTTTGCCTTCGCTCTCCGCTTTCGGCTTGTCCTCAACAACGGCCGTAGCTGTCTCCATTACGCGCGTTTCGCTCACGGCGGGCGGCGCCACCAGAGCTGCCGGCGGTGTAAAAGCTTTGCTCGCAACCGGGGCAGCTTCTCGTACCGGTTGTATCGGCTTTACAGGAGCGGGAGGAGTCGTCGTAGGCATTTCCGGAACGCGACTCTTCGCCGCTGGCGCGACAGTTTCCGCTGGTGCTGGTGTTACCGGGACGCGGCTGCTTGCCGCCGGGGCGATGGTCTCCACGGGCGCTGGAGCTTCTTCCTCGGGCTCCCATCCCATGCCTCGCGATTTGTTGGCAACTTCGAATCCGCCCATGCGCCAATCGTTCGCGCTGCTCTTCGAGTTTTTGGTTTTGGCAGCGGGAGCTTCTCCTTCGTCCGCAGCGCCCTCAGGCCGCCAGGCCGCCGGCTCTTCCTCTTCCTTTTCGGCGTCCACCTTTTCTTCGTCTTGGTCTCGCCAATCGTGCTCCATGGCGAATTCTGGCGAACTCGCGGTCGTAAAACTCGAATCGTCCTCTGCCGCTTCGGTCGTTGCACCAGGCGTTTCCAACAGGCTGCCGAAGGCCACGGGCTGCGAGCCGGAATCAATCCGGATCGGCTCCGGGCGAGCAGGCACGTCTTCCACAAAACTCTCGGTCACGGCCTCTGGACTACCACCGAGGTTGAATTCCGGTACCGGAGTTGCCACCACAGGCGGCACGGGTACGTTCGCAGGCTGCGGCATTTCCTTAGCGCCAAAGGGCATGGGCTCGTCAAATTTTTCGGCATTGGCGGCAGGCGCGCTTAGTGGACCTGATCCAGAGCGTTGCAGCGCGGACTTCACCATCGAGATCAACGGGTCGGGAGGAATAAACGGCTTCTTTAAAACGCCGTCCGCACCCACCCTCTGCGCTTCCTGCTCATCGAGGGGATCGAACGCTCCCACTAGCAGAATCACCGGAATGTGCGACAGCGTGGAATCCATCTTCACAAACTGGCACACTTCATAGCCGTTTCGCACCGGCATAAACACGTCGGCGAGCACCAAGTCCGGGCGCACATCAGCGATCTTTCGCACTGCCGCTTCGCCATTTCCGACGGCGACCACGTCAATGCCCTGGTCTTTCAGTGCAAGACCGACCATCTTCTGTATGTTGCTGTTGTCGTCTGCAACCAGAATTTTAGGCACTACACGCCCTCCGGCGATACTTCACCGCGCAAGCCTATACGGCTGCACCGCAGCCACAAGGGTCCCTGCTTTCATTTTATTGGAGCATCCGCGGGCGTGCTCGTCAATCACCCCGCAGTAGCCTTGTGTCGCAAATCAATACTGGCCAATTGCACACTAATACCCCCTTCCACTCCACCAGAAAGTAATGAGGGGAGAGCCTTTACTTGCCGCACCCCTCGTTTATTTCGGAATTGTTACTTCGTAGTTTGAGAGCGCTTACCAGGGGATTACTTTCTTCAGTCCCTTCTTTTTCTTGCTGGTGGACTCTTTTTTGCTCTCTTTTTTATCGGTCTTATCGGTTTGGTTGCTGTCTGAAGACCCGCCCGGCGCCGCCGCATCGGGCTTTGTCGCATCACTGGTTTGGCCAGCAGCCGCCGCCCCGCCATCGTCCCTGGCTGTTGCGTCGCCGGCTCCATCGGTCTTTTGCGCAGTCTCGCCGGCGCCCGTCGCGGCTGAGCCATTGGCCGCGTCATTCGCTGGCGGAGGTGCTGCCGCATCCGTTTTTTGCGCGTCTGGTTTGGCTTCGGTTCCATCCGCAGGCGGGGTTACGTTCTCAGCGCCGCTCGTCGTACCTCCTGTGCCCCCCACGGGCACAGTTGCCACAATGGACGTCCCGGAGCCGCCAATTTGCGGCTGGCTTCCTCCAGCCAGAATGTCCACACCTTCGTCGTTGCTCGACTCGGGGGTCATCGTCGGCTTGCCCGTCTTCGCTGCCGTATACAACTCCGCCTTTGGCTTCGTTTCCATTAGCCTCATCGGTTTGCCGATTAGCGCTTCATGCTGCCGAGGTGCTTGTTTCTCCGCTGTCATCCAGGCCACGGCCTTCGGGTCTGCTTGAGGTATCGGCGCTTTCAGAGTCTTCAGCCTGTCTTTTGCTTGTGGAACCAGCGGGGAAAGTGGGTAATCTCGCACGATTCTGGCGTAATAAGGCGCGGCCAGCTCCTTCTTTTCCGAGCCTTCCCAAATGTTCCCAATCATCCAAAGTGCGCGGTCCGACTTGCTGTATAACGGATAGCGGTTTACTAGGGTAGCCAGCCTTGACGCTGCGGCACGTTTGTCGCCTCGCGTGGTGTAATAAAAATAGCCAATCCGGAAATCCCCTTCCGCGAGCACTTCCTGAACCTCCCGCAGGTGCTGCGCCGCCTTATCGGCCAGCGGATCATTCGGGTACTTCTGCAAAAAGGTCTGGAAGGCGTCCTCCGCTTCACGTGCTTGTGTGCGGTCGCGGTCCGGCTTTTCCATCTGGCGGAAATGCGCCATCGCTACCTGAAGTTGCGCGTAAGCTGCTTCCGGCAGCATCGGGAAGAAAACTCCGAAGTCCATGTATGCCTGGATGGCTTGGGTGGTGTTTGCCGTCCCGCCTTCTTTGTAAAACGAATCGGCAATCGCCAGCTTTGCCTTGGCCAGGTACTCACTGTCCGGATACGTATTGATCAGCGTTTGCAGGCTTAGCCGACCCACCTCGTGTCGGCCGTGTTTGATACTGTCCATGGCCCTGTCGTAGAGAATCTTGTCCGGCTCCGCGCTGTTGTCCGCGCTTGTGGACTTATTGACCCTCTTCTTCTTGTGTAAGGGCCACTGCGCATGGCTGGGTGCGGCGCTCAGCATGAATAGCCCTGCCACCAACGCCACGACCGTCAGCCACTTCGCGCTGCCGGAAAAAGGAATGCGCACTCCGCACCTCGCTTGCGAATCTAGGATTACCCGGTTACCCCACGAGAGACTGCTAAAGCCCTGCGCGCCCGCACGACCCCCAGTTTAACCTTCTGATTATACCTGAACGAACGGCCAGGTTAAGCCACTTCTTTTACAACCTGAGTAGGCCCGGCTGTCCCAATTCCTTCAGATGCCGGGGTCGCCTGCTACGGGTTGCCTCAATGCATGTCCGTCTTACTACTACTCCTTGAACTTCTTGCTCGGAGTTGCCTGCTTGGCCCTCTGGAGCTCAATGACGTCCGCGCCTGTATCCGAGCTTCCCAGTAGCCACCGGCTGAAGAAGTCTCCCCGCGCTACAATCACGTAGCTGTTGATGGGCATGTAGCTGTGCCGCATCCCGGGGAACACCAGCATTTCGAATCGCTTATTCGCTTTAATCAATGTATCCGCGAGTCGCATGGTGTTGACCATGCTCACGTTGTCGTCCATGTCTCCCGTGGTCAGCATCAAGTGTCCCTTCAGGTTTTTTGCTAATTCGGAGTTCTTGTCGATTTCATAGAAGAACTTCTCCGTTCCATCCTTCTGCTTCTCTTCTCTCACCCCGTGGTATTTCTCACTCCACGTGTTGTTGTACACGTTGTTGTCGTGGTTGCCCGATTCCGACCATCCCGCCTTGTACAAATCCGGATACTGAAGCATTGCTGCGGCGGTCATGAACCCTCCACCGGAATGGCCCCACATCCCGACGCGGCTGAGATCCATGTAGGGGTGCGTCGCCGCTAGCCGCTCTACTGCCGCCTTCTTGTCCGCCAGGCCGTAGTCGCGCAAATTCCCGTACCCGTAGCTGTCGTACCACTTGTCCCGCTGCGGGCTTCCGCCGCGGTTGCCCACCTCAATCACGACGAACCCCAGCTGCGCCAGAGGCACGTTGGGGCTTTTCGGCGAAAACGCCTTGGTCACTTGCTCCACTTGCGGCCCCGGATACACGAACTCAATCACCGGATATTTCCGGCTCGCATCGAAATCGAATGGCCTGTAAATCACCCCGTAAAGATCTGTCACGCCGTCGTCGGCCTTCACTTTGAAGGTCTCGGGGTACTTGAACCCAGCGGCAATCAGTTGCGAAACGTCGGTTGTCTCCAATTCATTGAGCGGCGTTCCTTGCCCATCCAGCAGCACGGACTTCGGGGCCGTATCCACCCGCGAAAACGTGTCCACGAAATACTTGCTGGAATCCGGCCAGCTCACCGCATGCGTAAAATTCCCGGGCGTCAGCAGTTTCAGCCCATTCCCATCCAGGCCAACACGGTATAAGTGCGTGTAGTAGGGATCTTCCCCTGCTTCGCGCTCGTTTGCCGTGAAATAGACAGTCCGCGTTTTGTCGTCCACCGAAGCAATTTGGTCCGTTACGTATTCACCAAAAGTGATCTGGTTCTTCGGCTTTCCCTGGCCGTCATACAAATAAAGGTGGCCCCAGCCGTCCCGCTCAGACCACCACACCAGTTCTTTCCCGTTTTCCACCAGTCGCAGCGGTTTTTGCGTCATCCATACGTTGGAACGCTCTTCGAACAGCTTTTGCACTTTGCCCGTGGTGCTGTCCGCCACGTCCACTTCCACCTGCCGGAAATCCCTGCTCCGGCTCGTGAAGTAAAGCTTGTCTGAAGTCTCCGCCAGCCACTTCGGGCTTATCCTCGAAAGCGGCGCCGGATTCAGGCGGTTTTCTTCTTGTTCTTCCCGCAGCTCCTCGCGGTCGCGTTCGGTTTGGGCGGCGTCGGAGATGGTCAGGACTTCGTCCAGAGAGCTCTTCGGCTGTACAACAACACGCTGTTTGCCTGCTACGTCAAAGATGTTGATTTCTCCAATCGGGACGTTCGCCTCTCCCGGCAACGGATAGCTGCGTGCCTCCAGGATTGGCCGCGGATTCGTTAACGAATGAATCACCCAGTAGTCGCCCACTTTGCGATTGTCTTCGCGCTCCACGGCAAACTTTTTCGAATCCTTCGACCAATGAATCGTCACTGAAGGTGTCCGTTGCCCTGCCTTGTTGGTATCGCCTTTGTTTTGCTTCTTGAGTTGTTCCTCCTGTTCGGGCAGGAGCACTCGAGCGTAGCTGTATTTTTCCACTCCGTCGGTTGTTAATTGCGTTTCCATCACGCTGGTATCGCCTGGTTTTTTAAGTGCTCTTGCGTAGTTTTCCGCGTCCATTTCGTAGAGGTTGTATCCCCGCGCAAACAGCACTGTTTTTTCGTCCGGCGACACGGCGGCCCACATCGGTTTTTTCTTCGGAGCTTCGAAATTGTCCAGCCGTGTGACTTTCCCCGTCGCCAGGTCATATTCAAAATAAATCGTGCGCGTCTCCTCCGGCTTTTCTCCTGCGGCGACTCTGGCTCCTGCCTGACCCTGCTGCTCTCCCTGTTTCATCTCCCCTTCTTTGCCTTGCTCCTCGATGTCTTCCTGGCTTTTTTCTTTTTTAGGTTCGTTCGGTACCACCGCGTCCTTTCGAATCTCCACCTCAAAGCGCATCTTTGTGTCTTTCTCTACTAACTTGAGCCGCTTGACCGGAAGGTGCCGCGCGTCGTAGGGGAAATTCGTCAGTCTCGAGAGTTCCGCAGCTACCTTGGCGTTGTCCCACAACGGGTTTTTCGTTCTCCTCGCTGGGTCCGCAACGTAGTATCGCGTGCCTTCGGTGGTCTGGTAGCTGTACCAGAATTTGTCGGATTCGGTGAACCAGTGCGGCGTCACCGCCAGGTCAAACACAAGCTTGTTGACAGCATCCGGAAGAAACCGTTCTTCGAGCGTATAGTTTGGCGCCACACGCGCCGCCGCATCCGGCGAACTGCTTTCCGCCTTGGCTCCTTCTGGGGCATCAGTTGGTCCAGCCCAGGCCTGCACTACCAACAACCCGGCGGCCATCACGACCGCGTAGACACCCAGCCACATCCCCCGATTAAACTTGCCGCATATTCTGCGGTTTCGATTTGCCGCTCTCATCGCCAATTCCTCCACTCGACACACTTCCTGTCCGAAGGCCGCACATTATAGTCCCAATCCAAAGACGGTGCTCCTGGGGCGGCCCGAGCCCCCGCCGCAGTCCTCAGGTTTTTCGTAAATTTCTGGAATTTTTTCGCCTGCTTGATAGTCTACTCAGACAAGGATTAGTGGAACGAGCCACAGGCCCCGCAACTTGGTTGAATTGGGGAACTTTGTGAAACGTGCTCTCATTGTCGCTGTGCTTCTGATTGTCGCGATTGCCGCGCCTCCGCTCGCGCATCAAGTTCACAAGGCCCCGGTCGCGCGTATGTCTCTCAAGGTGGGCGATGCTGCTCCTGATTTCACTCTTCTCACCAATGAGTGGAAAACGGTCAGGCTCAGCGACTATCGGGGCAAAAAGAACGTCTTCCTTGCTGTCTACGTCCTGGCGTTCTCCGAGGGCTGCACGCAACAAATGCGGGCTGTCCAGGCTGGTATTGAGTCAGGCCGGATCCCCACAGAAGACACCGCCGTTTTCGGTGTAAGTCTGGACAGTCCCGCGGCGAACGCCGCCTTCGCCGAACAGAACGGGCTGCACTTTCCTCTGCTCAGCGACATGAACCACAAAATGCTGAAGACTTACGGCATCCTGAAAACTTACAGTGTCGAAAATGAAGATTATCAATGGGCTCTTCGCGCGAACATCGTCATCGACAAGCAGGGCATCATCCGCTTAATCGACGAAGGCGACAACGCCGTGGACCCCAACACCGCGCTCACTCTTTGCACCACCCTCCACAAGCAGACTCCTTCTGACTAATTTAGGCATCCGCAACTGAAGACGGCCTCAGATCTCTCGCGGCCACGCGTCGCCATCAGTCAGAACTCATTTCTTTCTGGAGTAATCTCAAGGAGGGCTACGATTTCTTTGAGAATGGCTATCGACCACCGCGTGTAACGACAGCGAGTGATGGCTCTTATGTTTTCAGTCAGAAATTAAGGGCTGAGGAAGGTTACAGCTAGTGTGCTGTCCCGTAAATACGTTCACAAAGTCGCTCGACTTTAGCGAAGATCGAATCTGCCGTAGCGGTCCAGACGAACGGCTGCGAACGGCGGTTAGAGTTCTTCACGTAGTGGTCAATTTTGCTAACCAGTTCCTTGACG
>DATEGO010000098.1:0-40663 GCA_035280065.1 Candidatus Acidiferrum sp.
TCGTCGCGAGGTGTAACAACATTATCCCAATTTATCCCAATACGCTGCCAAACGTGCCCAAATCCTCCAGAGCGAGCCGAACGGCGCCTTTATTTTTCAGCAACTTACCAGCGAGCCAGAGCGCAACCACCCGACTTGAAAGCCGTTAAACCCGCAAGGGTTTCGTGGGTTCGAATCCCCCCTCCTCCGCCAGAACACAAATGCGGCGTTTCTGGGTTTGCTCGCCAAGTAGTCTCTCCCGTAATAGTTAATATTCCAGCTAATCCCGGCATTTTCGAAGCGCCGGACCGATTGCGAAAGTCTATACTGGAATCCCTGAACGTATGAATGCCTCCCGCGCGATCACATGGGCTGTAGGCGTATGGCTGGTTGTCCTGGCCCTTTACGCAAGCGTCTCCCTGTCACTTCCCCGTGGTTCGCAAACTCTGGTCGTTTTTGGAGACGTTGTCCAGTGTATCGTGCCATTGATTGCCAACGCCGGTCTGCTTCTTAACGCCGGGACTCCATACTGGCGGCGCAACATCTTTTGGATGCTGATCGCGTTGAGTTGCACGCTGTGGATGATGGGGCAGTTTCAGTGGACGTATTACGAGGTTTATCTTCATAGGCCGCTTCCCGAGCTGTATCCGGGGGACATTCTGTTCTTTTTGCGCGGCATCCCTTTTATAGCCGCGCTGGCCCTTCTACCGCACCGCAAGGGCGGCGAGGTGCGCGCGCGCCTGGGGTATATGGACTTCGGCTTGTTGTTGACGTGGTGGACTTATGTTTACGTCTTCTTTGTCTTGCCATGGATTTACTCCAAGCCCTCGTCCGCGGAATACAATCACAATTTCAACGTCATCACTGACACGCAAAACGGCGTGATCGTTTTCTGGCTCATCTTTTTGTGGCTGCGGAGCCAGGGCGCGTGGAAAAAAGTGTACTTCCATTTGTTGGGCGCTTCCGTGGCCTACATGCTGGCCTCTTTGGTCGTGGATGTACAGAGCGACCTAGGCATCTACTACACAGGAAGTTTGTACGACCTGCCGCTCATTTCTGCATTTTTCTGGCTCGCACTTGCAGGCCTGGTTGCTTATTCGAATCGCGCCCAACTGGATGCTGTTCAACCGGAGGACTCGTCCTATCCCTTGGAGGATTCCTCACAAAGGGTTCACGGGTGGTCCAGCCGGTTGGCGATGGCTGCGGTGATTTCTCTGCCTCTGCTTGCCTTGTATAGTTTACGCGCCGACCGCACCGAGCCGGATGTTCGGGATTTCCGGCTTGTGACGACCATGCTGGCCGCATTACCCTTGGCGGGGCTGATCTTTGTGCGCAGCCACTTTGCGGAAACGGACCGCGCGCGATTGCTCGTCCACTCGGAGCAAGCGCTTGAGAATCTAAAACGTCTTCAAACGCAGCTAGTCCAAACCGAAAAACTCGTTTCGCTGGGGCAGCTTGCCGCCGGCGCCGCGCATGAAATCAATAATCCTCTTGCCGCCATACTTGGTTTTTCGGATCTCCTGGCTGATGACGAAGTCTTGCCCGAAAGGGCGCGCTCTATAGCTTCAAAGATCCGCGAACAGGCGCGGCGAACAAAAACACTAGTTGGAAATCTGCTCAGCTTCGCGAGGCAGGTTCCTGCGGAGCGCACACTGCTCGACATCAACACTGTGGTCACCAATGCCGTTCAGCTTCGCACCCTCGATCTTCGGTCTTCCACGACGCGCATCGAGCAGCAGCTTGAATCCCTGCTCCCCGGAGTGCGCGGCGACGGCAATCAGCTCATGCAGGTCTTTTTCAATCTCATTAGCAACGCCGTTGACGCGATGGAATCGCACAAAGGCGGCGTGCTGGCGATCAAAACCATGCGCGACCGCGGAAACGTCGTCATCCTATTTTCCGACACCGGTCCAGGCATCAAGGAACCGCAACGCGTTTTCGATCCTTTTTACACCACGAAGCCGGTCGGCAAAGGCACGGGCCTCGGGCTGAGCATCTGTTTCGGAATCGTCCAGGAGCACAACGGAAAAATTCTTTGTTATAACCGCCAGGAAGGGGGCGCGGTTTTCCGCGTCGAATTGCCTGCCGTCCTCGCGGCATTTCCCGCCAGAGAATTGCAACAGCTCACTACACAAGGTTCAAATCCGCGCAAGCCCGGCTAGCCGCAGCGTTGGTCCTTTCACGCATGTACCTTCACTAAACCGCGCGCAACTCGTGTTAGAGTTTTTCTTCCCGACGCATGACCTGGGAGAGCCGGAATGTCGGAAATTGCCGTACGCACCCAAAAGCTGTCCCGCAAATTTGGAAGTCTCACTGCTGTTGACGGCATGGATCTGCAGGTTGCCGCGGGTCAATTCTTCGGTTTTCTCGGTCCGAACGGCGCCGGAAAATCCACGACCATCAAGATGCTAACCGGGTTGCTCGCGCCAACATCGGGAAGTGTTGAACTGCTGGGGTTGGATTTTGCGACGCATCCCGTTGAAGTAAAACGACAGATTGGCGTGGTGCCGGAGGGGATGGGACTTCTCGAAAGACTCACAGGTTCGGAGTACTTGCAGTTTGTCGGCCGCATGTACGGATTGGATCGCACCACGACCCAGCGCCGGGCGGCCGAACTGCTGGACTTCATGCAACTTGCCGATCGTCCGAAGACCTTAGTCGCTGATTACTCGCACGGCATGCAGAAGAAGCTGGCGCTCGCAGCCGCCGTCATCCACGGGCCGCGCATTTTGTTTCTGGACGAGCCGTTCGAAGGCGTGGACGCTCTTGCCGCGGGCGCGCTCAAAGCTCTTCTCGGCCGCATGACCGAACGCGGCACGACCATTTTCCTGACTTCTCACGTTCTGGAAATTGTCGAACGCCTTTGCAGCCACGTGGCCATCATTCATAAAGGCAGGCTGGTGGCGCAGGGTTCGCTCGAAGAATTGCGCGCCGGAATCTCGGGCACGGCCGGCGACAAGACAACGCTTGAGCAGGTTTTCCTCTCCATTGTCGGCCAGGATGGCGCGGAACGGCCCCACCTGGAAGAACTCTCATGGCTGATGTAGCCGGCCCCGTCGGGATTCTCACGCAGGTTCGACTGGTAGCCGGGCTGCGCTGGCGCGTACTTCGCAATGGTCTGCGCAAACAAAGTAAGCGCTTTGATCTTATCGGCCTGATTTTTGTGGGGGCTTTTAGCGCTCTTTTTGTTTTCGGACTGTGCTTCGCCTTTTTCGCCGCAGCCTATAACTTTATTTCCTTGGGCCGTCCCGGCTGGATGAGTTTGCTCTTCTGGGGCATTTTTGTTTTCTGGCAAGCGTTTCCCATATTCGCCTCAGGATTCGGGGCAGGTTTCGAGTTCCGGACTTTGCTGCGTTTTCCGTTGAATCTCACATCGTTTTACATCATCAGTCTGGCTTACGGGCTGGCAGATTTTTCCGCCCTTGCGTCCGTTTGTTGGCTTTTCTCCATGATCCTGGGCGCGGCGGCGGCAAAACCTGCAGTTCTTCCCGCGATGGCGTTGGTCGCAACGCTCTTCCTTCTGTTGAACCTAAGCTTGGAGCGCCTCGTCGGGTCGTGGCTCGAGCGATTGTTATCGCGGCGCAGGACTCGCGAGCTTTTTTTCGCGCTGCTCATCCTTTCAATGGTTTCCCTGAACCTCGTCGAGCCGACCATGCGGCGCTATGGCGCGATTCTTCGGCCGCTCGCGAGCCGGATCGTCCCTTATCTTTCATGGCTTCCGCCTTCGCTTGCGGCGAGGGTCGTTGCTTCCGCCGCGCAGGCCCACTTTGGCGGAGTCGTTCTTGGTTCTGCAGGGCTGTTGCTTTATGCGGCGGTGTTTAGCGTTTTCCTTTGGGCGCGTTTCGACAGGCAATATCGCGGCGAGGAATTGAGTGAAACTGCCGCGCCCGCACGCGTCGCGTCGCGCAGCCTTGTAAAAGTGGAGGATTCTCCCGACCGTTTGAGCGCGCTGTCGCCGCAAGTAGCGGGTGTGGCTCGCAAGGAGTTCCGCTATCTGACGCGGAACAGCTTTTCCTTCTTCACTTTGATAGTTCCGCCAATTATGGTCCTCGTTTTTAGTGAGATGCTTGCCGGAAGGCACCCGACATCCGGGCATCAGGTTTCCCCGGAGATGCTTTTCCCAGGCATCATGGCATACCTCGTCTTGATTTTGATGGCACCTGCCTACAACTGCTTCGCTTTCGAAGGCCGCGGTATTCAAACCTATTTCATGGCCCCGCTGCGTTTCCGCGAAGTTTTCCTGGGGAAGAATCTCTTGCTCTTGTCGGTGCTCGCGGTGGAAATGGGTTTGTCGCTGGCCATGCTCGCCTGGCGGCTGGGCCTGCCCTCGCTTCCTGTTTTTGTGGCCACGCTGACCGCAATCGTATTCGCGGTTGTGGGGCAACTGACTCTGGCCAATTGGTCTTCCCTCAACTTTCCACGAAAGCTGGAATTTGGACAGATGCGCGGGCAGCGGCAATCCGGCATGGCCGTGCTTATCGCCTTTGGCGCGCAGTTCCTCCTCGGCGGAGTTTCTGCGGTCATCCTTTTTGCTGGGCGCTTGACGGGAAACCATTGGCTTCCCGCAGAAGCGTTTACGCTGCTGGCCGCGGCTGCCGTAGGCGGCTACTTTGCTTCGCTGGACGCTTTGTCGCGCCTCGCCGAAGAAAAGAAAGAAGTATTGATCGAGGCCCTGTGCCGGTGATGCCGTCCAAGTTGACTTTCCAAGAGGAGAATCTCTTATGAGGCAGCGCGTTCGAACGCTCGGTTCTGCGATTGTACTTCTGTCGATAGCTTGTTGCTCAAGCGCCCAGACACCAATAGATGTCTCGCGTCTCGAGCAAATCCCCGCGGTGTCTGGCTACGAGCAACAGCTCATCGAGGAAATTCGCAGCCAGCTTCGCGGGTTCTCTCCCCAGACCGACAGTCTCGGCAATCTGTGGGTCACCTTCGGCAGCGGCTCGCCGCATCGTCTGTTGGTTACGCCGGTCGATGAACCGGGCTACGTGGTCAGCGACATTACTCCCGACGGCTTTCTCCGCGTCCAACGCTTGCCGCAAGCCGCCCCCAATCCCGTATTTGACACGTTGCATTTTGCCCAGCCCATTTGGGTCATGACCCGTTCAGGGAAGAGAGTCCCCGGTGTCTTCGCCGGGCTCAGCGTTCATCTTCAGCCCGCCCGTGTGAATCCTCCCAAGATGAATCACCCCGATGAGATGTACGTGGATATTGGCGCGAGCAGCGCCGACGAAGTCCGCGCGGCGGGTGTGGAGCTTCTTGATCCCATCGCGTTACAACGGAAGCGATTCTCGGTCGGCCAGAGCGGGGAAGCAGGGCTAGCCACAGGCGATCGCTTTGGCTGCGCCGCGCTTCTGCAATTGCTCGAACATGTGAAGGACATCAAAGCCAAAGGCACGACGACGATTGCATTTGTTACCCAACAATGGTCCGGTGGCCGCAGCCTCAATCGCCTGCTCGAAGAGATAAAACCGGACGAGATTGTTTTTGTAGGCCGCATCGTAGCAGGCAGCAAGAGCACAGCGAGACCTGCGCCTGGCGATGGCATGCTTCTTGGAGTGGATGACACATCCGCTCAGCTAAAAGGACTCTCTGCTGAAATCAAAGCCATGGCCGAAGCGGATGGCGAACGGCTGACGCCTGTGAATGCCGCGCCGCCCCGCATGGCGGGCTATGCCAAACCAAATGCGTTTCCGGAACGATTTGCGCAGCTCGGAATTCCCATCCTATGGCCGGTGACTTCCGGAGAATTCATTTCCTGGAAGGATCGCGGGAATCTGGAGCGACTGCTGGAAGCCTATTTGGGAATTCCTAAACCGACGAGTGGCGTAACCGGAGGGTCTCTCGGCGGCCCTACCGACATCGCCGTCCTCAAAGCGCTCGTGGAGGCTTACGGAGCAAGCGGACACGAGGAGAATGTTCGCCAAGCTGTCCTCAACCGGCTGGATCCAAGATTGCAAAAGCAGGTGCAGACCGATGCCGCTGGAAACCTAATCTTGCACCTCGGAGCGCTCCGAGGACATGCGAAAGATATTGCCTTTGTGGCACACATGGACGAAATCGGCTACGAAGTGAAGAAAATCGAAGACGACGGCCGTTTGCTTGTCGCCACGCTCGGAGGTGGTTACCCGGAATACTTTCTAGGGCATGTGGTGCTGATTCACAAGAGCGATGGCACTCTAACGGGCGGCGTGCTCGAACTTCCCGCAGGCTGGGACCAACCCGGTTTCGAATGGCCGCACGGGCCGCGCTCGCTGGACGAATCAGTGCACGTCTTCATTGGTACGCGTTCGGCGGATGAAACTCAAAAACTGGGAATCAAAGTGGGAGATTGGATTACGATTCCCAAGGAATACCGCCCACTGCTGGCCAATCGCGCGAACGCGCGCAGCTTTGATGATCGCGTCGGCTGTGCCGCACTCGTCGAAGCTGTGAATGCGCTCGTGCGGGATCTGCCCGGTGGTCACGAACTCACCTTTATCTGGTCCACGGAAGAAGAAGTCGGTCTGAAAGGCGCTGCCGCAGCTGCCGAGCGCATGGCCAAGGAAGGCCGCGTGCCCGATTTCGTTTTTGCCATCGACACGTTCGTCAGTTCCGACTCCCCGCTGGAATCCAAGCGTTTTGCCGATGCTGAAATCGGCAAAGGCTTTGTCATTCGCGCCGTGGACAATTCCAACATCACTCCGCGCGAGTACGTCGACCGCGTCGTCAAGCTCGCGCGCGAAAACAGCATCCCGGTGCAATTCGGCGTCACCGGCGGCGGCAACGATGGCGCCGTCTTCGCGCGCTATGGCTCGATGAATATCCCTTTAGGTTGGCCGCTTCGCTATTCGCATTCGCCGGGCGAAGTCATCGACACGCGTGACTTCGACGCACTATCCAAAATCATCACCGTCCTGGCCAAAAGCTGGTAACCGCAGCGCCACTCTACTTGGGTCCAGTAAGAGCGGCTGGCGAAAGGGCATTCCTACTCTTCCAAAAACTCCGCGTAACGCCCGGCAACAACATTCCACGAAAAAAACCGTTGCTGAGCGATCCAACTCCTCTGCGCCAAGGCAGCGCGGTAATGCTGGTCCTCAAGGACATGCAGCAGCACCTCTCCCAAATCGCCCTTCTTCTGCGGCGAGTAAAACGCTACGCCAGCATCTCTTATGTGAGCTGATGTCTCCGGCCCTTCGGACGCAATCACCGGCAAGCCGCACGCGATTCCCGCAATCGCGCTGCTGCGGCGCGTGGAAATCGGCCCGCGCACAAACAGCAGCACGTCGCAATTCGACATGGTTCTCACCACATCTTCATTCGAAAGCAAACCCAGCACCTTAATTTCCACAGGAACGCCGTCCAGCCGCCTGCCCAATTCGCCTTCCGCATCTTTCGCGTGCCGGCCAAAAACGGTGAGCCTCAAATTCTTCAAGCGCGAAGAAGCAAATCTCACCGCGTCGCTAATTTCCCCAGCTTCTCTGTGCATGAACTTTCCGCCGGTTACGCTGAAAACCGCGATATTCAACTTAGCGTCGCCAGCGGCACTCTTTCGAGCAGCCGCCTCTCCTGTAACCGGGAAATTCGCGCCAACAGGAATGAAAACCGCGCGTGTGTAATGCGGCTCCATCCAAGTGAGCTTTTCCATCGGAACGGTGAAGACCGCCACCTCACTGGCATCCATTGCGTGGCGCATGACATGGAGTTGCGCGCTCTGGCGCAGGCGGTTAATGAAACGTGGTCCGCTGAACGGCTCGACATCGTGGTAGACAACGCAGATGCGCGCTCCCACCTTTTTCAGAATGTGCAGCACACGTGAAAACCGCAGCGGAAATCCTCTCGCCGACCACGCCAGCGCCGTGTATTGCACCAGCACCCAGGAGTCTTTCCACGCTCTCGCACGCCGACGCAGGAAGCGCAAAGCGCGAGGCCACCCCCGCTCTTCCCAGGCGACGCGTTCAATGGCCAGGCTGATTCCGCGCGCGCGAAGCGCCTCGCCGAGATGGTTACAATACGCTTCCACGCCGTCTGTGGGCGTGTCGGCTCTACCCAGAAGGGCGACGACTCCTTGCCGGATCATTCGCGAGCGCTCATTTTTCAACGAGGAAGCTTCCAATGACCAGCGCGTCCATCCCCGAGCTATAAAAAGTGCGAATTGCGTCGGTGGGCGTATGCACGCTGGCTTCGCCACGCAAGTTAAAGGAAGTGTTCATAATAACGGGCACGCCGGTGCCCTTGCCGAACTCATCGATCAGCCGCCAGTAGAGCGGATTGACTTCCTTCTCGACGTTTTGCGGACGCGCGCTGCCATCAACGGGCGTCACCGCGGGAATCATGGTGCGCTTTTCGGGCCGGACCTGCGCCGTGAGAATCATGAAGGGCGAATCCGTCGCGCTCTCCAGGTATTCGCCCGCCGCCTCTTTCTTCATCGATGGCGCAAACGGCCGCAACCATTCCCGGAATTTCACCGCGTTGTTGACCTTGGCATTCATTTCCGGGTCCCGCGCGTCGGCGAGAATCGACCGGCTCCCCAACGCGCGGGGGCCAAACTCCATTCGGCCTTGAAACCAGCCCAGAATCTTTCCCTGCGAAAGAAGCTCTGCCGCCGTGCCCGCAGGGTCCGCCAGTTTCGCGCCTCGCAATTTATAAGTGCGCACCGCGGCCTCGATGGCCTCATCGTCAAACGACGGCCCCCAATAACTATGCCTCATCGGTTGGTTCGGGAGCCTGCCGTTGTTATCCAAATAAGACGCCAACGCCGCGCCCAGTGCCACACCATCATCCGAAGCGGCCGGCTGGACGAAAATCTGGCCGAGCATGCCCGAAGCAGCAATTTTTCCATTCGCTTTCGAATTTAGCGCCACACCTCCAGCCAAGCAAACGTTGCGGCAGCTAGTCTTCTCAATCGCCACCTTCACTACGTTCATCATGCTGTCTCGCACGCGTGCTGCACCGCGTATGCGATATTTTTGTGCCGGTCGTCAATCTCCGGGCATCATCCGACAGATGCAAATGATGATAGCGCAAGACCAAGGCAGAGCAAGCCCTCATGTAACTGTAAACGGCATGATCTTGCCGTACGTCCAGGGATGGCCCAGCAGGTGAAAGAAACAGTTCGAGCTGCCCGGCCGCCTGCAGCGCGAATCCATCCTGCGCCTGCGCCTCCGCTTGCTTACATTTGGTTATTTATGTTGCTTCTCGATGAACCAGGCGCTCGAGATTTGGTTCCGCTCTTTAGTCCAATCTACTTTTGCTTAATTTCGCTTATGTCAATTGCTGCCGCTGGGACGCGATGATTTCTTCGAGAATCGCGTCCAAACCGCGCGTGATCTTCCAATTGGGATGATCCGTCTTGAATTTCTTAAGGTTCGAGATGTAGCAGACGTGATCGCCCTTCCGCGCTTCTTCCACATAACGCCACGTTAGTTTCTTGCCGCTCATTTGCTCGATGCGCTCGATCGCTTCGAGCATCGAGACGCTGTTCTCGCGGCCTCCGCCAAGGTTGTAGACTTCGCCGGGCTGCGGATTCGCGGCAAACTCTTCGATCGCTCGCACCACGTCATGGCTGTGAATGTTGTCGCGCACCTGCTTGCCCTTGTAGCCAAAGACGGAGTACGTTCCGCCGGTGAGCGTCACCTTTACGAGATATGACAAGAACCCGTGAAGCTCGACGCCGGAATGCGCGGGCCCAGTCAAACAGCCGCCGCGAAAAATCCCTACATTCATCTTGAAATATCGTCCGTACTCCTGGGCAACGAGATCCGCCGCGGCTTTGGACGCGCCGAAGAGCGAGTGGAGCGTGCGATCGATCCGGCAGTTTTCGTTGACACCGTCATAATCCTCGGGACGTGCATAGTCGTATCGCTTCTCCAGTTCCTTCAGCGGAATCTCGTTGGGTGCGTCGCCATAAACTTTATTGGTGCTCATAAATGCAAATACTGCTTCCGGCGAATGCCGCCGCGTGGCTTCGAGTAAATTCAGCGTTCCCAGGGCGTTCACTTCAAAATCCAGGAGTGGAATATCCGTGGCCTTATCGTGCGACGGTTGCGCGGCACAATGCACAATCAAATCGAAGCGCTGCGCCCGAAAGAGTTCTTCGATCGCGGCGCGGTCGCGAATGTCCAGCGCGGCGTGGCGGAACCGCTTCGTTGCGCGCTTCAGCCTTTCCAGGTTCCACAGCGTGTCTCCTGCCGGGCCAAAGAATTCGCGGCGCATGTTGTTGTCCACGCCGGTTACTTCATGGCCCTGGAGGTCAAAATGTTCCACCGCTTGCGAGCCGATCAAACCGCTGCTGCCGGTAACGAGTATTTTCACGTTGCGGGTCCCTTTTCCCGATCCTTCATCGCGCGGAGAATCGGAAGATAGCATTTCCGCAAGTGAGAATAGCAGCAGTCTGGTATTTCCCTAATCCCCGCAAAGTATTCTTGTTACTGGAACGATGTGTCGAATCAGAAATTGCAGAATCTCGCGCGCCGCGTAGCCCCACGGCCTAGTTCGAATGTCTTGCACTTCGACAAGCATCGCCGGGCGGGAGGCGCGGCTTAAGACCGCAGGGCAGCCGCAAGGGAATGAGCATGCTGGGAACAATGCGCCGCGCGCGGTTTGCCAGCATGAGCGCTGAGGCAACAACCTGTGCGGTGTTGCACCCGGGGACTGATCAAGAATTTTTGATTGGGCAATAGTAGCGCTTTCGATAATTGTTCTGCGGTCGGAAATGGAGGATGCTGGTGCGCGGACGACGAGGCGAAAACTGTGCCTCGGTGGACGGATCAGCATGCACTGGTGGATTTTGATTCCGTTTGCAGCGGTCATTGGGATTTCGCTCTACGGATTGTTTCGGTGGGCCTCAGGGGCTCCTGAGATCGACGTTGAGAACGCAAGAGAGCACTTTCGCGAAGAGCAGGATTTGCGGGGCCTACACCGCTCAGGTATTGACGCTGTCCCTCATCGGCAGCGGTGATTTTCGCAGGGCCTCCAAATCGCTACGATTCGACGTGAGCCTTTCCTGTCCCGTAACCTACTTAGAATCAATGGGTTGGATTGAGCCGAACAACTGTGCTCTTGGTTATCTTATGCGTTAACCGTTCCTTGGGATTGCATCCGATGTACTATTGGTGGCTCCCAACCCTTCTTCCAAACTTACCGCAGGCCAAAATTCCCGCTGTTCGGGACATTCGAGAATTCGCAGGAGGGTGTGATGGGTAAGTTTTCTCGTACTTGGCAACTGGTCAAGCAGAGCTTTGTGATTCTGCGCTCCGACAAGCAGCTTATGCTGTTCCCAATCCTTTCAGCGATCAGCTGCCTGATTGTCACGGCGATGATCGCCACGGGCGGGACGCTGCTGATGCTGCCTTCGATTACGACGGCGGCTGCCAGCGGCGAACGGTTTCAGCCGAACCACTCGCCAATGTTCCTGGTTGGAATGTTCACGATGTACGTGGCCAATTATTTCATCATCGTGTTCTTTAACGTGGCGCTCGTGGGCGTGGCCAATAGTCGCTTGATGGGCGGCAACTGGACCTTCCGCGACGGTATTGAGCTGGCTTGGGCTCGCAAGGGCACGATTTTGCAGTGGGCGTTTGTCGCCGCTACGGTGGGCATGATCCTGCGAACTTTGGAAGAACGCATGGGCCTGTTCGGCCGTATCGTGATGCGAATCATCGGCATTGCTTGGACGTTGGCATGCTACTTTGTCGTGCCCGTACTGGCGTTTGAAGACTTGTCGCCGGTAGCTGCGGTCAAACGCTCCTCGAAGCTTTTCCGCGATACCTGGGGCGAGAAAGTCATTGGCGGGCTGAGCTTCAGCCTGGTCTCCTTCGTTCTGATGCTGCCGGGCTTCGGCCTGTGGTTCGCGGCTATCGTGCTGGGCGGCGTCAAAGGCTTGCTCGTCGGCTTCGCCCTTTTGATCCTGTACATCCTGATGCTTTCGGTGATGATGTCGGCGGTGCAAGGCATCTTCAACGCCGCGCTGTATCGTTACGCCTGCTTCAAGCAGGTGCCGGCGGCGTTCGATGCGGACCTGGTCAAGTCGGCCTGGACCGCAAAGATCTAACGAAAGCTGTCGTCAGGCGTGCGAGTAGAGCGGTTTTTTGAAGCCGTCCGTGTGGCTCCCGGCCTACTCCATCACCTGTAACGCGAGCGGCCCCCAATACGTCTTATGGCCAAGCGCGTGTGTTGGCTGCTTATCGAAGTGGCCAGGCAAAGACGCGGAGTCACTCCAACCCCTGGAGCATCCGGCTGTCGGCCTGGCCACTATTTTTTTGAAACTCATCAATTCCCTTGCCTGGCCTGGAAAGCGTAGAATTAAATCACCGAAATGGCCGGGTTGCGACCAGAGACCTAGAAATGATCCGTCTACTCAAAGAACAAATTCTTGGCGGCAATGGAAACGCGGCGTCAGCAACGCTTGGACCGCTGGAATTGGAGTTGATGCAGATTCTATGGTCGCGAGGCGAAAGTAATGTCCGCGAGGTCGTCTCAAGGTTGGACCGCTCGCTCGCCTACACCACTGTGATGACCACGCTTGACCGGCTCTACAAAAAAGGTTTTCTTGACCGCCGCATGCCCGACCGCGCCTTTGTTTATTCGCCGCGGTTCTCGCAGCAGGAATGGGAGCGCCGGCGGGCAGAAAGCGTTGTCGCTGCTTGGCTTGCGGGCTCGCGGCCGTCGCGCGAATTATTGTTCTCTTCGTTTCTCGACGCGGTCGGGGAACATGACGCCAGGCTTCTCGACGAACTGGAGAAAAAGATTCGCAGGAAGCGCCGCGAAATGCGGCGGCGGGAGCGCTCATGAACGCGGCCTACTTGTTTCGGCTCGTGTGTCTGAGCCTGGCATCGTTCTTTCTGGTCAACGGTATTGTGGGTGCCGCGACCGCACTTTTTTCGAGTGCGGTGGTTCGAGTCGCGGAAAAGATGCGGCCCCGCTCCGCCGCGCGCTTTCTTTTTGCTGTGCGCATGCTCCCTTCGATTCTTGGATTGTCCGTGGTGCTCGGGCTTTGTGTGCCCAGCTACCTGTGGCTCGAGCCGCAAATCGAGTCAGAGCACGTGGGTTTGGCTTGTCTGCTGCTAGCGGGGTTCGCAGCGACTGTGTGTTCTCGTTCCTTGGTGCGGACAGCGCGCGCAATCAGTACTTCAGCGCGCCTTAGGAAAGAGTGGCAGCATGCAGCGAACGAGGGCTCGCTGACTGAGAAGGAATCGCAGGCCGTGAGGGATGAAAAGGCCTTGGTCGTTCAGAAAAAGGAACCCCTTCTGGTGTTGAGCGGCATCCTCAGGCCACGCATGGTCATTTCTCAAGGTGTGATAACGGAGCTGTCGAAGGAACAACTTGGCGTCGCCGTGCGGCACGAAATGGCGCACCGCGATTCGCGCGACAACCTGAAGCGGCTGTTGCTGGTTCTGAGCCCGAAGTTTGTCCCCTTCGCCAACCGCTTCATAGCGCTGGAAAAAACGTGGGCGAGATTTTCCGAATGGGCCGCGGATGACGAAGCGGTGCAGGGAGATTCTCAGCGTGCCCTTTCGCTCGCCACGGCTCTTTTGCGGGTCGCGCGAATGGGTGCGCGGCCGCAGCTCTCCGTCCTCCACACTTGTTTGCTCCCCGAGGATGACCACCTTGCTGCACGCGTGGACCGGTTGCTGAGGTTGGAGTCATTTCCCGTTGAGAATGCTCCTCACGCCCCGTCTCGCGCCATGTTTCGTGGGATATGTCTTGCCGCTTGCATACTGATGTTGGCTGGTGTCCCCGCAATTCTCTCGTCGGTGCATCGTTTGTTGGAACTCTTTCTTAGCTGAAACTTCAGACTTCGCGAACTATCTACGACCTGTGGTAGTAGACCCGTGCATTTCGTAGCCTGTTTACAATCATGACCATTCAGCTGCGCCGCATTACAACTCGCCGCCCGACTGTGCTCGCCCTCATCATGATTCTTACGTTCTTTTCGTTAACCATGAGTGCGCAAAACCCGCTCGGCGCGCTTCGAGGAATTGTGCAAGACAGCAGCGGCAGCCGCGTGCCTGGAGCGAAAGTTGTCGTCCAGGCGATGGATTCATCTCTTCAACGCGAAGTCGCAGCAAGCGGGGGCGCCGAGTTTCGCATGGAAGACTTACCACCTGGAGTGTATCGCGTAACCGTGCGGAGCAAGGGTTTTGCCGAGGCCAGTTCCGAGGTGAAAATCGCGATCAGTTCGGTTCGAGAAATCACTGTAACCTTGAAGCCTCAGGCCGTGCAGCAAATTGTGAGCGTTCAAGGTGTAGCTTCCTCCATCACCACACAGGCGATCGACACTTCCAGCGCGGTGCATCAGACAATCATTACAACTCAGGACCTCACAACCATTCCGCTTGCCGCACGCAGCTTTGCCAATATTGCGTATATGGCTCCTGGAACGGAACCGGTGGAGCCTTCAGACCCCACGAAAGCGCGCATCACTGCTGTTTCCACCGGTGGCAGTTCGGGCTTGAACAACGATCTCTCAGTGGACGGAGCCGACAATACGGACGATTGGATCGGCGGCTTTCTGCAAAACTATTCTCCCGAGGCGATTCAGGAATTTGCCGTTGCCACGGCGCAGGAAACCGCGGAGGCAGGCCGTACCACGGCAGCTTCCGTAGTTATTTCCACGAAGCGCGGCACCAATGTGTGGCACGGCGACGAAGCCTTCTACGAGCGCGATGCTTCGTTGAATGCCCGTTTCCCGATTGACAATCCCGCTCCCGATCCGAAGCAACCATTCTCGCGGCAGAATTATGTTGGAACTCTGGGAGGGCCGATCGCCCAAGACAAACTCTGGGTTTTCGGCTCACTGGAATACGTGCATGAAAACGCCAGCATCGCCTATAGCCCGAACAGCCTGGCGGAATTCAACGCGCTTTCGCAGCTCGCGCAACAGGGACTCATCACCGTGAACGGAACGACCGTGAGCTCAATTCCCGTTCCGAACAATACGCCTGTCCCTTTCCGTGATTATCTCGGCATGATGCGTCTTGATTGGGCGCAATCGCAGCATTCGAACTGGTTTTTGCGATTGTCCTTTGACACTTATACGACGCACAACGCTTTGGTCCAACAAGCCACGCTTCCTTCAACGGGCGCGGCCGCGCACAACAATTATTTGAGTCTCGTCGCCAGCAATCAATTTACCTTCGGTCCATCCTGGGTTGGTTCGTTCCTTTTCAGTGGCAGCGGCCTGCACTTGACGCAGTCGCGCAACTCGAATCTGGGTCTCGCGCTGGCTTTTCCATTCAGCACAACGGCGAGCACGATTTCTGGTTTCGAAAGTTTTGGCGACCAGCAGTTTGTCACAGGGATTACGGCGTTCCCCGTTTTGCGAAACCAAGAGAAATATCAGTTCCGCTACGACTTGAGCCATGTTGCAGGCCAGCACGCCGTGCGCTTCGGAGTGAACTTCATTCACGAACCTGTGATGAGCGGAGCGCTGGCGGCGAACCAGGAAACCGTGGTGAGCTTTCCACAGGACCCGACGTTTTATTTGACCAATCAGGCGCAGTTCCAGGCGGACCTCGCGTCGGGAGCTGAGACATCGGGCCCCAGCGACGGGAGCTTTTCGCAAAACGTTCAGAGGCTTGGCCTTTATGCGCAGGACTCCTGGCGCGCCACGAAGCAACTCACCATCAACTATGGATTGCGCTACGACACCACCTTCGGGCTTTTCGTTGCTTCCGGCCAAACCCAAAGCGTCAATCCTGCCCTTCCCGGCAATGGAATGATCTCCGGAATACCGCACGACTATCGGAAGGCGTTCGCGCCGCGGTTGGGCGTAGCCTACGCGCTGGGTGACTCTGGGAAAACGGTCCTGCGCGGAGGCACGGGGCTCTACTTTGCGGACCTCGCGCAGAACGGCTGGGTGGAGGCATTCACGGCCGTCAATCCAGGCAATCTCGCCAACGGCACAAGCCCGCCTTCTCTCATCGATCCGAACTACAAGACGCCCTACGCCTTGCATGTAACGGGTGGCGTCCAGCACGCCTTCAATGCCAATTGGAATCTGAGCGCAGACTACACGCTGGAAACCGGCATGCACGGCTACCGTCGCTATGATTACTCGAACGTCTCCATTTTTCGCACGGATAACCGTTCCAGCTACAAAGCGCTCATGTTCCATTTGCAGGGAAATGTTGCAAAGCGGCTGAACCTAGTGGCCAATTACGCACTTTCCAGCGCGAAAACGTGGGGCTGTCAGATCGGCGAACTGTTCGATTACGTCAATGGAGTGTGCGATCCATTTGATCCGTTCGCGCCGGGCGACTATGGACCTTCCGGCGAAGATGTGCGGCATCGCGGCGTGATTATCGGCACCGTGCACGCGCCCGCGGGATTCGAAATCTCCTGGCTGTTCCAGGCAGAGAGCGCGCGGCCGATTACCTTGATCACGCCGGCTACCGGCAATCGCGCAGTAATCAATAGCGTGGAGACTTCGCTCGATGAATTTCGAGGCACGCCGTATGTCCAAATGGACATGCGCGTCGCCCGCCCGTTCAAGTTTCGAGAGCGGTGGACAGTTTCCCCGTTCGTCGAATTCTTCAATCTTTTCAATCGCAACAACCCCGGAAACAACTATATTCCCGACATCAGTGCCATTCCGACGCCGGTGAACGACGTTGCCAACGTCACCTCAGTTTGCTTGGACCCACCCGCTTGCACGCAGAATCGCCCTGTAACCAGCGGCAACCAGTTGCTGTTCCCCGCGGGCGCGCTTGGCGATTTCTTTGGCCCGGGCACCACTGTGGGCATTCCTTTCGCTGCTCAGGTAGGGCTCAAACTCACCTTCTGACGCGAACGAATCTTCCAGGTCAGGCTCGGCGCACTCCTCTCACGGGATAAGTCGCTTGGTGATATAGTTCTTGGAAGCAAGCGAGTGTCCAGGAGAAGTGACTCGTATTTCGTGTAACTCTTCCCGTTTTCCTTATATTTTTCTTCTGTTTTCAAGCCGTAGCGCAAGAAAGCTCCGACCCCGTGGCTCAGGCCCTCGCACAGGGAGATCTCTATCTGTCGAAGCGCAAATACGAACGGGCCTTTGACGCCTATCAGAAAGCCGACAAGCTCTCGCACCACACTTCCGCGGCGGCTTTGCTTAAAATCGCAACTATCGAGAAAAAAGTTGGAGCTTTTTCGGAAGCGCTAGACGAAGCAAAAAAGGCCATCAAGGCCGCTGGCGACAATAAGGCCGTGAACGCCCAGGTGCTGCAGTTCCGCGCCAGTCTGCTGGCTCAGATGGCCGGCAAACCGACGGACAAGAAACTAAAAGAGGCGGAAGAAGAGTTGCGCCAGGCATTGGCTCTGGATTCCACGAATGCGCTGACACATCTTGACCTCGGCATGATTCTGCTTCGCCAGGAACGCGATGCGGAGGGAATTTCGGAGCTGAACACGTACATCACTTCGCCGGGAGCAATTCCCACCACCATCGCGGAAACGCGCCTCGTGATTGCCAATCCCATTCGCGCGCGCATGCCCTTTGCTCCGAAATTCTCTTTTACCACGCATGACAATCGGCAGATTTCGAACGCCTCACTTCATGGCAGAGTCGTTCTGCTGGATTTTTGGGGCTCCTGGTGTCCGCCATGCCGCGAATCAGTTCCCATTTTGCGCGACCTGAACAAGAAATATTGGGGAAACGCTTTTCAGTTGGTGGGGTCAGTTCGGATGATGACGAGGAAGTCTGGAAAACATTCATTCAAGCACAACACATGGACTGGCCCGATTACATCGATCTTTCGGACGAGGTTCAGAAGGCGTTCATCCGACTCATGCTTCAGCGCTTTATTGATGGCATCTCTGAGTTCACCTGCCGTGGCTTCTCCAACGCCCGATTGGCGGAAACGAATGACTCCGTCTTTATCCAGAACGATAAACGTAGGATAGTCCGAAGCTGGCCGCGGTTGTCGCTGCAGAAACGTCGTCGGAGCCAATCGCTTCCCCTGGCGTTGCTATTGCGGTGGCATGCACCTCCGTTTCATCAGCCCCTGCGGGGCGCGCCTCCAACGCCGGCGCAAAGGAGGACTCGGGTTCGCCCGCGAAGTCTACAGACATTGAAGCCGGCCCAGTGTCGGGGAATACTTACAAGAACGAGGCGCTGGGAATGACTTTTCAGTTGCCCCAGGGACTGACCCCTGCCAGCGCAGAAGCTTTGCACACCGTGAATGATCGTAATGAGGTGGTAGCGAACGCAGCGCTCCTTCAGCAGCATCCTGAACTCGCGAATTCTCCGCACATCTCGATGCCCAAGACGATTTTCTACGCGTCACGCAAAGGCCAGTGGGACGGCCAGCACCTGGACATTCCTTCGATTCGCATAAACGCAGTCCCATCGCGCCTAGATGACGTGAATCTGGACAACTTTCAGCAAATAGTAGACAAAATGTCGGCCGCATCCGGTCTAAGGCTCACGGGCCCTCCGGTCGAATTTCGTGTGAACAAGCATCCTTTCGTGCGCGCTGATTTCGACCGGAGCGTCGGCGCCGTTCACATGTACCAATCGATGGTGCAGACCATCGCGGGCGACTATCTCCTCACCGTTGAGGTCTATGCCTATTCCGCGGATGAACTGCAGAAGGTGGCCGCTTCTCTTCAAACCATGACCATCTCCGAAGAGGAGAACTGACCTCCTTCGAGTTACACAGTAGCGTTCCGGCTGTACCCGCTTCGAGAAAATGGACAAGCTTGTCAGCGACATGCACGGGCAAGTGCAGAACTGTTATTCTTGAGAAGAAAATCGAGGGTCTGGTTTACGAAATATGTTTGAGAACCTGACAGAGAAGCTGCAACGGGCTTTCAAGAACCTGCGCGGGCAGGGCAAGCTCACCGAAGAGCACTTGGACGCCGCGTTGGCGGAAATCCGCGAAGCCTTGCTCGAAGGTGACGTTAACGTGGGCGTAGCCGACGAACTGCTGGCCAACATTCGCAAGCAGGCCATCGGCAGCGAAGTGCTGCTGCAACTTTCGCCGGACCAGCAAGTTGTCAAAGTGGTGCGCGACGAGCTAGCCGCGCTGCTGGGCAAGCACGCCAAGCCGCTCTTTGCCTCGCGCCCGCCTTCCGTGTGGATGATTGTCGGCTTGCAAGGTTCCGGCAAAACGACCACGACCGGGAAACTCGCGAAATGGCTTTCGCAGCACGGGCACCGGCCCATCGTCGTTTCCACAGACGTGTACCGACCTGCCGCGCGCGAGCAGTTGACCCAGGTAGCCAAGGCGATTGGCACGGCGATCTGGCCAGGCGTCGGCACGGACAAGCCGCTCGAAATTGTCAAGGGGGCCATTAAGGAAGCGAAGCTTTCCGCCAGCGACGTCGTCTTAGTCGACACCGCGGGCCGCTTGCACATTGACGATGAGTTGATGAATGAGCTGGGGATGTTGAAGAAGGAATTGCAGCCCAGCGAAATCTTGTTCATTGCGGACGCGATGATTGGCCAGGACGCGGTGCGCTCCGCCGGAGAATTTCACAAACGGCTTGGCCTTACCGGCGTGATTCTGACCAAGCTCGACGGTGATGCGCGCGGCGGCGCGGCGCTGAGCATCGCCAAAGTTTCCGGCGCGCCAGTGAAATTTGTCGGTCTCGGTGAAAAATACGACGCGCTGGAAGGGTTCTATCCCGAACGCATCGTTTCGCGCGTTTTGGGAATGGGCGACATTCTGTCGCTGATTGAGCGCGCCGAACAGGCGGTAGATCGAAAGGCCGCCGAGGAACTTGAACGGAAACTCCGCAAGTCCGAATTCACGCTTGAGGATTTTCGCGATCAGCTTCGGCAGGTTCGCAAAATGGGCCCGCTGGAGCAGATTATGGACATGCTGCCGAAAATGGGGCCGCTCGCGAATTTACCAAAAGATGCCAGCGTCGACGAGAAAAAGCTCAGGCAAGTGGAAGCGATTATCAACTCGATGACCAACGCAGAGCGGCGCGACCACAACGTCATTGACGGCAAGCGCCGCAAACGCATCGCGAAAGGCAGCGGCACCACGGTTCAGGACGTCAACACGGTCCTCAAGCAGTACCTTCAAATGCGGACGATGATGAAGCAGTACGGCGGAATGATGGCGCGCAGCAAGATGAAAGGCCTCGGCAAACTCTCAGGTTTATCCTGATCCTAATCCTAGGCTTAGTGTCGTCGGGAAATTCCATTCACGCAAATGCGCGGAAGATGGCGATCGGTCCGAGGATTCCGACTGCAATGCCATATCCCAGGTCCGCCCAGACGACGCGAGCATAATTCAGCACAACCAAAACGGCGGCGAGGGGAAGGCTCAGGATCGCCAGAGGGTTACCTTTCTTAGCCAGCGCGGGGGCCGACGCCCAAAGATGGGAAAGATCCGTCGTGGAAGGAAACGCATGCATGCCAATGGAGAGGCCCAGCCAATAGAAGAAGTAGGCTAGGGGATCAAACACTTTCAACTCCCATACCGGCAGAAAGGCTGCCGTGCAAAACATGACGCAGAGCAGTGTGTTCGCGAAGAAGGGACCCATGCTAACGAAAAACTGAGCAGTAAAGTCAGTGATCTCCTGGTGAATCACATATCCAGCCGGATTTCCAAAGCGGAAAAAGCAAACGTCGAAGACCTTCAGCTTGAACAGGCGGCAGAAAAAAAGATGTCCGGCCTCGTGGACGATCACGCCCGGAAAAGTAAGAGCGGCAATCACAGGACCAGGAATAAAGAACATTTGTTTCCCCGTTATTTCTTTGAACTGTCCGCGCTTCTAAACCGTCGGTCGTACTCTTTCTTGGTTATGATCTTCCTAGTATCCAGACGATACCTTATGCGCGGCAGATACTCCTCGAGATTTTTGAGCGCGTCGGCATCGCCTTGTGCCATCTGTTGGGCTTTAGCCAGCATCTCTTCGGCTTGCTGCCGGTAACTGGAGTCACCGGTCACGGCAAATTCACATGCCAGTGAACCTGCCAGCCCCGCGGCCGTCGCTGCGGACGAGTGTCCATTCCACTGTTTGCGCGTGATGGCGACAAAACTATCGTAGTCCTTGCGCGCAAAAGCCGCTCCCGAATCATAATACTCGGCAGCAGCGGCGAGCCCCGGGGCTTCCGGATAAGCGGTCGCCGCCTCATGCATAAGGCGGGCCGCCTCGATTTCCTTTCCTTCTTCCTCCTCGAGCTTGGCAGCCTGCTCCGCCTTAGTCAGCGCGCCGGTGGCCCGGTTCCACAGACTTTCCACTTCTTTGAAGTCTGCGTTGTTGGCGTCCTCAAAATGTCCGCCGCTGTGCGCTTGTAAGGCCTTGTCGGCAGTCTCAACGTCGCCGCTCAACAGGGCGGCTTTCGCGGTGAGCAAAACCGCTTTGTCAGAATTCGGTGCGATGCGCAGAGTTTCCTGGAGATGCGGCAAGGCTTGAGTGTAGCGGCCTTTTGCCACCAGGCGTTCTCCGACGTACATCTCGCGTCCCGCATGAAAATACTTTCGTCCATGGGCGAGGGCAACAACGAGCAGGAGCAGCAAGGCTGCCAGGCTCATCTTCAGCCATTGCGGATAGTCCCAATCCTTGATTAGAGGGCCGCACGCGGCGCAAAAGCGAAGAGCCCCAACCTGCACCGCGTCAGGAGCGCTTCCGATATACGTGTTGCAGCGCGCGCAGATGGATTTGTTAATGAGTGGGACGAAGGCAGAGGGCTGGCCTCTTTCCTTGGCCTGCCGCGCAGCATCCTGCACGCACGAGACGCAGTACGCCGCGCCATTCAAATCGTAGAGTGAGCGAACGGAGAAACTCTTGCCACAAAGCGTGCAGTTGGATTCACTCATACTGGCGCATTATGTACCCGAACATCATGTTAGGGGAACATTTTCGTGGAGCAAAAACGTTAGGGTAAACCCGTGCGCCTAATCAATGCTGCGCGAAGAAAAGTTCAGCAGTTTGCAGCGACAGCTTTTCCGGATCCACGTCGGTGCGGTTGGACAAAATAATGATGGTGAGATTTTCGCCGCGGAAGCGTTCGATCACCGTGCGAAAGCCCATCGTGCTTCCCGTGTGCCACATGCGCGGGTGGCCATTATAGGGATCGAGGAACCAACCAAAGCCATAGGAGACAGGCTTGCCAGGATGAAGATTGTCGTCGTTGGGCTCTGTAGGCCAGTGTGGGTCCGAGCCGTCGTTGAGTTTCACGGGTTTTAGGGCGGGCTGCATTTCCTTTTCGCTGAGAAGGATGTGGTTCCACAGAGCGTCGTCCCATATAGCCAGATCTTCCAGGCTAGAATAAATGCCGCCGTCGCCAAGGGTGGCCGAGGTTGAACTCTGGTCGGTTTCTTTGAGGCCGTCATTTTCCTTGGAGTGGCCGAACGCGCGATTCAACACTTCGTTTTTTCCTTTTTGATAAACAACAGTATGGTTCATCTTCAGCGGAGCGAAAATTCGCTCGCGCAAGAACTCGCCGTAGGTCTTTCCCGATGCTTTGCCGACGATAAGGCCCAAAACGACGTAACCGGAATTGCTGTAGGACCAGCTTGTTCCCGGCGCAAATTTTCCGCTCTTTTCTTTTTTCAACAGTTCCAAAACCTCGGCGTCTTGAATTTGTTTTTCCGGCGACCATACCGGGCCATTCGCTTTTTCCGTCCTTTCCATCAAATCTTCGTAATCGGGCAAGCCAGAAGTGTGATTGAGAAGGTTCCGAATGGTGATCGATTTTCCGTAAGCAGGAAAATCAGGAAAGATTTCCGTCAGCGTTTCGTCATAGCGGAGTTTGCCGTCGTGCACGAGAAGCATGATGGCCATAGCCGTGAATTGCTTCGTAAAGGAAGCCAGGCGGAAATTCGTATGCGCATCGACTGTGGATTTTGTACCTAGATCCCGCACGCCGTAGCCATGTCCGAACATGGTTTTGCCATTCTGGCGCACCAGCACCGCGAGCCCCGGCGAATCAGAAGCAGTCACGCTGGAAAAAAGCGCATCGAGTCTCTTTTCCTTCGAGTTTTCAGACGATTGCGCTTGCGATGGGCTTGGAACGCCTGCGGTGAGAAGGACAAGAGCAAAACAAAAGAAAATCCGGGCCACTGGGCCTCCTTTAACGAACCGAAGGATATCACGGGATCTTAAACCTGCCTTTTTGTCGTTTCCTATTCGGTCCCGGCCAGCCTGTTCGGCAGGCCAACCCCCGAGGGAAATCCGCAGGTAACCGCGCCGGAAAACCTAGATGTCAGCGTGGATGGCGCGGTCGTAGTTCAAGGAGCACGGGGGGTTCGCCTCTGGGGGCTCGCCGTCACAAAAGCGGTCAGTACCCTGTTTCCCTGGCCTGCGTTAGATGCTGCAAGCTACAATTCCCTCGACGGTTACCCCTCCGTTGAGTTAGAGTTTGGAGACAAACCGGGGCGACACAACTGGACATGGCCGGCGATGGCCAGAATTGAGGATAGGATGATTTTGGGGGAGCGGCTGCGCACGGTGCGGGAGCAAAAGGAATTATCACAAGGGGACATCGAGAAGCGTTCGGGCCTGTTGCGTTGCTACATTTCTCGCGTGGAAAATGGGCACACCGTGCCCGCCGTCGAAACTCTGGAGAAACTTGCGCGCGCACTGGAAGTTCCGATGTATGAATTGTTGTATGAGGGGGAAGAGCCGCCTAAACCGCAGATCACGGGCGGCAAAGCGGGCCAGAAACTGTGGGGCGCGTCTGGGAAGGAGGCACGGTATTTAAGGAAACTGCAGCAATGCCTCTCCCGAATGAGCGACGAGGACAGAAATCTCCTGTTCTTCACCGTAGCAAAAATGAGCAAGTCCAAGAGGCGCGAGAAGACTCAATAAACAGTATGGCTGTTCCCTAGACGCTGTCTGTTCTTCGCCTAGACATTAACCTTACTGTTTCCCGCTGAATCAGCCGACAGTTGCCCGCCAGCCTCTCAAGACTTCGGCCACCGTCCACGCTTGCGCGATGCACCCGCGCGGCGTGAAGGGAGCGTCACCGTCGTAAATTTCGCTGAGCGTTCCAAGGCCACGTGAAAAAATCTGCGTTCCTAGCGGTTCAAGAAAACTCTGCGCGGCTTTGCGGTCCCCGTAAACGCGCAAGTGAGCGAGCACAAAAGGTCCCATCAGCCACCCCCAAACGGTTCCCTGGTGATAAGCACCGTCTCGCTCGCGAGGCCCGCCTCCATAGTGTCCCTGGTATCCGGGTTCATCTTGAGCCAGGCTACGAAGTCCATGCGAAGTGAGCAAACGGCGGGCACAAACATCCACGACAGATTTCTGTTGCTCCGTGGAAAGGGGGCTTTCCGGCAGCGACACTGCAAAAATCTGATTCGGTCGAAGAGAGGCATCATTCCCGACACGCGGGTCACCGATCACGTCATAGCAGCAGCCCGCTGAAGCGTTCCAGAATTTTGAGAAGTTTTTGCGGATCATCGCGGCTGTTATTTGGAAATGTTCCGCGGATTTTCTGGCCACGGACGCAAGCTTCGCCACGGTTTTCAGTGCGTTGTACCAAAGCGCATTGACTTCCACGGGCTTGCCGATGCGAGGCGTGACGACTCTGCCGTCCACCTTCGCATCCATCCACGTGAGTTGCACACCGTCTTCGCCGGCGTACAGCAGGCCGTCGGCCTCATCCACATGAATCTGATATCGCGTGCCTTTGAAATAGGCGTTGATAATCTGAGCGAGGGTTGGATACAACTTCACGATGGTTTCCTCGTCCTTAGTTGCTTCGAAGTATTGGCGCACAGCTTCGAAATACCAAAGGGCTGCATCCACAGTGTTGTATTCTGGCGGCCCGCCCGCATCCGGGAAATTGTTCGGCAACATTCCGCTATCCACGTATCGAGCAAACGCAAACAGGACCTTCTTGGCGATTTCGGGGCGCCCGGTCGTCAGCGTGATCCCGGGAAGCGCAATCATGGTGTCGCGGCCCCAATCTCCAAACCAGTGGTAGCCCGCGATGATGGATCTTCCGTCGGGTTCTTGCGGCAGACTTCTCCTCACCACAAACTGGTCGGCGGCAAGAATGAGTTGTCGTACCCAAGTAGGAGCAATGGATGCACCACGCGCGTCGCTTCCCGCCCATTTCGAGAAGAGGTTCCGTTCTCGTTCGACGTGTTCGGCAAGCGTCAACACGCCATCCAGCTCCGCGCGAGCATTGGTAGTGAGAACAAACGTAACGCTCTTGCCGGCGTTAAGTTTCAGGCTCGCGGCTGCAGCTAGCAGGTAATCTTCATGATCATCGAGGCCGCGGTATCTCTCCATGGGCAGAAAGTAGTCCCGATACCATTCGTGTCTTGCCTCGAATTCGGCATCCGCGCTCAGTATATAGAACGGAATGGTGCCGTCGAGAGCCGTGATTTGCATTCCTCGCTCGGCAGACTCAATTTTCATCTGCCAGTTTCCCGCGTGCGTGCTGGAATGAAAATCGCGATAGTTAACAAGCGCCTTGATCGCGAGGTGAATAGATCTATTTCCTCTGAGCAAGGAGTATTGAACGTAAGTAGTGTTCTCGCCCTGCTTCATCCAGGTGCGCTTTTCGACCAGCGCATCGGCAAGTGCAAACCGCCAAACAGGAGTCGAGCCTTCCAAACAAAAGCTCTCGATGTTCAGATAACCTTTGGGCTCGATTGCGCCGCTGGTCCAGCGATTTGTCGCAAGTAGATAATCCCTGCCGTCATAGCTCGCGGTTTCTTCCAGCTTCGCTACCAATTGCGTTCGTCCGACGGGCGGATGGAGCGCGGCAACCAAATAACCATGATAGCGGCGGCTCAAGCTTCCGCTAACAGTCCCGGATGCATACCCGCCAATGCCGTTGGTAACCAGCCACTCCTGCTGCTCCGCAATTTCCAAGGCGCCGCAAATCTCGCGGCCGAATTCAATGAGCGGTTTGGGAGGATCAGTCATGAACTATAGGGCTCAGCAGTTGGTTATGGAGCTCCTTCACCCGGCGACTTGAATTGCGGCTTCTTTATGAACCAAACAAACGGCACCGTGAGGGACAAAAGGATCGCCATTACTCGAAACCCATCGAGATAGCTCAGCGTGGCAATTGATGGTAGATCAGAGCCAAAGCCTGATGCGCTGCGTGCTCCGGCAGTTTGCACTCCAACCAGTTGCTCGCCTGCGGACTTTGTGCGCGGCATTCCTGGCGCAACTGGCTCTGTGCTCGACATAAATTTCATTTTACGCCGCAAGCGGCTCTTGCCGCGAGCGATGGCGAAATGCGAAATGAAGGGCCAACCGCGCAGTGAGGGGAAACGAGCGTGTTGCTATTGGGGAAATCGCTGTTCGACTCAACCCGAATACGCCGGGTCTGGTTCGGGCTAGAGCCGCTGCTTCATTTTCTCAAAGATCAACTCATTGACTAATTGAGGGTCGTTCTCCGTTCTCCGGTACCCCCCCAAGTTGATTTAGGTCAGGGAACCTGATTACCGGTTTCCCGACAACCTGGACTTATCCGAAAAATTGGGACTTAGTTTTCGCCGCGCAACGAATAGCCTTGAGGAAGCACCGCCTTCTCCGGGCGGACAACATCAGCTTCGACGGGGATGCGGAGCTCTGTGCCGTCCGCATACCTGAGCACGATTATGAAAGTCAGCTCTGAAACTCTTAAGTCGAGCGACCTCTCAAGATTTCCGTCCTTCGAAACAAACACTTTGGGAGCGTCATAATACTCCCGTGATGAAATGACGGAGAAACGTTGAGAAACCTTCTTGTCGGTGCCGTACTGTAATCGAGGCGGTTGCTGCAATTCACTCATGTTCGCGTACCCAAATGCAACGAGCCGCATCCCCTGCGGATAATCGTCCCCTCTGACCTCGAGCAAATCAGAGTTTGAGACGTACACCTTCTTCCCAGTCAATAGGTTGTAATACGAATAGACAGTGGGGATATCGCAGCATCCCCACGCCGTCACCCGAAAGAAGCGGTCTTGGATTTCGCCCTCGTTACCAGCTTCTTGGACGGTCCACCTCGGCTCGCGCCGACGGCCTGGTTTTACAGTCCACGCCTTAATAGTGGCAGTTCCTCGCATGCCTTCTTTGAAGTCAGTACGCTCATTGTGATAGGTTTCCTCCAACAGTAACAATGCTTCGTAGTTACCTTTGTCGCCGAGAACCTCTGCAAAACGAAAAGAGCGATTCTCAGTGACGTAGGTCCACCCATCCTTGCCCTCGACAACGGATGCTGAGGATTCTGCGCGATAGGAGGGGGTAGTCTTTTTCTCCGTGCCAATGTCCGTTCCAGCACTGCACAGGGCTGTAACGAGAATTGCGGTCAGCATCCTCATGGTGCGTTTCTCCTCATTTATCCCATTCCAAGGACTTAATGAGAAATCATACGCCCGTCAGACCACGTACTTCGGTAGATACCTGGCGAGCCCCAAGCTGATGTCACGGGTTGAGAATAGAACCCGGCAAGTCCTCGTAACCGCATTACCGGTGAGGTTGCTATAACTAGACCTCAGAAGTGCGCCGAGAGTCGGGCCAATCGTTTGTTCTCCGGGGAGAAGACGCACAAGATCAGATGATCGGTGAGAGGAACGTCCGTGTCCTCGACAACGAACTCATAAATCCAACTTTGGCGGACATTCAAGGAAACTGCAAGATCACGCGGCTGTGATTCGGACGCAGTTAACTCCCTGAACGCTTTTACCGGACGCATCTTCACTCCTCTCTTCCAGTTCGCGCTAAAACATAGTCCCAACATATATTTCGAATCTAGCCTTTTGGGCTGAGCGAACTCATTCTTGGGCACTGGCCCCATGATAACGAGCGTGATCGTCAAACGGTCAGGAAACGTCAAGGCTTCGCCCGTTTCGTTCATGAAGACTGTGTTGCCCGCTGAGTCAACGCAGCGGAGGTTCTTGAAAAAGCTGCTAGGCCCAAGAACACCCCGAATCACAATGAAGGCATCGTCGACCTGGCCAAAGTCTCCAAATTGCACGACCCTGCAGTGGGTTGTGGTGGCATTCGGAACCATGGCTTGACTAGAGACGATAGGCGGCGTCGCCAGCAGAGCCAGCAAGCAAGTCGCCGTGCGTGGATAGACCATACCCGTTCGCTATGTCCATAGACGTTCCCTGCGCTCGCGGTTAGGAAACGCACAAGTCTGGTAAACGCTGCTCAAATCGGAAATCAAGTAAATGTCGTCAGATGGAACATCTGTGGAGTCGCGGTGTGACGCGGTGGTTTAGGTGCAGCCTATCTGTTGCCGACTCTTTCGTCTGCCGGTGCCTCAATAGCTGGACCATGCTTCCGTCTTCACACCACGCCTCATTTTTGACGCGCATTCAGCTCGTCGAGCTTGCGCTTTAACTGTTCGAGCTTCTGCCCAGCCTCACCCAGTTTGCCTTGGGCTGTCAATCGCTGGTAGTCGGCGAGGTCTTCGGCGGCTCCTGCAATGAGCGCCCTCAGATCCGACGTAGGTTTGTTCGCGGCGGCGGATGCCGGTGGGTTTCGTTCCGGTTCCACTGGAGAAGCTGCGGTACTAAGCGAGGAGGCCTCTCCCTCGAAGAGAGCCCGCATCGCCGAGTCGAAGGTTGGTCCGTACGCGAGTCGGTCTTGCAGCGCAAGCACGACCAAGCGTAACTCCGGCATGGGGCTCCGTTCTGCCTGCAGGTAAATCGCCTCGGCATACAACAACGCCCGCCCACATGGAATTACCAGTAGGGTGCCGCGTCGGACGTGGGAACCTTGCTGATTCCACAACGTCAATTGTCCGGAGAGTTGCGCGTTCTGATCGATGCGCGCTTCGACCTGCAGAGGGCCGTCAACCAGCTTGGTTTTCGGGAAGTCGTAGACTATTGACGTACCGTACTGTGCTCCATCGCTGCGTCCGGCAATCCAGCCAATCAGGTTGTTCCGATTGGCTGGCGTGAACGGGAGAATTTCGACGAACTCAATGCTGGTTTCGCCCGGCAGTTTCATGAGCACGAAATTCGGCTCCATCGCCAGGGTCTGCTGCTGGCCAGACTCGTTCATGCCGACTTCTGAAGCGACAGTCCAGAGATCCTCACGGTTGTAGAACACTTGTGGGTCGGTCATTTGATAAACCGCGTAGGCGGCTGCCTGAAGCTTAAGCAACAGTTCCGGATAGCGTACGTGTTTGCGCAGCACTGGTGTCATGGCCGCCGCGTCCTTGAACAGAGCCGGAAAAATCCGACGATACGCCATGATGATTGGATCTTGTGGATCAAACACGTAAAAGGTTGTGGTTCCATCATAGGCGTCAATGACCACCTTAACGCTGTTCCGCATGTAATTAATCGGGGCATCGCGGAGCGTGTAATGCGTTGAATAAGGGTAGCTGTCGGAGGTCGTGAACGCATCGATCATCCACGAGAGCCGGCCGTCATCACCGATGACAATATATGGATCCGAATCGTAAGTCAGGAATGGCGCTAGCGCAGCTACACGTTCACGCACGTTGCGCCGCATGAGCAGCCGGCTCTGCTGGTTGACATCGTCGCTAAAAGGAAGCTTAGTGACGTCGCCGCGGTCGAATGCAATGAGGATGCGGCGAAGGAAACCTCCTACCGGAATGCCGCCGTTCCCCTCGTAGGACGTCAAGCTATTTGTCTGGCCCTGCGGGTAGTTGAATTCCTGTTGCCGCGTCTTTACATACACGTCGGTATTGGTCAACTCACCGAAATAAACTTCCGGCCGCTTTACGGTGATGCTTGGCACGGTGCTTTGGATGGGCATGTTGCTGAGAATCAGCGTCGGCAGCCCTTCCGGGGTGAACCCATTCACTGGGTTCATGGTGATACCGTAGCCGTGGGTGTAGATGAGCTTCTCGTTGATCCAGTTGCGGCTGCTTTCCGGGAGCTTATCAACGTTCAGCTCGCGCGCGGCGAGCATTACCTGACGGATGGTTCCGTTGATTTCATAGCGATCGATGTCGATGTCGGGGAAGTCGTAGTAAGTGCGGATTTCCTGAATCTGCCGCAGGGTGTCCTGAAGGGCGCGCCAGTCCCACAAGCGGATGTTTTGTAGGGTGGGTTGATTGTTTGCGGGGTCGGCCGCGTCCACCGTGGTCGCAGCGGGAAATTCGCGCTGTGAGAGGCGGTCCAGTCCATAGGCTTGCCGCGTCAGTTCAATGTTGTAGGTGATAAAGGGGCGCTCGCGGACCAACTCGTTTGGCTTCACGATAAAGCTGCTGACGTACCAGCCGACGAGCTGAAGAACGAGATAGCAGCCCACTGCCGGGGAGATCGCTGCCAGCAGCCAGCGCACGCGCGGCGCCGACACGAGGTTGATGGCGGCAATCGCAGCGCCAACAACGAGCGCCGCACAAACTACCAGCGTGCCGGTAAGCATGACGTGCGCATCCGTGTAGGTCACCCCGCCAAAGATCGTATGATCGTCGAACAATCGCTCGAACCTGCTGATATAGGCGCGCATCGCGATGATCAGCAACAAGGATGCAAACGCAAGGGAGAACCCCCGCCAGGGCATTGAAGTGGAGCTGCCCCGGTGCCCGCTGAGCACCCGAGTGCCGCCGGTCATAAGGACAAAGAAACCGGCAAACACACACGCAATCACAGCTAACGTCAGCAGCCAGCCGGTGATGGACTGCCAAGCGGGAAGGGTGAATAGATAAAAGTTGATGGGTTTGCCGAAAATCGGATCCACAACGCCGCCGGTAGAGGGCGGTCCATACCAATAGAGTGCAAACGTGGGCCAATCCGCCATCATGCTGACGCCAGTCACCACAGCGATGACGAACGAGACCGCAAGCGCGATGAGGCGCAGAATGCGGTCGACCGGCAGTCGCAATCGCTGCCCGCCGATAACAATCGCGCCACCGCTTGGCAAATCGTGCCGGCACACCCACCTCAGCGCCAGAAACCATCCGTACAGAATAAGAAATGTGACGGCGGTGAAGGCCGCAAATACCCCCCACTGCAGGCTCAGTGTCGTTCGGAACACATCCAGGTAACCGAGCGACCCGAACCAGAGTGCCTCCACGTAATACGATACCGCTGTGCGGCCGAAGAAAACGACGACGGCAAGTACGGCAAGAATCAGAAAAAACAGGCGACGCCGCTGCGGTGGTTGCCGCCAGTCGACTATCTCAGGCGGTTCCCGCCAATCGACGATCTCGGGCATGACTCTACCCCGCTTTCCACCGGCGACAAGCTAGCTCTGCAATTCCAAGTAGACACGATTGTACGCTGCCCGCGTCTCGCGTGGGCCACGCTTCGCCTTCGTTCTAGGCGAATCGTCGGCAAACAAGAAGTGATTCGGTTCCTTCTGCTTTGCCCGTGACCCGACCGGAATCCGGACTGATTTGTCGTCGCGGTGCTGTTGGTTTGAAAAACGCCCCTTATACCCGTGGACCTCTAGGCTCATCACCGTAGCGTGCCGTTGACCTTGCTTTCCTCTCGGAGCTATCCGGACGGAGTCCTACGACGCCACTATTCCGTCTAAAAACCCTCGCGCTACTCTTAGTCAGAAGTGCCGGTAATGCCCGAGCCGTCCCGTATCGTCGGCAAACCGAAAGTGTTGCGCTGGGTCCTGATTCTGGGTCGATTCGAGTCTGGTCGATTGAAGGTATAATTCGTCCGAGGAAGAAACCATGCGGCTGATCACGGTTATCCTGGCCGTCCTAGCTACTGCAGCGATTTCCATCGGATTTGCGGATAGCACCACAGATCAGATGTTGTTACCAATCGAAGTTTTGGTCCCAGACGGCACTCCGGTGAGCAGGACCATCTCCGTTCCGGATGGGCAGGCTGAGATGGTGCGATCTCTATGGCTGCAGATCCATGGGCTGCGATATGCGGATCAAGCTAGTGTCCAAGTCAATGGGAGCGACTGGATACCCCTCAACAACAACACTGTGACAATTCCGGAGCCCGCCAGGAGTTTCGGTGGAATTGGCGGAGGCTTCTCCACACTCGTGATGACTCTGCCGCTTGCGAGCGGCACTGTAAGCAGTGGCACGAACACAATTCGCTTTCGATTCAACCAGACCGACGGGGTTGTCAGTGCGTATCGCGTCCTTGCTTGGAACTTTTTAACCATCGAGGGAACGAAGATCCTCCCGCCAGACGATTTTGCCGAGGAAGCACCGGAAACCTGGACGCCGCCTTTGCCCGCAGCGACTTCTATCGCGGCTGGGAAGGAACTCTGGCAGACCGCCTCACTTAGGGCAAGTAGCCTCCCCAATAGTCCGAGGATTCGGGCACACTGCGCCGACTGTCATGCGCAGGATGGACGCGACCTGAAATACTTCAACTTCTCCAACGACAGCATTGTCGCTCGCTCACGCTTCCATGGCCTTTCCATCCTTGAGGGCGAGCAGATCGCAAGCTACATCCGCAGCTTGCCAATTCCAGATCCTGGCCGTCCGTGGAACCCTCCTTACCAGCCCGGACCAGGACTAGACGAGCGACCCATATCGAGTTGGGCAGCAGGTGCCGGACTTACGTGGGCCCTCGACCGGGATACCGACGCGTTGCCATATTTGCTTGGCCAGCATGTCACCCGTATGAACAGGGCCGCCTCCAGTCCGCCGGGAATTGCTCCAAACCTCCGTGAACTCGCGGGGCACATTACCCCAGACATCTTTAGTCCCGACAGCAACCTGAATCCTCGAGAGATTCCCATCGCTCTTCAACTCCCGGATTGGAGCGGTTGGCTACCCCGCGTGCATCCCAAGGATGCCTGGGGCCCTGAGTTTATACAGAGTGAATTCGCAGCATTGTACGGTGGGGACTCGCCTGAGGAGAGCAAAAGCAAGCTCGGCACGAAGACTCCGCTGCGCACCCTTCTAGCGGCGACCCAGAATACCGATCACGACATTCGGCCGGTCATGGTCGCCTTCGCCGAGTGGTCTCAAGCTCGGCATGCCTTCCTCAAAAACGTGGTCAAAGCGAAGATCCAGTGGTCGCCGACTCTGACCAACATGGTGTACTCGACCCAGCTCTGGCAGCTCGTGAAGACGTGGGAGATGATGCAGGAGTTTGGGCTTGAAAGACGCGGCCGCGACCTCTTTGGGTTGACCGCGGATTCCCGTACGTGGTGCAACACCATTCCGGCTGAGACTGCTCCGTCGGCAGCCCTCATTCCCGATGGACTGGCCGGAGTTGGCGGTAGCGCGTTGACTAACGAGTATTTCAATGCGGCCTGGTATGAGCTGCAAATCGTCCTGAATAGCGGCAACCATCAACACCGGGATCGTGCCCCCGTGGATTGGGTCTATCTGATCGGCCGGTTCAACGACCTTTATGCCCAAACACACCAACCGGAACCGGCGCGGCTCCTGGTAGCCGTAACCAAAGCGCTACAGTCCACTGATCCCCACTTGGGTCCCGATAATTACAAACAAGGTTGGCGGCCGGACCAGAACATCGATCCCCGCATCATGATCAGTCCTGTTTGGGAAGCGATCTTCAAACCGCTACCCATCGAGTTACACCGGGCTGTAACCACGGCGCTGCTTGCAGCATGGATGAACAAGAACCTGCGGTACCCGCTCGCGAAGTACTTGCCGATGGGTGGGCCGCCGGAGCAGCAATACGCTCCTCCCAAGGCCTACGGGGATATCAGTGGCGGTAATGTATGGGAGGCGGCACAACAGTTCCGTGATGCCGGCGTGCCCACCGAACTCGTCCGGCGCTTGCAGCAATGGGGAATTGCATACACCGACCGTGCAGCCCGTCTCCAATACGGTGGCAAGTCTTCATCCCGAAAAATGTAGCTATAACTTCCGAAACGAAGCGTTTTCTGACGTGCTGGCAAGCACGCTTGAGCACATTTGTTTGTCGGCGGCTGGCTAGGTTTGGCACGAGATTGATGGAAGGCCAAAAGTATGTTTTGACATATGGCCGACTGTGATTAGAATACGCGCAACTCTCCGGCAGATTTTCAATCTATCCATCGGCTCCCAGTTGGGATCATCGTGGTGTGCTGGAGCAAGGTCATGAAATCGTCAACTGGGCTACGCGGGCGATTTGTTCGGTCTTTGATGAAGGGTCGAATTCAAGATCTGGAGGTTATGATGCGGCGACGACTACCGGTCCTGATATCGCTGCTTATTTCCGCGGGTTCGGCTTGGGGACAGAGCTCTCCACCGGCGGATTCAACTGAGCAGGTGAAGGAGCTCTTGGAGCGCGTGCAACAACTCGAGAAACGAGTGAATGAGCTGGAGGCCAAGCAGGCGGCTGTTCCGGCTGCGCCAGCAGCGGCAGTTGAGTCCGCGGCGAACGTGCCTCCTGCGGCACAGCCAGCCGCCACGCCCACGGTGCAAGAGCATCGGCACGATGCACAGCAGTCACAGGCTACGGTCGAGCAGATGGAAACACACTATCCATCCCTGCAGATTCGAGGTTTTGGAGATGTGGACTTTTCTGCAACGGACCAGAAAGGGACGAACAGCGGGTTTAATCTTGGCCAGCTCGATCTGCACCTGGCATCGGCACTCTCCCGGAAAGTAACCTACTTTGGCGAGATTACCTTCAATGCCCAGCCGACCGGATACACGTTGGAGGTAGAACGATCGATCATCCGGTATGACTACAACGATTTCTTCAAGCTGTCGTTCGGCCGCTATCACACACCCATCGGATATTGGAACACGGCGTTCCATCATGGGGCATGGCTCCAGACTTCGATTGCCCGGCCGGAATTCGTGAAATTCGGAGGGACATTTATCCCTGTGCACTTCCTGGGGTTTCTCGCTGAGGGCAATATTCCCTCTGGAGGAGCGGGGTTGAGCTACAACGTCGGCGTGGGGAACGGACGAGGTTCCATCATCAGCCGGCCCGGCGATGCCGGCGACAACAACAACAATCGAGCCTGGGTGGCTAACATTTATTCCCGGCCTCCAAGACTCTACGGATTACAGATGGGAGTTTCTCTGTACCGCGACAAGATTACCCTGCCAGTCATCGGGCCAAATGGAAACGAATTCCGCGAATGGATTTCGGCTGCACACATCGTGTGGACCAAAGAGAGCCCCGAATTTCTGTCGGAAATCGCCAATGTCCAGCATCGAAACATCCTGACCAATGCAGTTACCAACAACACGGCGTTCTACGCGCAAGTCGGGTATCGGCTGCCCTGGTTGCAAAAATCACTGAAGCCCTACTACCGGTTCGAACACACGCACACGCCGCTCAGCGAACAGGTTCTTAGCAATCAGGACTTGGTGCAATCGATTGTAGGCCTGCGGTACGACATCTCGAACTACGCGGCGTTCAAGAGCGAATACCGTAATTTTAAGCGGCTACCGACGGAGCCGAGAGCCAACGGCTTGTTCCTCCAAACAGATTTTACTTTTTGAGCGAGCCACCAATGAATGCCGACATCAAACGCGCCGCAACAATGCTTTGGATCCCCATCTGGCTTTGCCTGGCTATTCAGCTTCCTTCCGCTGCGCAGACCTCCCGCGGGACCGACATCGCCGTGGTGGTCCATCCCGACACTCCGATAAGTGATCTCAGTCTCGCCGAGGTGCGGAGAGTGTTTCTTGGCGAGCGGCAGTATTGGAACTCAAAGTTGCCAGTGGCGCTGCTGATTCGGGCGCCCGTCGCGAGGGAACGGGATGTCGTGCTGCGAGTGATCTATCAGATGACGGAGGCGCAGTTTAAACAATACTGGGTGGCGAAGATATTTCGAGCAGAGGTGGCATCGCCACCGAAGATCGTCTATTCGAACGATATGCAATACGAGCTGGTGACGGCGATACCGGGCGCAATTGCGTTTGTGGATGCGCGCAACCTGCGGCCAGGAGTAAAGGTGTTGCGCGTAGACGGACACTTGCCGGGAGAAAAGGACTATCCGTTGCAGTAGCGTGGCCGGACGGCAAGGCGCTTAGTTCGATAATCTCGTGCGGCTGAGGAGATCCCGGAACCGCGGGTCGGAACGCACGGGTTCAAACATGGGCTCAACGGCCACGGAAACCAGCCCACTATCGTGTTCTTGGTAAGCCTTTTGCAGCCATTCGAAGACTTTTTGCTTCTCACCGATGCGCATGTAGGCTTGAGCGATGCTATAAGGTGACACGTAATCGTGCTTGGAAATTTCGGTTAACCCATCGAGCCAACTCTGCAATACACCCTTGTACCCCGATTTTGCGAAATCCTCTTCGATCGAGGCGGCGAGTTCCGGGCTTCCGGAGAGCGAGAGGATCTTCTCTCTTTCCGCCACAGCGTCTTTTTGTTTGCCCATCTGTGCGTAGACTACTTCGAGCAATCGGCGCGCCGGAGCAAACTTGGCGTCCATTTCGAGAACCTTATGCAGTTGATCGGCGGCGGCCTCATTTTGTCGCGCGAGGTAGAGCTGCCATCCCAAACTGGTATTGATGATAAGGGAGAGAGGGTCCAATTCCTGTGCTTTCCTTGTCTGATAAAGCCCTTGCTCCGAGCGCCCCATGTTAGCCAAATAGTCGCCGTACCAGTGATGAGCTGTCGCGGAGTTGGGGTTTAGCTCGATGGCGCGCTTGAATTCCTGTTCCGCGCCCGCCCAGTCCCACTCAAAGTGCTCCTTGACGAGGCCCAGAGACGTGTGGGCTTCGGCAAGGGAGTCATCGATTTGAAGCGCTTGCATTGCGGCGGCTTTCGCTTTGGGCCAAGCCTCCGAAGGGGAGAGATAGCCGGCGTCGCCGAGCTGGCTGTAGGTGTCGGCAAGCCCGGCGTAGGACAGCGCATACCGAGGATCCTTCTCTGCCGCTTCGGAGAAATAGTCCGCCGCTTTCTTGAAATCCGCCTGCGTCCACTTGTTCCAATAAAATAGACCCTGGAGATAAAGCTGATAGGCTTGGACGTTTTCAGTTGCGCGTTTGGCCAAGAGCTTCTTCTCGGCGCCTTCAATTTTGGGGCGCAATTGTCCGTAGATGTCTCCGGCAATCTCCTGCTGCACGGCAACCAGGCTGGAAATCTTGCGACTATATTGCTCACCCCAGATTTGCCGTCGGCTTTTTACGTCTTCCAGACTCACGCTGATCATCAGATCATCGCCAGACTGAATCAGTCTTCCTGTGAGGATGGCACTCACCCCCAGATCCTGGCCTACCCTCTCTGGGTCGCTTGTCTGAGTCTTGTAGCGGAAAACAGTATTCCGAGACATTACCGTAAGGTTTGGCAATCGCGAGAGACTGTTGATCAGGCTCTCCGTGATTCCGTCGCTGAGATACTCCGTTTTGGGATCGTTGCTCACATTGGCAAAGGGCAAGACAGCGATCGAGTCGATGCGCGACTGACCGGTTCCAGAAGATAGCCGGTTGCGTACGTCGCTAGCGTTGAAAACAAATAAGAGCAATGCCACACAAAGAGCTCCGGCCCAGATGAGGTGAGGCCAGTGACGCCTGAGAGTGCGGCGAGTTATCTGCACGGCGGTGGACGGGAGAGCTCGCGCGGAATCGGTGTCGCGCTTCAAGCGCTGCAAATCCGCGCGCAGGTCCGAGGCCGTTCGATAGCGCAGATGGCGGTCCTTCTCGAGCGCTTTGTTAATGATTAGTTCGAGTTGAATAGGAACTGCTGGATTCAGCCGTACAGGCGGCGTAGGTGCGCGGTTCAAAATGGCGTCAAACACGACACCTGAGGTATTTCCCGCAAAGGCCCGGTGTCCCGTGGCCATTTCATATAGAACGAGGCCCAGGGAGAACAGATCGGTACGTTCGTCGAGATCTTCGCCGCGTACCTGTTCGGGAGACATATAGGCCACGGTGCCCAAAGCGACGCCGGCGCTGGTGAGATGGGCATCCTGAGTCGTATTGCTGAATGCGGTGGATAGTTGCGCAGCCCGCGCTGCCCCTATGCGCTCGGGGAGAAGTTTAGCGAGGCCAAAATCAAGGAGCTTAACCTGGCCGCGGTCGGTGATGAAAATGTTGGCCGGTTTTATGTCGCGGTGAATGATGGCTTTTGCGTGCGCGGCTTCGAGGGCGTCTGCCATCTGGTAGCCATATTCCGGGATACGCTCGAGGTCCATGGGTTTCCCGGAAATGCGATGTTTGAGCGTCTCCCCCTCGAGGAACTCCATCACCATGAAGTGATGACCGTCATACTGATCGACGTCATAAATCGTGCAGATATGCGGATGGTTCAGAGAAGAAGCAGCGCGCGCTTCGCGCTGGAAGCGCTCGATGGCTTGGGGATCTCTGGAAAGATCTGCCGGGAGAAACTTCAAGGATACGTAACGCCCAAGGCGTAGGTCTTCGGCTTTGTAAACTACACCCATGCCGCCACCACCCAATTTTTCCAGGATGCGGTAATGGGAAACGGTCTCTTCGATCATGGGACGAAAATCGCCATCGGATGGCCATCTTAGGTTGCGGAAAGATGCAAGTCAACGCGGAGCGCGACGCGGTCTTGGCGGCTGTGAGTTGAATCAATCGGCCCGCCCAATGCTAGGCGGGCCTACGTCGTCGTCCGCCAAGTTGCAATCCAATCCCGTCGAGGTGGGCTCGGGAGGCCAAATAAGACCGAGACAGACTGAAGAGTGTCTTAGTGTCTTTCTTCAACGAGTACATGACGATTATTCCCCGAGCGGGCCCGCGCTATCAAGATCATCGAGACTCGTGCGGGCTGATGCTATTGTGGCTTGCGCGGTACCTGCAACCTGTAGCGCACTAGTTCGGTGCGAATTGTCGAGGCCCGGATGAGTCGAAGATCGCATTCATGCAGATCTTTGAGCGTGGGGTACTCTCATTACCAGATTTTATACTTGACATGTTTTGGCGGTAGGTGCAAAGTCGGCCCGGTCTCCCGCATTTTCACTTTCGGTATTTCCTTCGCATCGTTTGTGGGCAAGCATTTTCGGGACTCGGGGCCAGCATTCACGGGCGTGCGCTCTCAATTCGTATATACGCTTGCGACTTGATCAAGGAGAACAACGATGAGCAGCAAAGACTTTTTTTCATGGAACAGCCTCCGGCAGAAAAGGCTAGGACGACGCAATCTCATTCGAGGGGCGGCTGGAAGCGCGGCCGGAGCCGGACTCTTGCTCGGGTCCGGTCTGTACGCACCGGCGTTTGGAGACGATGATGAAGGAGAGCGGAACAAGTGCAAGACGCTTCCGCGACCCATTCCCCATATAACATCGCCTCCGGGAGCTCACTTCTTCTTCCCCGGGCCGCCGGGGGGCAATCCATCCGATCCTCACGCCCCGAACGCCGGGTTCGATCCTTCCACGATCACCGATTTCAAAGGCTTGATCGCCAATGTGGACCTTAACCTTTCCGGTAAAGGCACAGACTTGAACACGGGCGAATCGGGCACGTACACCTTTCACACGGACTGGCGTTTCCTGAGAGGCGTGTTCATTGGCGTGGACGGCCTGGAACACGAAGGCACGCTCTCGTTCATATGACTTGACTCGACTTCGGGCCCGTCGGGCTCGAGTCCCCATTCCTACGATGCCGGGACCTCCGAGAGCCTTGTGATGTGGACGACTCCGGCTCCCACAGGCAGTGCGAGGTTCGATTTGGACTCCGGGCGCGCTTCTTTCAAGGCCGAAAACATCTGCTCTGTTTTCGACACGTTCACAACTGGAAACAGTTTCAGCTCAGGTCGCCCACTCGGGTTCGTTAAGGGGGTGATTGAGTCGGTGGACATCGAAGTGAGCGGCATCAAGGAAAGCCATGTGGGTTTCAGCGATCCAATCAATCAGTTTGCAGGAGACTTCTTCGAACTTTCCCTCGGGACCATCGCTGTCACTGCGGTCACGCCTGTCAGCACCGGGCACGGATTCCGATTCGTCTCTGACCCGGCCTCGACGATAGTCAACTTTGCTCAAATGGCCAAGGAGAGGAACGGCAAGTTCTTCTGACTTGCGCAGGTCTCCGTGCGGATGGGCTGTTCAAAATAACCTTCATGGCGGGCAGGAACCGATGTTCTTGCTCGCCGTGGAGCGTTATCCGCGAGGCTGAAAGCGAATTCCCCAAAGTTTCGTGAAAGAAAGGATAAGGATCGTCTTATGACTAGGACTCTCCCTCGAATCTGCGCGTGGCTCGCTGTCCTATCTTCCCTCATTGCACTCTCAGCTTCGGGGCAGAGCCCCAACTCGCAAGTTGGACGCGAAGTGGCGATTCCTGTGCACTTACAGGACGGCGAGGAATTCACCACTTCCTTGCGCCATCTAATCGAGTTTGGTTCCCAGCTTTTCAACGCCAAGTTCACGATCCAGGAAGGAGCAGGGCGCCCCCTGTCGAAAGGAACGGGCGCTCCCATCTCGGATCCCAGCTCCCCGTTAGTGTTTCCGAGGAATTTCGACCGAATCTCCTCGCCTGAGGCAAACGCGTGTTCCGGCTGTCACAATGCGCCCGTCTCAGGTGCGGGTGGCGACCGCGTGACGGAAGTTTTCGTCTTGGCGCAGCGCTTTGATCGTTTGACGTTCGATCACAACGACGGCATTACGACGCGTGGCGCTGTGGATGAATCCGGAAAGTTCGTTACCACGGACAACGCCACTGACGACCGCAAGACGATCGGTATGAATGGGTCCGGCTTCGTTGAGATGCTGTCGCGGCAGATGACAGCGGACTTGCAAGCACAGCGCGACGCGACGCCTCCGGGAGCCAGCAAGCAATTGATGTCGAAGGGAATTTCCTTCGGCGCTTTGACACACAAGGCGGACGGCACCTGGGATACCTCCCAAGCGCAAGGCTTGGCGGGGCCGAGCCTGTCCACGAAAGGCACGACTCCACCAAGCCTGATCATTCGGCCATTGCATCAGGTTGGCAACGTAATCTCAATAAGACAGTTCAGCAACAATGCATTCAACCATCACCACGGCATGCAGTCCGAAGAGCGTTTTGGGCTCAATACCGACCCTGATGGTGATGGCGT
>DATEGO010000099.1:0-30390 GCA_035280065.1 Candidatus Acidiferrum sp.
TCAGGAGCCTGCGATTGCGACGCCAAGCAACCAAACCAAGCAGGAAGAAGCAGGCCGCGATTGCTCCTATACCCGGGGAAAGCCCCAGGACTGGGACCCTTGCGGCCGGGCGTTTGGTTGCTTATGCGGTTTGGCACTCCAAAAGGAATCAGTCTTTGCGCAGGCTCCCCACCGCACAACCCGATTTTCTATAGCACCCGTCCGTTTGGGGAGCCATCGGGTAAAGACCTTAAACTAGGTCTTAGAGAACATTCAGTAACCTGCAAGCAGGCTTGTATGGGCCGGCTTAGTCCTTCACCTGATAAGAGGCGAGTAACGTGCCTGCGCGGCATCAAATGCGGCGGGAGGTGTGGGGGAAGTCGAGCCAGACTTTGACTCCGCAGAAGTGCGATCCTTCGGTGCAAATGGGCGTGGTAATAGCGGCGCGAAGATGGCAGGGCGGGCCAATGTAGCGCGCGAGTTCGGGATGGACTTCGCGGAGCTGTGCGATTTCGTCCATCGAGGCTTGAAAGATTTCTTCCTGCGCGTTGAAGCAGGTTCGCATGGTCCATTTGTGGAGAAGATGGAGCAGCGAACCGGATTCGTAGAGGCGGATGGCTTTGGCGTTGGGGAGAACGTAGAGAGCGATTTCGAGCGGCACGCCGCGGTCGAGAAGTTGGTTTTTTGCGGACCAGGCGTCGTGCATGGCGCGGTCGTAAGTTTCTTTGGCGCGCGGATTCGCGGCGAGAAGCATGGGTGTGATGTAGTCAGGCTCGCGCGTGTCGGCAAGAGTGAGCAGCGGACGCGAGCCGGGAACCATACGATGGCGCTGGTCCTGACTGTCGGCGGTGTGGCTGATTTTTTTGGCGAACGTGTAATTTGCGTGCTGGAGGGCCCGCATCATCGGCGCGTGCACGCCGACGTTGAGCGTTTCCAGCCGGTAGAGATTGCGCGCGGGATTGAGCAAGCGGTCGAGGGCTTCCGCATCGGAACATTGTGAAGCGGTAAGTCCGGCGACGGCGCGGTAGGACTCGGCGATGATGCGGAGAGCGTTGGGAGCGTAATCCACGAGTCGGGAAGTTTTGCCCTTGAGCTGCTCGTCGAATTCGCGCGCGAACGATTCGCCGGAAGATGCAGCCGGTTGCGAATCCTTCCATTCCGGAAGCTCTTCGAGCGGTTCGGTTCCAAAGCGCTCGAAGAATTGAGAATCAATCGTCTTTACCTGCGAAACCATTTCGCCGATGACAGTGCGGGCCTCGCTCGGCGTGTCGGAAGCGGAGCACATGCGCCACAAACGGTGCAAAACGATGCCGGAGAGCGTGTGCACCATGGTGGTGAACGCGGCGACGGGCAGAACGTAGCGCGCGATTTCGATGGCGCGCTTTTCGGCGGAGCGCTCGATTTTCTGCAGGCGCTTCGGATGCGACATCGGACTAACGTGCCAGATGTCATTCAGAATATTGCGCGCGTCGCCGATCAAGAGCGCGGAAAGTTCGCGGTAGTAATTCCAGGCGCGGGCGATGGATTGCTCGTAAAGCTCTTTGCTTTTCTCGTCGAAGAAAAGCGAAACCGGCGGGACATAGGCTTGCGCGCGGTCGAGGCGCACGTAGCGCTGGCTCTGCTGCTCGGAATTGTAAAAAGGATGCGCGTGAAGAAAAGACCAGACAAACTGGCGGCTGACGTTTTCGAGGCCGAATTCAAAATGCGCGTGCTGGTAAACCGTGTGGTGGCCACTGTAGAACGTCGCGGCCCCAATGTTGGTGCGCTGCTTGTCCGTGATTTCTTCAGGCGTGATGAGGCGCGGCGCATAGCAGGTGCGCGCGGCGGCGATAGCGGAATCGAAAGGATGCACGAAAGCATTCCGCAGGCTGACGCGAGGCGGGGCGGAATCGACGTGCTCGCCGGGGTGCGAGCTATCGAACATGCGAGATTGGGTGGCCACGTTGGGCTTTCATTCTACACGCGCGCGGAGAGGAGGAAAGGCTGAAGTTAAGGACAAGAGAACAGAGAAGTGCGCCGCCGAGCGGCAATCCGTCGGATGTCTCTCATGCTTGATGGCCGAAGAAGAAAGCAAAAGGGCGGGAAAATCCGGCCCTTGCAAGGCTTGGGAGCTATTTCTTGGCGGCGTCGGCTTTGACCTTGGCGTCGGCGTACTTCTTGGTGAAGCGCTCAACGCGACCGGCGGTGTCGACAAGTTTCTGCTTGCCGGTAAAGAAAGGATGGCAATCCGAGCAGATTTCCACGCGCAGCATGTCGCCCTTCACGGTTGAGCGAGTCTGGAACGTGTGGCCGCAGGCGCAGTGCACCGTCACGGGATGATAATCGGGATGAATACCGGGTTTCATGGGGTTGCCTTTCGTCGCGTCCGGTCTGCACGGCCAACCCGGCAAAGCCAGGTGATTGAAAATATGACCACGGAGGGGTCACACAGCCGCGTCGCTAGGTCGCGAGCAATTCTCAATCATACGCGAAGAGTCAAATTTCGCAAAATGGCATGGGAGAGAACAAAGATCATAGATCAGAGAACGGTCAAGAGTCCCTTAGATTTCAGGTTTCGCTTTGGCTCAAAGAATCGTGTAAGGTTGCCGCGCGTGATTCGAGGCGAGGAGGGTGTGATGTCGAGATTCGGAATGGCGACTGCGGCGGCTGGGATTCTGTTGCTGGGGATTGGCGGCGCGCGAATGAATGCGCGAGATGCAAGAGCTGATGCGCGGAACGAGATTGACGCATTCAACAAAAAGTTCCTGGAGCTGCATTTAAAAATGGATACGCCGGGGATCATGGCGATGTGGGCGGAAGACGGCGTGGATTTGATGCAAGGTGAAGCGCCGATTATGGGGAGAAAGACAATAACCGCGTGGGTGGAAAACGCTTTGTCGAAGAATCCGGGATACAAAGTGACGAAAGAAGAGATGGAATTTCACGATATTCAAGTCTGCGGGGATTGGGGGACGGAATGGGCGACAGAGCGTCAGGTAGCGAAGGCGCCAGAAGGGAAGCCCGACTTCGATGGGTACGGGAAAATGGCGTTTGTGCTGCATCGCGAGGGCGGCGAGTGGAAGATTAAACAGGAAATGTGGAACGCGTCACCGAAGCCCTGAAAGTGAGTGTTGCGTTCTTAGTTGGAAGTTCTAGGCAGGAATTCGTTTTTTTCTATTCACGATTGCATGGCTGCAACGATTCGGCGCCGTCGCAATAGTTGCGAATTTATTTTGACTAAGGTCAGGCCACTAGGGTTTCTGGACGCTACTCTTCGTCCAAGTGCCAGCGCGTGACAGCGTCGGCGAAATTTTCCGCGTGTTCGTCCTGAGCAAATGCGATTTGGGGCTGGACGCGAAACACGCAGCCGTCGGAAGACATCAAGAGCGGCTCGACGTCGCCCCCATATTTGGCGTTGTAGATTTTCGCGAGCTGCCTCCAGACTAAGCGATCCGTGATTTCTTCCGCGGTGCCTTCGAGGATGATTGCCTCGTCGGCCTCTTCGGTTCCAATGACGACGTGCGGTTGTGCGGCGATATTTTTTGCCTTGCGCGTGCGCGGGCCGGTGCTGAACCAGAAGGCATCCTGCCACCAAATGCCCCAGACAATCATGAGGTGCGGGCGGCGATCGGGCCGGGTGGTAGCGATCCAATAATTGTGGGATTTTTCGAGGCGCTGCAATGCCCAGGACCAGGGTTTCAGGCTCGACGTGTCTTCCGATGATTTCGAGAGGGCATCAGGCCAGTAGGGCCGGCTGGCTCTTGGTTCGTGCATCGAGGGTCCTTTCGGAAGCGAATCGAGGGCCGAATTGTAGCAGGAGGCGGGAGAAGAAGCGGGGTTAATTCGCAGGGAGAAACCAGCGAACAGAAGGCAGAAGAACATGCTTTGGGTGGCGCAACTCGGCGCAAGAAGGTGCGACGTATGCAGAGGGCGAGTTGCGACGATGCCTTAGAAAACCTCAGGAGACAAACGAGCAGCCGATGCGAGTCCCGCCTTGCACCGTCTGCTGTTTCCACACTGGCCTCAGGCTGACACGCACGGGAGGGAGAATCGGAACGTGCAGGACGGCAAACAAATTCTCCGGAACTTCTTCCTCGGAATCGAACTCGATAGCCACGCCGCCAAAACCCAAGTCGAGAACGCGCGCGCGCTTTCCGCCTTGCTCACCGAGCACCGCGTAGGCGTTGGTGCCGGCCATAGAGACACGCTCGGCTTTGCGCGGAACCGCGAACAGGGGGGCCGGCGCGGGAACTACTTGTGCCGAGGGAGGAGCGGCACTGACGGTGGAGTGCGCCTGGCGATTGTCTTCCTCTTTCTCTGACTGGCGCTTCGCTTCGATGGAAATCGGCGGCGGCAATGGGCCGGGCGTCTCTGCCGGCGTAGCGGAAGTGGGACCCTCTTCTTCGGGCGCCGGAGTTTCCGTGCGCCTCGCGCCGTTGACGGTCTTCCTGTGATTGTCGTGCTTCTGGCGATAAAGGCGCTCGTCCGCAATGCGGATGAGTTGGTCCGCTTGCTCCGCGTCTTGCGGGAAGATGGAAATGCCATGGTCCATGCTGACGGTCACTTCGAGTTGCAGCGGGCGAATCATTTCGGCGAAGACCGTCTCGACGCGGCGGCTGAGGGCAAGGGCCTGCTGCGAGTCGGTCTGTGGCAGAAGCAGAGCGAACTCATCGCCGCCGATGCGGAAGGCGAAGTCGGAAGTACGCAACGCCTTCTTTAAAGTAGCCGCTGTAGCGCGCAGAACTTCATCGCCGCGCGGGTGCCCGTGCTTGTCGTTTACTTCCTTGAAGCGATGCAGGTCCAGGATGACCAGGCTGAGGGGCTGCGTGTAGCGTCGGGCACGATTCAATTCCTTTTCGAACGCTTCTCCGAAAAGCCTGCGATTGTAAAGACCGGTGAGCGGATCGGTGACGGCATTCAATTCGAGTTTTTTGAGATCTTCATGCTCGATGATAATCGGCACCCGGAGGAAACCGGATGATGCGAGCACATCCACCAGCGCCGCTTTGAAAGCAACCTGCCGCCCCGCTTGATCCGTCATTGCGCGGCGGCGCGCCAACGTTTCGTCCCAGACCTGGACACACTCTGATTCGCGCAGTTCGACGTGAGCGATTGCGCGTAGTAGGCGTTGGAGGAATTGCCCGCGCGCCGGCAGGTCGAGGCTCTCGAGCGTGTCCGCAAGCAACTCGAGATACGTATCCTCAACCGGCAAACGCGGGGGCGCAAGGGCGCCGGGGCTGGGCATATCCGGAATAAACCTAACCTCTGCCTATCCCCGCGGGGTTTGGGGCAAGCGTATAAATTGTCCTACAACTCATCTGAGCAACCAAGAGGCCATTCGTACTGGTCCTCCTGTCACCCTCGATCGAGCCGAACTTCCCGGAAACGCGGGCATGGTAGTACAAAACGGAGCGGAAAACGAGGCGAAAGAAAAGAGTATTTGGGCACTTTTGCGACTTGATGTAACAAAACGATCCCAAGCACTGAGATGGCGCGTTCCCGCGCAGCTTCATCGTTTATTCGAGGGGATGGATGAATTGCAAGCCGAAGAGACGGATGTCGCCAGCCATGTCTTGCCGCAGAACCCGGGCAAGGATGGGGGGCGTTTGACTAGGAACAAGGCTGTTAGAAGCCGGTGATGGAGCGGGGATGCTCAAATGAACCGTTTGGTTCGTGCGGAGGAGATGTTGGGAAGCGATGCAAGCCCCGAAGGCGCTGATATTAAGGGTCTTAGTCAGCTCGATGAATTCAGAGCCAGTGGCGTCCGTGCCCCGAACAAATACGGGAACCTGCAGACGAATGCGGGGCGAATGCCGTGTTGACTGAATCTCCAAGTTTTTTTTCCCCGCCATCATTCTGGTCGGCACTGAATCCCCCGGGCAGTACTACGGACCTAGTACGGAATTGTTGCATCTGGATTGCCAGACAAGACAATCCTCAGCGATTATAACCCTTTTACTGAGAATAGATTATAGGGAATTTTATTGTGGAAAAATTTTGCCGCGTGCACTTATGGTGTCGAAATCCACTGGATTTCCGGAAATGTGCAAATGGAACGCTTTTACCATTGACTCAGAGGGGCACACTCTGTAAGGTTGAGCATCCCCGGCAGCGGGAAAATATTTACCACACCCCCAAAGAGGTTAGAACTAGTACATGAGCGGAAGGATTGCCATCCCCCCCGTGGCAGAGGATCGACCTAGATCTCTTCCGCTGGGATGGGTTAGCCGGCTCCTGGACACTTTAGAGAAGTCTTTGTTAGTGACGGATCGCAGTGGAAGTCCTCTCCTCATCAACGCGCGGGCGCGCCACTTCCTGGAAGCGCAAGGATTCAAGGAAACGGACGAACCTAATCTCTTCAGCGATCTGCTCAAACTTGATTCCGCCAAAATCTTCGCACAAGTGGAACAAGGTGAGCACGAAGTGAGTGTTCGCATTGGAGCCGCTGAGAATGATTCTGCCGCTCGGATTCAGTGGATGCCCGAATCTGATTGGCTCGTGGTGGAAATCGAAAACAGAACAGGAAAACATGCCGACTCTGATCCCGCAACGCAACTCACGGTACAAGAGCTTCTTCAGGAACGCGAAATTACATACAGGAACTTGCTCGCAGCGTATTTGAAATTGCAAGAAGTGAACCGACAGAAGACCGTTTTTCTCGCGTCGGCCGCGCACGAGTTGAAAACGCCGCTGGCCGTCATCAAGGGTTACTACGATTTGCTGCTCGCGGGTTCCCTGGGACGTCTGACGGACAAACAGCGAGACATCCTGGAAGAATCCAAAGAGAGTTGCGAACGCCTGGTGCGGTTGGTTTCCATGTTCCTGAATTATTCGGCGCTGGAAAGCGGCAAACTGGTTTTGCAACTCCGTGAGAACGATTTGCGCGACTGCCTGGATGAACTCTCCAAACGGTGGTCAGAAGCCTTTCAGCGCAAGGGAGTGCGGTTGGAAGCGAACATCGATCCTTCTATTCCGACATGCCGCTTTGACTATCAGAAGGTGCAACAGGTGGCGGCAAATCTGCTGGACAATGCACTGAAGCACACTCCGAGCGGTGGGACCGTCACACTGAAGGCGGGGCCGCATTTCTGGGAGCGCCGCGTGGCAGCCGTGGCCCCTGTGGAAGAGCGAAGAAGATTTCGTCTGCCAAGACCGAACAGCGTGGAAGTCAGCGTGAAGGATTCGGGCGCGGGCATCCCGGCCGAGCACCATCAGGAAATTTTCGAGGATTTCGTGAGAGTCGACAGAAATACGTCCGGAATGGGGCTGGGACTGGCGATTGCAAAACGCCTCATTCAAGCGCATCGCGGAAAGATCTGGGTAGAAAGCGATCCAGGCGGAGGAAGCAGGTTCGCCTTTCTTCTGCCCATGGATCAAGGCTAGCGCCTAAGAAACTTTTGCAAGAAAGGGAAGAGTCAATGGTCGAGAAAGAAAAAATCCTGGTGGTGGACGACGAGCCGAGCATTCGAAAGTACCTGCAAACGCTTCTGGAAGTGGACGGGTTCGACGTGGAGACCGTCAGCTCCGGCAAGGAAGCCCTGAACAAAGTGAAGAAGGGTGAGCGGCCGGACTTCATCATCTTGGACGTTTTGATGCCGGAAATGAACGGCATTGACACGCTGAAGGAATTGATGGAGGCCGACCGCAGCCTGAACGTGATCATGCTGTCGTGTTCGAATGAAGTGGGCACGGTGGTGGAGGCCATCCGCATCGGCGCGCATGATTACCTGACCAAACCGTTTGAAAAAACAGAGCTGGATGCGGCAATGCTGAAGTCGCGCCAGAAAAAACAATTGGCGTCGGAAAATCAGGCGCTGCGGGATTATTGCGACCAGGTGACCGAGGATTTGAGTTTCCTGGCAGCGAGTCCGCAGATGGTCCGCATACGGCAACAGATCCTGCAAATCGCCCCGGTGGACGTGCCGATTTTCATTTGCGGGGAGAGCGGCGTGGGCAAGGAAGTGGTATCGCGAATGATTCACCTGCGCTCGAAGCGGCGGAATCAGCCGTTTGTGAAGGTAAACTGTGCGGCGTTGCCCGGAGAGTTGCTCGAATCGGAACTTTTCGGATTCGAACAGGGAGCCTTCACAGGCGCGGTGCGAAGCAAGCCGGGCAAGTTCGAGCTAGCCAACAAAGGCACGATTTTCCTCGACGAAATCGCCGAAATGAGCACGCACTTGCAGGCGAAGCTGCTGCACGTGTTGCAAGATCACCAATATTCACGACTAGGCGGACGCCACATGGTGGAGACGGACGTGCGCGTGCTAGCCGCGACAAACGTGGACGTGCACGAGGCCATGAAAACGGGCCGATTCCGCGAAGACTTGTATTACCGGCTGAACGTGTTGTCCATCAACGTGCCGCCGCTGCGGGAGCGCACGACGGAAATCCCGCTGCTGTTCCAACATTTTCTCCAGAAATACAGCGAGAAGTATGGCAAGCCCGGGCAGCCGCCTTCCAAGCACCTGATGGACGCCGCGCTAAATTACCCCTGGCCCGGGAACTTGCGCGAACTCGAGAATTTCGTGAAACGGTACGTCATTCTCGAAGATGACGAAGGCAGCTTGCGCGAATTGGTGGAGATGTCGTCTACGCGCCAGCGTACATCGCCTCGCGAAGAGCCAGCACCCCCCAAGGAGCAAGGACTCAAGGCCCTGGTACGCGGCCTGAAGGATGAGGCGGAGATGGAAGCGATTGCCGACGCCCTGGAAAAAACGCGCTGGTGCCGCAAGGATGCCGCGAAGATGCTGGGAATCAGTTACAAGGCGCTGCTTTACAAGATGCGGCAATTCAACCTGGATACTCCGCGAACCCGGAAGTCCTCTGCGGGAGCGGAAGAAACCTCGGTTGTGGGGACGAGGAACGCCTAGAACCAGCAAAGTCAGAAAACGATATACTCCGAAGGGATATTTGAGTTATTTTATCCTGTCTCAGAAGCAACGAATACTTGACCCGAGTCAAGGGGACTCTGTTCGAGAGCCTAGAAAGCAGCATTCGGAGCCCTGGCAATTCCAGGCTTAATCCAAAGAAGGGAACGCGGCCAATAGTCGGTTCGCGGCGAGTACGCAATAATGGGGGGCATTAGCGAGCGTCGTACGAGTCGACGCTATGATTTGTCTTTGCCGGTTCTTGTTCGCCTCCCCACCGAAAAGGCCTTGGATTCGCAAAAGTGCAAGACTCGAGACATTTCCCCGCGGGGTCTTTATTTCGTGATGGATCAGGATCCGCAAGCCGGTTCGCGGCTTGATTTAGTCCTGACTTTGCCCACGGACATTACCAGCGGTACCGAAGTCCTGGTGCGCGCATTGGGAAAGGTTCTGCGGGTCGAGCCAAGGATTGAAGACGGCAATACGCGCATGGGAGTGGCCGCAGTCATCGAAAGATACGATATCATCCGCGCGGGAGCCGCGCAGGCGTGAAGCAAGACCCTGACTAGGACCCTTTTCCAAACACCTGAGTAAGTTCCCCGAATATCCTCTCCCACCTGTCAGAAATGGCAATTTCTGAGCCCATCTTCTTTTGGAACACTGCTTGCTTCTAGGACGGAATAGGCCTACTATCCGGCCAAATCAGCCTGCGGAGGCACCCAATGAGAGTTGGCGACTTAATCGGTTCCCGCAAGGAAGTCTATACCGTTTCCGAAGAGACCAGTGTTCACGAGGTGGCGCAGTATCTGCGAGCAAAGGAAGTGCGCACAGTCGGCGTTCTGGGCGCGAATGGAAAGCTCACGGGCGTCATCTCGCAGAGCGACATCTCCGACAAGGTGGCCGCGGAAAACAAGTGTCCCGCCTGGATGAAAGCCTCGGATATCATGACGCGAGAACTGGTTACGGTCACGGCGGAGAAGACGCTCGACGAATGCCTACTGCTCATGGAACAGAACGGCATCTTCCACCTGATCGTGCTGAATCAGCATGGGGCGTTCGGGGGGATGCTCTCGGTCAAGGACATCCTGAGAGTCGTTGCCTCCGACGAAAAGGCTCGCGCCGACCTGCTGGAAGCCTTCATCTTCCCCCAGAGATAACTACCCAAGGGATTGCAGAGGCCGGCAAAAGAGAGAAAATTGTTTTCTTCGGTGGGACAAGTTTTTACTACTTGAGATATTCGAAGTCAGTATTTTTTTGCCTACCGGTACTAAAACTAAGCGCCTTGGCTCTCCCATAAGTCATTGTAAATAAATCGCTTAGTAGTGCCTCCTCATCTCAATCTATCTTCCGCGCCGCCTCGCTTGATGGCCTGTTGTGTGCTTTTCATTTCCAAGCCAAATTATGTCTGCCGAAAGACGATCAAAAAATGGGGGCCCGGAACTGGCTAATGCCCTGCCACCCGAAGAGGTTTTGTTTGGACGTTCCGAGGCCATGAAACAGGTCCGGAAGCGCGCCGCGAAAATCGCCGGAACCAACATTCCGGTACTGCTGTTAGGCCCGAAGGGAAGCGGCAAAGAGGTCCTTGCGCGGTGGATTCACAATCATTCGGGTGTGGCTACCGGCCAATTCGTCAAGGTCAATTGCGCGGCAATTCCCGGGACCTTGCTGGAGAGCGAGCTTTTCGGATTCGAAAAAGGTGCGTTCACCGGAGCACATGCAACGAAACCCGGACGCGTGGAGCTTGCGCACAACGGTACTTTGTTTCTCGATGGAATCTCCGATCTTGACGTGGCATCGCAAAGCAAGCTCCTGCAGTTCCTGCAAGACGGCCGTTTTTCACGAATCGGTGACGAGCAGGAGAGGTCCGTCGACACGCGGCTGATGTGCGCTACCGACAAGGACCTGGAAAACGAAATTGCCGAGCGGAGGTTTCGCGCCGATTTGTACTATCGCATCAACGTCGTGTGTCTCAAGCTTCCGGCGTTGCGGGACCGCCGCGAAGATATTCCCGTGTTGGCCGAGTACTTTCTTGCGCGCTGCCAGCAGCAATTCCAGGCGCAAGCAGAACCACTCACCATGGAGACGATGCATTACATGCAATGCCTGGAGTGGCCCGGAAACATTCGCGAACTTTCCAACGGCATCGCGCGCCATGTGGTCGTCGGCCCTGAGGCGTCGATCCTGGAAGATTTCGCCCGGCCCGCCAGTGCACCCTCGCCTCCAGCGCCGGCAAAGAATGGAAATGGAATTGTTCCGCTGAAGAGCCTCTGCAAAGAAGCGATCCGCGCCAGCGAAAGGAACATCATCCTCGAGGCGCTCCGCGCCAATCGCTGGAACCGCAGAAAAGCCGCTCAGGAATTGAAAATCAGCTACCGGCTCCTCATCTACAAAATTCGCGACGCGGGCCTGATGACGAAGCAGAAACATTCCATCTCATCACGGCAAGAAGCCAGGCCGGCGCCTTCCGGAGCCGATTGATCGCGCCAGCAAGCTTGGTTTCTTCTGAATTTGCTTCTCTGAGTCTTCCTTTCAAGCAGTTTCCCCCGGCAGCGCAATCAATACGGTCTTCCGCTGTCCTGTAGGCTGAACTCCTTGTCCTTGTTGCCACTCCGTTCCTGTCCAAATGACAGTGCGCGTAAAGTACGCAGCCAACGTTCGTTCCCTGACCCAAAACTGTTCCTCACACCAGTAGTTCTAGGAGTCCTCGTCTCCCTATCATCGCCGTCGAACAAAGTTAGGGCGTTCTTTTAGATCAGCGACTTCAGCGGCCCCCACCCCCGCTTCTGACTGCATAGCTGGCACCAGCCCAGAGGAAACGATGACATCAAAGAAAAGTCAGAACACTACACGTGTATTTGCACGCGCCCTTCAACTCGCTTTTTGGCTTTTATTGGGGTTGGCTCCCCTAATGCTCGAGGGCTGCGCTGGGTTCGTCAGCGGCACAACCACTCCTCCGCCAACGACAGTTAACATCACCAACGTCCAGACAATTTCCACCACAACCTCCGCCACGCAGATTACCTGGACCACGGATGTTCCCGCCAACTCTGTCGTGAGTTATGGAACCACGACTTCCTATGGATCCGGCTCGCCTGTTGATCCAACCATGGTTACAAACCATCAAGTAGCCATTTCCGGTTTGTTAGCCGGCACCACCTACTACTACCAAGTGGAGTCCACGGATTCGAAGAGCAATAACGGGAAGAGCGGGGGTCACAAGTTCGGAACGGTTGGCGTCAACATTACCGGCACCATTACACCTTCGAAGGGCGGAGGCGGAGCGACGGTGACGCTCAGTGGGTCGAAAAGCGCCACCACAACCGCAAACGGTTCCGGTTTGTACACGTTTACAGGATTGCCGACCGGTTCCTACGACATCACGCCAAGTAACGCGGGTTATACCTTCAATCCAGCGAACCAGAATGTGACTGCGGGCACGACCGACGTTAGCGGAGTGAATTTCACGGCCACGGGTAATGTGGTGGCTCCATCCATTACGACTCAGCCGACGAGTCAGACGGTTACGGTTGGGCAGGCGGCGACGTTCGCCGTGGTTGCGAGCGGCACGGCCCCGCTTAGCTATCAGTGGCAAAAGAACGGTGCGAATATTTCCGGTGCAACCTCTTCGAGCTACACCACGCCCGCATCAATTACCTCCGACAGCGGCTCGACCTTCGTTGTAGTTGTTAGCAACTCGGCCGGAACGGCCACGAGCAACAGTGCCACGTTGACCGTGAATGCCGGTCCCGTCGCGCCGGCAATCACCACACAGCCGGCGAATCAAACGGTGACGGCGGGACAAACTGCAGCGTTTTCAGTAGTGGCGAACGGCACGGCTCCACTTAGCTATCAGTGGCAAAAGAACGGAGCGAATATTCCGGGTGCAACTTCGTCGAGCTACACGACGCCCGCCACGGCCACCTCGGACAGTGGCTCGACCTTTGTTGTGATTGTGAGCAACTCGGCAGGAACCGCGACGAGCAACAGCGCGACGCTGACCGTGAATCCCGCGCCAGTCGCGCCGACGATCACCACGCAGCCAACGAATCAAACGGTGACGGCGGGACAAACTGCAACGCTTTCAGTAATCGCGAGCGGTACTGCTCCATTGAGCTATCAGTGGCAGAAGAACGGCGCGAACATCGCAGGCGCGACTTCATCGGGCTACACCACGCCGGCCACGACGACCTCGGACAGTGGCTCGACCTTCGATGTGGTTGTAAGCAACTCGGCAGGAACGGCGACAAGCAACGCCGCGACGCTGACGGTGAACCCGGCGCCGGCGGCTCCGACGATCACCACGCAGCCGGCGAATCAGACGGTGACCCCAGGGCAAACGGCGACATTCTCCGTGGTTGCGACAGGCACGGCCCCGCTGAGCTACCAGTGGCAGAAGAATGGCGCGAATATTTCCGGTGCGACTTCATCGAGCTACACCACACCCGCCACGACGACCTCGGACAGTGGCTCGACCTTCGTCGTGGTGGTGAGCAACTCTGCAGGAACGGCGACAAGCAACGCCGCGACGCTGACGGTGAGTCCGGTGCCTGTGGCTCCGACGATTACCACGCAGCCGGCGAATCAGACGGTGACGGCGGGACAGACGGGGGCGTTCTCCGTGGTTGCGAGTGGCACCGCACCGCTGAGTTATCAATGGCAGAAGAATGGCGCGAACATCGCCGGGGCGACTTCAGGGAGTTACACGACACCCGCCACGACGACTTCGGATAGCGGGTCGACGTTCGTTGTGGTGGTGAGCAACTCGGCAGGAACAGCGACGAGCAACGCTGCGACGTTAACAGTCAATCCTGCTCCCGTGGCACCGACGATTACAACCCAGCCCACAAATCAGACGGTCACCGCGGGACAGACGGCGACGTTCACAGTGGTGGCGAGCGGGACCGCTCCGCTGAGTTACCAGTGGCAGAAGAACAGCGTGAACATTTCCGGCGCGACTTCCTCGACCTACACGACACCGGCGACAACCGCTTCCGACAATGGCTCAGCCTTCCGAGTCGTTGTGAGCAACAGCGCAGGAAGCGTAACCAGCAACGCTGCTACGCTGACGGTCAATGGGCCGGCCATTCAGGTCAATCCAACGTCCATCAGTTTCGGAAGCGTGGTTATTGGCTCGAACCTGTCGCAGTCTCTCATTATTTCCAACACGGGCACGGCCACGTTGAGCATTACGCAAATCAACGTGACCGGCGCAGCGTTTAGCGCGAGTGGCTATACGCTACCGGTCAGTGTTAACGCGGGCCAGCAGAAGACCATCTCCATGGCGTTCTTGCCGACTGCCGTGGGAGCCGTGTCTGGAAGCGTCTCCATCGTGAGCAACGCGCCAACGTCGCCAACTTCCGTGGGTCTTAGCGGATCGGGCATAGCGGCTACGCTGACTCTCGGCATCAACCCGACAAACCTGAGCTTCGGCAACGTGCTGACAGGCACGACCTCGCCAATGCAGAACGTAACCATCACCAATACGGGCAATTCGAACGTCACGATTTCACAGATTACCGTGTCCGGAGCCGGGTATACGGTGACCGGCGGGAGCACGCCCGTCACCCTTACGCCTTCGCAGAACCTGGTTCTGGGCGTGCAGTTTGGCCCGGCGTCTACTGGCAGCATGCCCGGAACCATTTCAATCGTCAGCAATGCCACGGGCTCGCCTGCTACCGTGACTCTGTCAGGAACGGGCGTAGTCCAACACACTGTGTCGCTGACTTGGGTCGCCAGCACCTCCACAGTGTCCGGGTACAACGTCTATCGCAGCACCACCAGCGGCAGCGGTTATGTAAAGATCAACACTTCGCTGGTCAGCGGCCTGACGTTTACGGATTCAAGTGTACTGAGCGGGACAACTTACTTTTACGTGGCAACGGCTGTAGATTCCAGCGGGAATGAGAGTGCGTTTTCGAACGAAGCAAGCGCGGTCATTCCATGAATTTGAGATGTATTGACCATTAAGGGCTTTGGAGTTAACCTCCCCTGCCTGGGCCTGACTACGCAATTGGACCTCGGGGATAGTGCGTGGAGCGCGGACATAGAGGTCCGTTCGGGCAGGGTCAATACCTGTACCTAATCTGGACTTCCATTCAGTTTTTCAGTTCCGCGTATAACCATATGCTAGGGACTAGGCGCCCATTTCACGCCTAGCCTATGAGACCTGACTACAACGATCGCTTTGACTCCGGCTCGCACATGATGAAGTTCCACTCACTACGGGGCCGAGTATTCTTTTCGGCGATACTCTTGTGTGCGACAGCATTTTTTTGGGGTTGCTCGGGATTTGTCGCGGGGCAGAATCAAACCAGTACACCGCCGCCAACGTATAACATCTCCGGGACGATTAGTCCCGCTGCTGGCGGAAGCGGCGCGACGGTCACACTAAGTGGGACGGCCTCTGCTACAACGACCGCCAACAGTTCCGGCGCTTACAGCTTCACGGGCCTAGCCAATGGTGCGTACACAATTACGCCCAGCCAGGCGGGCTATACCTTTACGCCCGCGAGCCAAAACGCGACAGTCAATGGCGCGAATGTTACAGGGATCAACTTCACAGCAAACGCCGTAAGCAACACGTTTAGCATTTCGGGAACCATCACACCGACGGCGGGTGGAAGTGGGGCTACGGTCACCCTCAGCGGAGCGGCTACGGCCACGACCACCGCGAACAGCTCAGGAGCGTATACTTTCAGCGGCCTGGCAAACGGGACGTACGTAGTTACTCCCAGCAAGACGGGTTTCACCTTCAGCCCAACCAGTCAGACCGCAACGGTCAATGGCGCGAATGTCACCGGAATCAATTTCACGGCTGCGTCGCAGCCCACGTTCAGCATTTCTGGCGCGATCACACCGACCGCCGGCGGAAGCGGAGCAAGTGTCACGCTGAGCGGCTCGGCTGCCGCTACTGCCACTACCGACAGCTCGGGCAACTATACTTTTTCGGGGCTGGTGAATGGAACTTACACGGTTACTCCGAGCAACACCGGCTACACCTTCGCTCCGCTGAATCAGTCTGTAACAATAAATGGCGCGAACCAAACAGGGGTGAACTTTACCGCTACTCCCCAGGTGACCCACACGGTGGCGCTGACATGGGTTGCGAGTACCACGGGGACGGTGACCGGATATAACGTTTATCGCAGCACCACTAACGGCTCTGGCTACGTCAAGATTGCTTCCGTCGGGTTGCTTCTCGCCTATACTGACGCCAACGTACAGAATGCCACCACATATTATTACGTGACGACCGCGTTTGATTCGACGGGCTTGGAAAGCGCCTTCTCCAACCAGGCCACCGCTGCGATCCCATAGTTGGGAAATTCAACCTAGTTCGACACACCCTCGTAGATAGAGATGAGCTCGATGGGCTGCCAGTTGAATTTTGTAAACGGCGAGCGCATTTGAATCACGTTTGCCCGCGCAACCGGCGGACTTCGCTCGATCACATCCGCCTTGACGGCCCAGGTTCAACAGGAGTAGCGTACCCCAACACGGGCCGAACCTGACAAAACTTCAATCTAGGAGAATAGAATGGAAAAGCAACTCTCCACGATCGGTTATTGGCTGGGTTTGATTTGCACGGGCCTCGCGTTGATCTTTCGGCTTCTCACTGCGATAAACAAGACTCCACCGTTTTTAGGTATTCCCGGCGGCAATGCCATTTCCTATTTGAGTTTTCTTCATGGTGCCGTGCTTTTTTTTGTGCTGAGTATCGCGAGCTGGTACCGTGTTTCTAAGTCCTAACTAAGATCCTGTCCCGGCTAAAAGGCGATGCCCTTGCAGCCTTAACCGCCCAAACCGGCTCGAGCAACTCTTTGCAGGGTGGGGGATCCGGGTACGAGTCTGCCAACATAGGGTCGAAAACCCCTAGCCTTTGCCGACGAGCAAGTCTGCGACCAGTGCTGGCAGCCATTGGGCAGCTTTTTGCATAATTCGAAACGGCAACTTCACAAGATGAAATGTGCTTGGGGGCATTCGCAAGTCCAATTAAAAGAGCGAGTTATCAGAGAACCCTGCGATGGCATTGAACGTGCCACGCAAATGGAGTATTACCCCATCAGGTCTGTCCATCAGGGCTCTCGGCAGCAAATCATTTGCGGATACAGGGACGGACGAACGGCAGCGGTTATCTGGCGATTACATACGGCTTTATCGAGTGGATGACAATGGCGAGCTGAGTTGGAATTGGCTGGCGAGCGCAAACACGGATGTGAGCGTGGCGCCAAGAGACCTGCGGCTGGAATCGCAGTGCAGCACTACACGGCCGGGCAGCCGGACATTGCCGCCGCTACGTTCAGCAGCATCCTCACCACGGAGGCCACAATACATCATGCCCGATTCCACGCGAGGCGGTCGCAGGCAGTCCACAAAAAACTGCATCCTGAAAGCCGCAGGGTGCCGCACCCTGCATGTCGGTTCATGACGGTGGCCGTTGCAAACGTAGATTCTCTTGGCGCGACGCAGTTAACAACAAAAATCTCTGCCGCATGAAGCCACTTGAAAGAGAGTCGCCATGGTGCATTCAAATTTTTTGCTGTTTGTGGCGCTTCAACGAAATCGTAGTCGCCCACCTTTCAGCGTCCAATCGCGATAATCAACTGACCTTCTTTCAAATTTTCAGGCCCTTTTACCACCAGTTGTACCTTCAAAGGGTACAGCGGCCAAGCCAAATGCTTCTTGCAAGAGAATGCTCGGATTCAGCTCTCGGCTCCGAACCGAAAGGGAGTATTCCAGGACGGGTGCGAGTCCTAAGGGAGCAAAGCGAAGCCAGGAATCCCTTTGGGGACCCGGTCGGAACCGTTAGCCGCCAGCGAGTGCGCTCAAAGCGCGGGATGCTTTTTCTGCGGAAGGCGCCTGCGGGTCCATGCGAATCGACTTCTCAAGCTCAATCCGCGCCTTCCTCAGGTCATTCAATTTATCGTAGGTCATTCCCAAGTGGTAGCGATAGGTGGCATTGGAAGGCGCGCCTTTTACCGCGTCTTCCAGCAGAGGAGCAGCCAGAGAATACGCCGCGTTCTGATAATAGGCCCAGCCAAGCGTATCGGCCGAGTTCGGGAGGTTCGGAAAACCGCGCCTGGCAGTTTGCGCCAGAGTCAGCGCCACATTCACATTCCCTCCGTGTTCGAGAAGGATGTATGCAAGGTTGTTGGCCGCGAGGGGTTCGTCGGGTCGGAGCGCCAACGCCCGCTGGTAAAGCCCCTGTGCCTCCTGCCAGTTCCCCAGAATCTCGTGGAGGGTCCCCAACGCCGTGTATAACCCAGCGTTCGTTGGGGTGATGGCGATGGCTTGCCTATAGTGTGCGATGGCTCCCGACACATCACCAAGGGACTGTTCCACCTTCGCCAGCATGAGGAAACCTGAGAGGTTCTGCTTGTCGAGCTCGACGCAGTGCGAGAACGCTTGCCTTGCATCGGCAGGCAGGTTTGCGTGCACAAACACCTGTCCCTGAAGAAGATACAGTGCAGCGTTATTCGGGTCGGTGTTGATCCTTTCTTGCACGAATTGAATGGCGTTTGCGGGCTTACCGCGCTGAAAGTCGAGTTCCACAATTCCCTGGATGGCGTCGAGGAAATTCGGCGAGTGATTCAGGGCCTCGCGATAAAGCGCTTCTGCCTCATTCCAGCGCTTAGTAAACGCGCGAAGTTTCCCAAGCTTGGTGTACCCTATCGGGTTTTGTGGAGCAACTCGAATCAACTGCTTCAGATCGGCCTCCGCGCCCGCGGTATCATTTTGGTTCATCCGGGCGGTGGCCTGAAAGAGATATCCGCCAGGACTGGCCGGAGATATCTTCACGATCTGCAAAGCGATTTGCTCAAGGGTTGCCCAGTCGCGACGGTCGGTCGCCACCTTGCCCAAAGCAACCCAAGCGTCCGTCAAGTCCGGGCGTATCCGTGTTGCAGCTCTCCACTCTCCTTCTGCCTGACTTCCAATCCCTTTGGCCAAATAGGCCATTCCCAATTGGTAATGCCCAAAGGCATTCGCGGGATTGGCTTTGACGGCTTGTTGCAAAGTCTGCAGCGCATCGTTGATCTTTCCCGTCTGAAGAAGGATCTGGCCTCTCAGAACAAGCGCACCGTCGTCCTGGGGCGAACGGTTCAGTACTTCGTCGGTCAGTTTCGAGGCCTCGTCCACTCGGTGAGAGAGAATCAACAGTTGGGCATAGGACTTTCGAGCATCCAAGTCCGCAGGATGTTCCCTAGCAAGGGAGGCAAATTCGGTAAGCGCCTTTGAAGTGTCACCTTGATTGAGATAGTAGTCCCCCAGCATCCTGTAGCCGGCAGGGTCAGCACGTAACTGAACCTTTGCTTCTTTCAAAACCTCCTCGGCCATATCGCCCTGATTCCGAGCGATATAAACCCCCGCGAGTGCAGCCCTGGGGTTGGGATTCTTGGGAGCTATCGTGATCGCAGTTCGAAAAGCCGCAGCCGCGTTGTTCCATTGCTTCTCGGCAGCATAGAGATTGCCGAGAGCGATCGCGGGCACAATGGAATCGGGCGATAACTTTCCGGCCTTCAGCAGATTTGCTTCCGCATCCTGGAACAAAGAAGCCTTTTGCTGAATGCTGGCAAAACTGACATAGGCGTCCGCGTTATCAGGGAACATCTTGACGGCGCGCGCTGCTTCCTGGAGCGCGTCTTGCACATTGCCGAGTTGTGCATCGGATTTTGCCAGCAGCAGTTCCACGTCGACGTGATCCGGTTTGCTCTTGAGAATAGTTAGGGCAAGGTCTTTTGCGTCTGCGGCTCTGCCGCCAGCCAGGTAGAGTTGTCCAAGGTTTAGCTGGGCACCGAAGTTTTGCGGGTCGAGTTGGAGCGTGCGCTGCAACTCCCGATATGCAGAAGCCCAATTCGACATCTTGAGATTACATTGGGCGACTTTGTAGTGCACCTCCGCCGATTTTGAGTCGATCTGCAAGGCGCGGCCGTAAGTAAGCAAAGCCTCGGGGTATTTTTCTTGGGCTACGTACCGGTCTCCCTGGGCGATGAATTTTTGTTTTCGTGCGTTAGGGTCGAGAAGGCATCCAGCCAGGACCAAGCACACCGGAAGAACGGCCGCTATGAATAGAGCACGCGTTTCCAAGCTGGTAGTTCGAAAAGGAGAGGACTGCATTCTTAGTTGTTCCATCTCAGTTGGTTTTGAAAGCAATTCTGCGTCCTTGGAGGATGAGCGAGATAGACAAATATGTAACAGCCTAAATCTATGAAAATAAGCCACATAGCATGGACTTCATTGCTTCCAACTGCTTCACCGCACCCGGCTGATGCCAAAGGGAGGCGCCGGAAGGAGGTTGGATGGCAAGATTTTTGGATATTCTCGGTAAGAAAGTTCCACTGTCCAGAACTGGCTTTCAATAGAAGTAAATGCGCAGACAAAGCGTGTCAAACAAAGTGACCGTAAGTTGTTGAAAAAAAGTTAGTTACACGTTGATTCGCAATCTGATTGACAAGGACTCGTGGTTATTGACGTGCTTCCTCTCCAGTGTGGAGCGCTCTGACCTAGTGCGGAGATTGACCTATGGTTCGTAATGGCGAATTCACTGCTGCAGACGTCAAGAGAGTTTTGCGAAAGCATTGGTGGATCCTTCCCGCAGGCGCCCTTGGCTTTGGAGCAGTGAGTGTATTGATAGCTACTCAAATTCCAAAGGAATACACGTCACGAACTCTGGTACTGGTTTCGCGGCCCGCTGTTCCAGCCGATTACGTAAAGCCAGTGGTGACCGAAGACCTCAGCCAACGCCTTTCCTCGATGAAAGGGGAGATTTTGAGCCGGAGCCGACTCGAGCCAATCATCCAAAAGTTTAATCTTTACGCCGATGATCGGACCAAGATCCACATGGAAGACTTGGTCGAGCGTCTACGTAAAACGGTTGAGATAACTCCCCTAGAGCCCACACCCGGAACACAGGATCGAAATATTCCCGGTTTCTCGGTAAACGTAACATTCAACAATGCCCAACTCGCGCAGCAAATTTGCACAGAAATCACCTCCATGTTCTTGGAACAGAATTCGCGAGCTTTGGAACAACAGGCCAGCCGCACAACTTCATTCATTGGTCAACAGCTAGATGAAGCGAAGGCGAAACTGGATGAGCAGGACGCGAAGTTGGCCGCATTCAAGAGGCAGTATATTGGATCGTTGCCAGAGGAGACTCAAGGCAACCTCACCCTCCTGACTGCCCTCAATACCCAATTGGATGCCAACACTCAGGCACTCTCTCGGGCCCAACAGGATAAGGCATTCAACGAGAGTCTTCTAAGTCAGCAGGAAGCAAGTTGGAAAAGGTCACAAGCGGAGCAAAAACCCGAGACGCTAGAGGTGCAACTGCGGACTCGACAAGACCAGCTGGCAGTTCTCGAGTCTCGGTACACTTCTGAGCACCCTGACGTAGTCAAACTGAAGAATGAGATTGCGGAACTCAAGAAAAAGATTGAGGAATCACCAAGTCCAAACGACACGCCTGCAAAACCCCGAAAACTGGCGGAGCCGGCCGAGATGCAGCAATTCCGGGCAAAGATACAGGACGCGGAGCTTACGTATGCAGAACTGCTGAAGCGGCAGACAAAGATTCAGGATCAGGTCCGGGTTCTTGAAGGCCACATAGAAGCCAGCCCCATGGTCGAACAGCAATTGAAGGAATTGACGCGTAACTATCAAAGCGCCCTGGACTTCTATAACGACCTCTTGAAGAAACGGGACAATTCCGAAATGGCAAAAGACTTGGTTCACCAGCAAGAAGGGGAGCAATTTCGCGTGCTAGATCCACCGAGCCTACCGACGAGCCCTTCATTTCCCAAAATACTAAATTTCGCTGCGGGGGGCTTTGGCGGGGGCGGGATTCTTGCCCTGGTTATATTGTATTTGTTGATGGCTACGGACAAGACGTTGCACACCGAAAGGGAAGTTGAGGCGTATTTGCAACTTCCTGTTCTAACAAGTGTGCCAGTGCTGGAATCCTTAACTGCGAGGACTGCCAGCCCCAGATTTTTGAAGCAGTCTGTCACTGCAGGAGACTGAACGGGCCGGATGAACATTCCGAGGAAAAGATGAGTCGCATCCACGAGGCGTTAAAGAAAGCCGCTGAAGAGAGGGCCGCGCAGCTCAGTGCCGGAGTCGACGCCGGCGTAGCAGAGATGGTGGAACCTAGAAGTCCCGTCACACAAGAGGCTGAGATAATCGGGACTACACTCTTGCCTAGCATGACGAGCCCCAGGAAGGAAGAAGAAGGTCTTAGTTGTGAGGAGCTTGTTAAGCGCAGTGCCCACCAGGAGTGGCGGCTCGACCCGGTGAATAGCGTATTTTTCGGCTCGAAGCCGGGTGAGGGCGGACCAGAACGGTTTCGGACATTGCGCTCTCGCCTATACAAGATTTCGTCCTCCCGCAAGCTGAAGAAAGTCCTGGTTACGAGCGGCATTGCTGGAGAAGGCAAAACCTTCGTGGCATCAAACCTCGCACAATCCATCGTGCAGCAGCCGGAACTGCGAGTCCTGTTAATTGACGCGGACTTGCGATCGCCGCGATTGCACCAGCTGTTCGGAGCTCCGAACTGCCCCGGACTCTCGAACTACCTGAAAAGCGAAGCAGACGAATATGCGGTGATCCAAAGGGGCATGAAGGAAAATCTTTTTTTGATTCCTTGCGGAAGCCAGGTATCCAATCCCAGCGAGCTCCTTCTGAGCGAAAAGATGAAACGACTGCTGAATCTTCTCACGCCGAGCTTCGATTGGATCATCATTGACTCTCCACCGGCATTGCCGGTTCATGACGCAAACATACTTGCGGATATGGTGGATGGGGTATTGTTCGTGGTCCGGGCGGGCTCGACCGATGCGGAGATCGCGGAGAGAACAGCGGCGGAATTCAAAGACAAGAATTTACTGGGCGTGGTACTCAATCAAGTGGCGAAGAGTGATTCTTACGGGGACAAATACGAGAATTACTACGGCGACCGCGATTAAGACTTGCTTGAGGCAAATTGAGCTCCGGCAGACTAGCATTTGATTCCGTCTCGACATCTAGGAACTCTTTACAAGAGCATACTTTTTTGATTCAGCTCGCTCCAAGAGAATGAGCACGGGCAAGAGCAGAAGCAATGCCAGCAGAAAAAACACGACCCCTCCCTGATAGTGTAACCTTCCGAAAAGAAAGCCTGGATCGACATAAACTGCAAGAAGCGTGAGTGTGGCAATTCGTATGCCATTCTTTATAATCATCATGAGCAGGCCGATGACGACAAACAGAATTTTGTTCCACAAACTCCTTAGCCGAAAGTGAGCCACCAGCAGCGCCAAAATGAACAGAGCCATGCTCGAACGAATACCACTGCACTCTTTTGCCACCTGGATATTGACTTTCGCAAGATGAAAGACCAGACCCTCCCGCAGCGCAGGAATACCGGCAAGGTCAAAGAACTGCCCGGTTATCCACGCGGAACCTTCCTGAAGCAACAAGATGATGCGGTCGAGAACAAAGGCCGGGATTGGAATCATTAAGAGAAGGAAGAAAAAGGGGAAGCTGGCAGCCTTCAGTGCGGACCTTCCAAATAAGTATGCAAAACCCGACACCCAAAGCAGAGTGAGTGCCAGAATCCACGCGGAGAGTTGCATGCCATCTTCCGCACTATCCTTTCCCAGGAAAGAGATGAGTATCACAAGGCTCGCCAGAATAAAGAAAATGCCTCCGAGAATCTTGTCAGTTGAGACCTTCTGAAAGAGTCTTTGACGGTCCAGATAAAGGACGACGCCGCTGATAAATGGGACGATGATGAGGTAGGACGCATCGTCTCGCGAGAGAAACAGTTTCAAAAGTGCCGAGACTGGCTTCAGGAAAAGTAATGACGATAAGGAAATCCAAACGGAAAGCCAAAACCAGCGCTCGCCTTGAGGTGCCGTCGAAGGATCACTCATTTCAACTGGGCCAGTGTACATGATTCAGGATTCAGGCACCCGAGATAATGAGGGCTAGGGCGGATGAATGAGCGCGCAAAAAATCGAAGGATCCGAGAATTCCGTGCAGGGAAGAATGAAGATTCGTCCTAAACCCTTGCGGAGAACGGCACTTAGCCTAGTGGGAGGGCACTCTCGTTAACGTTGCCAGGTGTGCGCAAGAGTTTTCTCTTTTTGGGATTGGGAACTGGAGCCCTCCCTTGTTGCGAAGAGACCTAGCTTCCCTTATCTAATTACAAACAAAGAGTTTACGGGACGTAGGCAGTCGCAAAACGAACCCCATCATTATGGAATCCCGATTGCTAGATCTCCCGCAGGAGTTTATTTCCTCCGCAGAGTGGAGAGTGTATAGTGAAATGGGTCCTTTCGAGGGTTTTGGGTGTGTTTGTCGTTTCTTTGGTATGCGGTTGCCTTGCTACTGCTGACGGGGTGCCATCAAACCTACAGATTAATGGAGGAGCTGGCGACCCCAATCCGATCTCGGGGAACAGCTTCAATGTGCTTCAGAACGACAATAGTGCCTCGCAGATCAATAACGTCATTCTTTTGTTTTCGGTGCCGAATGACACCTCAACTACGCCGCCTGCTTGGCTGTCAACCCTGAGTTCGAGTTCAGGAACGATTGGCGGAGCATTTCTGGCCGGTGACCTAGCAACGTCGCCCACTTGCAAAAACACCGTGTCTGGTACGGACGTATATTCCTGCGCAAATCTAAGCACTCAAAACAACAACTCCAACAGCTTGACGAACTTCAATATCGCGCAGCAGCATGACAATGGCTTCACGGCCGGCGTTTACGGGATCTATGAAGTGACCATAACCGGCGCAAACCTCGATGCGAAAGGCTCTATTACGATCACCGGCGCTATACCGTTCGGCACTTTCGTTGATGCCTATGGCGTATCACAGAGCGGCACGGATTATTTTACGCCGTTCACGGAATCGGGCTTGGCCGTTCCAGAACCGAGTTCCTTGGTCCTGCTTGGCACTGGTCTCCTGGTCTTAGGCGCCTTTGGGGCTCGCCGCTTCCTGGAGAACTGATTACAGCGCAGATCGGCAGATGCTCCGTACTTTAATTTCACAGACCCCGCTCTCACCTAGAGCGGGGTTTGCTTTTGAAATTAAACCTATTCTCGCAGCGCGCACTACCTGCAAGGCACGTTTTTGCTCATCAGTCGCTACACTGCGTTTGCCTACCGGATGACGCAGGGAAACGCCCTGGTCAATTAGGACAAGACTTTTCATTGTGGCGGCCATAAATTCTCTTGCCTGATTACTGCCACGCTGAGATAGGTTCGGAATCCTCCTCATCTAAGATGCTTGTTTTCAAGCATATACACGGCAGAGTGCGGGTTGGCTGAAATGTGAGATCGCTTGCGAGTCCGGCAAGCCGATTGCGAGATGGTATGTCATAGCAACGGTGTCTGAAGGGCGGTAGCCCAGGTAGACGATCTGCAAGGATAGTATTCGTGCGCCGAGCCTGATTTTCCAATATCCCTGAGCGCATCTAGTTTTGTTGGAATGACTGCCAGGATCTCTCTTGGCAGAGTGTAGTGAGGCAAACATGAGTGAATGCATCGTAAACGGATCATCGACTAATGTTATGCAAGGGACTTGTGTTCCTCCTCTTTTTCCTCAGAAGGATGAAGGCAGCGTGCTTCGTGTCGGTGTGATCGGCTACGGCTATTGGGGGCCGAACATCGTGCGAAATTTGCACGGTCAGAAGAACTTGCAGGCCGTGATGGTGTGCGACAAGAGTCCAGCGGCGCTTGGGCGTGTTCGGAAAACGTATCCCAATGTGCTCACGGTCTCCGACCCCCTCGAGGTCCTTCGTTCTCCAGAGGTTGATGCAGTTGCGGTAATCACGCCTGTCTGGACTCATTACGAATTGGCTAAAGCCGCACTAGAGCACGGGAAACACGTGTTTATTGAGAAGCCGTTTACCTCGAATTCGACGCAGGCGGAAGAACTCATTGAGCTGGCAGCACGGAAGAAATTGACGATCATGGTGGATCACACGTTCCTCTTCACAGGCGCGGTGCGCAAGATCCGCGAGTTGGCAGAGAGCGGAACCATTGGCGATCTCTATTACTATGATTCGCTGCGTGTAAACCTGGGGCTGTTCCAGCATGACGTTAGCGTCATTTGGGATCTAGCGCCGCACGACCTTTCCATCATGGATCACATTATCAAGGCTGAGCCAGAAGCGATCGTCGCGACCGGTGAGAAACACCTCAATGGGGTCGAAGATGTAGCGTATATGACCCTTTATTTTCCCAAGAATATCATTGCGCACATCAATGTTAACTGGCTTTCGCCGGTGAAAATTCGGACGACCTTGATTGGCGGGCAAAAGAAAATGGTTGTTTGGAACGATCTTGTGGCTGACGAAAAAATCCGCGTATACGACAGGGGAGTGCAGATTACTTCGGGTGAAGGAATTCGAGATCTCCTGGTGAGCTACCGCAGCGGCGATATGTGGGCGCCTCAGCTGGAACAAGTGGAAGCGCTGCATGTGGAATTAGACTACTTCGCCGACTGCGTTATGAACAACAAAACACCGTTTAACGATGGCCACGCGGGTTTGCGAGTTGTGCGAATGCTGGAGGCCGCCGAGGAATCTATCCAAAAGAAAGGACAATTGGTCCGCCTGTGAACGAATTCCGCTCTATTGCGCCCAACGTAAAGCTTGGGCGTGAAGTCAAGCTGTCCACATACATCAACCTTTACGGCTGTCAAATCGGCGACGAAACGAAGATCGGCGCATTTGTTGAGATCCAGAAGAACGCAAGCGTTGGGAATCGCTGCAAAATATCAAGTCATACCTTCGTGTGCGAGGGAGTGACCATTGAGGACAACGTCTTCATTGGCCATGGCGTGACTTTTATTAATGATTCCTACCCACGAGCGACCACTTCGGATGGCGAGCTGAAAACCGAGAAGGATTGGCGCGTCGAAAGAACCGTGGTTAAACGGGGCGCTTCGATTGGTTCTGGATCTACGATTCTTTCGAACGTTGTGATTGGGGAAAACGCGATCATTGGCGCGGGCAGCGTTGTGACACGCGATGTCCCTGCCAACACGATTGTTGCCGGAAATCCGGCAAAAGTCTTGCGCTCTATTACAAATCCCGCAGAGGTAAACCGATGACGCAGAACGTGAAAATTCCCTTTGTTGATCTGCTGACTGTCCATCGAGAGCTAGAGGCTGAACTCTTGGAAGTATGCAGGAAAACATTTGGAACAGCCGGCTTCATCGGAGGACCGGAAGTAGAAGGGTTCGAACGAGAGTTCGCGGAGTATTGCGACGCAAAATATTGTGTTGGCGTCAACAGCGGCACCGATGCGCTTCGCTTTGCTCTCATGGGTGCGGGGGTTCAACCAGGGGACATTGTCGTTAGTGTCTCACATTCCTTTATTGCGACTACTGAAGCCATTTCCCAGGCCGGCGCTCGCCCTGAATTTGTGGACATCGATCCATGCACGTATACCATGGATCCGGAGAAGCTGCGTCAGTACCTGGATACCTGGTGCGTGTTGGACCAGATTACGGGCCGTTATGTTCATAAGAAACTGAATAGACCGGTTACTGCAGTGGTGCCCGTTCACCTTTACGGCCAAACAGCCGACATGGACCCGATCCTGGAACTTGCGGCCCGGTACAATTTGACTGTCGTGGAAGATGCTTGTCAAGCGCACGGCGCCCAGTATTTCTCCAAGAAACAGAACCGCTGGCTGAAGGCCGGTTCGATCGGGCGCGCCGCGGCTTTTAGCTTCTATCCTGGAAAGAATTTGGGCGCCTGCGGTGAAGGCGGCGCCATCACCACTAATGACGAATCCCTCGCTCGCAAAGCCGCCATGTTGCGAGATCATGGGCAGTCTAAAAAGTATTATCACGACATCGAGGGTTACAACGGCCGGCTCGATTCCTTGCAGGCGGGAATTCTGCGCATCAAGCTTCGCCATCTTTCGGAGTGGAATGAGCAACGCCGAGCGGCGGCACGCTTGTACGATGAACTTCTGGCCCCTCTGGATGGGAGTGTAGCCCGCCCGGTTGAATCAAACTCTTCAAAGTCCGTCTACCACCTGTACGTTGTGCGGACTCAGTTCCGGGACGAGTTACAAAAGCATCTAAATGCCGCCGGGATCGGAACGGGAATTCACTATCCGATTCCTATTCATTTGCAGGCTGCTTATGCGTCCATGGGATGGAAGAACGGCGATTTTCCCGAGACCGAAGCCGCTGCTAACGAGATCTTGTCTCTCCCCATGTTTGCGGGACTGACCGCGGACCAGCAAAAGCAAGTGACGGAGACGATTTCCCAGTTTGCCGTTTCTACTGCCACTCGTTAAGGCCGCCGACCCTGGTGGGCCAGAACAACGCTCGCGCCGGAGGCACAAAGAATCGTGGCCCGTTCTAACAGTGGGGCAGTTTCTTGCATATTTCGAGGCGGCAACTTCCCCAGCGCCAATATGAGAGGCACGGCCTCCTCTCATAAGTTCAACAAAAGAAAGCCTCTGAAAACACCAACGATGGTACCAAGCGTGCAACTATCCCCGTCACGGCGCAGTTCATTCGCGCTTGGCTCTGAAAAGTATAAACAGGGGGAGTGTGTTCACTGGATATGATAGAGCCCTATATCAGCCGATCGCTCAATTGGGTGAGGTCTCGGAATAGCGGATCTGCAGGACGCTCTCAAGGTCAATGTGCAAGAGCCTTGCTTTTTCCGGTGTTCCTCCTGTGCATTGTTGCGGCGACAATGTCTACCGCATTCGCTCAAAATGGCCCCCCTGCGATGAGCATCGGAACTCCCACCGTTGATGCGAATGGCGTGAAGTATTACCCCGTGAGATCTGCCTATCAGGGGTTTCAGCAGCAAATCATTCGCGTACTGGAGCCGACTAACCCGCAGGCAGGAAAGCCGCGGCGGCTGTTGTACGTATTGCCCATAGATGCTGGTGTCGACACGCTTTCGTCCGCCCTGAGCGATGGACTTGAGCAGCTGCGACTGCTCGATGTTCCCGATCGATTCAATATGACTTTGATCGCGCCATCGTTTGGCTACGAGCCCTGGTATGGGGACAATATCCCCGATGCGAAGCAAATGGAGAGCTTTGTTATTGACGATCTCGTTCCGTTTGGCGACACGTTTGCGCAGGGCACAATCCCGCAGCGTTATCTCATCGGTTTCAGTAAGTCCGGAAACGGCGCGCTTTTCTTAATCTTCAGACATCCTGGGATTTTCAATGGGGTAGCGGCTTGGGATTCCCCGACACAATTGAATAGTATTTCGCAGTACGCCGGAATGCCGATAAATTTCGGAACTCAGGCAAATTTCAACTCTTACATTATCCCTTCTCTTGTAACAAGCAATGCCAGCGCATTTCAGCAGCAGAACCGTATATGGATCAGCGGTGACCAAGCGCTGTTCTATAGCCATATGAATAGCTTGCATAACGAACTGACGGCGGCTTCGATTCCGCACACATGGGTGCAGGGCGGAACGCGCGCGCACAGTTGGAGCAGCGGCTGGCTAGACGGTGCGGTGACCGGTCTCGATGCCACTGCAACGCTAACCACGCCAGCAGCCGGCAATCTGCCGCCACCTCGGACCGGCGGGCAGCCAGCCGGCGTGCTGCCGGCGATGACGAGCCAGGCGACGTTGAGCCTGGTCACGGACGTGAATGCAACGTGCCGGTATGCGACCACGGCTGGAGTGGCGTATGGCTCGATGGGGAACACGTTCAGCACCACGGGAGGGACAACGCACGCAACGCTCCTGACTGGGCTTGTAGGCGGTACTCAATACAGCTATTACGTTCGCTGTAGGGACGCCGCGGGGAGGACCAACAAGGACGATTACGTCATCGCCTTCACGGTGAGCAACACCAGCACGACGGTCAACAGCACGTTCACTGGGGTAGAGTCTCCCCTGTCGGAGGGCGGGTTGTGGGATTCGCCGGGATCGTGGCAGCCGTCCTTTAACAAAAATAACGGGGCATATTCGAAGAACGTTAGTGCTGCGCGAGTGGCGAATCCCCTGTTGAGTCCAGACCAATTTGCGGAAATCACGTACGACCACGATCCGGGAACGGCCGGTTGGGTGGGAGTGATGACCCGTATACAGGGATCCACGAACGGGAGCGGTTACCTGGCATTTGCGTTTGCGGGGCAAGTGCAGCTTTATCGGGTCGATGACAACGGGACGCTTAATTGGAACTTTCTGAAGTCGGTGAACGTGGATGTGAGTGTCGCGCCGCGGCGGTTGCGGCTGGAATCGCAGGGCAACGTTCATCGGGTCATCTTCAATGGTTTGCTGCTGATCACGTATACCGACAGCAACAATGTGTACGCGGTCGGGCAGCCGGGCATGGCCGCCGATGCGGTCAGCCCCACCATCCTCTCGTTCTCTGGAGGCGCTTTACCGCGTACGCCAGTGCGGAGTGGCGGACAACCGGCGGGCGTGCTGCCATCGTCAACGACCCAGACGACGCTGAGCCTGGCCACGGACGAGAGTGCGACCTGCCGGTATGCGACGACCCCAGGAGTGGCGTATAGCTCGATGGGGAACACGTTCAGCAGCACGGGGAGCATGACGCACTCGACGCCACTGACCG
>DATEGO010000100.1:0-85886 GCA_035280065.1 Candidatus Acidiferrum sp.
TAAGTCTTTTAGAATCTGGTGGACGAGAGGGGATTCGAACCCCCGGCCTCCTCGTTGCGAACGAGGCGCTCTCCCAGCTGAGCTACTCGCCCACGAGCAGCAAATCCATCTTAGCAAAGCAGAAATGGGTTGCCAACACGCGCCGTGAGGGCCGCTTTCAGCAAAGGACTGCATTGGGTATGGTGGGATGCGCGTTGTTCGCTTGGGCAGATGTACGGACCCACAACCAGCGCCCTGGCTAGGCAGGTAAACGTGAGTGAAGTTGGGCGTAGGACCTGAGGCTTTACGGTTGATCGTTCGAGCCGCCAGTGCGCTGCGCCATGATTTTATGGGCATTTTGGTAAAGCGCGCGCGCTTGCGGAATCGCTTCGACACCCTTTTGGACTTGTGGGTCCCCTTCCAGTAGAACTTTGAATCCTTCCTGCATGTTGAACACGGACATGAAGACTTCCTGCTTGACCTTGCGTTTGATCCAGTCCTGATTCTCCGCCATTTCCGGTTCGGTATAGCGGACATTGTGTTTGCTGATGTATTCGCGGAACATGTGCATCACGTTGTCATCAACTTCAAAATCCTTTGTGACCGTGGGCTTCGTTCCAAGGAAATAGCGAGTGAACCCGCCCACGCCGGTTTCTGCGGGGAAGAGCACGTCGTCGCGAAACAAGATTTGCTGGAATTTCGTGAGCTTCGGAGAATCCACGATGATGTCGGGAGTGATTCCGCCCCCACCGGTGACCTGGCGGCCGCTGTCGGTTGATCTCACCTCGGTCGGATGATCGGGCACTTTGCGTTCGTAATGATATTCGTAAAGGGAGACCGACTTGTAATCGCGCTGAATTAAGCGTCCGCTCGGCGTGTAATAGCGCGCGGTAGTCAAGGCCAGGCCGGTGTTTTCGCTAAGCGGAGTGACTGTCTGTACCAGGCCCTTACCGAAGGTCGTCTCGCCAACGATGAGGCCGCGATCATGGTCTTGCACCGCTCCGGAAACGATTTCCGTCGCCGACGCTGAATTATTATTCACCAGAATCACGAGAGGAGTAGTTATCCCCTGGTTGCCGCGCACGGCGTAATAACGGCGCTCCGGCGAAGTCCTCCCGTGGTGCGAGACGATTAACTGATTCTTGTCCAGGAACATGTCACCTACCGCGACCGCCTCATTCAGTAAGCCGCCCGGATTTCCCCGCATATCCAGGATCAGCCCGTCCAAAGAAGGAGCATCCAGTTTTTTCAAGGCCTCAGCAATTTCGCGGTCTGTGGTCTCGTTGAATCCGGACAAGCGGACATACCCGACGCCGGGCTTCAGCAAGAATGCGATATCCACGGAATGCCGAGGAATTTCATCACGCGTCACAGCGAACACCAGTGGTTCCGGATAGCCTTCGCGCGTGACTGTGATTTTGACCACCGTGCCTTTGGGCCCTTTCAGTAAGTCAGCCACTTCAGTGGTAGAGAGCTGTTCAGTAGATTTGTCGTCAACTCTGACAATCACGTCACCGGGGCGGATGCCCGCGTTGTAAGCCGGTGCACCGGCGTATGGAGCCAGAACTACTGTATGGTTTTCGCGCGGACCTACGATCATTCCCACGCCGTAGTACTTGCCGCGCTGGTCCTCGCGGAGAAGGGAGAACTGCTTCGCGTCAAAGAAGCTGGAGTGCGGATCAAGCATCCGGAGCATGCCCGGGATCGCGCCCTGGTAGACGGCCTTGTCTATGTCCACCTGGTCAGCATAGTTGTTCTGGACTACGTCCAGAACGCGGGTGAAGTCCCGCACGGCGGTCTGATAATCATCCGCCGAAGCTGTCGTTGCTCGCACATTGGGGCCATAAATGCCTCCCAATACAGCGGATAACAGCAGCACTCCAATGGCAATGACCAGCCCGCGACGCTCTGATTTCATTCTGACCTCGCGCCAAGATTCATAAGAGATTATAGCACGCCGTAAACTCCAGTTTGACAGCGGCGGAATACCCTTTCTATGATGCCAATGGGGCCTTAGACGGCTATAGGTTCGAAATGTTGAGCATTCCCCACATGATTGTGGTTTTTGTCGTGGTCCTCGTCGTATTTGGGCCAAAGAAGCTGCCTGAGCTTGCTCGTGGGCTGGGAAAGCTCATGGCCGAGTTCCGAAAAGCCTCCACGGACTTCAAATCGGCCTTTGAAGAAGAGATGCGCGACATGGAGCGGCAAGCTTTGCTAGCGGAGCGCAAGAAAACAGCAGAGGCGGTTGCTGCCAGTGCTGCCGTTGAACCGGTTCAATCCGCGGCGATAGCGGCTTCCTCGGAGACGGAAACTCCTGCCAACAAAGCTTCCGCAGCGCCACCTGTGACCGAAACTCCCGTCATTACGCCGGTGGCCGAATCCGTAGCTCGTGGCTCTGAAGACTCGGCAGAAAACGGTACGGAAACGGCGGCCACGAATCTGCAAGAATATCCCCAGGACGCTCGACGCCCCGCGTGAGCCAGTGACTGATTCCGCGCCCAATTCGCAAGAAGCTGTACGCAACGAGGAACCCGGCGGCACGATGACGTTTTTCGAGCACCTGACCGAGCTGCGCAAGCGCATCATTTATTCCCTCTACGCGATTGGTATCGGCGCTTTCATCGGCGTGTACCTTTCGAAGTATTTCGTGGCCTGGATTGACAAGCCGATGTTGAAGGCGCTCTCCGATGCTCATATGGATCCGAAGCTGATTTACACGCACCCGGCCGGCGCTCTGAATTTGATCATTACTCTTGGCGTGTACCTCGGAATCGTGTTGGCTTCCCCCGTCGTGCTTTACCAAATCTGGCTGTTTGTAGCGCCGGCGCTTTACAAGCATGAACGTGGCGCCATCACCGGTTTCATGTTCTCTACGGTCTTTCTCTTTTTGGCCGGCATCGCCTTTGGTTACTTCATTACGCTGCCCTACGTTTTGCATTTTCTCGTATCGCCAGGATCCTTGTTCATGATTCACGACCTCCAGCCCATGATCAGCATTAATGAGTATTTCGATGTGACTTTGCTGGTGCTTCTGGGCATGGGGCTGATGTTCGAGCTTCCCGTTTTGATTTTCTTTTTGTCGCTCTTTGGAATCGTCACCCCAAAGTTTCTATGGAAGAATGCCCGCTACGCGATTGCGATCATTTCGGTTATTGCGGCCATCGTCACACCAACTCCCGATGCAACGACCATGCTGGTGTTTATGGCCCCGATGATTGGCCTGTATTTTCTGGGTATCGCGGTCTCCGCGGTGGTCACGCGGCGGAGAGAGCGCCGCGTTGCTGCTCCTGCGGAGGCGGGCTGATGACTACTTTTTCTGCGAATTCTTTGCGGACTTTTTTGATCTTCAACCTTGCTCTAGTTGGTTTGGCAGGTTGCCAGGCGAGCGACTCCTCGCGCGGCGCGGGCCAGCCTCCTTTCATGAGCGCGCCAGCATCAAATCCCCCGCAAGGGGCCGATGACGCTCCTCCTCCCGACAAGACCGGCGGCTTCGATGGAAAGCGCGCTTATGCAATGGTGGCCAAACAGGTTGGTTTCGGTCCGCATCCTTCGGGCTCCCCAGCCATCGCCAAGCTACAGGATTTTCTGCAGTCTGAATTGAAGAGCTCCGGCTGCACGGTTGACACGGACGATTTCACCGCCGATACACCTATTGGTCGGTTGCCGATGAAAAATATCTTCGCAAAGATTCCCGGCGAAAAGCCCGGCATTATCATCCTTGGGACTCACTACGATACGGCGCGGGCGGCGCGCGATCCTCGAACGGGTGGAGTCCGTCCAATGCCGAATTTTGTTGGCGCCGATGACGGCGGCTCATCCACGGGGCTGATGTTGGAATTGGCTCGGCTGTTGTGCGCCAAGCATTCACGGTATGCAGTGTGGATTGCGTTTCTCGACGGCGAAGAGGCCATGCACGACTGGAGCGACACGGACAGCCGCTATGGCAGCCGGCAGATGGCCGCGAAACTGGCCATGAGCGGCGACCTTAAGAAGGTCAAGGCTTTTTTGCTCGGGGACATTGTGGGTGGCCGCAACGCTCAGTTTCTGAGGGAAACGAGCTCCACGCCGGACTTGATTGACCTCTTTTGGAATACTGCCCACAAGCTAGGCTACACGGCGCTTTTTCTCGATACGGCCACTTCCGCCGAAGACGACCATGATGCGTTTCTCAAGCGCGGCGTTCCATCTTTGGACGTTATCGGGGATTTCATCAACAATGGTTATTGGCACACGCCGGAAGACAACTTGGACAAAATCAGCGCAGGGACGCTTGCCGCTGTTGGCCACGTTTTTCTAGAAAGCATCAAGGAATTGCAATCCCGTTAGGGCTAACTTGGCGACGCCCTGTTTCCCTCGCTCACTACCCCTCGAACCGCACGTCCTTGCCTTTTTGTAAGGCGGAGTGCTTCGTGAAGTCCTCATCATTTCGGAACGGAAAATCTGAGCGGTAGTGGCTGCCGCGGCTCTCTTCGCGAGCGAGCGCCGCGCGCGTCATGACCAGCGCCAGGGTGTGCAGATTGCGCAATTCGTGCCCGCTCCGCCCTGACTTTTCGCATTTGGGATGCTCGATTGCCTCCAATTGCTTGATTGCTTCGGCCAACTCTTTGCCGGTTCGCATAATGCCCACGTTGCGCCACATGAGATCTCGGATCTTCGTTAGCGCCGCGCACACGGCCGAAGCGGGCTTGGCGCCGCCATTTTTCGCCGCTCCATTTTTCACGGCTTCTTTCTGTGTTGCGGAGGAATTTCCCGGCAGCGGCGCAGGGCTTCCTGCCAAAGCTTGGCCTGTGCGTTTTCCCGCGGGTGCATCTTCCACCATAGTTTGTCCCGCCATCGCGCCAAAAACCAATCCTTCGAGTAGCGAATTGCTGGCCAGCCGGTTGGCTCCATGCACGCCCGTTGCGGCGGTTTCTCCTGCGGCATAAAGGCCGGGTAGGGAAGTGCGTCCCTTCAAATCGGTTTTCACGCCGCCCATCATGTAATGGGCTGCGGGGCATACTGGACCCATGTCGCTGGCTAAATCGAGTCCATAGCTGGCGCACGTCTCATAGATTCGTGGGAAGCGTTTTTTCAGGGACTCCTCGTTCTTTTTCGTCATGTCCAGGAACACATGCGTGCTATTCGTGTGTTGCATCTCGGTGACGATGGCGCGGGCCACTACGTCGCGTGGCGCCAACTCCTGCGCTTCGTGGTATTTCTTCATGAATCGTTCCAGGCCGATGTTGCGCAGTACGCCGCCTTCGCCGCGCAGGGCTTCGGAGAGCAGGAATCGCGGCGCGCCCTGGATTGCCAGCGCCGTCGGATGAAATTGCATGAACTCCATGTCGGACAAAACGGCGCCTGCTTCGTACGCGATGGCCATTCCATCGCCGGTGGCAACGTCGGGATTGGTTGTCTCGCGATAGATTTGCCCCAGTCCACCGGTGGCAAGCATCACCGCGCCCGCGCGTAATTCGTGCAGCGTTCCGTCGGTTTCGTCAATGAAGCACAGCCCGGCAACGCGGCCCCGTTCGACAAGCAACTCCGTGGTGAAGGCGTGCGCGCGCAGGTGCAAGTGTGGAATCGAGTGCGCACGAGCCAGCAGCGCCCGGCTGATTTCGCGGCCTGTCGAATCGCCGTGCGCGTGGAGAATTCGTGAGCGGCTGTGCGCCGCTTCGCGAGTAAACGCAAGTTTGGTGCCGGCGCGGTCAAACTCCGTGCCCCACTCGATGAGCTGTGCGATGTACTTGGGGCCTTCTTCCACAAGCAACGTCACTGCTTCAGGCCGGCACAGGCCGTCGCCGGCATTGATGGTGTCTTGTTCGTGCAGGCCGATTTCGTCTTCGTCGGAAAGCGCCACTGCGATGCCGCCTTGCGCCCAAGCCGTGGCCGAATCGCTCAGATTCGATTTGGCCAGGACCAGGACACTTCCCGCTTCGCTCAGTTCAATGGCGGCGCGCAAGCCCGCGATTCCGCTGCCCACGACGGCGTAATCGGCATGATGGACTTTGGGGAGAGTGCTCATGGCGTGAGGAATTGCGCTCAAATCGCCCAACTATGGTAGCACGAAGAAAATCAGCGCATAAGAAGAACGCCCTTTGCATGCGGCCCGGATGAGGCGTGTGTTACATTGAGAGTCTATCGCGCATGAAAATCACACGCATTCGAGTGCAATCTTCCGTGGGACCTTACTCTGTCGTTGCCGGAGCGGGCGCTATCAGCCATGCAGCGCAAGAAATAGCGGCGCTGGGGAAATTTTCCAGTGTTCATGTTGTTTCCTCACCCAAGGTATGGCGTGCCGTCGGCAAAACTGTTCAGCGCGGCTTGCGGTTTTCGAATCGAGGTGTGCATCTTTTTAATGATGCCGAATCCGCGAAACATCTTGGCAGCGTGGAGCATATCTCTCGCTCTCTGTGCCGTGCCGGAGCGGATCGCAAATCGCTGGTTGTCGCAGTTGGCGGAGGCGTTGTCGGTGATGTCGCTGGTTTTGCGGCAGCTTCTTATTTGCGCGGCGTGGCTCTTGTGCACGTTCCAACAACCTTGGTTGCTCAGGTGGACAGCTCCATTGGCGGAAAAACTGGCGTAAACCTTCCAGAAGGCAAGAACCTTATTGGAGCGTTCTGCCCTCCGCGGTTGGTGATAACGGATCCCGGCCTACTACACACTCTTTCTGCTCGCGAATTCCGCGGTGGCTTGGCGGAAGTCATCAAGCATGCGGTGATTGCCGACGCGCCGATGTTCGCACTGTTAGAAAAGGATATGGACAGCGTTCTGAGACGCGACCGGGACGCGCTTGGTTCTATCATCCCGCGCAACGTGCAAATCAAGGCGCGCGTAGTCAGCCGCGATGAGCGCGAATCCGGTTTGCGCGAAATTCTCAATTTTGGCCACACGTTTGCCCACGCTCTCGAAAGCGTCACGCGCTATCGCTGTTACCGGCATGGCGAAGCCGTCGCCTGGGGCATGATGGCTGCGGCTTTCCTTGGACACGAAATCCGCATCACTCCCGCTGAAGACGTTTCCCGCATCGTGTCTCTGGTCTGCCGACTGGGACCTCTGCCGGCCTGGCCGGGCGTTTCTCCTTCAGCTTTGATTAAAGCAATGCGTTCCGACAAGAAAGCCCGCAGCGGCGTTTTGCGCTTCGTTCTCTCTCCGCGGCTGGGCCAAGCGCGCACATATGACAAAGTCCGCGTGGACGCGGTCGAGCGCGTTCTGCATTTCACGCCTCGCTTAATCGCTGCCGCGATCGCGCATTCGGTGCCGCGAAATGAGTGAAACCACAGCGCCGGTGAAAGGAACCCAGCCTGAAGGCGCCACGACCGAAGCGGAAGCTTCCAAAAAAGTCCGCGAGATGTTCACGCAAATCGCGCCGCGCTACGATTTGCTGAACCATCTGCTGTCGTTCGAGCTGGATCGTCTCTGGCGCGCGCGCGCGGCGAAGCTTCTTCGACCGATTATTGAGCGCCCGGATGCTGTGGTCTTGGACCTTTGCTGCGGCACTGGCGATCTCGCTCTTGCCCTCGCTCATGCGGGTAAAGCCCGTATCGTGGGTGCGGACTTCGCCCACACTATGCTTGTCCGCGCCAGTACAAAAAGTGTAAACATGCGGGAGAACGATGGAGCCAGCAACGCCACACGAATGCCATTTTTCGAAGCCGACGCTCTCCGCCTACCCTTTGCGGATGCTTCTTTTGATTTGGTGACGAGTGCCTTCGGCTTTCGCAACCTCGCCAATTACGAAGCTGGTCTCCGCGAGATTCACCGCGTCCTCAAGCCAGGCGGAACCATTGCCATCCTTGAATTTGCCGAGCCGCCGGAGGGTTTTTTGGGAGATCTGTACCGGTGGTATTTCACAAAAGTTCTACCGCGAATCGGCTGGCTCATCTCCGGCCACCAATCGGCTTACACGTATCTGCCGAAATCCGTTGCACGCTTCTTCCGCCCGCCGGAGCTTGCCGCGCTCATGCTTTCCTTCGGCTTCGAATCTGTGGATTTTCGTGAATGGACGATGTACACGGTTGCTCTGCACACTGGCATTCGCCCCTAGAAAACATTTCCTACTCTTCTAGTCCGGCCGCGCGCAATTTCGCGAGAAGCGTTTTCGGCGTAATCCCCAATTTCTCAGCGGCCCGCGTTTTGTTCCATTTGCATTCGCTCATCGTATTTTCGAGCAATGCCTTTTCTACATGCCCGGCCGCGCGGCTGGTGACTTGTTCGAGCGTTCCTTCCCAATTAAATTTCTCCGGAAGCATTCCGGCAGGCAACAATGCTGCGTCCGGTTTCGTGGACGGCAGCTGTAAGCCTTCCGCCCGAATGCTGACGCTATCCGCCAGAATCACCGCGCGCTCCATAGTGTTTTGTAGCTCTCGCACGTTGCCGGGCCAGCGGTAGTGCACCAGACATTCCTCCGCTTCTTCTGAAATCTCCAATCCCGGTTTGCTGAACTCCCGGCTGAACTTTTCGAGGAAATGACTCGCCAGCAGCAGGACGTCGTTGCCGCGCTCGCGAAGCGGTGGGATGGTCATCGGTACCGTGGAAATCCGAAAGTACAAATCGTCGCGAAAGAGTTTCTCTTGCACCAGTTTCTGTAAATCGCGGTTTGTGGCCACCACGATGCGAACGTCCACATCGATCGATTGTGTTCCACCCACGCGTTCGAACCGCTTTTCTTCCAGCACGCGCAACAGCTTCGCCTGAATCGCCAGCGGCAACTCACCAATCTCGTCGAGGAACAGAGTTCCGCGGTGCGCCAGGTCCATCTTCCCTACTTTTCGTGTGCCCGCTCCCGTGAACGCGCCTTTCTCGTGCCCGAACAGCTCGTTTTCCACGAGGCCTTCCGGTATGGCGGCGCAATTCAGCGCTACGAACGGCTGCTCGCGGCGCGAAGACAAGTGGTGAACCGCGAGAGCAAATAATTCTTTCCCCGTGCCGCTTTCCCCAAGCAACAGGCAAGTCGTGTCCGTAGCCGCCACTTTCTGGATTTGCTGGCTGACTTCCTTGATGGAAGCGTGGTCGCCCACGATCTGCGGAAACCCGTACCGCGCCGCATATTCCGCGCGCAGCAGCAGGTTCTCGCGCTGAAGCTCTTGCTGCTCCGCCGCGCGCTTCACCAACAGCTTCAAATGATCCAGGTCCACGGGTTTTTGCAGGAAATCGAAAGCTCCGTCCTTCATCGCAGCGACGGCTTCTTCCACCGATCCATACGCCGTGAGCAGCAGCACCGGAATTGTCGCGTCCACTTGCTTCGTTTCGCGCAAGACGTCCAGGCCCGAAGCGCCCGGCATCTTCAAATCAGTGATCACCAGCAAATACCGCCGCGCGCGCACCTTGTGGATCGCGGCGGTGCCGTCCGGCGCTTCCTCCACTGCATATCCCGCGCGCTCCAATGCCTTCCGCATCATGGCGCGCAATTCAGCTTTATCTTCAACAAGCAGGAGAGGTTCCATCTCTCTCGTTTCTATCACGAATCCCGGAGTGTTCAGGGAACAACGGCGCTCACGTGTGCGGAGAAGGGAAGCACCCCGTTGCCCATCAGCCGCCCGGTAACAAGTTCGCCAGCACTCTTTTGACCAGCGAATCACAGCTGTGCAACATATTGTTGTGCCTAAACGTAGCAAGGGCCTGGCCACATAAGGAATGCAGCTAGGCTCTGCTAACGCTTTTAACTTGGGACTTAAAACTTATGACTTAGAACTATTCTTACCGCGCCCAACCTGGGTCGCCGCCGGCTTTCCGCAAGTCCGCTTCCATGTCATCCAACTGCTGCCGGAGTTGGGCCAGTTCTTGTTTCTTTGCTTCAATCTTGCCGGTCTTGTCGTTGATTTCCTTGCGGTTGTTTTGCTCGTTCATTGCCTTCGTCGGATCGGCATAATACTGTACTGAGGACTTTTGCAATTCCCGCTGAAGAACGTCCAATTCTTTTTCTGCCTTCGCGATCTTCTCGTGCTGCGCCGTGAAGCGCTTCCGCCAGGCTTTCTCGCTGTTGGGGTCTTCTTTCTGATCGGCATCACCGGGCTTTTGTGCGCCGGCAGCCTGGGCCCCACCCGAAGCAGACGCATCCGTTCCGTTCGTCGTGGCGCCTGCAGCAGACGCGTTTTGTATTTCCGGCTTGTCTGGCGTTGCGGGCTTTATATCGTCGTCCGTATAAACTTTCTTCGGCTTCTGCGCGTCTTTCTTTTGTTTTTCCTCGCGCGCTTTTCTTGCGGCGTCCGCTACCGGATCGCCCGTTTGTTGCGAAGAACTCTGTGGCCGTGCATAGCTACTCAACGCTGCCAGGCACAGCCCGGCGAAGACCGCTACCACTCTTATCCAGTCTTTTTTCCGCATTTGTCCCACCCTTCCCGAGCCGCTAGAGGCTCCTTCTCCCTGTAAGAGGTTTAGATGCGCACCTGCTTTGATTCTACTGCTTCCGCAACCCTTCGTGCCGCTGGAAGCGTAACAATAAACTCTGCCCCGCCTTTGGTACAGTTCCTCACTTCGATGTGACCGCCGTGCTGCACGATAATCTTTTGCACCACCGCCAATCCCAATCCCGTCCCGTTGCTTTTCGTCGTAAAAAATGGGCGAAACAGCTTTGGCATGGCCGCTGCTGGAATGCCCGGTCCATTGTCTGAGACGATAACGCGCTGCCATCCTGTTTCTTCGCCTTCCACCACTTCACCGCGCAGCGTTACGCGCCCGCCGGCGTCAGTTTCTGCGCACGCTTCTGCGGCGTTCCTAGCCAGATTTAACAATGCTTGCCGGAGCAGTCCTTCGTCTCCGGCCACGTCGCCAAAGTTTCCTTTGCATTCAATCGTTACTTGCGGCATCGCTTGCATCACTTCCGCCACGGCGCGATTCACCACGTTTTCCAAACCTACACGCTCTTCGGGAATCTCCAGCGGGCGCGCGTATTTCAGAAACTCGGCCACCATGTGCGTGATGTTTCTCGTTTGCTCCACAATTTTCTTGGCGTAATCGGCCGATTCTTTCGGGGAAGAGTCCGGAATCATCTGCGCGTATCCCGATATAGTCGCCAGCGCGTTTTTGAACTCGTGCGCGATGCCTGCTGACAGTTCGCCCAAAACCGCAAGATTTTCCTTAAGCTGCATCCGCTGCTGGAGCGCCGCAAGTTCTGTCAAATCCGTCAACAGGCAAATGACGCCGCTAATTTGTCCTTCGCCGCGCCGAATGGGCGAAATGGTGACGCCCAAATGCCGCGTGTCTCCTGCAGGCGGAACGTGCTCGACTTCTTCTCTGCGAAAGATTCTTCCTGTTTCCAGACACTCCGCCACCAGTTTGGTCAACGCTGAGTCCTGCCCCAGTACTTCGCTGTATCGTCGGAACCCCAGCCCGCGAATTCCCAGCACCTGCTCGGCCGCGGGGTTCGAACTCGAGATAATGCCCGTCGCATTCACGACCACCAGCCCGGCCGGCATGTTACGCGTCACTTCCTCGCTCAGCCGCTCGGTGTGCTCCGCGCGTTCCTTCTCAATCTTGTGCAACCGCTCAAGCTCCTTTTCTTGCTCGCGCAGTTGCTGAATCACGCCTTGCATTGAGGCAGCCATGAACGCCGAAGCGTTCTCCGTGCGTGGAGCGCTCGCCGCGACCTCTTCCACTTGCTCTTCTTTGCTGCTCTGGAAAAACCTGCGGAGCAGATACACGATCAGCCAGGCAACTGCCAGCACTCCAATGCCAAGTCCCGCGGTGATTTCCCACAGGTGTTGCGAACTGCCCCCGGTTTGGAGCATTCCCCACATCAGCTTGGTTGCTTAATTCCTTTTCCTAACTTCTCGCCTGGCGTGCTCGCTTGCATTCTGCTCACTGAAAAATTCCTCGTAGCAAGGGCCATTCTCCGCCGATCAGTGGTCCAAGGTAAACGATCGCCAGCGCTCCAATTCCCAAGAAAGTTCCTAGCGGCAACTGGTATTGGCTGGCAATCGCCCACCGCAGCGCGCTCACAGCGCCCAGCCCTCTCCTGCTGCCGCGTTCCGCCAAGGGCCGCCCCCAACCGCTTATGTACAACGCCACCACGACGGTTAAGCCAATCACGCTGCCCAGCAGGCTTCCCAACAAAATGGTCCAAAACGTCCCCGGTAATCCCACAAACGCGCCGACCATGGCCATCATTTTCACGTCGCCGAAGCCCATGCCTTCGCGCTTGCGCGCCAATTTATAGCCTGCAGCCAATCCCCATAGCAAAAAGCTTCCAAACGCCGCACCGAGAATCGCGTCCACCAGCCCCGCGGCATTCGGCTGCAAACGTTGATGCAGTAATCGCCAGCTCAAGGCCTGCCCGAAGCCACCGCTTGGCGGCACAAACGCAGAAAGCACCAGCCCCGCCGCGAATCCCGGCCACGTCACCAAATCCGGCAACAGCCGCACGCGCAGATCCGTAATCGTCAAAACAATGATCAGGCACGTGAAAAACAGCCACTTCACCGTTGCTTGCGTGATGCCGTACTCGAGAAATGCCGCCACGAACAACAACCCCGTCGCAAGTTCCACCAGCGGATACATCACCGAAATCGGTGCACCGCACGCCCGGCATTTACCTCGCAGCCAGATCCACGCAAACACAGGCACGTTATCGTAAAACTTGATGGCTGTTCCGCACTTCGGGCAGCGCGACCCCGGGGAAACAATCGAAAGGTCCTCCGGAATCCGCGTGATGCAGACATTCAGGAAGCTCCCAATCACCATCCCAAAAAGAAAAAAGAATATGCCGACGATGACCACAGTTTAATCGGCCATCTTGCGGCCGCGTGTAAAGTCGGCCGCTTCGCAGCCGCTTCTACTAATCTCCCACACCCCCTGTGACCCTCTCAACAAACACGCTTCCCCCTCGTGCCCCATACCTAACGCCTTCTTCTCTGCGCACTCTGCGTCTCTGCGTTTAGCTCTTTCTTTTCTCACAGCCTTTTCTTTCCTTCTCAAACTGTCGACTGTAAACTGTGAACTGTCAGCTTCTTCCATGAACTTCCTCGAGCGCAAAATCCGCCGCTACGAGCATCGCCGCTGGACCACCGACGACAACCGCCGCGTCCAGCCCTTCCACTGGGGCCTCGAGCACATTGGCGGCTCTCCCGACGACCCGAATCCCGCTGCCCTCGTCCGCACCTACGCCCAAAACGCAATCGAAAACAGCCGCGATTGGTACGCCACCACCGCGGCCACCGACTATGGCCTCGACGCCGAAAATGTGCTCACCTTCACCAGCGCGATCGCATCCCCGTGGCCGGAAAACAACACCGTCCACGCGCGCCTCTGGCCCGCCTCGCGCAGTTGGAAGCCTCCTATCAAAGGCGCGCAAGGCACGGCTGTGCTCGTTCTTCCCAACTGGAACGCCAAGTGGCACGGCCAGGACGGCCTTTGTGAATGGACGGCGCGCTTTGGCATCACCGTGTTAAAGATGAGCTTGCCTTATCACAACCGCCGTATGCCCCGCGGCTACCAACGCGCCGACCAGATTTGTGGCCCGAACATCGGCCTAACGCTCCAAGCCAACCGCCAGGCCGTTCTGGACGCGCGCCGCTGCCTGCGCTGGCTCGAGCAGCAGGGCTACACCAAACTCGGTATCCTTGGCACCAGCATCGGCTCTTCCATCGGCTACATCACTCTAGTACACGATCCTGCCGTCCGCACCGGCGGCTTCTTCCACGTATCCACGTACTACTCCGACGTCGTCAGCCAAGGCATGACTACAAACCATGTCTGGGAAAGCCTTCGCCACCACGTCACTGTGGACGAGCTTCGCGATTACTGGGCGCCCATCAGCCCCATGCCTTACGTCGAGCGCGGCATGGGCGCTGGCCGCAAATGCCTCATGGTCTACGGCAAATACGACCCTACCATGCTCCCCGAACTCACGCGCCAGATGCTCGACTCCCTTAGGCGCCACGGTGCCGCGCCCCGCGCGCTCGGCCTCCGCTGCGGCCACTACTCTCTTGAGCTTTTCCCCTTTTCTTACCTCGCCGGCTACCGCATGCTCGCCTTCCTCCGCCACGCCCTCTCCGTGTAGTGCATGCTTCGTCCAATGTCGATTACCAAGAATGATTCGCCAACAGTGCGGTGGAAGACGGGAGCTCTTGCGTGCAGTGCTTATAAGGCAGAAGGTCTGCGGCATCTAATTATCAAGCGGCGCTTTAATGTATGCCGCGCCGTGCCGGTGCAGACCGGCCGTGGGAATCGCCTGCGAGAAAACGATGCGGATGGGAACGAAAATAGCGCCCGTGCCCGGAGTAAACGGGACAGCCACTTCCACGCGCGAGCCTTCTGGATACTGATTGCGGCTGCGGAAGCTGATTCCGCCTTTCGACAAGTCCTCGCAGACCACCACTTCTTCGGCGAAGCCGCGCCGCCGGATGCAAGCCAGCACACGCGCCTTCACACGCGTGCGATTGCGACGCGGAACAACGCGTTCGTCTGTCGCTGGCCGCGCGCCGTTACCTTCCGGACTCGAAGCCTCCGAAAGCGACTCGATCCAAATCGAAGGCGAATCGCAATGCCGGCAGTGGCGTGCCACGCATTTGCGAATTTCAAACGACTTCAGCTGTATTTCGTTGAGATACACGACTTCGCGCCTTTGGCAGAAGCTACATTCCATGAGCAACCGCGCGAGCGCTTCTTCGCCTTTATGCAGAGAGGGGAAATCAATGTCCCAGAAATCGTTGCGCGGCTCGAGGATGTGAATAGCGTAAAGAAATCCGTTGGCGTCCTGATCGATTTCCGCTACCACGCGCGCCCGCGTGTTTTTCCACTGATCGCCCTCGACGAATCGCCGCAGATGCAGCTCCTGGCTCGCCTCCAGCTTTTCGGTAAAGCGCAGCACGCCGCCATTGCGGCTCACAAGCAGCGTCTCGACGGTTTGCGTGAACGTAGCGCCCGCCGCCGTAGCCCAGGATGCTTCGACGGGCATACGGAGGCTGATGCGGTCGCTCTGGCGCAATCCATCCGATAAAGTGCTCATAGGGTTATATAAGGTCGTTCTGAGCTTCAGGCTAACATGCGCAAGAAGCATGCATAGAGTGGCGATGGGGCTGTTTGTCGTTCCATGTAATAACCCTCGGTGGACCACTTCTTCCGTGGAGAACCAGTCGGGTGTTGCTTCTTTCGCATGGTGATCCAACGGAAAGCCCCACAGGAGCCCCTTTTTCGCTCAGACTGGCGGAGTCAGGAAGTTTCGTGGCGCCGTTAGGCGTTCCATATCGGTACGAAGCTTGGGCGACGTAATTCTAATGGGTGACCGTATATCGAACGACGAACCCCGGGGGCTCTCGGTCCGGGACCGCCGCTTTTGCATCCGCTATCCCTTTGCCGCAGACGCGATCATCCTGGACCTGGAGACCGGCTCGAAATCGGACGGCGTGACCTCAGACATCTCCATGGGTGGGATTTTTGTCTGCACCACCAAGTCGCTGCCCTCCAACACACGCGTGCGAGTCACTTTGATGAGGAAAGACCAAAAGCTCGAAGCATTAGGGACCGTGCGCATCGTCAAGCCACGTATCGGCATGGGCATTGAGTTTCTCGACCTCGAGCAGCCGCACTATGGCGTGCTGCGCCGCTGGGTCGAACAGCTCACCAAAGCCCGCTAAGAGCCTTCACTGCCATTCCTTTTATCTTGTCATCCTGAGGCCGCGGTTTTTTGGCCCGAACCGTCGTGGCCCGGACGCGGAGCTAGAAAATCTACAATTGGTCCCGCGCCCGTTCGTTTTTACAACATCACTGCTTCGTGTCGAGGGGATGCTTGCTCTTCTCGTAGAACTCATTCTGAATTTTGAGGCTGGCGTCATCGGCCTTTACCGCGCGGATGGCTTCCACAATCGTGGAAATCCATCCCTGCACGTTCCATTCGCCGAGTTCTTTCGTAGCCACCGAGCCATCGCCTGAATAATGTTCGGGGAAGCGCGCGTACCACCAAATTCCCGTATAGAGGAATTCCGGCAGGTTCTGCCTCTTCTGGTCCGTGCCGGACTCGCGCTTGGCCCGGTCAATGTGCGTCAATTCCGGATGCGTATAGAGTGTGTTGGAACTTTCGTTTTCCCCCGCGTGGTAATCGATGCCTGTGGATTTTTTTGCCGGTCCGCCTGGGCGGCTACGCTCGCCGTCTAGCACGTAAACAACGTAATCTTTCGGGTACGCCATCTGGCCCTGCGCGAAGTAGGGAAGCAAGTGCTCGTTCCCGCCGTGGCCGTTGACGATGATGACTTTCTTGCAGCCGTTGCGCGCCATTTCATCGGTGGTTTCCTGCAAAAGCTTCAACTGCAATTCCATGCTGTAGGCCACTGTTCCTGGTTCGTGCTTGGCTTCAAAAATCTGGCCAAAATAATATTCTGGGAAAACCACGGCAAATTCCTGCTCGGCCGCATGCAGAGCGGCGTAGCGGACATTCAGCAGATCCGTTCCCAACGGCAAATGCGGCCCATGCTTTTCAAGGATGCCAAACGGTAGCAGGCACGTCCCTTTCGATTGCTGAATCGCCGTGCGAAAATCTTCCGCGGTCAACTCTTCCCACTTCGTGGAAAGCCTGGTCTGGCTGAGCGCGGAAATTGCTCCGAATAGCAGCAGAAAAGCGGTCACACCCATTCTTTTCATAAGCCCTCCGCGAACGTCGCGGCTTATTCTAGCGGCAATCCACCGGATTTTCATTCTTGAAACGATTCAATTCGAAATATGGGAAACGAGAGCAGATGTAGTCTCCGGCTCTATTTCTTCCTCGAGCGGCGAGTAATCACTTTCTTCTGTCGAGCCTTGCGAGGCCGTCCTCTGTAAGGACGGCTACCGCGCGCCGGCAATTCTGCTCGAAGGTATCTTGTTGGGCGGCAGAGAAAAATTCCTTGCACCGCCGCACAGCCGCCGAATCCAAGCGCAGAATGCGAGCTACAAGGGCATTTGCTTCTCCGACCAATTCCTCGGGCGCGCAGATTTGGGAAATCAAGCCGACCTGGAGCGCGCGGACCGGGCTGATAGGGTCTCCAAAAAGAACTAGAGGGAACGCTACCCGCGGCAGCGCGTATTCGCCGAGATACGCTGCGACGTCGGAGGGGGCCAGGCCGGAGCGCATGTCCGGCAAGGCGAGAGAAGCATTTTCCGCGACGAGAGCGAAGTCGCACGCAATCGCCAGGCCGAAACCGAAACCCAGCGCGTCGCCTTGCACTTCAGCGATGCTAATCACCGGAGAAGTGCGCAAGGTGTGCTGAAATTCGATAAGCCGCTCCGCCTCTTTGCGAAGGGACGCCGCATCTCGTCCGGTGCGCTCGCGCCCAGAGCAGAAAACTTTCCCGCGCGCTCGAATCCGCAGGACGCGCGCGACTGGCGTCGAGGCCTCGGCCCGCAGCTCCGCCAGCATGGCGTCGAGCATCGCTCCAGTAACTTCATTCCCGCGGCCGGGATTATCCAGCGTAAACGCGAGGACGTCCGGGATCCTCTGAATCACCACACCGATTCCCGGAGACGGCGCGGAGGGTACAGATGTGCCCGGGGACGGCATGCGAGCCAAGTTATACAAGGAAATTGGGGCTGTCAATCAAGGCTCGTGGCGGCCTCGCTAGCCCCATTGCACGATCCAACGCTTTCTTTTCTTCGACTGTAAGCACGCGACTTGCGCCTTTTTGCAGGTCCCCTAAGGCCAGCGGCCCAATGGCCACACGCACAAGCCGCAACACCTCGAGATGAAAATGGTCAAGCAAGCGGCGAATCTGGCGGTTCTTTCCTTCGTCGAGAATGATTTCCAGCCACGAATTGCGTTTGCCGTGCCGAAGATTGCGCGCATCTTTGACGCGAAGAAAGCCGCCATCTTCCGTCCGGAGGCCTTCGCGAAGATTCAAAAGCAGGCCCAATTCGGCAAACGCGTCAATCTGCACATGATACGTCTTGTCGAGATGCGTCTCCGGCGCCGTAATGCGCGCGGCCCATTCGGAGTCATTGGTCAGCAATAATAATCCTTCGCTGGCTTTGTCCAAACGTCCGACAGGCGCAAGCCACGGCAGGTTCTTCGGCAGATACGCGTAAACCGTTTCACGGCCCTTTTCGTCCAAAGCCGTAGTCACAACTCCGCGCGGTTTGTTAAGCATGAGGTAGATTTTCTCGCTGGCGGCAAGCGGGGCCTCGTCTAGCTGAATGCGATCTTTCCCAGGATGCGTTGGAGTTTCAGGATCGCGGCGCACCGCACCGTTCAACTTCACATGTCCGGCACGAATCAATTCCGCAGCTTGCGAGCGAGAGCAATGTCCCAGCTTGGAGAGCGCCCGGGCAAGCCCTACTTTCCTCTGTTCCTTCCTGCGATTGTTCTTTACAGCATGCGCCTTCACGCCGTGATTCTACTGAGTCCTGCAAAATATTGCGAAGAACCCTTTGGAGTGCGGTTTACCCTGAGCTCGAAGAGGCAGCCTTGCTGCCGCTTTTCTTCCATCCTTGGGCTGGTCATCCGGCGAGGTTCATCGGTGGCGCCCACTCAATTCTATTTCGTGGAACTTGCGGGCGTCGGCGCGCCTGCATGGGCCCGCACAGGCGTGGAGGCCGCCGCGGGAGTGGCCTCAGAAGTAGCGGTTGGGGAAGCTGCCGCCCCTACCGCTGGCGATTCGTGCTTCACGACTCCATACCTCGCAGCCAGCCAGTCGCGAAGTTCGGCAGGCTTGTAGTTGAACGGCCCCATCCCTCCGCGATAAGCGACGTGTCCCGCCTCATCAATGACGTAAAGCCGTTCTGGCCAGGCTGCGTACGCGGCGTCGGCCGCGTTGCCCATTTCGTCGATGCCGAAAGGCAAAGGAAACTTGTAGCGCGAAGTGAAATCCTTTGCGATAGCCACGCGCTGCTCCAGCGTCTTTGGCTGCGCGTAACAAACCTCATCTTTCACGTTGGATTTCATCTGCCATTCATCGGTGGGATGTGCCTCGCGCACGTACACGGTCAGAAAATCCGCGTGCTCTTTGTAGTCGTTGTAAATCTGGACGACATCGCCCACCTGGCGACGGAAGGGCGGTCAAGTAAAGCTGCCGAACACCAGCACCAGCGGGCGCGCTCCAAGGCGTTCGCGAATATGAAAATGACTCGTGCCGTCGAGCGCGAGCAACCGCGCGTCAGGAGCGTCGCTGCCCGCTTTCAGCGTGCCGCGGTGCATGTGAGGGAGGGCATAGCGCACCATCCCGTAAGCGTCTTTCGGGCTGCCCGCCATGTAACAGAGCACGCCAAACGCTGCGAGCAGCAGCACGGCGAGAACACCACCAATCCATTTCAGTAAACGCCTCATGGGCTCAGAATCCTCAAACAGAACCGTCGATGTTGCAGCAAACTAGCACTTTGGCCACTGCCTCCAAAATAGTATTTTTGCATTAGTGACCGTCTTTCGCCCGAAGATGTTCGCGCTCCCTTTGGTAGCGCGCCAGAGCTTTCTCGATCACGTTCGCCGCCGCGTACGCGGGCCGAATATCTTCCACTTGTACCTGCTTGCCTTCGAGCTGTTTATAATCCTGGAAAAATCGCTTCAGCACCAGCAAGCGGTGCGAAGGAAGTTCCTTGGCCTCTACATCGCTGTTGAACTTGGGATCGTTCGTTGCCACCGCGATAATTTTATCGTCGCTCGCACCGGAATCAATCATGGTCATCAGGCCGATGGCGCGCGCTTTGATTAACGAAAGGGGCTGCACCGGCTCCTGGCACAGGACGAGCACGTCCAGCGGATCGTTGTCCTCGGCATAAGTTTGCGGAATGAAGCCGCAATTCGCGGGATAAAACACCGCCGAGTGGATGATGCGGTCCACTTTCAAAAGCCCAGTAGGCTTGTCGAGCTCGTACTTCACGTTCGAGCCGAGCGGAATTTCGATGACCGCCTGAAAGTCCCGCGGCAATTCGTTTCCGGGTGACACGTCGTGCCAGGCATGGGGCATGAACAGGCTTCCTCGTAGAACGCAGAACGATGACGTTCGATTATCGCTTGAAATTTGCTCCAAGGCCTAGCGCGCCCAGGTAAGATAAAAGGGAAGAGCCTACGCTCTCGCTTTATCAATCATTTCTTCCCAAATGCCCTTGGACCTGAGAATGAGCTCGACAAGTTCGCGGGCCGCTCCCTTGCCGCCATGAGCCTTGGTCCGATAGTCCGCCGCGCGTTTTACTTCCGGAGTAGCGTTGCCCACGGCTACCGCTAGGCCCACACGCCGCATGATGGTCAAGTCCGGCAAATCGTCGCCAAGATAAGCGACTTCGGATTCCTTTGCGCCGGTCTTTCGCAGAACATCTTCGTAAGCCGCGATTTTGTGTCCTTGCTTCTCGTAAACGAACTCAATGTCCAGTTCTTTACACCGCCGGCGCAGCGCCGGGCTGCCACGCCCGGTAATCACACCGGTGCGCAAGCCCGCAGTCACCGCGAGCGACAGCCCCTGCCCGTCATGCGCGTCAAATGTTTTCACCTCGAGCGCATGGTTGTCCGAGGTGGAAGCCAGGGTCACGCTGCCATCCGTTAGCGTGCCGTCCACGTCCATCAATAGCACAGAGATTTGTTTCGCTTTGCCCGCCACTTTCGCCGGTATCTTCATGCTTTCCTCAAGGCCCTCTCTCTTTCTTCTCTGCGATTTCTGTGCTTCCGTCTCTGTGATCTCCTGTGTTAAATCCTTTCTTCTTTACGACGCTACATCAATTCCAGCGTCCACAAATCATGCAAATGAACCACGCCAAGCGCGCGTCGCGTCTCATCCACTACCACCACCGAGGTGATCTTTTTCTTCTCCATCAAATTCAGCGCTTCGCTCGCCAGCACGTGCGGCCCGATCGTTTGCGGGGTTTTCGTCATGCCGTCCGCGGCGCGCATTTCCAAAACCGCGCCGCGATGCGTCTCCATCAGCCGCCGCAAGTCGCCGTCGGTCAAAATTCCCGCGAGCCGCCCGTCCGCCTCGAGTACCGTGGTCATGCCAAGGCCCTTCGCGCTCATTTCGTGAAAAACATCCGGCATTGCCGCGTTTGGCGCAACGCGCGGCATGGCCGCGCCTGAATGCATCAGATGCTCGACGCGCAACAATTTCTTGCCAAGCCGCCCCGCCGGATGCAGCGCGGCGAAATCATCGTGCCGAAAATCGCGCCGCTCCAGCAGCGAAATCGCCAGGGCATCGCCCACGGCCATGGCCACGGTAGTGCTCGCTGTCGGCGCAAGATTCAGCGAACACGCTTCTTCATTCACGCTGACATCCAACACTACGTCACTGGCTTGCGCGAGCGTAGATTGCACACAACCCGTTAGCGTGACCAGCGGCATCTCCAGCCGCTTCAATGCTTCCAGAAGCTGGATAATCTCCTGCGTCTCGCCGCCGTAGGAAACCGCCAGCATCGCATCGCCGCGCGCCAGCATGCCCAGGTCTCCGTGCAAAGCTTCGGCTGGATGAAGGAAAAAAGACGGCGTGCCGGTGCTCGAAAGCGTTGCGGAAATTTTTCGTCCGATCAATCCCGACTTGCCCATGCCACTGACGACCACGCGTCCTTTGCAAGCAAACAAAACATCCACTGCCTTCTCAAAACTGGCGTCGAGCCGCGTCAGCACGTCCTGAATCGCCTCCGCCTCAATCTTGAGCACTCGCCGCGCCGTCTCCAGACTCATGACGAAGTGCTCCAGCGGCGGACCACAGTGTTGAGTCCCTTCAATTTCAAGAGCAGCGCCTGAAGCTGCGAAAGCGGCAAAGCATTCGGCCCATCGGACCGCGCCGCAGCGGGATTGTCGTGCGTCTCCAAAAAAATCCCATCCACGCCCGCGCCAACCGCAGCCCGCGCCAGCGGCTCGATGAATTGCGGCTGCCCCCCGCTCGAGCGCCCTTGTCCTCCCGGAAGTTGCACCGAATGTGTCACGTCAAAAACGACAGGGTAGCCCGTCCTCTGCATCACGGGAAACGAGCGCATGTCTACAACTAAATTCTGGTAGCCAAACGAAGTGCCGCGCTCTGTCAAAATGATTTTCTTGTTTCCCGTGCTCTCCACTTTTTCCGCCACGTTGTCCATGTCCCACGGCGAAAGAAACTGGCCTTTCTTGATGTTAATGACGCGGCCGGTCTTGCCGGCGGCAATCAGCAAATCGGTCTGCCGCGCTAAAAACGCTGGGATTTGCAAAATGTCGCAAACTTCCGCAACCAGCTCCGCATGTGATTCGTCATGAATGTCAGTCAGGACCGGCAACTTGAAATCCTTCTTTATTTTTTCGAGAACGCGCAGCCCTTCTTTCAACCCTGGCCCGCGGAACGCCTTCAACGAAGAGCGGTTCGCCTTGTCGTAAGACGCTTTGAAAATATACGGCACGCCCGCGTCCGCTGCGATTTTCGCCACTTTTTCCGCCATGACGCACGCATGCAGTTCGCTTTCAATCACGCAAGGCCCAGCGATCAGAAACAGCGGATTCCCCGCGCCCAGCCGGAGCTTGCCCAACTCGATTTCGTGTGTAGTCCCCATAGCCAGTTGGTCCCCATTCAGGCTAACGAAGATAGCATAGAGGCATCTGGCGTTGCGCATGGGCACAGAGTTTTCAATCGTTGTGTTTTCAGAAAGCACAACCAAACAAACTGTCAGATAATGAACGTCCAGTCCGCGTAAGCTGAAAAAGTGTGGGCCTCTGCAGAGACAAGAAATTGCAGCGCACGCCATCTTCAAACCCATGCCAATATGCGAAAGATGCGGAACGGATTTTGAAGGCGCACGCTGTCACGCTTGCGGCGGGACCGCACACGCTTCGCTGAAGGCGCGAACAAGCAAATACGAAATGCTCGTACCCATTGTTCATCGGCCTTATTGGTATTCTGATCGCTGGCGATTTTTATCCGCTATTGGACGAAAAGCGGCTAGTGGTCCTCGGTCTATGCTTGTTCTTTTTGCCGATTCTCATGACAATTGCTCTCACTGCGGGCAAGCGTCTCCCGCCTAACGTTGCGGGTTTGCGCGGGATTTATTTACTCGGGCGCCCTTCTCATCGGCCTCACCCTCTTTGCGGTGTTGAACGGCTTGGCAGGCCGTGCGCCAGTACATTTCGTCCACACCTCCGTCACAGGCAAATACGTCAGTAGAGGAAGTATCGGCACCACCTACCATCTTGTCGTCTCTTCGTGGCCGGCCGGCCACCACGAAGAGACATTCGAGGTTGATTCACCACGCGTATTACGGCGCGTATCTTGGCGAGCCCTTTGTGATCGAAGTCCACCCCGGTTTGTTTGGCCTGCCCTGGCATGGCCGAATCTCCCCGGCTTGATTTCTAAGCTGTTGCGCTAGGCGCAGCCCGCAGCGCAGGCGCGGGTTGCCGCTCGGTCGCGGCGACCGAAGCCGCTCGCGACCGCTGTTTCTTGTGTTCCACCGCAGCGCCAATAAACGCCGCAAACAGCGGATGCGGCTCCAGAGGCTTGCTCTTGAATTCCGGATGAAACTGGCATCCCAGGAACCACGGATGTTCCGGCGCCTCGACGATCTCCACATAGTTTTCGTCAGGCGTTCGTCCCGTAATTTTCAGTCCCGCAGCCACCAGCGTTTTCTCGAAGTCGCGGTTGAATTCATAGCGGTGCCGGTGCCGCTCGTTGATTTCCAGCTTGCCGTACGCTTTGTTAGCGAACGAGCCCGGTTCCAGCTTGCAGGGCCAGGCACCCAACCGCATCGTGCCGCCCATTTCGTCCACGCCCAGAAGCTCGCGCAATTTGTAAATCACGCGGTAGGGCGTTTGCGGATCGAATTCTGTGCTATCCGCCTGCTTCATGCCTGCAACGTCGCGCGCGTATTCAATCGTCGCGCACTGCATCCCCAGGCAAATCCCAAAGAACGGCACTTTGTGTTCGCGCGCGTACTGAATCGCGTACACCATCCCCTGAATCCCGCGCTTGCCGAATCCGCCCGGCACGAGAATCCCGTCGTAGCCGTGCAATCGTCGCGCCGCCGTTTCCGGCGAATCCAGATCCTCCGCCTCGATCCAATCGAGCGCGGTTTTGTGATTGTGCGCCAGGCCTCCATGCAGCAAAGCCTCGCGCAAACTCTTGTAAGCATCTTCGAGCTGCACGTACTTTCCGACGACAGCGATTCGCGCTTCGCCCGCCGGATGATGCATCCGGTAAACCAAATCGACCCAAGGCTTCATGTCCGAAGGCCGCGATTCCAGCTTCAGCAAACGCAAAATCTGCGCGTCCAGCCCTTCTTTGCTCATCTCCGCCGGCACCGCATAAATCGTGTCCACGTCTTCCACGGAAATCACGCAGGATTCTGCCACGTTGCAGAACAGCGCAATCTTTTTCTTCAATTCTCCCGGAATATGGCGGTCGCTTCGGCAAAGCAAAATGTCCGGCTGTATCCCGATGCCCAGCATCTCCTTGACGCTGTGCTGCGTCGGCTTCGTTTTCAGTTCTCCCGCCGCGGGAATGAAGGGCACCAGCGTCACGTGTACAAAAAGCGTGTTCTCCGCGCCCAGCTCCAGGCGCATCTGCCGGATGGCTTCCAGGAAGGGAAGCGACTCGATGTCGCCCACCGTTCCGCCGATCTCGACAATCACCACGTCCACGTTTTCCGAAACCTTCCGGATGCACGCTTTGATTTCGTCCGTGACGTGCGGAATCACCTGAACCGTTTTGCCGAGATAGTCGCCTCGCCGCTCTTTCGTTAGAATCGTTTCGTAGATGCGGCCGGTCGTCCAATTATTGTCGCGGGAAAGTTTCGCGTGCGTGAAGCGCTCGTAGTGCCCCAAATCGAGGTCCGTCTCCGCGCCGTCTTCGGTCACAAACACTTCGCCGTGCTGAAACGGGCTCATCGTGCCCGGATCCACGTTCAGATACGGATCGCATTTTTGAAGTGTGACTTGAAAACCGCGACTTTCGAGGAGACAGCCAATCGAGGAGGCTGCTACGCCTTTTCCCAGTGAGGAAACAACACCGCCGGTAACAAATATATATTTTGGCGCCATCCGTGTAGCCCGGGTTCTTGCCGGGCCGATCTGACCTCCACAGGATTGACGTACAAACAATTATCTTCGGAACTTGCGCTTCTGTCAAATAACACACTATTGTGCGGGAAAATAGAAGGTTTTGCTGCTGCCGGACAGCCGTCACTCAAAATGAGAGACGAAGTGCATTTTACGGGCGATAGGTCGTGACACCGGCGCGCTGCGCGATAATCTTGCGAGCTTTCTCATAAAGTACGCGCGCCTGCGGAATCGCATCAACGCCTGCGCGCAATTGCGCATCCGTTTCCAGCTGAACCTTCAACCCTTCTTGCTGGCCAAACATGGACACAAACACTTCCTGCTTAATCTTGCGTTTCACCCAATTCAGGTTTTCCGCCATCTCCGGTTCGGTGTAGCGGATGTTCTTGCTCGCCAGGAATTTGCGGAATTCGTTCAACACCCCATCGTTGGCTTCAAAGTCTTTGGTAATCGTCGGCCGTGTCCCCAGATAGTGCCGCGTAAATCCACCCACACTGGTTTCCAACGGAAAGAACACATCGTCGCGATACATTGCTTTTTGGAAGCGATTCAGTTCCGGTTCCTTCGCCGTAACGTCGGGCGTGATGCCGCCTCCGCCCGTTACTTGCCTGCCGCTGTCGGTCAGCATGACTTCTGTCGGGTGTTCCGGAGTCTTGCGCTCGTAATACTCAAACAAGGAAACCGACTTGTAATCACGCTGAATCAGCCGCCCGCTCGGCGTGTAGTAGCGCGCAATCGTCAGTGCCAGCCCAGTGTTTTCGCTCAGCGGCTGAACCGTTTGCACTAGGCCCTTGCCAAAAGTCGTTTCGCCAACAATCACGCCGCGATCGTGGTCCTGCACCGCGCCCGAAACGATTTCTGTCGCCGACGCGGAGTTGCCGTTCACCAGAATGACCAACGGCATGTTATTGCCGCGGTTCCCCCGCACCGCGTAGTAACGGCGCTCCGCCGAAGTGCGCCCCCGGTGCGACACAATCAACTGGTTCTTGTCCAGCAGCATGTCACTCACAGCGATGGCCTCGTCCAGCAGCCCGCCGCGATTCTCCCGCATGTCCAAAATCAGGCCGTCCAGAGTAGATGCATTCAACTGCTTCATCGCATCGCCCAGCTCGCCGTCGGTTTTCTCGTTGAATCCGGAAAGCCGGATGTAGCCTATTCCCGGCTTCACCTCAAATGCCAAATCCACAGCGTGATGCGGGATTTCGTCGCGCGTGACGGTGAAAACCAGCGGGTCCGCGTACCCCTCGCGGGAAACTGCAATCTTGACCGTCGTTCCCCGCGCCCCCCTCAAAAGGTCAGCAATTTCCGACGTGCTCTGGCGCTCGACGGACTTGTCATCAATGCTTATGATGATGTCTCCGGGCCGGATCCCCGCCCGGAACGCCGGCGTGCCCGTATACGAGGACATCACGATAGTGTGGTCGCCGCGCGGAATCACTCCCATGCCCACGCCGTAGTACCTGCCCCGCATCTCTTCCCGATTTGCCGTCCACGCTCGCTGATCGAAGAAGTTCGAGTGCGGATCGAGCATCCGCAGCATTCCCGGGATGGCGCCCTCATAGACGACCTTGTCAACGTCCACTTTTTCTGCGTAGTTTGCCTGCACCGCGTCCAGCACCGAGGTGAACGTGCGTACCGAGCTCTGCGCGTCGTCATAGGAGGACGCCGTGGCCCGCACGTTCGGGCCGTAAATGCCCCCGAGCGCAGCGGACAACGCCACCACTGCAATGATCAGAACCAGCCCACGACGCTCTGATTTCATTTCATCCTCGCGCGATCAGGCAACCTGAACCCGAATGCTCGCTTAGACGCCAAATAACGCCAAACAGCAATGCACCATTGTAGCCCATCCATCGTTCCGCTGTTGTGAAATCCCTGCCCTTGCCCCCGAGTCGATATGTGGTGGTCCAATCGGATGCTGCCGGAAGGGCTCCCATACGCTTCCGAACACCTCTGCGCAAAGCCCTGACTTCGTAGAACTCCGGCCTTTCAGGGGTACGTTCACTCAGCTTACGGTTATTGTTCCCCCTCCACCGAATGATGACTTTGCCGACCCCACGGTTGTAACTACGATACCCTTTAGCACGACTCAAGACGTCACTAACGCAACTGTTGCTCCTGACGATCCATTCTGCTCGGGGCGCACGCAGACGGTGCGGTTTGCGTTCACCCCAACAGCGAACATTCGTTTGGAGGCAAATACCTTTGGGAGTAATTACGATACGACTCTCTCGGTCTATGGACCGCGTGGCGCACTCACCCAAATCGCTTGCAATGACGAGAAACTTTTTGCTGCGGAACGTGTTTGAAATCAATGGGGAATACTCTTTAGGTGCGGCCTTGTCGCTGTTGCCGCACTGGAACTCCCTGGCTTTTCGGCGAAACCCTCCTTCGAGGCTTCGCCATCTAAGGCTTCAGAGCCTTTCGGTTGGCGCCTGTGGTGGTTTTCGTTCTTTCTGCAAACGCAGAAGGTTGCGAGTGGAACATTCACACGTGGGAAGGATCAATGAATCTTAAAACTCGACCAGTGCTTTTACTCGTCCTGCTCGCAGGCTCGTTAGCGTTCTGTCTTTGCGCAAGTGCCCAGCAAGCCATGCCTTCGGATGCGCAGTTGCTACGGACCTACAATGCCACCCGTGAAATCTCGCTGGTTGGCAGCGTAGTGAAATATGAGACAGCTTCCGCTGTTCCACCTATGGGCGCGCATGTGACTATTCAAACGGCTTCGGGCCAAGTGGACGTCCATCTCGGTAATGCCAAGATTCTTGAGGCCAATCACTTTGCATTAAATGTGGGCGACAGCGTTCGTATCGTCGGCGAACCCATGGCTCTCGGTGAAGGAACCTACTTTGCCGCTCGAATCGTTCAAAAGGGCACGCAAGCTGTTGCCGTACGCAATGCCAAAGGCCTTCCCCTCTCGCCTGCTTCTACGCTGACTCCAGCCCAAAAGGAAGCGTTGCGAGGCGTGCGATGAACCGCCTGATCACAGCGCTGGTCGCAGCCGCTGCCTTGTGGACCTCCGCTTGCGGCGGCGGCGGTACCGCGATTACACCGCCCCCTCCCAGCGGCAATTTCGGCAACGCCAGCTTGAACGGCACCTACGCTTTTGTGACCAGCGGCGAAGCCATCACCAGTGGCGGCACGTCCGCGACGCCTCTTTCTCGCACCGGGAGCTTTATCGCCAACGGCAGCGGCGGCATAACTGGCGGCGTCTATGACATCGTGAACGCCGGAGGAAGCAGCACTACCTCCTCAGCGCCTATCGCCATCATGAGCGGCAGCAGCTATACCGTGAATGCCGATGGACGCGGCACGCTGACATTCAATGTCAATTCCAACGGCGCTCCCGCCACCCTCAATTTTGGCATCGTCCTGACATCCACCAAAGACGGCCTGATGATGGATGAGACGGCCAGCAACACTCAGGCATCCACGGGAAGCGGTAATTTCGTCCTCCAGAATACGGCTGCATTTGGAACGGGAGTTTCGGGATCGTATGTGTTTGATTTCTCCGGTGTTGACGGGAGCGTCGCCCCCGAATCTCTCGTGGGGCAGTTTTCGGCGAGCGCGGGAGTCATCACCTCGGGAATCGAAGACGCCAACGACAACTTTACTTTGACCAGCGGAAGTATCAGCGGAAACTTCGCTCCGGACTCTGCAAACTCTGCGACTTCCGGCCGCGGAATAGCGACTATCGCCGGACAGACTTACGCCTTTTATGTCGTGGACTCAACGCGAGTGAGATTTATCAGTATTGGCAACGGCGCGACAGTTCCGCCTATGCTTACAGGTGACGCTGTCTCGCAAGCCGCCGTTCCGGCGGCCCCTTCGGGCGGCTTTGCGTTTCTCGTTGCCGGCGCCTCTGCGAATGGCGGCTTGATTCGCGTCGGCCGGTTCGATACCTGCCTCCAATGTGCAAACCCCGGCCCCACGGTCACCAAGCTGCTTATGGATGTAAACAACGGCGGCTCGGAAAACGAATTTGGCCCCAATGCTTTGACGATGCCCAGCATCAGCTACGACTCCACGACAGGACGCGGCCAACTTTCCTTCCAGTCTTCTGCCGCGAATGTCTACTCCTTTGTTTTCTACCTCAGCTCTGCGAGTGATGGCGTGATTCAAGAAGTCAGCGGCCCTTCCGGGACTGGCACGGCTGTTGTTGTTGCTGACGGTTCCATCTTGTCGCAATCCGGTAGCCCGTTCACCAGCAGCAATATCACCGGGCCTTACGCCATGAATTGGAGCGGCCTAGTCACCAGCAGCGGTTCATTGGGTAACACGGATGAAGAAGACCTCCTCGCACAGGAAACCATCAAGAGCTTGAGCCTCAGCGGCACCTACGATCTTTTCCAATTCACCGGGCTTACGCTTGGCACTGACCTCGGTTCCACCGCCTCGATCAACTTCAACGGCGGCGACGGCACCGGCGGCGACGGAAAGAGCCCTACCATGGACGTCCATCTTTCCAACGCCTCGCCGATTCACATGGTGGTCTATTTCGTGAGTCCGCAGCTCGCTTTCTTCGCCAACCGCGACAACAACGGGGCCCAGCGCGTCGTCGCAGGCATCCTGAAAGCCCAGCAATAGCTACTATCTCTGGGTAGCAGCAGCTTTGCCAGTTGTCCGGACCACAAAATAACGATCCGCCGGCGGAGTCCCCGCCTGGCCTTTCATTTGTCGGGCCAAGGAGCACTAGAATCCACGGTGAAGAACTTCAGGCGGAAGGGGTGGCGGTCTTGAGAGATTTGTTGCGCCTCCCTGTGAGGCTAACTTTTAGAATCAACACTTGCAAAACTGTATGAAAACAAACGACTTTAAGTCCTTTTAGAATCAACACTTATACAAAACCGGGGGGGTGCGAATACCCGGGTACGTTCCATTTTGGGAGTTTCATGCCCTGCGTAAAATCACATCGCTTGCGTCGGAGGTTTCAGCTTTTGCCTTGCAGTAATTTTTCCACGCGCGTCACGTCTTCTGGCACGTCTACGCTTACCGCATCGTGCTCCACCTCCGCCACGCGAATCTTCCAGCCGTTTTCCAGCCACCGCAATTGTTCGAGCTGCTCGATGCGCTCCAGTTCGCCTTGCGGCAATGTGGGATATTCCCGCAAAGCCTCGCGCTGGAATACATACAATCCCAGATGCTTCAGGTGCCGCACCTGAATCTTGCTCCCCATATCGCGTACCCAAGGAACCGGCGCCCGAGAGAAGTACAGGGCATTGCCATCGAAATCCAGAACAGTTTTCACCACGTTGGGGTCCATGATGTCTGCAGGTGTTTTGATGGCTGTGGCCACGGTTCCAATGGCAGCCATAGGCTCTTCCAGCAACGAGGCCACCGCAGTGTCTATGGCAACAGGATCTAGCAGCGGCTCGTCTCCCTGCACGTTCACGAAGACGTCGCCCTCTTCATGCGCCGCCACTTCTGCAACGCGCTCCGTGCCGGTGCGGTGGTCCGAACGCGTCATGCGCGCTTCGCCGCCAAATCCCTCGACGGTTTTCACAATGCGCTGATCATCCGTCGCTACGACAACGCGGTCGGCGCTTGTAGCCAGTTTGGCTCGCTCATACACTCGCTGGATCATCGGCTTTCCCGCCAGCGACACAAGTGGCTTTGCAGGCAAACGCGTGGATGCATAACGCGCCGGAATGACCACTACCACTTTCACCAAGCCCATTTTTGTTGCTTCTCCGATTGCGGGAATAAGCCTTTCACCAGCTCAGTCTCATCTAACTGGAGAAAGCCCCGCCTTCTGTGCGGCGATGCTACCACAAGGCCCATGCCTTAGCCCCGCCATAGAAAGTCCTAATTGGAAGGATGGAACGTTTGCGCTTGTTTTCAAAAATCCGAGTGATAGAATGCCCTTTAGTCCGAACCGCGCGGCCGTCCCGGTCCGTCCGAGACGTAGGGGGTGCCGTGAAACGCGATCTGCTGGTGACTGTACCGCAGTCACGCTCTAAAAAACGTCGCGTTGTGCTTGCATCCTTCCAGTTTCTGCTCGTTTTTTGTTTTCTTTGCGGTCAGGCCCTCCTTCAGGTAGCTGCTGCCCAGTCTCCCCCTGACGACAACAAACCCAAAGACGATCCTAAAAAAGAAGAGCCGAAAAAGGAAGACGCAAGAGACGAAGACGCTAAAACGCATGTCGATGACGTGCGTAAAGATACGGCTGCCAAAGCGTTCAAGGCCGGCGGTACTCTGAAAATTGACGTCGACATGGCGCTGGTGAACGTCACCGTCACGGACCCGTACAACCGTCTGGTTACCGGTCTCGATCCCGATAACTTCCGCATCTTCGAAGACAACATCGAGCAGGAAGTGACTACATTTTCCGCGGAGGATGTGCCCATCTCCATTGGCGTCATATTTGATTTCAGCGGGAGCATGTCCAACAAAGTAGGGAAGGCTCGCGAGGCGGCCTTGCAGTTTTTCAAAACCGCCAACCCCCAGGATGAGTTTTTTCTGGTCAGTTTCAACGAGCGCGCCGAGCTGACCAGTTCGTTCACCAACAGCGTCGAAGACTTGCAGAGCCGCCTAATGCTTACCTCTCCCAAGGGCCGCACGGCGCTTCTCGACGCCATTTACCTGGGACTCAGCCAGATGAGGGGTGCACACAACGCCAAACGTGCCTTGCTCATCCTATCCGATGGAGGAGATAATCACAGTCGGTACAACGAAAGCGATATCAAGCGGCTGGTGAAAGAAGCCGATACCCAGCTCTATGCCATCGGCATCTTTGACCCGCTAGGATCTCGCAACCGGACTCCCGAAGAACTGAAAGGTCCCTCGCTCCTGAGCGAAATTACGGAAATGACCGGGGGCCGTGTGTTCTCCGTTGAGAGACTCGAAGATCTTCCGGATATCGCGACAAAAATCGGCATGGAGCTGCGAAACCAATATGTGCTCGGCTATCGACCAAGCAACAAAGCTCACGACGCGCGGTGGCGGAAAATCAAGATCAAGCTGCGCGCTCCGAGAGGACTCCCGCCTCTCACCGTTTACTCGAAGACAGGGTATTACGCGCCAAGCCATTAAATTCACGCGCCGTTTTCTTCACGGTGCGTTTTCGCTCGCGGTGTTCCTTTGCGCTATCGGCGTTTTAGTTCCGTCGGCGTCGGCGCAGATACCCGTAACGAATCCCGTTCCTCCTCCACCAGGACAAAACAACGGGGGTAACCAGGGCGCGAAGATCGTTAGCCGCGTCAACCTGGTGGTCCTGCACACGACCGTGCTCGATGACCGTCAGCGTTTTGCGGACGGCCTGACGGCACAGAATTTCAGGGTCTTCGAAGACAAGATCGAGCAGAAACTCTCTGTCTTTAAGCGCGAGGACCTTCCCGTCAGCATGGGCCTGGTGATTGACAACAGCGGCAGCATGCGCGACAAGCGTCCCAAGGTAAACGAAGCGGCTATTACGCTGGTGCAGGCCAGCAATCCGCAAGACGAAGCGTTTGTTGTGAATTTCAATGACGATTTTTATCTCGACCTGGACAAGAACTTCACCAACAGTATCCCCGAGCTGAAAGAAGCGCTGGAGCGGATCGACTCACGCGGCAGCACGGCACTTTATGACGCCATCATCGGATCGCTTGATCATTTGAAAAAAGCTTCCAAGGACAAGCACGTTCTCCTGATTGTGACCGACGGCGAAGACAATTCCAGTCATTATTCGTTGGAAAAGACCATTCGCGAAATTCAGAAGACGGACACGGTGATTTACACCATCGGTTTGCTAAGCCAGGAGAGCAAGAAGGGCGCGAAGAAAGCCAAGCGCGCACTCGAAGATATCGCGAAAGCCTCGGGCGGCATCGCCTACTTCCCGGAAAACGTCGAGGATGTGCACAACATCTGCCAGCAAGTGGCGCACGACATCCGCAATCAATACACGCTGGCGTACTACCCGACCAACGACCGGCGCGACGGGACTTTCCGCACGGTAAACGTGGAAATCATTCCTCCGCGTGGCCGCGGCAAGCTTCTGGCGCGCACCCGCAACGGCTACTACGCCCCGTCGGACAACCCAACTTCCGGCAATTAAAGAGGTCGGCCTGGGGGGCCACCTCTCCCAACTGTCATTCTTCTGTTGACAACCTTGCCGGAGCGGTGTACCCATAGGTAGAATTCATACCGGTAGGGAGGCTAGGTATAACAAATGGCTTTAGAAAAGGGGGCGCAGGAGAAGGCGGAGTTCCTCAAGGGGACTCTGGATATGCTGATCCTCAAAGTGGTGGCGGCGGGCCCGATCCATGGGTACGCCATCTCGCAGCGCATTCAGCAAATCTCGAAGGATTTCTTTCAACTTCCGCAAGGCTCGCTTTATCCGGCGCTGCATCGTCTCGAGGAGCGCGGCTGGCTGGAAGCGGAGTGGAGAGATACGGACACGGGCAGGGAAGCGAAGTTCTATAAGCTGACGCGCGCGGGCCGCAAGCAGCTCGAAGCCGAGATGCTTCACTGGGAAAAGCTTTCGGACGCGGTTGCGCTGATTCTGAGAACCGCGTAACACGGGTGCAGGAGAGGTGGTGCATGAAGTGGCTGCGGCGATTTACGCAAAAGGTGCTCTCTGAGAAGCGGCTCGATTCTGAACTGCAATTTCATCTTGAGCAGCAGATCGCCGATTACGTTGCGTCCGGATTGTCGCCGGGGGAGTCCCGCCGCCGCGCCGTGCTGGAATTCGGCGGCGTGGAACGCTTCAAGGAAGAGTGCCGGGAAACCCACTGGGAGAATCATTGGGACATTCTCGTCCGCGACTTTCGTTTTGCGCTGACCTGCTTGCGGAAGGACCGCAGGTTTGCTTTCGCTGCGATTTTTGCTCTCGCGCTCGGGATCGGAGCCTCGACCGCGATTTTTAGTGTGGTTGACAACGCCCTCTTCGAGCCTTTTGCCTACAAAGACCAGCGCAATTTAGTGACCTTGCACCTCCGCGACCTGGATCAAGCGGACGACTGGCGCGGGTTGTTTTTTTACGACGAGTTTCAGGCATTCAAAAATCAGAACGATCTCTTTGATGGCATGGTCGCAAATCTGCAGGAAGACGTGGTCTATTCGGCGGGCGAAAACAGCATTCTTCTCGGGGGCAACTACGTCACTCCCGGGACTTTCGAGTTTTATGGCGTTGCGCCTTTTCTGGGGAGATCCCTTGGATCAACGGACTATCAAGCCGGTGCTCCGCCAGTTTTTGTAATGCGCTACAAGACTTGGGTGAATAAGTTTGGCGCGGACCCTTCTTTGGTCGGCAAAACATTCAACTTGAATGGCGTTTCCCGGACGCTAGTTGGCGTTGAGGCGGCGCGGTTTGCGTGGGGTGGCGCGGAGCTTTGGATGCCGCGCACGCCAGGAGAACTGAAGATAACCCGGAGCTTCAATGGGCGGCAGTATTGGGGCGTGGTGGCGCGCATCCGGCCCGGTGTTTCCTTGAAGCAGGCTGCGGCGAACCTGAACGTTATTGCGCAACACTTTTCCGCGATTTACCCCAAGGATTACCCGACGCGCTTTTCGATGGAGGTTGAATCGTTCACGTACATCGTGACACCGCGAGAGTTTCGCCGGGCCCTGTACCTTTTCTCGGGCGCCGTAGGGCTTCTACTCCTGATCGGTTGCGCGAACGTGGCCAACCTGTTACTTGCGCGAGCGACCACGCGCGCAAAAGAGTTTGCAGTACGCGCAGCGCTCGGAGCCAGCCGTCTGCGATTGGTGCGGCAACTGTTTGCGGAAAGCTTTCTGCTGGCCATGGCAGGGGCCGTTTTTGGAATTCTGCTTGCGTGGGCTGGCGTAAGGACGGTTGCGGCGGTGCTTCCGGATTTCACGATTGCCTCAGAGACGGTCATCGAGATGAACGGCGCGGCGCTACTCTTTGCAGTGTTCGCAGGAGTTTGCACGGTGCTCCTGTTTGGACTAGCGCCTGCTCTGAGAGCGTCCCGCTGCAATCCGGAGGAAGCACTCCGGGATACGGGCAAGGGGCTTAGCGGAACTTCGACCGGCATCGGGTTGCGCAATGCGGTGGTGGTGGCCGAAGTTGCTCTTTCTGTCGCGCTGCTTTTCACGGCGAGCCTGTTTATCCGCAGCTTTGTGGCTTTGCAGAGAGTGCCTTTAGGACTCCAAACGGATCACGTGTTGTCTGCGCGTGTGCCGCTGCCTCCGGACCGTTACAAAACAGGCGCGCAACTCCAGGACTTCTTTGGCCCTTTGCTAACACGGCTGAAATCGATGCCTGGAATCACTTATGCGGCAGAAAGCAGTACGAGGCCTCCATACGGAGGCATCCGAAGCGAGGTGGAACTTTTCGACAAGCCGCACAATGACAAGTGGTACACGCTCTTTCAGCTTTGCAGCGAAGATTACCTCGCGCTCTTACACATTTCCTTGCTTCAAGGCCGCTCCTTCACCGAAGCGGAAGTGAAGGGCGCGCGGCGTATAGCGGTCATTAACCAGACGTTTCAACGGCGCTATTTTAACAAAGGGAATCCGATCGGCAGGAAAATTCAACTCGACGAGTTAAAAGATTTTCCGGACGCCGTGAAGGAGCCGGAATTTGAAGTCATCGGAGTAGTTGCAGACGCCCGGAACCGCGGGCTCACGGAGTCGATCGAACCAGAGGTTTGGATCCCGTACACCGTAACGGGCTCGGCCATGCGCGGTCTGCTCGTGCGAACGACGAACGATCCGTCGGCCATGATAAAAACGGTGGCGCGGGAAATCTGGGCCGCGGACCCGAGCGTGGCGATGGCAGAACCGAACACCCTGGACTACTTTCTTGATCTTTTTACTTTTGCGCAGCCGCGCTTTGGTCTGTGGATTGTAGGTATGTTTGCGGGCATGGGTTTGCTGTTGGCCACGATTGGCGTATACAGCGTGATGGCATACAACACGGCGCGACGCACACATGAGTTTGGCCTGCGCATGGCTCTGGGGGCAGCCGCGCGGGATGTCGTTAGAATGGTCCTACGGCAAGGACTGCGGCTGCTTGTGCTCGGCATGGTGATGGGTTTGGCCGCGAGCCTGGCGCTTTCCCGGATCATCACCAGCCAGCTTTGGGGAGTTTCGCCTTACGATCCGATGACGCTGGGAGGCGTCGCTGTCTTGCTTTTGCTGATTGGCTTAATGGCCTGTTGGGTGCCTGCCCGGCGGGCCACGCGCGTCGATCCCATGACCGCCTTGCGATACCAATAAGCCGCCGGCTGCCAGTTAGCAAGACGATTCGCGGCTTTCCGCGTCTATTTCTGGTGAAGCAAGGCAAGCGGACCCCATCCTCCCCTCCTCTCAGAGGCTTTCAAAAAAATCCAAATTTTTACGGAACCTTTTGACGAGTAGGACGTCTAGGTATGTATAGGAAGTTGTTCTACAGGTAGTAGCTCTGCATTAGACCTTCTTCCGAAGACTGATACCAGGAGGGTATTCATGCGCGAGGTTTCCAACAACGCCGACGTCCGGCAGGTTTCGCCTTTGTTTTCGTGTTTTCTAGGCGTGCTCTTCGGACTCGCCATCTCCCAGCCCGTGCGCGCTCAAGGGACGGCAGAGTCTCAGAGTCTTTGTGTTTCATCGGACCTGAGTGCTTTGGTCCTGCCAGAAGGCAAAACCGTCCGTGTAAGCGAACTGAAGGAAGGACGCGATAGGAAGGGGGCAGAATCGAGTAGTGCGTCCTCTTCTGACGTTTCGCACAATCCTTCTGACATCCAAAGACGGAAAGAAGCTTATGAGGTGTTCTCGAAGGAGGCAAAGCAAGGGAATCCGGCGGCGATGACGAACCTGGCGGTTTCATCTCTGGCGGGGTGGGGCGGCGGAACGCCAAACGCCGGGGCTGCGCTGTATTGGCTGCATGCGGCGGCTGATCGCGGATTTGGAGCTGCGTTTTATGATCTGGGCATTTTGTATTTCGAGGGCTGCGGAGTTCGGCAAGATATGGGCGAAGCGTTCCGCTTCTTCGAGTTGGGTGCAAAAGGAGGTTATGCCGCCGCGCAGATCAACCTCGGTTATTTCTACGATCACGGGCTGGGTGTCGCGCAAGATCACGCTGCAGCCGCCCATTGGTATTTGTCGGCGGCCGAATCCGGGGAAGCGCAGGCGCAATACAATCTCGCTGACCTTTACCTTCATGGGGAAGGCGTGCCGCGGGACGAGCCGGCGGCTTTCGAGTGGTATAAAAAAGCAGCTCTTAAGGGGCATACGGGCGCACGGATTATGGTTGGTTCGATGCTTGCGGCTGGCCGGGGCACTTCCAAAGATTTGGCAGGCGCTTACCTTTGGGTTTTTGTAGCCGTCCTACAAGGAGATGATCGAGGCGTTCCGCTGTTGCGCGATTTGGAGCGCCAGCTCCCTGGCGCGGAAATCGAGGAAGCGAAGGCGCGCGGTCAGTTGCTCCTGGGTGGGCTCGAGGCTGCAAGAAACCGATAGCATGCAGCAAAAGTATCGTTTCACGGCTGGGTTGCATCTGAAAAGCATGCAGGCTAGACTTCTATTCGTGAGTACCATGAGCCATCTAGGCCAGAGCTGCGCAAACGGCTGTTGCATGTGTTGCGCGGGCACATCTTCTGGCGTTGGAGGGCTAGCAGTCTAGACACAGAAATCTAGCCATTGAATTGAAAACCCACCGCCAGAAAAGCTGGCAGGTGGGTTTTGTGTTTTTGTGGCATTTTCCAGGGAAGGGAACAAGGGCATGAGTTTTCCAACGCTGCAGCCGCTGGACGAAACTCCGGCACCAGAAGTCTCAGAGGTTTCTTTTCCGTCTGCCCTGGAGCGCCGGCTTGGGCATCTGGCAACTTTGGAAGCCGAGAGCATTTACATCCTCCGAGAAGCAGCCGCGGAGTTTTCCCACCCTGTCATGCTGTATTCCATTGGCAAAGATTCTTCGGTCATGCTGCGGCTGGCGCAGAAGGCATTTTATCCGGGGAAAATTCCTTTTCCGCTGCTGCATATCGACACGAGCTACAAATTTCCCGAAATGATCAAATTTCGCGATTCGTACACCCGCGAGATCGGCGCGGGGCTGATTGTTCATCAAAACCGCGAGGCACTGGAACAGGGCGCAAATCCGTTTGCGCTGGGAACGCAGCGCTGCTGCGGGCTGCTTAAGACTAAGTCCTTGCTCGATGCGCTTTCTGAGGGAGGATTCAACGCAGCGTTTGGCGGCGCGCGACGCGATGAAGAGAAATCGCGCGCCAAAGAGCGCATCTACTCCTTTCGAGATTCGCATGGCCAGTGGGATCCGAAGAACCAGCGGCCCGAACTCTGGAACCTTTTTAACTCGCGCATCGAGAAATCGGAAAGCATTCGCGTTTTTCCTCTGTCGAACTGGACGGAACTCGATGTGTGGCTCTACATCCACGCGGAAAGCATCCCCATCGTTCCCCTGTATTACGCGCGCGAGCGCCAGGCCGTCGTCCGCAATGGATCGATTGTGCTGATTTACGGTCCCGACGAACTCCTGCCCGGCGAAAAAGTGCGAAAGATCAAGTGCCGCATGCGGTCGCTCGGCTGCATTCCGTGCACTGGCGCGATTCGGTCGGAGGCGGACACGGTTCCCAAAATCATTGAAGAGATGATTTCGTTTCGCCGCTCTGAGCGCGAGAACCGCGCTATCGATCACGACGAGGAAGGTTCGATGGAATTGAAAAAGCGAGAGGGGTACTTCTAATGCTGACGTTAGCCCCTTCCGAGCGGGGGGAGAGTCTGGTGGCATTTCTTCAGGCGGACCTCCGCAAGGATCTCTTGCGATTTACCACCGCGGGCAGCGTGGATGACGGCAAGTCCACACTGATTGGCCGCTTGCTGCACGATGCGAAAGCCGTCTATGAAGACCAGGTCGCTTCGGTGCAAAAGAGCAAGGTCAACCGCTCGGGCGGGGCGTTTGATTTCTCACTGCTGACCGATGGTTTGCGGGCCGAACGCGAGCAGGGAATCACGATTGATGTGGCCTACCGCTACTTCAGCACCGCGCGGCGTAAGTTCATCATCGCGGATACGCCGGGCCACGAACAGTACACGCGCAACATGGCTACGGGCGCTTCCACGGCGAATCTGGCGATTATTTTAGTGGATGCCACCAAGGGCCTGCTCACACAGACGCACCGTCACACTTATATCACTTCACTCCTGGGAATTCGCTGCGTGGTTGCGGCCATCAACAAAATGGATCTCGCTCGGTACAGCGAAGACGTTTTCAATCGTTTGCAAACCGATTTTCTTTCGCTCGCTTCGCAGTTGGGCATTTCTTCTGTGCAATGTATTCCTATCAGCGCGCTGGCCGGCGACAACGTGGTTGATTCCAGCGAAAACATGCCTTGGTATTCGGGCCCAACCTTGCTGGGACACCTAGAAACTGTGGATTTTCGTCAGACCTGTTCGCTCGATGCGCTGCGCTTTCCCGTTCAGTACGTCATTCGGCCAGATTCTCGCTTCCGCGGATTTGCCGGCCAACTCGCGAGTGGGTTGTTGCGTCCGGGAGACTCGCTGGTAGCGCTACCCTCGGGGCAACAGACGCGTGTTAAGGCCATTGTTGGTTTCGACGGGGATTCCGAGCAAGCGATCGCGCCGCAATCGATCACCGTGCAGCTTGAAAACGAAATTGACCTCAGCCGGGGAGACATGCTGGTTTCTCCGTGGAAGGCTCCCGCCGTTTCGCGCAGCTTTGCAGCGACTGTCGTTTGGCTTCACCCGGATCCTCTTCGTATGGAAAGACCGTTTCTTTTGAAGCAGACTACGCGATTGGTGAAGGCTCGTGTCAGCCGGATTCGGCATCGCATCAATGTCAACACGCTTCAAAACGAGCCCGCCACACAGTTGGAGATGAACGCCATTGCAGAAGTGGAATTGGAGACGAATCAGCCGCTGTTTCTCGACGCCTACGCGACCAGCCGCGCCACAGCCAGTTTTATTCTGATTGATCCGTTCTCGAATGCGACCGTGGGAGCCGGCATGGTTCGAGAAACCTCCCTCGATGACGTTGCTCAGCCAGAAGAAGCAGATCAGACGGCGCCTGGGGACGCAACCGCCGACGTCACGGCCGAGGAAAGACAGCTCCGCCACGGCCACAAGCCGGGGATTTTTCTTCTAGGCAATGGCGCAGCATTAGCAAAGTCACTAGAGCGCGCCCTTTTCGATGACGGCTTTCATACGGTGGCCCTCGATGCGACAGGCGTGCCTTCACCTGCGGTGAAGCGCTTGCTCGCTTCGCTGTATGCAGTAGGTTTGATGGTCCTTTGCACAAACGCGTCGCTGGAACCCCAAGACTTGGCAGAGCTTCCCGGCGAGGCAGTGTTTGGGGGCAGTGCCGCTGCGGACTTCGCGGCAGCCCTGGGCGTAGTGGACGATGCCCAAATGACGCAGAGGGTATTGACCTTCGCGAAAAAACTCCGTCTCTCACCAGTTTCCAAGCCAGCCAGAAGGGAACCCTGAAATGAGTGTGACACTGAATTCGCAACAAATCGAGGCTTTGGGCGTTGACGAGTTGCTGGATACTATCCTCACCGAATCGCAGGGTGCGCGGGCCTGCCTTACGTGCAGCTTTCAAGCGGAAGACATCATCGTGCTTGATTTTCTCCGCAAGCGGTTTCCGCAAATTCCGGTTCTTTTTCTCGAAACGGGCTATCACTTTGCGGCTACCTACGAATTCCGCGACCGCCTGGCCTCGGAGTGGGGACTAAATCTCGTGAATGTTCTTCCGGGAAAGACGGTAGCGCAACAAGAATCCGAGAGCGGCCTGCTTTATCAAAGCGATCCCACGGCTTGCTGCCAGCTTCGCAAAGTAGCGCCACTGATGAAAGCGCTCGAACCTTTCGACATTTGGTTCACCGGCCTGCGCCGCGAACAATCGCCCACGCGGGCGAACCTGCAGAAAATCGAGCAGCATCGCCTTCCGAGCGGCAAAACGTTGCTGAAAGTGAACGCGCTCGCCGACTGGACGTGGGCGCAAGTCTGGGAACACACCAGCAGCCATCGGCTCGCCTACTTGCCGCTCTATGACGCGGGGTATCCCAGCATTGGCTGCGAACCGTGTACCGCTCTTCCCGCCGATCCGGGGAATGCCCGCTCCGGACGCTGGGGCGGGCGCAAGCTGGAGTGCGGGATTCACACCTTTTCTGAGCGTGGCGCATGACGCAACTACTCATTGGGTTCGCCATCGCGCTTGCTGTCGGTCTCACCGGCGTCGGCGGAGGCAGCTTTACCGTGCCTGCGCTTCTGCTGTTTGCCGGACTCTCCGCGGGCGAAGCCGTGGGCACCGCCTTCGTTTTTGCGGGAATTGTGCGTTTGGTCGCGGCGCCTTTTTACCTTTTCCATCGCCAGATTCATTCTCGGTATTTCTGGCTTCTGCTTCGCGGCGCCGTTCCGGGCCTCCTGGCGGGAACATTGGTTCTTCGTCAGATGACGAGCGCTCACAATGGAAACTCCACGGTGGTCATCATTCTTGGGGCGGTGCTGGCTCTCTCTTCGGCTATGACCTTTGTCCCCCGCGCGCGCGATAGCCAGTTCGCCGTCAAGAATTCGCGCTGGCTGCCCTGGCTTGCTTTCCCGATCGGCGTCGAATCGGGCTTCTCCTCGGCGGGCGCCGGCGCGCTGGGCACGGTACTGCTTCTCAATTACTCGGAGATGACGCCCGCGCAAGTCGTCGGCACGGATTTGCTTTTCGGATTGGTGCTCGCCGTTATCGGAGGGATGATCCATTGGACAGTGGGCTCCATCAGTCTGGCCGTGCTTTTTCAGCTGGTCCTCGGGGGATTGCCGGGAGTGCTGGTAGGGTGCCTGCTCTCGCGCTATATTCCGGCTCGGCGGCTTCGGGCTGTGATTGCGGTGCTGGCGATTTGCGCGGGGCTGCAATTGGTCGTCTCAGGTGTAAAAGCTCGTTTTTCAAAGCCAGCCGAGTCCAGCAGCCGCTCCGCCTCCGGGAATCGATTGTTGACGAGCGCGAGTTTGCCCCCTCGCTTAGAGAAGCAACAGTAGCGATACCTTGCTACTTGCTGTCGTTTGAGACTACGGCGACAGGTTGGCCTGCCACGTTTCGGAGATCGTTCACAAGGAAGCTGAGTGCCTGATCGAAGTTCTTGTCACGATTGCCTTGTAGCAGAGCAGGCGCGATATGTTCGGTGAAAACCCAAAGGATGACGCGAGTTCCAGGATCAAAGATTACCAAGCGAAATTGCGGATCATTAACCGAATGGCTAGAGACCGAAACTCCGTGGCCTCCTGAAACGTTTTCTCCAACGAAAGGATTTGTGAAGCCTATTTCGAAAACCAAGTCTGCTTGTGCGGGGTTGCCTACCAGTTCATAGCGTCCCCAGCTTTTCAAGGCTGCGTAGAACTGATCGTAAAGGCGGCGGGGTTCTCCACTGTACAAGCCGTTGGAGTCTCCACCAGCATTCGAAACGAACACTTTCTTTCCACTGGTGATCTGGGCTGGCAGCGGAGCCGGAAGTGCCGTTTGTTGTGCCCTAGCTTCGCAGGCTGGCGCCAAACCTGCGCTGACTCCAAGGATTACCGCGAGCTTGAGGTGTTTACGCATCTGCTCGTTCCTTTCCCCTTGCGTTGCAAAAGAAATTCCGCTTCCGTGCCACCCAATTGGACGCTGAGAAATTTGGCGGCGTTTCAGATCATGGAATCTGATTCCGTCAAAGTGGGTTAATCGGAGTGGGTGCGTAACGAAAGACTAATAAGCCGATTCTGCGATTCTACCTGTCAGCCCCCGTAGGAAACTCGTGCCCTGCGGAATTTTGCCGTCGAAGTTTTCGGCGATGGTTTGGCCCATGTCGGCGAGAGTATCGCGCACGCCGAGGTTCACTCCTGCGCCACTTCCAGGCGAGTGCGCGACGATGGGAACATATTCGCGCGAATGATCCGTCGTCGGCCAGCGCGAGTCGGGGTCGCAACCGTGGTCCGCGGTGATCATCAAAAGGTCGGAACGACGGAGCAGCGGCAAAAACTCGCCTAGCATACGGTCAAATTCTTCAAGCGATTTGGCGAACCCTTCCACATCTTTGCGGTGGCCGTAGAGCATGTCAAAGTCCACGAGGTTGCAGAAAATCAGCCCGTCTTTGCGCTCTTTCGCGGCAGTTGTTAATTTTTCCATTCCGTCGGCGTTGCCCTTAGTGGTGAGGTACTCGTCGACGCCGCGTCCGTTATAAATGTCGTGAATTTTCCCGATGCCGAGCACGCGAACCTTGCGTTCGGCAAGTACGTCCAGGAGCATGGGCTTCGGCGGATCGACGGCATAGTCGTGACGGCGCGTGGTGCGCACAAAATTGCCTGTGGTTCCCGTAAAGGGCCTGGCAATCACGCGTCCCACGCGGTGCAGGCCGTCCAGCAGGCGGCGCGCGATTTCGCACATGCGGTAAAGCTCTTTGATGGGAATCACTGCCTCGTGCGCGGCGATTTGAAAAACACTGTCGCCCGAGGTGTACACAATGGGCTTGCCGCTGCGGACGTGCTCTTCGCCAAGCTCCTTGATGATTTCCGTTCCTGACGCGGGCTTGTTACCAATGGTTTTTCGTCCAATTTGCTTTTCGAATTCCACAATCAGTTCGCGGGGAAATCCGTTCTTGTACACGGGAAAAGCTTGATCGAGCCAGATTCCAGCCATTTCCCAGTGGCCGGTGGTTGTATCTTTTCCCGGGGAGCGTGTTGCGCCTTTGCCGTAAGCGCCGAGCGGAGAAGCTTTCGGAGCCAGAAACTTCAGCGAGGTAATGTTAGCGAGGCCGAGGTTGATTAGGTTTGGAATTTGCAGCAAGCGCGATTCCGCTATATGACCCAGCGTGTTTCTTCCAACGTCGCCGTAGTCTGCTGCGTCGGGCAGTTCGCCGATGCCCACACTATCGAGCACAATCCAGAAGACTCTCGAGTAGGTATTCACGCGGCCTTGGTTGACCCCTTCGACGAACTCTACCACACCGAAAGAGCCGGAACCTTGCAGAACGCTGCTTACGTAGCTTTGTTGGCAAGATGTGATTTTTCGAGGGCTCGCCGGTTGCGGCGCTATTGCCTTCCCGGGGTTGCTTTCGGCCGCCTTGTTGTAAAGTATCGCTGCACGTGCGGTTGAACTATTTTTCGTCTACGTGCGTAGTACCAGATAGCGGAGGTTTGCCATGCCCGAGGACAGAAACTACCGGCGGGTGTCCGTGGTCCTGCCGGTCATTCTGATAACCATCGGCGTTCTTTTCCTGGTGCACAATTGGCGACCTACGTTCGAGCCCTGGGAGATTCTGCTGGATTACTGGCCGCTGATTCTCATCTTCGTGGGCCTGGGCAAAATCTACGACAACTATCAAAAAGGCCGTAATCCGAACGCCGCTCCCGGGATTTCAGTTGGCACTACAGTTGGAATTTTGGCGTTCGTTGCTGTGCTCGTTGTGCTTCTCTGGCACGGTCGAGGAGTCGCCCGCAGGCATGGTTTGTACTCTTCGGATTTTAACCACACCTCGCAGACTGTGGACTTGCAAGGGGCAAAGTCCGCGCGGGCGAAGCTTGAGATGAGCGCAGGAGAACTGACGGTCAGCGGCGATTCAGAACATGCTCTCGACGCGGACTTCCGGTTTACCCACGCTTACGATGAACCGCGCGTCGATTACCACGTTACCGACGGCGTTGGGGAAATCAGGATCTCCCAGGATGCGCATCCTGTGCGTTTCGGGAATACGAAAAATGAATGGACTCTGCACTTTGGCAAGGACCTTCCTCTACAACTACGGGTGGAAATGGGAGCCGGACAGGGCAACCTGGATTTTCGGGAGATTCCTTTGACTCGCCTGGATCTCCACCTTGGGGCGGGCCAGGTGGATGTGGATCTCACGGGCGACCGCAAGACCGATCTGACGGCCGATATTGAAGGTGGGGTGGGGCAAGCGAACATCCGGCTGCCGAAGAAAATTGGCGTTATCGCGGAAGCTACGGGCGGCATCGGTTCCATCAGCACGCACGGGTTGAAACAAGACGGAGGCTCCTACACCAACGAAGCTTATGGCAAGTCGCCCGTCACGATCCATCTGAAGGTTAGCGGGGGCATTGGAGAGATCGTCCTTACCGAGGAGCCGTAATCACGCCCGAGCAGAGCCGACGGAGCCTTGAACATAATCCGCGGCAAGCACCATCAGGGAAGCACCATTTGCCCGCCTTTGACAGCCACCGTATAATTTGAAGTTTGGGCAGTGGCTGCGAAACCTGCTGTCTAGGGTTGCCTTTGGCGACTAAACAAATCACCGCCTCCGCGGATATTGGGAAGCCGGAACAGGACGCGTTGCACGTCCACGGCGCGCGCGTCCATAACCTTAAGAATGTAACAGTAGATGTGCCTCACAACGCCATCACCGTTGTCACCGGCGTAAGCGGCTCTGGCAAGTCTTCGCTCGCGTTCGACACGATTTACGCAGAAGGCCAGCGCCGCTACGTGGAATCGCTTTCGGCTTACGCGCGGCAATTCCTGGAGCGCATGGAAAAGCCGGATGTAGATGAAATCTCCGGCATCGCTCCCGCCGTAGCCATTCGCCAGAAAAACTCGACGCGGAATCCGCGCTCGACGGTAGCCACGTCTACGGAGATCTACGATTATCTTCGATTGTTGTTCGCTCGATGTGGGCAGACGTTTTGCATCAAGTGCGGCGCGGAAGTCCGCAAGGACAGCCCGGACGAAATCGCCACGCGGGTTTTGGCGCTTCCGCCGGGGCGAAGGTTCTACGTTTTGTATCAATTTCGAGTCGCGTCGCCTGCTGTGGCCGCTGCCTCGAAACGAGCCAAAAAGCCAGTGGCTCCGTCAGCGGACGCGCTGCGCCAAGGACTGCTCGATTTGCAGAAGCGCGGCTTCAACCGCTTGTACCAGGCTGGGTATGTGCATGAATTCTCTTCGCCTGAAACTCTCCTTGACGTGGATTTTGCGAAGCCTGTTTACGTGCTGGTGGACCGGCTGGCAGTGAATCCTGAATCGCGCCCGCGCCTCGTGGATTCCATCGAAATCTGCTACCGCGAAGGCCAGGACGAAGCCATTCTCGAATTCATAGATAGCTCAGGAAAGGCCGAAGAACGGCTGACCTTCAACGAGCGGTTTGAATGCAAAAATGACGGCACGCTCTATCAAGAGCCCGAGCCGCGCCTTTTCTCCTTCAACAATCCTTACGGTGCATGCCCGCGCTGCCAGGGCTTCGGCAACACCATTGATTTTGATTTGAATCTCGTGGTTCCTGATGCGGGTAAATCCATCGACGAGGGAGCCGTCGAACCGTGGACCAAACCGCGCTACAAGGGCCTCTTTCAAGACTTGAAGTCGTGGGCGCGCGAGCGCGGAATCCCAACCAACATTCCTTGGCGGCAACTCAGCGTCGAGCAAAAACGGTTGGTCCTCGAGGGGGATCCCGAAAACGACTACGAAGGCGTGAAAGGGTTTTTTCAGTGGCTGGAGCGCAAGAAATACAAGCTCCACGTCCGCGTTTTTCTGAGCCGTTACCGCGGTTACGCTACGTGTCCCGACTGCGCCGGAACACGCTTGCGCGCCGAAGCACGCGCGGTGCGCATCGCCGGAAAATCTATCACCGAAGTGTGCAAATTCACGATTAAAGAGGCGCGCGCCTTCTTCTCAACTCTGCAGCTTTCCGAAGCGCAACTGAAAATTGCCGACAAGATTCTGGAAGAAATTCGCACGCGCTTGCAGTTCTTGGATGAAGTCGGGTTGGAGTATCTTACGCTCGACCGGCTAACTTCGACGCTCTCCGGCGGCGAATCGCAACGCATCCAGCTTGCGACTTCTCTCGGCTCGCACCTCGTAGGCGCGCTCTATGTTCTCGACGAGCCTTCCATTGGCTTGCATCCGCGCGACACGCAACGCCTCATTGATATCTTGAAATCGTTGCGCGATTTAGGGAACACCGTCCTCGTCGTGGAGCATGACCCAGATACCATTCAAGCCGCGGATCATGTCATTGACCTCGGTCCTGGCGCCGGAGAACTCGGCGGCAAGCTTCTTTTCGCCGGCCCTTACGATGCAATTCTCCACGAACCTAACTCCCTCACTGGCCGTTATCTCAATGGCGAATTGCGCATTCCCGTTCCCAACCAGCGTCACAAGCCCGCTGGAAAATTCCTGCGTCTTTTCGGCGCTTACCTCCACAATTTGCAAAATCTCGATGTGATGATTCCGCTTGGCACTCTCACGGTGGTTACGGGCGTGAGCGGCTCCGGCAAGTCCACTCTGGTGCACGACGTTTTGTACAAAGCGCTGGCCGCCAAGCGCGTGGGAGGCAGCGTCAAAGAGTTTTGCGACCGGCTCGACGGTGACTCGAACATCCGCGAAGTCGTAATCGTGGATCAATCGCCCATCGGCCGCACGCCGCGCTCGAATCCTGCCACTTACCTCAAGGCCTTCGACGCGATCCGCGAAGTCTTTGCGGACACGCCCGACGCCAAGCGCCGAGGCTACGCCGCAGGCCACTTTTCGTTCAACGTGCCTGGCGGCCGCTGCGAAACGTGCCAGGGGGACGGCACCGTCACCGTCGAAATGCAGTTCCTCGCCGACGTCGAGCTGATCTGTGAAGAGTGCCGCGGCACGCGCTTCAAAAGCAGCGTCCTGGAAGTGTGTTATCGCGGCAAAAATATTCACGAAGTTCTGGAATTGACCGTTCGCGAAGCACTGGCATTTTTCGTGAACGTTCCAAAAGTAGTTTCGAAGCTTCGCATCCTTAACGAAATTGGCCTCGGCTACCTGCGCCTTGGCCAGTCCGCCACCACGCTTTCGGGCGGCGAAGCGCAGCGCTTGAAACTTGCCGCGCATCTCACGCAAACGGACAACTCCGGGATTCTCTACATTCTCGATGAGCCAACTACTGGCCTGCACTTCGACGACATCGCCAAGCTGCTCAGTGCCTTCCGCAAATTGCTAGAAGGCGGCGCGTCGCTGCTGGTGATCGAGCACAATCTCGACGTCATCAAGTCGGCGGACTGGCTCATTGACCTGGGCCCGGAAGGAGGCGACCAGGGCGGCAAAATCATCGCGACTGGAACTCCGGAACAGGTTGCCCGCAACGCGCAGTCCCACACCAGCAAGTTTCTCTCCCGTGTTTTGAATGGCAATGGTCAAGCCCGACCTGCAAACGGGCAGGCAAAGCGTCCGCCCAACGGAGCATCCAAATCCAATGGCGGCTCGGCCATCGCAAACGGAAGCAAAAACAGCTCCGGCTGAACCATGAAGCTCTCGATTTTTCTAAAGAACGCTCCCCGCATCGTCCTGTGTATCTTGCTGGGCTTTTTCTTTGTAGTGGCGCAGCACGCCGCGCCGCTGCGCGATGCTCTTTCTACTTCGCAAGCGCAAACATCCACGAAAGCGAAACCCTCCGGCCAAGCGACCACTCAAAAGCTCGCCAATCCACTCAATGATCTCATCGATGAAGCCCAGCGTGACATTGATCAGAATCAGTTTGAAGCGGCCATCACTCCTCTTCAAAAAGTTCTCACGGACCAGCCGGATTTCGCCTACGGCCATTTTCAACTCGCTTACGTCTACACCGCGCTGAAAAAATCGAAGGAAGCTCAGGCGGAATACCAGCGCGCCGCCGTGCTCGATCCCAAAATGTCCGCTGCCTATGTAAACCTGGGAATGCTGCTTCTCGACAATCGCGAAGACGCCGCCGCAGTCACGCCGCTTCGCAAAGCAGTCGCGTTACTCCCTGCCGAGAGCCGTCCCCGTTATCTTCTGGCGGTCGCGTTGGACCGCTCCGGCGATCGAGCTGGCGCTGCCGAATCGTTTGAAGCGCTTTTGCATCTCGACCCCAACGACATCACCGCCATCGAATACCTGGGATGGATGAGTCTCCGCTCCGGCAAGCCTGCCGAAGCCGAAGCTCGGTTCCGCCGTGCCGTCGAAGTTCAACCAAAGGGAGCCGATGGCCTCCGCGGTCTCGCTGAAAGTCTGGAAGCGCAGAAGAAGCCCGAGGCTGTTACCGCCTATCGCCAATATCTCGAGCTCAAGCCGAATGACGCCGAAGCGCAGGCACGTTTCATCCACCTGCTTATGGATCAAGGGCAAAACGATGAGGCTCTGGCTGAACTCGATCGCGCCGACCGTGGCAAGCCCTCTGTGGAATCGCTGAAGCTTCGCGCAGACATCCAGATTGCACAAAAGAAATGGACTGACGCCATTGCAACGCTGCAACAGGCCACAACTCTTGCGCCAAACAACGCGCAACTTCGCGGCGGGCTGGGCCGCACCTATTTGCAGGTGCGTGATTTCCCGAACGCCGAAAAAGAACTTAAAGCGGCGATCCAGTTGGACGCCACCAAAGTAGATTATTGGAAGGACCTCAGCTCCAGCTACTATCTTTCGAAAAATTATCCCGCGGCCCTCGCGGTGCTCGATCGCGTTGATAAATTCGAAACGCCTGGAGCGGGGAGTTGGTTCATCCGCGCACTCTGTTACGATAGTTTGAACCAGCCGAAGCCAGCCTTGGAGGCCTATCAAAAGTTCCTCGAACTGGACCAGAACAAGAATCCCGATCAGATCTGGCAGGCGCAGGAGCGGAGCAAAGTCCTGCGGCGCATGCTCGAGGGCAAAAAGTAAATCATGAGGATACTCCGGAATTTCCAGCAAACGGTTGGCTGCGTAGCAATAATTTCGTTAATGCTTTCTCCGGCTGTCGCACAGCAAACCGTCGCGGAATTGCAGGTTCACTTCGACCGCGAAACCAATTCTGTGAAGAAGGCGAAACTTCTGGCCAAGCTGGGCGACGCCCAATTTGAGGAAGCGCGGCGCGCGGGAAAAGAGGGCGATAACAACGCGGTCGACTCTACGATGGAGAAATACCGCGACAACGTACGCGCTGCCTTCGAAGCCTTGAAGAAGCAGCATGTCGACGCCGAGAAACACTCCAACGGCTATCGGCAGATGGAGATTCATGTAAAGGAAGGGATCCGCGAAGTGGAGGATTCGATGCTCGCCGCGCCCGCTCCCTACAAGCCGCCGCTGCAAATCGTGCGCCAAGACTTGATTGCTATAGACGAAGAGCTGATCCGTCTGCTCTTTCCTCACCGGCCGTCCGACAAGCCGGTCCCTCCTCCCGCGGAGAAACAACCATGAAACCGAAACTCCCTGCTTTTTTCGTCTGTTCTTGCTTGTTGTTGACGTCTCCACTGCTCCACGCGAGGACGCCGCAGGAGAAAGACTATTTGAGCGCCCTCGAAGCCGACAAAATCCGCGACGCGGAAACTTCCGCCGAACGCATCAAACTGTTTCTCACCTTTGCGGAAGATCGTTTGAAGAAATTTCAATATGAACTCGAGCATCCCTCGTCAAACCGCCACGTGGAAATGCTCAACGCGCTTCTGAATGCCTACATCGGCTGCGTGGATGATGCCGCGGACGTGATGCAGCTCGGCATCGAAAAGCAAGAAAACATTCGCAAGGGTATTGACCTTATGGCTTCGCGCACGAAAGAATTTCTGCCCATTCTCGAAAAGTATTCCGCCGACGGCCCGCAATTGGAAACTTACAAAGATAATCTGGACGACGCCATCGAGGGCACGCGCGACGCGATGAACGACGCCGAAAAAGCGAAGAAAAAAGTCGCGCCTCCTCCCATCCGCCGCAAACACTGATGCATGGTGCTGAACGTCGGTCTCTTATCCTGGAGCGCTCCCGCTTTCCATCAGCCCTTGCGGCAGTAATCAGCAAACTGTCATCCCGACCCTTAGGCCGCGTTCTTCTGCGGCATGAGGCTGAGGGAAGTGCTTTTCTTTTGTGTCCAATATGGATCTTGTCCGCCTGACGATTTCGTGGCGAGATAACTAGCGTGATGCGCGTTTCCACCAACAAGAACTTCCTCCCCGGCGGCGCCGCCCTTTTTCAGCGCATGTTCACGCGCCTCGGGTGCGACGGTCGCCCGCCTCGCTTCCGCGTCGAGTTTTATCCCTATTCCAGCCTAACGCTGACCATTCGCCGCCGCGAAGAAGTGGTCTTCGTCCGCTTCTCGGATCTCTTGCGCCGCGCGCCTCTTTCCGTGCTCGAAGCCGCCGCGGCCCTCCTGCTTTCCCGCGTCTATCGACGCCGCGCGCCGGCGCCGCTCGTCGAACCTTACCTGGAGTACGCGCGCTCAGGCCGCACGCGCAGCCGCATGAACCGCATGCGCCGGAACCGCGTCCGCTTGCGCCACACCGGAGCGCAGGGCCAGCATTTTGATCTGGAAAGGCTTTTCGACGATTTAAACAGCAAATATTTCGCCGACGGGTTGCAGAAGCCGCAAATCGGCTGGAGCTTGCGCGGTTGGCGGCGCCAATTCGGCTGTTACGATCCTGGCCCGAACCAAATCCTCCTGAACCGCCGCCTCGATCACCTCCGCGTCCCGCAATGCGCCGTCGAATATGTACTCTTCCACGAGATGCTCCACGTCAAGCATCCCACGTGCCGTTCGGGGTGCACGCTCGTCTCCCACTCGCGCGAATTTCGCGACGAAGAGAAGCGCTTCGCCGAATTCGCGCGCGCCCGCCGCATTCTCGACCGCCTCGCCCGCTAGGAGCTCTCTTGGCTTGTGACGTTATTCGGTCACCACAGCTGTACTACTGGCCGAGATACAAACACCAAACAAATTGCGGACGGCATGGATGGGCAAGGTTACCGCTTCGTTGACCAATTGGACCTCGACGGTGATGGCACTGATGAAATCGTGGTGGAAGTCACTGGCTACGAGTGAGGAGTTCAGAATCCTGAAACGTGGGTCCGGGTTTATGTTGGGGGCCAAGGCGGATGCTGAAATGACGGCTATCAGCCTCATTACCAACTCCGCACAAGCGGCGATTCGACCGCCTCGTTAGCCTTTCTTGTCGTTTCCTACTTCTTTGTAGAGCTTTTCAAGCTTCTTCTTGACCTTTGCGCCGTCTTCGGCGTGTGGATATAAATCGAGATACCGCTGGTATGACTTGATGGCCTGCTTTTTCTGCCCCTTCTTTTCCTGCGCTTCGCCGAGATAGCGGAAGGGAATCGCGTAGCCGGGCTTGGCCTCGATGGCGTCCTGAAAGCGGTCAATCGCCGCGTCGTAGTCACCCTTGTGCATATAATGCTCGCCCACTTCGATGTCTTTTTCCGCGCGCAAAGGATCCCACATCGGCTGATCCGGCGCATTCTTCGTCCCCGAATCCTTGTTGGCGGAGTCTTTGCTCGGTCGGTCCGTCTTCTTGGTAGGCGCCGGAGCCGAGGTATCCGGCGGCTTCGACGAAGACTCCTGTTGCGCATCCTGAGCGAGCGCCACGGGCACAACCGGCAACAACAAAACGCCAAACGCCGCGAGCCAGCCAATGAATTTCATGAATCGTGCGAGAAACAAGGCTCTCTCCCTCTCTTTCGATTCGCTCTAGTATGATGGAAGTTGTCTGCGTGTCCTAGCGCAGTGCCGAACCTCCATGGAGCCACGCGAAAGAGCCGCTCAGCTTCCCGAAAGTCCCGGCGCGTACCTCTTCAAAGACGCCGGTGGCGTGGTGATCTACGTCGGCAAAGCCCGCAATTTGCGGAGCCGCGTGCGGTCTTACTTTCTCGAGTCGCGCTGGATTGATGCCAAAACCGGCTCGCTGGCCCGTGAAATCGCCGACCTCGAAACCATCCTCGTCGGCAACGAGCGCGAAGCCCTCGCGCTCGAACACAACCTCATCAAGAAGTACCGCCCCAAATTCAACGTCCTGCTCCGCGACGACAAGACCTATCCGTACATCAAATTCACCGCCGCCGACAAATACCCGCGCGTCTACTTCACACGTCGCATCAAGAAGGACGGCTCGCTTTATTTCGGCCCGTATTTCCCAGCGGGCCTGGCGCGCCGCATTCTTCACTTCATTCACAAGCGCTTCATGGTTCCGTCGTGCAACGTGGACCTGTCCCGAAGCCATCCCCGGCCCTGCCTGCAGTATTACATCAAGCGCTGCCTCGGCCCTTGCGTTGAAGGCTTTACGACCGATGAACGCTACGCCGAAGCCGCTCACGATGCGCGCACGTTTCTCGAAGGCCGCCGCCACGATTTGATGAAGAGCCTCGAAGAGCGCATGACCGCCGCTGCCGACAAAGAATTGTTCGAGCAGGCAGCGGCCTATCGCGACTTGCTCCGCACCCTCGAAGACATCGAGGAGCGGCAGCGTATCGCCGCCGTGCAAGGCGATGACACCGACGTTTTCGCGTACTATGCCGAGCCGCCGCTGGTCGCAGCGAACTTGTTCCATTTGCGCGGAGGGCGTGTCGTGGACCGCCGCGAGTTTTACTGGGAAGACCTCGAAGAATTCGACCCGAAGGAATTCGTCCCATCGCTATTGAAGCAGCTCTATCTCGAAGCCGAATACCTGCCCAAAGCCATTCACGTCTCCGAAGATTTTGAGGAGCGGGCGTTGCTTGAAGAGACGCTTACCGAGCGTGCGGAGCATAAAGTCGAAATCTTTACCCCGCAGCGCGGCTCGAAGCGCGCCATCCTCGATTTGGTGGAGAACAACGCGAAGCATTCCTTCGAGCAACGCTTCCGCGTCCTGAAACCGACCTCCAGGGCCATCGGCGAAGCGCTGCAAAGCGCACTGAACTTGCTCGAAGAACCCAAGCGGATCGAAAGCTTCGACATTTCCCACATTCAGGGAACGGACACCGTTGCGTCCATGGTCGTATGGGAAAACGGCCGCATTAAAAAATCCGACTATCGCAAATTCATCATTCGTGGTGACAACGGGCGTGGTGATGGCGGTGATACAGGCAACGGCGCTCTTCCGCGCTTAAACGACGATTTTTCGAGCATGCGTGAAGCGGTCACCCGCCGCTACCGGCGTTTGCAAGAAGAAAGAAAAGAATTGCCCAGCCTCATCCTCATCGACGGCGGTATCGGACAATTACACGCCGCGGCGCAAGCCCTCGAGTCGCTTCAAATCATCAACCAGCCCGTGGCCAGCATCGCCAAAAAAGAAGAAATTCTGTATGTCCTCGGGCAAGAAGACGAACCAATCGTTCTGGAACACCACTCCCCGGTTTTGCATTTGATTCAGCAAATTCGCGACGAAACGCATCGCTTCGCGGTCACTTTCCATCGTCAGCGTCGCGGCAAACGGCAAACCCGCAGCGCGCTTAATGAAATCCCCGGCGTTGGGCCAAAGACGGTGCAGAAACTTTTGAAAGAATTCGGAAGCGTCGCGAATATTCAACGCGCCGGCGTAGAAAAGTTGAGCGGGGTCATTTCACGAAAAAGCGCCGAAAAAATTCTCGCAGGCCTCGAGCATCCCGCGGAACATTCGAACAAGCCTTAACCGTTTCGAATGCACAATGCCGGTTAGCGCCCATTGCAGCCGCACCTTTGCTGTGCTACGTTGTGTTTGGAGTCTCTGGAGGTTGTCATGCCTGACAACGTAGGTTCCAAGGTGACGTACTTTATTGTGGGTCTCGGTGTTGGTGCCCTGATGGGCGTTCTTTTTGCGCCAAAGGCTGGCGAAGAGACGCGCGACTTTCTTACGAAGAAGGCGGACGAAGGCAAGGACTATGCACAGCGCAAAGCGCGTGAACTCCGCGAGCGCGCCGATGAATTGATCGAGCGCGGTAAGGATGTTGCGACGCGCCAGAAAGATTCCATCGTTGCGGCCGTGGAAGGCGCGCAAGAGGCCTATCGCCGGCAGGCCAAGTCGCAAAATTCGTAGCCGGCCTCAGTAGTAGGTCGAACTCGGATACGGCTGGACCGCTTCCGACAATGGGGCGTACGGAGTGCGTATGCAGGTGTGGCTCGAAATCTTCAGCATTGTTGCGGCGCTCGCTCTGGTCGTGCAGGTAGTGATCTTGACGGTGCTGCTGTTCCAGATGCGTCGCACCACCGACAACGTGAACCGGCTCGTTACCGAAATGCAATCGCGGATGGGGCCGATTCTGACGCGCGTGCAAATTCTTCTCGACGACACTCAGCCAAAAATCGCCAGCATGGTGAATGACGCGTCGCACATGGTGTACCTGGCCCGCGGGCAGGCGCAGAAAGTGGACCGCGTTTTCACCGAAGCGGCGGACCGCATGCGCGGCCAGCTTGTCCACATGGACCGCATCATGTCCGCGGCGCTGGAATCCATAGAAGATGCGGGCCTGAGTTTTAAAAACAGTTTTTGGGCCCCGATGCAAAAAGCATCGGCGCTGGTACAGGGAATCAAGGTCGGAATCGATCTTCTGCGTTCGCGTCGGCGCGGCTGGGACGGCCGCAGCGAGCGTCGGCGCGATGAACCTCCTCGCGAATCTCAGGAAGAAGAGCTCTTCATCTAGTTTTCAGTTATCAGTTTTCAATTCTAGGTGTTTCAAGTTCAGCGGATCCAGGCGCCGCCGAGGACGCGGTCGCCGTCATAAAAAACGGCGGCTTGGCCGGGGGTGATGGCGCGTTGCGGCGCATCGAAGGTGATGCGCGCGCACGAATCATCGAGCGGCGCGACGCTCGCCGGGGCCGGTTCGTGCTTGTGGCGAATCTTGACCGTCGCGCGAAGCGTCTCTGATGGGTGGGCGATGGAAACCCAACTCACATTTTCAACTTCGAAGGTTTGTCTGCGGAGAGCTCCATCTTCGCCGACGACCACGCGGTTCTTTTGCGGATCGATGGAAAGAACATAGACCGGCTTGCCAGCGGCAAAGCCCAAGCCCTTGCGCTGCCCAATCGTGAAATTGTGAACGCCGTTGTGTCGGCCAATGACTTGGCCATCTTCGTTGACGATTTCGCCTTCCGCGTCGTTGATAGGTCTTCCGCGCTCCCTCGAGTAAGCGTGGATGAACTGCACGTAGTTGCCGTTGGGCACGAAGCACAACTCCATGCTGTCGGGCTTTTCGGCGACGGGAAGACTCACACGGCGCGCGAGCGCGCGGACTTCGTCCTTGGTCAGTTCGCCCAGAGGAAATTCGCTGCGTGAAAGCTGTTCTTGAGTGAGTCCCCACAAAAAATAGGATTGATCTTTCGTGTCGTCGCGAGCGCGCAATAATTCCCAGCGCCGGGTCGCGTCGTTTTTCTGAATGCGCGCGTAGTGGCCGGTAGCGAGGTGCTCCGCGCCAATTTGCCGCGCCATGCGCAGAAGCGGCTCGAACTTTACATCGGTGTTGCAACTCGTACATGCAATCGGCGTGCGGCCGGCGAGGTATTGATCGATGAATGGACGCACGACGCGCGACTCGAATTGCTCCTCGAAGTTCACGACATAGTGCGGAAAATTCAGATGGCGTGCGACGGCTTTAGCGTCATAAACATCGTCGAGCGAGCAGCAGCGATGCTGAGCCGGGCCGTCGCCCTGCAATTCGGGCAGGCGGCGCTGGTTCCAGAGCTGCATAGTGAGGCCGACGACGGGGCGGCCTTGCTGCTGGAGGAGCGCAGCGACAGTCGAAGAATCTACGCCGCCGGACATAGCCACAGCGACGAGGTCGGGCTGCGTTTCCGCGCGCTCTGGAAGGGTGTCGAATTGGGCTGCAGCGTTCATCGACTCAATTTCATTGTAGCGAATTCGGTTTCGACCCGCGCGGAGGCGGGGAAGGACAAGAGTAAGCGCAGAGACCCAGAGAGCGAAGAGACAGAAAAGAAATCTGAAAAATCGAAAAGGAATTCCTCACTTCCTTCGGATTGACGAAACAATCGATTAGTCATGGCCGACGGCCTTTTGGTAGGTGGGGGAGAGTTGGCGGAGTTGGGCGACGGCCGCGGGGACGACCTGCAAAGCGAAATCAATGTCGGCCTGCGTGGTGTGGCGGCCGAGGCTGAAGCGCAAGCTGGCGCGCGCTTCCTCGGCGGGTAGGCCGATGGCAGTGAGAACATGAGAAGGCTCGACAGCGCCGGAGGAACAGGCCGCGCCGGTGGAGCAGGCCAGACCCTTCAGGTCAAGAGCGATGAGGAGAGCTTCGCCTTCGACGCCGGGAAAAACAAGATTGGCAGTATTGGGTGTGCGAGGCGCGCGGGCGGCATTGATGCGCGAATGCGGCACGCGATGAAGCAGGCCGTGCTCGAGCTGATCGCGGAGAGCGCTTAGGCGCTTGGCATCGTTCGCAAGCGATTGACGGGCAATTTCCGCGGCTTTGCCCAGCCCGACGATGCCGGCCACATTTTCCGTGCCAGGGCGCATGCCGCGCTGATGGTGTCCGCCATACAGGAGTTGCCTTAGGCGCGTGCCGCCGCGAACGTAGAGAGCGCCTATACCCTTCGGCGCGTACAGTTTGTGGCCAGAAAGAGAGAGCAGATCGAGCTGGAGCTGATTCACGTCGATAAGAATTTTACCAGCGGACTGCACGGCATCCGTATGGAAATAAACGTCGGCGTCCTTGGCGATGCGGCCGATTTCCGCGAGCGGCTGGACCGTACCGAGTTCATTATTGGCGTGCATGATGGTGATGAGCGCGGTTTCCATGCGAACTGCTCCGCGCAAATCTTCCAGATCGATCAAACCGTCCTGGTCCACGTGAAGGTACGTCACGTCAACGCCTTGCTTTTCGAGCGCCTGGCAGGCGTTGAGGACGGCTTCGTGTTCTACGAACGAGGTGATGACGTGCGGCCGAGACTTTCCGCTGTTTGCGGAAGGCCCAGCGATGCCGAAGATGGCGTGATTGTCGGATTCGGTGCCGCCGCTGGTGAAGAAAATCTCCTGCGGACGTGCGCCGATGAGCGCGGCGACTTGTTCGCGCGCGGCTTCGACGGCCGCGCGGGCCTTCTGGCCGAACGTGTGGATGGAGGAAGCGTTCCCGAATTCTCCCGAAAAGTAAGGAAGCATGGCATCGAGCACTTCGGGCTCGACGGGCGTGGTGGCGTTGTAATCGAGGTAGACGCGGTTCATGGGTTTCTACTCAAGATGATACTCGAAATACGGGGTGACTGGTGGATTGTGGCCGGTGACGCGGGGTATGCCGTAAGCGCCCGTACGGACCTGCGCGGGGTGGCGATCAGCAATGGTCATCCCTACCGGGACACTAATCCCCTGGCATGAACATGTATTTCCTTAGGAAGCAACCGCAGGCAGGGACAGCAAAGGACAACGCAAAGAGCGGGTTGCACTGGGGGAAAAAGCTGACAGTTCGGGCGGAGAAGAAGTGGCACAGAAAATTCAGCGGGGAGATATACGACTGTAACGTGGGCCTGAGAAGTTCCTTCCTGCGAGCGATTGCCTTGAGCATCGCGTCGTGTGGCGTCTTAAGAAAAATCGCACGGAAACATTCAGCTGACTGTGGTGGACAACTCGCACTTTCAACTCAAAACAACCCCAACCACGGCAATGAGTTACTGGCCGAAGTGATTTCTGAGGCGCCACACGAAATTTCGCCTTGTCATGTATAAATTGCGGCGGAATGAGCCTGAACAGCGTAAGTCCTGCGTTGAAGGAAGACGGCTTTCCCGGCGCACAATCCGCGGGCTCGGAACTGATGGGCGAGCGCCGGAAATCCTGGCCGAGCCGCTCGGCCATGCCATTGCAATCTGCGGCTTCAGTGCTGCCAACGCAGCACTTCGCGGCGGGAAGCTGCACGATAAACCCGCCGCTACGTGTGAGAAGTTCAAGACGGGGGGAGTAAGAAAAAGAGAAAGATTCATTCGAGGAGAAGTTGGTGTGTGTGGTTGGGACTCGCAGCGGCCATGAGTCTTGCGCCGGGGGCGGGAGCGCAAAACGTTACCTACAAACCGTACATCGAGCTGGGCGACGCAGGTTCGTTCGGTGCCAGCGATCAAATGGTGATTGCATGGCAAACGGATGAAGTTTCGCCGAATCCGTCGGTGTATAAGGTTGAATTCGGGACAACACCGTCGTATGGCGCGTCGGGGACATCTTCGGCGCGCGTGGTGAACAATTATTTGGCTGCGGATCCGACGTTGCCGGTGCCGCCGACGGCGTCAGGCCCGCATTCAGATTATTTGGCGGTTTTGAAGGGCAAACAGGATTTTCTGCCCAGCAGATTAAGTCGGTAGTCCCTGGCGCGCTTGGCGCGGTTTTAAACGTGGTTACGGGTGAGACTCTGCGGCGGCGTTTTGGGTATCCTAATATGAGCATAAGCCTGCCCTCAGAGGCTTTGGCGGACCCAAAGAAATTCCTCGGAGCGAAGGTCACCGCCTGACGACCGGCGTGCCATTCTGGACGCTTAGGGGTTTAACCTTACGCCGGACGCTTTGCTTTGGCTTTCTGGAAATTCGCCTTGCCCGCGGAAGCGCCAGGTGCGGAGGTTGACGGTGTATAAAGCGATGCAGAAGAGATTGGCAGGGATGAAGCCGAATTGGGCGGTGCGGAGGCCGATAACGCAGACGATGGCGCTGTTGACCGCGGCGACCACCCAGCCATGCCAGAGCTTTTTGCCAAGCAGAACGGCGCCTAGAACGGTCAAAACACAGGAGATGTAATCCAGACGAATCGCGCTTTGGAGTAAATAGGTCATGTTTTTCATGAGCTTGCGCCGGGCTCAACAGGGGAGAGCTGGGTCAAGCTTCTGGTTCCGATTCTTTCTACCGAGGGCGTGCTCGCTGAAATGGAGCGTCTTTCTTGATCCTGCGAGCGCTGAGCCGCCCGCCTTCGGGCATCATTTCGTTTCCAAGTGGGAGATGGCAATTCAGCGGCCAATCGAACTGCCCGACGGGGCAGGAAACGGCGAACGCAAGGCACTTCTAAGTGGTTGTTCTTGCTGGAGTTGTGAATCAGTCAGAAAAAGTGCCCGGGAGCGAGTAACAGGAACTTGACTCAAGGTGTTAGCGAATTGAGACAAAATGTGTCAGCTTGAAACGAATTACCGGATCGAGCGTGGCAAACCTTCAAAGCATTCGTGGTAGAGTTTCGCGGAACTATGCTGCGAGGGGACGAGATTATGGGCGTCCGGTTTGCTTTGATTATCGCCATCCTTGGCGTTGGGAAGATTGCAAATGCACAGGGTACCCCCACGACCCTTGGGATTAACGCATCGACAAGGCCCAGCGGATTTTGTCTTGCGGGATGCTCACCACAAAGAGCAGAAGAGCGGGGTTCAGCTTGGCCCAAGAGGTCAGCTAACGATTGTATCCGGAGTGGGCACTCCAACGGTCATCAACGCTCTGACGTTCAGTGGGGACGGAAAAATCCTTGCAGCAGGAAAAGATTTCCGTCGAATCGCGCTTTGGGACTCGAGTGCAAGGAAGTTCCTGCGGGCCATTGATACAAATCAGGGCAACGTGAATGCAATTGCCTTAAGCGCAGACGGAAAAACGGTCGCGACGGGCGGGAGTGGGGATAATTATAGTGTGAAGATTTGGGGCACTTCCGGCGGGGACCTTTTGTGGACTTTCACAGAACCACGAACTCCGATTCAAAAGCTGCTCTTTGATGTCGATGGGAAGTGGCTCATCGTCGAAGATAACTCTTCAGGCGTTTTTATCGTAAACACCGGCGATCACAAGACAGGCGTCAAATTGCCGACGATTCACGCGGTTTGTATGTCGCACGACGGTCGGACTCTGGTGACAACGGACGGAAAAGAGTTCGCAGCCTGGACAGCGCCCGAATGGACGAAAACGCAAAGCGCGCCAATGTCAAAAAGTTCCTCCCTCCTGCTCGCGAGTAATCTTGGAGCGGACCAACTAGCGCTGTATGAATCGCGCAGTATCCGTGTCGCCCAATTCAGCAGTGGGCAATTGACTTTGGACCGGCGTGATTTGGTACCCCAAGACTTCACTTGGCGGCCCACCTTTGGTGAGTTCAGTACTGAAGGCTTGCTGTATTTGAGCCTGGACGGGCATCTTTTGGTTGTGGATGTCAGGAGGAACCAAGTGTGCAGCGGGCCTCAGATGTACAGTGGCGCTGGCGCGTTGTCGAGAGATGGTCGATGGTTCGCTGGCTCCAAAGACGATTCGATCCTTTCCAAAGAACGGACAGATGGCGTGTGGGTTTGGAGTACTGACAGGCTCTTGGACAAATGTGGTTTAAACTCTTCCTCGAAGGCACAAGCCAAATAGAACTGTGCAAAGCGCAGAGGAATACCCTGGTCGCATGGTGAGGACGGGGGAATCGGTAAGGAATTCAATGAGGATTTGCTGGCGGGCTGTAGTCTTAAACGTCAACGGCGGCGGCGATTATACGCCGGATTCGCATGGGAGCCTTGGCATGTTTGCTATTGGTCGACTAGATTCTTTGCGCGGGGAGATTCGCGTTACCTGGTGGGGACGAGGTGGGACTGCGCCTTGCCGCTGGACATGGCGGGTGCAAGATCCGTTTTCATCCCGAGCGCTTTTAGATATCCATCATTAACACGGCACTTCTGCAGAAGGACGTTCTCGAGTAACTCGGCGAAAGCGCGGTTGATGGTCTCCTGTGGAGGCCGCGACTTAAGGCGCTCTTCCGCATGTCCCGTGCCGCGCGGAAGTTTTGCGAACTCCACGATTTTCGCCCAGTCCGCCTGCGGAAAAATGCTAACGACTGCCGAAGACTTTTCCATCTTCTTGTACGGCCAGAAAGCCCAGCCGATGTTGTTTCTTTCGAGTGATTGCACGAATTGCGCGATCCACTGGTCGGTATTCTCGCCGGACTCGCCCATCCAGATGGGCACATCAAAACGTTCGCGAAAATCAATGTATTGACGCAGCACGCTTTCATCGGGCGCCGTCCAATATTTGTGGAAGGTGTAAGCGACGTTGGAATCGAAAGGCTTGCCAAAAACCGAGAAATTGCTGTCCCACTGCGCGCCACCGAGAAAGAGGATGTGGTGAACATCCACCTTGCGAATCTCCTGCGACAAGGTCTTATAAAGAGGCTCTAGCGAGGGATTCAAGAAAGAAAGTGCAGGATAGTGGGGGATCGGCTCATTCAGCAAGTCGTAGCCAAGCACGGTCGGGTCATCGCGATAATGCGTTGCGATGCGCCGCCAGATGGCGATCAGGTGCTGTTGCTCCTGCAGACTCTGGTACAGCCAGGGATAGCCGCTGCTGTCGTCGATGTTTGCGCCTGTCTGTCCTCCGGGCGCGGCGTGCAGATCGGGGACGACGTACAAATCTTCGGCACGGCACCAGGCGACTAAACGATCCAGCAGCCGGAAACCTTCTGCATCGTCGCTTTCAAACAGGCCGTAATGCAAAGGAACTCGAATCGCGCTGAAACCGGCGCGATGTACGAGCGCTATATCTGCACGGGTGACATAATTTTCACGGTACTTCTGCCAGAATGCGGCCGACCCTTCAGGCCCAAGGAGTTCCCCTACGAGCGCGCGGATCTCTGTGGCAGATTGCGGGCCACCGTCGAACAGCCACATGTAGCCTTCCGGCACCATCCAATTGCCTAGATTGATCGCGCGAAGAAGGAGCGATTTGCCGACACCATCAACGATCCGCTTGTGATTCGTGTGCGCGTACTGCGCGCTTCCTTGAGGAGCCCATGCCGGAAGTAGGAGCAGCAACAGCAAAAGTCTGCATTTGAGCATCATTCTCTCCGGCAGAAAGGGTACACCAAACTTTCATAAGCATGCGGCGTTGATTTTCGTGATTCTGCGATTCACGCTCAGCTACGTGGTGAGGACAACGAGGAATTGGGCTTTGCCGATGTCATGTGGGCGAAGTAGCGGATGCTCAGTTCTGAACGGGTTTTTCAGCGGCTGGGGTTGAGCTGCTCAGCTTCTTCCATCTTGCCAACTGTTCGCGTGCGAAATCCGCGTCTCTCGCATGCGGAACTAACTCCAGGTAAGCTTGCACCTCCGATATGCCAACGGCATAGTCCTTCTTTCGAGCAAAAATCTCCGCCAGCAAAATATGAACTTGCGGAAACCTCGTGAGCAGGTCGGCGTGTTCCGCTTTGAGCGCGCTCTTCTCGGCGTCTTCGAATTTCTTGAGCTGGTAATTGGCGACGGCGTTGTAGAAATACGCTTGGGCGGAATTCCATTCATCGAGATCCACAACATAGCCGGAGACATTCGCGTAAGTTAATGGATCAAGGTCCATGACATGGCGCGTGAATTGAAGGACGCTGCTCCAATCCCTTGCTTCGAACGCCATTGACGCCAGCGACAGAAAGGGCGGCAGAAACCTGGTGTCGATTGTGGCGGCCTGGATGTAAGCCTCGCGAGCCGAATCCTTCTGGTTTTCCCTTGCACGAACCGTGCCCAGTTGAAGCCAGGCGCTTGCATACTTGGGGTAGAGTTTCACTGCTTGTTCAAAGTATTTGCCCGCCTCGTCAAGCTTGCCCTTGTTTTCAGCATCGAGGCCTCTCTCATAAGCTTTTCTGGCGTTGGGTGGCGCCATGTAAGGCCGAGCACTCAGCATTGCGCCCTTAGTCTTTGCGGTTCTCTCCACAACAATTGCGCCGACATCTACGCTACCACTGGAGGAACTTAAATCGAAAAGGCGGATGCGAGTGGAGCGAAGACCAGCGGCCGAGGCCTGTAACTCACATTTTTCCAGTTCGCGCAGCGGGAGTCCTCCGACCATGGTTTTGTTATTCACACGTCCCTGGGAAGGCACTTCTGCGGTAGCGTCGACGAAAGAATCGGTTTTCGATCCCATTTCCATGCTGAAGTCGCCGTTAGGCGAGACATAGACCTGTTGACGTACGCGCTCGTTGCAAATCCGCTCGACCAAAACATCGTGTGGAACGGGCGTGCCGTCACTGGTTGCAACGCGGCCCATGAGAAACTTCACAGAATCCATTTCGGGTTGAGCTGGCTGCGCGGTCGAAGGAGCGGAAGCGGCAGGGCGGATTGGCGGGGGAGATGGCGGCGCAGGCGGCTTCTGTGCCGATGCGAGGGGCGCCAAAAGACCCACGGTGAACGCCAACTCAGCCAGGATGCACCTTCGCTTGCTCATGAGTGGGATCCTTGGGGCGGAACAAGTGAGAATTGAATTCTAGGAGGCCCATTGGTTTGGGTCAAGACTTCGTCGATGACGCCGATTGCGCCTGCGACTCCGTGCCCGGGAGAACGAGGATACGTCACGCCGGGCCAAAGGCCGTCCTTAACAGCATCGTCGCCGAATGCAGATGCCGTAGAAACCCTGCAGAGTAGCTCTAAGGTTTCCATCGCGAAAACAATGGCGGACCTGGTGTTCGTGATAGAGTTTGCGGTTTGAGATATCGGTTTAGCCAAGAGGCAGGGGGCACCGGCGCTTCCAGCCAAGCAAGAGTGCCTGTGCAACTGGAGGAAAGAGTGGCGTATCGGGATTTGCGGGAGTTTATCGGCTCGCTGGAGAAAGAGGGAGAGCTAAAACGCGTGCGCGCGGAAGTGGATCCGGTGCTGGAGATCACGGAAGTGGTGCAAAGATTGGGCCGCGAAGCAATTCCTCAGGGGCTAAAGCCCAATTCCAGTCGTGAATCAAATGTCGGAGCTAAAGCTCCAACTCCCAGCGGACTTGGGCCATCGCTGCTGTTTGAGAAGCCGAAAGGGTCGCGGGTGCCTCTGCTGATCAATGCGTTTGGCAGTGTGAGGCGGATGTGCTTGGCTTTCGAGGTGAATGAGCTGAGCGAAGTGGCGGAGCGAATCCAGGGATTCTTGAAGATGGAGACCCCACAGGGGCTGTTTGACAAAATCAAAATGCTGCCGAAGCTCGCGGAGCTGGGATCGTTCTTTCCAAAAAACGTGAGTAAAGGCGATTGCCAGGAAGTCGTGCGGCGGGAGAAAGATGTGAACCTGAACGACTTCCCAATTTTGAAATGCTGGCCGCAGGATGGCGGGCGGTTCATCACATTTCCGCTGGTGTTTACGAGGAATCCGGAGACAGGGAAGCGCAACGTGGGGATGTACCGGATGCAGATTTACGACGAGCGCACGACGGGGATGCACTGGCAGACGCAAAAGCATGGAGCGGAGCATTTCCGGCGCGCGCGGGCCCAGAATCCGGAGGGGCGGATTCCCGTGAGTGTGGCGATTGGAACGGACCCGGCGACGGCGCTGGCAGGGATGCTGCCGATTCCGCCGGATTTGGACGAAATGATGTTTGCAGGATTTTTGCGGCGCGAACCAGTGGAAATGGTGAAATGCCAGACGAATGAGCTGGAAGTGCCGGCAAACGCGGAGATTGTGCTAGAAGGGTACGTGAATCTGAATGAGATGCGGACGGAAGGGCCTTTCGGGGACCACACAGGATTTTATTCATTGGAAGGCGAGTACCCGGTGTTCCACGTCGAGTGCATGACGCAAAGAAAAGATCCGATTTATTTGACCACCGTGGTGGGTCCGCCGCCGCAGGAAGATTTCTATATGGGCTATGCGGTCGAACGGATTTTCTTGCCAGTGATGAGGATGCAGTATCCGGAAATTGTGGACGTTTCGATGCCGGCGGAGGGGATTTTTCAAAATTTGATGATCGTGGCGATTCGAAAGTCATATCCGGGGCACGCGCGGAAAATCATGAACGCGATTTGGTCGCTGGGGCAGGCGATGTTCACGAAAGTGATTGTGGTGGTGGACTACGACGTGGACATTCATAACAACAGCGAAGTGGTGTGGAAGGCGCTTTGCGCCCTGGACCCAGAGCGGGACGTCCAATTTTCGCTCGGACCGATGGATACGCTGGATCATGCGGCAAGGATGCAGGACTTCGGGTCGAAAATGGGGGTTGATGCGACGCGAAAATGGGCATCGGAGGGGTTCACGAGGCCCTGGCCGGATGAGATTCGAATGGACGAAGCGACCAAGAAACGTGTGGAAGGTCTGTGGAAAACTTTTGGCATTAACTGAGGTGGTATCGGCCCGAGCCTATTGGCTCTTTGGGCATTTTTCGCATGGAATCGCGCGAAGACAAATCGAAAGAAAGCGGCAAATGACTGGGTAAAAAGGAGATAGCGCGAGTAAAAAAGAAATAGCGGTTTTTGATTTTTGGGGCTGAGAGCAAAGGATTAACGGTACGCGCGGACAGGTGAACAAAGCGAAAAAATACCACTAATTGTGGTAGGCCGGGGAACGGCTTTCTACAAATAGTGGTACTGCCCAACAATACCCCCCAAACTGCCTAGAACTACCCCCATTCTTAGGACAACAGACCTATGGATTCCCTTGACGCTCGGAGTGCAGAATGTCATAAAGCACTCACGGGTTGTGCCCTCAATCCCGATCCGCAGCGCAATGGGGCGCACCTGTACGATTGTGTTTTGCAGGCGTGTGTTTGAATGCCGGGGTGGCGTTCCACTGTGATGGAATCGCGCGAAGTAATGAACGTAAGGCAAGCGTCGCAGTATCTGGGGATCTCCCCGGATACGCTGTACCGTTACATTACGGAAGGCGAAATACCCGCGTTTAAACTTGGCAACCGCTGGAAGCTGCGGAAAACGATTCTGGACCGCTGGATGGAACGGAAAATGAGCCAGTCTGTAGGGAGACGCAGATAATCCGGCGCGGGTTGCAAGAACGATCGTAGGAGAGAGGCCGCAATGGGGCTATTAGGCGGAAAGAAGAGCAAGCAGATCGTAGGCTTGGACATCGGCTCCAGCTCTATCAAAGCCGTAGAGCTGAAAGCAACGAAGGCCGGGTATGAGCTCGTAAGCTTCGGCATGGAATCGCTGGCGCCGGATACAGTGGTGGACGGCGCGATCATGGACGCACCGCAAGTGGCCAACGCCATCAGCAAGATATTCGATGCGGAGCGCATCAAGACGAAAAACGTGGCGACTTCGGTTTCCGGACACTCGGTCATTGTTAAGCGCGTGCCTCTGCCGCTGATGACCGAAGAAGAGTTGTACGACCGCATTCCTTCAGAAGCCAGCCAGCACATCCCCTTTGACATTGCCGACGTGAACCTAAGCTATCAACTTCTCGAGTCTATGGACTCACAGATGGATGTGCTGTTGGTGGCAGTAAAGAAGGACAAGATTCTCAACCACACCAACGTGCTGGCGCAGGCGGGCAAGACGCCGATGATCGTGGACATTGACGCCTTCGCCCTACAGAACTGCTTCGAAGTGAATTACGAGCCGGACAGTGCGCAGACGGTGGCACTGCTGAACATCGGCGCGAGCGTAATGAACATCAACATCGTGCGCGGCGGAATTCCGCTGTTTACGCGCGACGTCAGCGTGGGCGGGAACCAGTACACGGACGCGCTCCAGAAGGAATTGGACTTGAGCTTCGAGGATGCCGAACGGTTGAAGAAAGGCGATACGCTGCCGAGCGTCACCGACGAGCAGAAGCAGCAGATTTTGCGCAGCGTTTCCGACATTCTGACGCTGGAAATCCAAAAGACGTTTGACTTTTTCCGGGCCACCGCGAGCGGAGAGAACATCCAGCGGATTGTTGTGGCTGGAGGAACTGCGCGAGTTCCCGGGCTCGTAGATTTGTTGCGCGAAGAATTTGCCATGCCTGTGGAGGAGCTGAATCCCTTCCGCAGAGTGCTCATCAATCCTGGCCGGCACAGTGATGACCAGATCCGCGACATAGCCCCGCGGCTGGTAATTGCCGTGGGTCTGGCACTGAGGAGCTTCGACTAGCCATGATTCGCATAAACCTTCTTGGACAGATTCGACCCAAAGCCTCAAGACGGCCAACGATGGCTGTGGACACGGGCGGCGCGATGCCGGTGGTGTTCATCGGAGTTGGTTTTGCGGTGGGATTGCTGGTTCTCGGATTCTTTTATTACACATGGGAAAGGCAGTTGACGGAAGAAAACACTAAGATCAAGACGCTACAAGCGCAGAAGACGGAACTCGAGCAGACAAAGCAGCAAGTGGAAGCCTTTGAAAAGCAGAAGGGGGTTCTGCAACAGCGCGTCAACACAATTGAACAATTGCAGCGCGACCGCACCGGCGGGCAAGAGTTGCTGGACATGGTGGCCAACACCGTATCGCGGACAGAAAACCTGTGGCTAACACAGATGACTCGCAAGGGGAGTTCGCTGTCGATGGACGGGTCTTCCGCGTCGATCAACGCCGTGGCGAACTTCATTACGGCTTTGAAGAGGTCCGGTTATTTCCAGAAGGTGGAAATCCTGGAATCGAAGCAGGACGACAAAACTTCGGCGATTCAGACATTTACGTTCCAGATTACGGCTGAAATCGCTCCACCACAGCCGTTGCAGGCCCGTCCGACGAACGCGCCTACGCCTCCTGCGCCGCCCAAGACGCCGGCGAAGAAGGGATAAGGGGACACCATGGCCAATCCGTTGCGAGATATGTCGGTGTTCATGCAGGCCCTGGTGGCCGTCGCCGTCGCCGTGGTGCTGATGGTGGCGGGAGTTTACACGCCGGGCTCGCCCATCGCGCGCGAAAGAGAAGAGTTGGCGGCGGCAGTGGATAAGAGGACCAAGCTTACGCAGGAAGTAACGCAGCTTCAGGTCTACAAACAACGCTACGCAGAACTGAAACAGCAGATGGACGCACTCAACAAGCAATTGGATACGCTGAAGACGATCGTTCCGGAAGAAAAAGAAGCGGACGAATTCATCCGCCTGATCCAGGGAGCGGCGAGTTCTTCCAGCGTGCAGATCCGCCGGCTGAAAGCACTGGCGATTGTGCCCAAGGAATATCACTACGAGATGCCGTTTGAGATACAGGCGGACGGGCCGTACTTCAACGTGTTGGACTTTTTTGGCCGGCTGGGGCGACTCTCGCGAATCATTAACGTGGGCGATCTGGCGTTTGACGCTCCCGAAACTGCTAAAGCGACGAAGTATCCCGTGCGGCCGGGAACTACGGTTTCTGGAATTTTTACGGCAACAACATTTTTCACCAAGCCTGCTGATTCCGGCGCGGCTCCTGCTCCTGCAGCTGGAGCCAAACCCGGCAGCACGCCTGGGAAACCCTGAGCGGGAATGAGCGAACTATGCGTTCAGCAATAACTCTCGGAATAGGGCTTTTGATTGCGGCGACGGCTCCTGGTTTGCGCGCGCAGAAGGACCCGCTTGCATCGTCCAACGGGAATTCCTTTGGCGATCAGGCTGGTCAGACGGCGCAGCAACCTGTGAAGCCGGGCACGCCCCCTGCAGCGAAACCCGGCACGCCCGCGCCTGCAAAACCGGCGGCGCAGACTCCGGCAAAGCCAGCAACAGCAGCAGCGACGAAACCTGGGCCGCAAGCTGCAAAGCCCGCAGCGTCATCAGCTCCCGCAAAAGTGGCAGCGAAGCCTGCTGGAAAACCCGGCAAGAAGAAAGGTGCAAAGCCTGCGAGGCCGCCCGTAGAAAAAGCGGCGGGACCGGCCCGCGCTCCCAAAGCTGCAGCCGAGAGCGAAGTGAAAGCCGCAAGGCGCGACCCGTTCGAATCCTTGCTTGCTCATACGCAAGGGGGAAAAGGCAATCCAAACTTGCCTCCGGGTAAAGCGGGTTTGCAGGTCAGCACGTTGCGCCTGGATGGGATCGTGCGCGCTCCCAATGGAATGATTGCAGTGGTTTCGAATCCGCAAGCGAGAACGTACTTTCTGCGCGAAGGCGACCACCTGTACGACGGCAGTGTAGAGAAGATCACGATGGACGGCGTTTCGTTCCACGAAGAAGGCAAAGACGCCTTCGGCAAGCCGGTGGAACGCCAAGTGAACAAGCGAATTTACTCCACCAGTTCAGGAGAACAGCAATGAAGACGAATTGGCCAGCCCTTAAGTGTGGCTGCATGATCCTTGCGGGTATGACGCTGGCCGCGAAATCCGCGCCGGCGCAGACCGTGGAGTCCACCGGCGCAAGGAAATCCGCGGTCATCTCCAGCGTGGCAATAACGCAAGCGCCGGAGCGCTCGGCAGTACGGGTAGAAGGCGAAGGGAAGCTCGACGTGCGGGCGGCCCGGATGCAGCACCCGGATCGCTTGGTGCTGGACTTTGTCGGAGCTCGGCTGGCCGTGCGCAAGACTGTCATTCCGGGAGTGTCGGCTCCTGTTGTTGATGTGCGCATGGGCCAGTTTCAGCCGGACATTGCGCGTGTCGTGGTGGACCTATCGGCTCCTACTTCCTACTACGTATCGCGCGATGGCAGCGCCGTGGTCATTTCGTTTACCGCTCCAAAGGCGACGCCCGTGGGCGTTTCGCAAAAAACCACGCTGACCACGTCTGCGCCAGAACAGACATCCCAGAAGCCTGCGGAGGTTCCCGCTCGCGCTACCCAGATTCCTGCTCCTCGCTTTGCCTTGCCGGGCGAACTGACCCAGCCCTCTTCCGTTGCCTTGGCATCGTTCAGCGAGAAGGGTGCGCCGGCGCACACAGAAGCGAACCAGCAGCAGGCTGCCCAGCAGGCGGTTCAGCAGGCGAATGCGGCCGCCACAAAGCTGGCAACAGACGCTGCCCAATCTGTTCCTGCCCAGACCTCGTCCGCGAGGTACACAGGCGAGCCGATTTCGGTCAACTTGAAGGACGTGGATTTGCGCGACTTCTTCCGCCTGATTCACGAGATCAGCGGGTTGAACGTGGTGTTGGATCCGGCGGTCAAGGGCAGCTTGACAATCGTTCTGGATGAAGTGCCCTGGGACCAAGCGTTGGACATCGTGCTACAAAACAATGGCTTGGACAAACAATTGAACGGCAACGTTTTGAGGATTGCGACGCGGGCGACGCTGAAGTCCGAGGCGGAGACGCAGCGCGACCTGGTGAAAGCCCAGGCGGAGGCGGTTGATCCGGTTACCGTTACTCGTGTCCTGAGTTATGCAAAAGCCGCGACACTCAAGGAGACGCTCAAGAAATTCCTCTCCGCACGCGGGGACATTCTTTCCGATGATCGTTCGAATACTTTGATCATTCGCGACATTCCTTCGGTCATCCCGACGATTGACAATCTGAGAGCGCAACTGGACCGCAAGTCGCAGCAGGTGGAAATTGAAGCGAGAGTGGTATCCGCGTCGCGCTCTTTCGCTCAGGACATCGGCACGCAATTGGCGTTTGCAACGTCGACGGGCAACAACGTGTTTGGCGGTAACAACGCAGTGGGTTCGAGCCCAATATTCCGCCCATTTCTCCCGGGCGTATCAACATCTCCTGCGCTCATCGCTGGTACGCCTCCCGTTCCCTCCACCACTGCCACCGCAACGAATGTGGCGATGCCATTGGTCACGAACCTTGGCGCCGGCACGCCGACGAGCGGCTTGAGCTATGTGTTTACGTCAGCGAATTTCGCGTTGGATTTCATGATCAGCGCGGCGGAATCGAAGGGCGTGGGCAAACTGCTTTCGAAGCCCAAAATCTTCACGCAAAACAACGAAAAGGCCAGCATCAAGCAAGGTACGAAGATTCCCATCCAAACGACCATTAACAACACGATTTCCGTCCAGTACATCGACGCGGTGCTGAAGCTGGAAGTGACCCCGCAGATTACAGCGGAAGGCACGATTTTCATGGACGTGCTGGTGGAGAATACGCAGATCGACGCCGGTATTCCCCGCATTCAAGGTGTTCCTGCGTTGGATACGCAGGCCGCGGAAACCAAGGTCACGGTTGCGGATGGCGGCACGGTAGTGATTGGCGGCGTCATCATTTCCTCGCAGCGTGTGGACATCTCGGAAGTGCCGATCGTAGGCACGCTGCCGATCATCGGGAACCTTTTCCGCCGGAGAAACGTCACGAGTTCTTCCCAGGAGTTGTTGTTCTTCCTGACTCCGCGAATCACTCCGGGATAAACCGAACAAATTCTCTTTTAACCAAGGGTCGAAACGAGGAGACTGAAGTCTCCTCGTTCTTTTTATGGATACAGCGTTCCAACATCGGCGGCGCGCACTCGGAAGGCTCTTCCACGAGTCTAGAATCGATTCGCTCCTGGTCACACATCCCGCGAACTGGTTGTATCTAACGGGATTCACCGGTGAGTCGGGTGCTCTCGTGGTTTCAAAAAATGGGACAACTCTCATTACCGACGGACGGTTTGTGGTGCAGGCGAAAGGGGAGACCACAGGTGTTCGCATTCGGGAGCAGAAAGGGACCGTGCTTGAGTCGGCCGCAGAAACCCTCAGAGAGGCCAGAGCCCGAAGGGTGGGCTTCGACGCAATTCATGTGACCGTGGCGCAGTTGCAAAACGCACGGAAAGCGGCAAAAGGGCGACTGAAATGGATTCCTGCGCCGGCTATGGTGGAAGCCCTTCGAGCGCGCAAAGACGCGGCGGAACTGGCGCAAATGCGCAAGGCGGCTGCCCTGGCAGTAGAAATTGTGGAGTCCGCCATCGGCTTGCTGAAGCCAGGCGTTTGCGAAAGGGAGGTCGGGGCTGAGATTGAGTATCAGATGCGCAAGAGGGGGGCCTTCGGTCCTGCATTTGAAACGATTGTGGCATTCGGGAGCAGGGCTGCGTTGCCGCACGCCCGCCCAACGGCCAAGCGATTGAGGAAAAATGAGTTGGTGGTGCTCGACCTGGGTGTTATACTCGGCCACTATTGCAGCGACATCACCCGCACGGTTTTTGTGGGGCGCGCCCCAAAACGCATCCAGACGTGGTATAAGGCGGTCCTGGAGGCGCAGGGAGCGGCGATCTCGTCAGTGGGAGTGGGAGTAAGCTGCGGGGCAGTTGACGCAGCTGCGCGCCGCGTGCTCGAAGGTTATGGCCTTGGCCGTTTTTTCGTCCACAGCACAGGTCACGGCCTAGGACTGGAAGTACACGAGGACCCCAGAGTCGCGAGGGGGCAAGCGCGGCTCCTGGAACCTGGAAACGTAGTTACGATCGAACCTGGCGTGTATTCGGAAGGCATTGGGGGCATTCGCATTGAAGACGATGTCGCCGTGCACGCCGGCCGTACCGAAGTACTGACCCGCGCGCCGAGGCATCTCATCGAAATTTAAAACGCATGAAACGCAAACAGCCTACAAAGTCCAGTCCGACGTTTGCCAACCCTGAAATGCAGCAAATCGAACAGCTTTTTCAGTTCATGACCGATCACAATCTCGAAGAGTTTGAATACTCGAGAGGAGATTTGCACATCCGGCTGCGGAAGCCTTCGCCGGGAGGGGTATTCGCGGCGGCGCGCGCCGCTTCGGCTCCTGAGATCATTGTGGCAAACCCCGGGGGAGCTGCGCCCGCGGCATTCGAATCTTCTGCGGCCGCGCCAGCGGCTTCGGAGACGCGCTTGACGGAAGACCTGCATTTGGTGAAATCTCCGATTGTGGGGACGTTTTATGGCTCGCCGAGCCCCGGCTCGGAGCCCTTTGTGAAAATCGGGGCGTTCGTTGAAACGGGGCAGACGCTTTGCATTGTGGAAGCCATGAAGCTGATGAATGAAATCGAGTCGGATGAATCGGGCGAGGTCGTGCGCGTTTTCGTGGAAAACGGACAGCCCGTCGAGTACGGACAGCCTCTCTTCGGTATCCGTCCCAGCCGGAAGAAATAGCCGGCGCACCAATCTATGTTTCAGAAAATCCTAGTCGCCAATCGAGGGGAAATCGCCCTGCGGGTCATTTGCGCCTGCAAGGAACTGGGCATTTCCACAGTGGCGGTTTACTCGGAAGCGGACCGCAACTCGCTCCATGTGCGCTTCGCTGACGAAGCAGTTTGCATCGGGCCGCCGCGGAGCAGTGAGAGCTACTTGAATATTCCGCAGGTCATCAGCGCGGCGGAAATCACCAACGTGGATGCCATCCATCCGGGCTACGGCTTCCTTTCGGAAAACGCCAATTTTGCCAAAGTTTGCGAGGCGTCCGAGATTACGTTCATCGGTCCTCGGCCAGAAATCATCGAGCTGATGGGCGAAAAGGACCGCGCCCGCCGTGAAGTGAAAGCCGCAGGTCTGCCCACGATTCCGGGAAGCGATGGGGTTGTGGAAGGAGAAGAGCAACTCGCGAAGGAAGCAGAGCGTATTGGCTACCCGTTGATTTTGAAGGCGTCAGCGGGCGGCGGCGGGCGTGGCATGCGCGTGGTACGCAAGCAGGAAGAACTGCTGGGCGCCTATCAAACGGCACGCAGCGAAGCGCAGCAGGCGTTTGGCACTCCGGATGTCTACCTGGAGAAGTTTCTGGAGTTTCCGCGGCACATTGAGTTTCAGGTGCTCGGAGATCAGCACGGCAAAGTAATTCATCTTGGCGAACGCGAATGCAGCATTCAGCGACGCCATCAGAAGCTGGTGGAAGAATCGCCGTCACCTGTGATGGATGCAAAGCGAAGGAAAGAGCTTGGCGCGATGGTCGTCAAGGCCTTAGAGGCCATCGGTTACACGAATGCGGGAACGGTTGAATTTTTGATGGATCAGGATGGCTCGTTGTACTTCATTGAAATGAACACGCGTATTCAGGTGGAGCATCCAGTAACCGAGCTCGTGACTGGCGTGGACCTGATTAAGGCGCAAATCCGGATTGCCGCGGGCGAGAAGATGGAAGAGGCTACGGGGGCGGTCATTTCTTCCGGGCATGCGATCGAATGCCGAATTAACGCCGAGGATCCAGCCACTTTCGTGCCGTCCGCGGGGCGAATCACTACGTTCCAGGCCCCGGGAGGTACCGGGGTGCGTGTGGATTCGGCGGCTTATGCCGACGCGGTCATCCCTCCGTACTATGACTCTATGATCGCCAAGCTCATCGTGAAGGGGCGCGACCGCACGGAAGCCATCGGGCGCATGAAGCGGGCCCTCGAAATGTTTGTCATTGAGGGTATCAAAACTTCTATTCCACTGCATCGCCGAATCGTGGCCGACTCGCGGTTCGTGGCGGGGAATTACAATACCCATTTCATTGACCGGCTTGTGGGAACCAACGGAAAATAAACCGCATGCGTCTTGTTCTCCCACGGCTGTATGTGATATTAGACGCAGCGTTGCTTACCATTCCTGAGACAGAGTGCGCCCGCCAACTTGTGGATGCTGGTGTCCGACTGCTCCAGTACCGGAATAAAACGGCGTCTTCAGGCGATTTGTTGGAGATCTCGAAGCGCCTTTCGGCGGAATTGTCGCCGCGCGGCGTTACGTTTATCGTGAATGACCGCGCAGATGTGGCGGCCCTGGCCGGTGCGAGCGGGGTTCACGTTGGCCAGGAGGATTTGGGCGCCGAAGAAGCGCGCACCGTCGTGGGGCGGAGCAGGCTGGTTGGCGTCTCGACACACAATCGCGAGCAATTCGAGCAGGCTGTCGCTACTTCGGCGGACTATATAGCCATGGGGCCGATCTTTTCCACATCTACCAAAGAGAATCCTGATCCTGTGGTTGGGGTGGAGTTCATCCGCGAGATGCGGTTGCTGACCGACAAACCCCTTGTTGCGATTGGAGGAATGACGCTGGAGCGGGCCGTGGGTCTCGTGCAGGCAGGCGCGGACTCCGTTGCGGTGATTAGTGATATTCTGCGCGCGCCCAAACCGGAAGAACGAGCGCGCGAGTACCTTGAAGTATTAGAAGCCGCCAACCACGCGGCAGGCGTCTAAGAACGTTAAGGGTGAAGACTAAAAAGGAATTGACAAATGGCTGATAGCACTCAAGCGATCTCATCGGCAAGCGCGGCGACCGAACAAGGGTTCGTGCGGGCCATCGGATTGTTTGACGGCACGATGATTGTCGTTGGCTCGATGATCGGTTCCGGCATTTTCATTGTGGCGGCGGATATTTCGCGGCAGACGGGCTCGGCGGGCGGACTTCTGCTCACGTGGATTATTACAGGTGTGCTTACGATTGCCGCGGCGCTCTCTTACGGCGAGCTAGCTGCCCTTTTTCCCCACGCGGGCGGGCAATACGTGTATTTGCGAGAGGCCTACTCACCCTTATGGGGATTTTTATATGGTTGGACGCTTTTCTTGGTGATTCAAACTGGGACCATTGCGGCGGTCGCTGTGGGATTTGGGAGATATCTTGGAGTGCTTTTTCCCTCGATTTCACCGATGGCGTGGATTGTTCACCCCATTTCGCTCGGATCGAAATACGCCATTAGCCTGTCGGTACAGCAATTGGTTGCGATCCTGATGATCCTGTTCATAACATTCCTCAACACGCTGGGCGTTCGGCTGGGCAAACTGGTTCAAAACGTTTTTACCAGCGCGAAGACGTTGTCTTTGGTCGGGCTGATTTTTCTGGGAATTTTCGTAGGCAGGAACGCAGGTGCAATTAGCGAGAATTTCAGCCACTTCTGGGCCATTCATAATCCGCAGATGCTGGAGCCCGGGGCCAATTTCCTGAGAGGCTTTGTGCCCACGGTTACGGCCGCGAGTGGCGCCTTTGGATTGCTTGTGGCATTTGGTGTGGCGCAGGTCGGCTCTTTGTTTTCTGCGGATGCGTGGAACAACATCGGATTCACTGCGGCGGAGGTAAAAAATCCCAAGCGCGACGTCGCGCTTTCCATGGCCTTCGGCACGATCATCGTTATCACTTTGTATTGCCTTGCGAATTTGGCTTACTTGCTTACTTTGCCGCTCGTGCAAATTCAAACGGTTCCTGACGATCGTGTGGCTAGCGCAGCGCTGAATGCGATCTTCGGGCCGGTTGGCGCCGCCATCATGGCTGGAGCCATCATCATTTCAACATTTGGGTGCAACAACGGACTGATTCTCGCTGGCGCCCGCGTTTCGTATGCGATGGCAAAGGACGGCCTCTTCTTTCAGTCCACCGGCAAATTGAACAGCAAAGGTGTTCCAGGCTCCGCGCTCATCTATCAAGGCATGTGGATTACCGTGCTCATTCTCATGCGCACGCGGCGTGTGGATGCGGCAGGCGTAGTTACGTACGGGAATCTTTATAACGACCTGCTAAATTACGTGGTGTTCTCCGTGCTCATTTTTTATGCACTCACCATTGCAGGGATTTTTGTGCTGCGAGCGAAACGGCCGCAGGCGGAGCGCGCTTATCGAGCGGTTGGTTATCCGTTCGTACCGTTGCTCTACATTGTTGCAGCCATAGCTATTATGTTCGTTCTGCTGCTCTACAGGACGCAAACGGCTTGGCCCGGCCTGCTCATCGTGTTGTTGGGCGTTCCCGTTTATTTGTTATGGTCACGCCGCACCTCCCAGACCGCATCTGGGAATCGTTAATTTTCTTGTAGGGCGAAGCACGCCGCGCCACTACAATGCTCTAGGCCAAAATCGGCAGCGAGGAATGAGCGAGGTAGATTCCGAGAGGAGGAGTTGCATGGGCAACCCCTTGTTTGCGACGAAGCCTGTTGAAACGCTGATGAAGGAGGCCTCCGACTCCGGAGAGCACTGCCTCAAGCGTGCCCTCGGCCCGATCAACCTGGTGACGCTGGGAATCGGCGCCATCATCGGCGCGGGAATCTTTGTCATCACGGGGCAAGCGGCAGCACAGTTTGCCGGCCCGGGGATCGTCATTTCATTCGTGCTCGCGGGCATTGCGTGCGCCTTTGCGGGGCTATGCTACGCTGAATTTGCTTCGATGATTCCCATCGCCGGGAGCGCCTACACTTATTCCTACGCGACGCTCGGCGAACTGATTGCCTGGATCATCGGTTGGGACCTGATCCTCGAATACGCCTTTGGAGCGGCGACGGTGGCTGTTGGATGGAGCGGCCACCTGCGCGCTTTCATGCGCGATCTCGGGTGGAATCTTCCCGCCATGCCCACCTCGAGTTTCACCTTGTTCGGCGCGCCCGTGCAATTGAGGTACGATTACATAGGCTTTCTCGTGATTTTGGTGATTACCACAATCCTGGTGATTGGGATCAAGGAATCGGCCAATTTCACAACCGCGATTGTGATCCTGAAAGTTGCGGTCGTGTGTATGTTTATTGCGCTGGCAACAACGTTTCTGTCATCGCACGCGTGGAAGCCGAATTTCTGGCACCCGTTCATTCCCCCGAACACGGGAACAACGGGCGAGTTTGGCTGGTCAGGGATCCTTCGTGGCGCTGGCGTGGTGTTCTTTGCGTACATTGGGTTTGACGCCGTTTCCACAGCAGCGCAAGAAGCCAAGAATCCCAAGAAGGACATGCCATTCGGAATTCTCGGTTCGCTGGTCATTTGCACCGTGCTTTACATTTTGGTTTCCGGATTGTTGACGCACTTGGTTCCCTACACGCAGCTCAACGTTCCGGATCCGGTCGTGGTCGGTGTTCGGGCAACCGGCTATCAATGGGCGACTTTCTTGGTGGAGCTGGGGGCACTGGGCGGTCTCGCGACGGTAATGCTGGTGATGTTGCTCGGTCAGTCGCGCGTTTTCTACTCGATGTCCCGGGATGGTCTTTTGTGGCCCTGGGCCAGCAAGATTCATCCCCGCTTTTGCACACCATATATCAGCTCCATCGTCGTGGGCATTTTTGTGGCGATCCTGGCTACGATTCTTCCATTGCATATTCTCGACGAAATGACCAGCGTGGGTACACTGCTTGCGTTTGTGCTGGTGAGCGCAGGCGTATGGGTCATGCGAAGGACGCATCCGGATCTGAATCGCCCCTTCAAGACGCCGCTTGTGCCCCTGGTCCCCATTTTGGCTATCGTGTTTTGTAGTGCGTTGATCTATGGCCTCTCTCCGGCAACAAAGTGGCGGCTCGTGGTCTGGTTGGTGATTGGGCTGGTTATTTATTTCACCTACAGCGTGAAGCACAGCAAGGTTCGCAATAGCATGAAGTCACCAGTGGCAGATCGGCAGTAGGCACTCGGCCAAATTCCTCGGCAGCGGTCTGGCGTCGTGTGGGCTTCGCGCTGCGTGTCATCGCATCTTCAGGTAAAGTATTTCTTCCAACTTCAAACCATGAAACACCTGCTCTCAAGTTTGAAGAAAGTCTGGAGCCGCCTGTCGTGGCTGGACGTTGTTTGCTTGGTTCTCGTCGTGATGGGACTGCTCTTCGAACTCCTTCGTATGAGCGGCGGCGTTTTCAGTTTCGTCGAGTACCTGGCCGTGCTCGCAGCCGCCTATATTCTCATCCGTTTTGTGAGTTGGTGGAGGAGCAGGCTGCTTTGGAGTCTGCGGAACCGACTCATCGTCGCCTATTTGTTTATCGCGGTCGTCCCTATCCTCTCTATTGTCACTCTTGCAGTCTTCGCGGGTCGTATTGTTTATTCCCAGCTCGGGGCCTATCTCCTGCACGAAGACCTACAGCAACGCATCGCCATGATCGCGGATATCGCGGAACATATTGCTGCGGCGCATGCAACTTTGCCACGGGGGACTAGCGAAGAAGAATCCGAGCGCGTGCTGGCGGCTCAGTCTCGCACGGTGCACGACCGTGAACTCCCGAAACTAGAAATCACATTCTCAAACGATGCCAGTTTGCTAGGAAAAGCGGCTGGACCGGGTCCGCACGCTTTTGCGGGAATGGTCCAAATGGGTGAAGAACTATCCTTAATGAGCATTCGGGCGATGCCGGAGAATGGGCGGGTTCGCGTGGTGACGCTTCGTGTGCCGATTACTCCCGACTTCCTGAGTGGGATCGCGCCAGACTTGGGGGTAATCCAACTCAGCTTGATGGAAAAGTATGTTCCCGGCATGCGGCAGGGAGTTATCTACTCGACCGCTGATGCGCAGTATTTGACCGCCAAACGCATCGTGGCGCGGAATCGTTTCTTGCAGCCGCCCCTGATCTGGATCGACTCGCCCGTCGAGGTGGTCTCGCGCCTGGACTCGGTGTACGTTGGCCCGGATGGAGCGGTAGAGCCAGTCCGGCCGGTACTGGCGTTCTTTAATGCGCGACCATCGCATCTCAACGGACGAATGTTCACGTCCCTTGGCGAACTCCGCGACACGTACCGCCTCATGGCTATCGGTCTCGCCATACTTTTTCTTCTGATCGGGATGGCAGCTCTGGTGCCGGGCATTGTGTTGACTCGGCGCATCACAAATGCCGTTGCAGACCTTTACCAGGCGACACAATTCGTTAAGGAAGGAGATTTTTCCCACAGAGTTCAGGTGAAGCAGCGCGACCAATTGGGAGAGTTGGGCGAATCCTTCAATCAAATGACGGGCTCCATCGGCACGCTTATCGAAGAGCAAAACAAACGCCAGCGGTTGGAAAATGAAATCTCCATCGCACGCGAAGTGCAGAACCAGCTTTTTCCGAGCACGCTGCCTTCGGTGCCGGGAGTCGAAATCGAGGCCATCTGCAAGGCGGCGCGCTCGGTCAGCGGAGACTATTACGATTTCATTCAGCTCAGCCCGACGCATGTGGCCATTGCTATCGCGGATATTTCCGGCAAGGGGATTTCGGCCGCGCTGCTGATGGCCAGTTTGCAGGCCGCTTTGCGCAGCCAAGCGCTCACGGAGGGCAGCGAATCCATTAGTACGGCTGACCTCGTTGCGCGGCTGAACAAACATCTCGTGCGCAACACAGGCGACGACCGCTTCGCCACTTTTTTCATAGCGGTCTATGACAGCTCCACGCGGACTTTGCGGTACACGAACGCAGGCCACCTTCCTTCATTTCTCATTTGCAACAGTGCATCTTGTCTCTTAGACAAAGGCGGCATGGTGCTCGGCGTCCTGGAAGATTATGTTTACGAACAAGGTGTGATCCAGGTTGCGCCCGATTCACTTCTAATTGGCTACAGCGATGGTCTTGTCGAGCCGGAAAATGTTTACGGAGAAGAGTTTGGCATCACGCGGCTGAAGGAAGCGGCCGTCAGGGTTCACCATGCTGCGCCACTGATGGTCGCGGAGTCGCTCATGGCGGCTGCGGAAGAGTGGGCGGGCACGCCCGAACAAGCCGATGATATGACGGTCATCGTCACGCGGCTGCGGTAGAACGGCTGCGTCGCGTAGGCTATACTGAAAAACCTTCAAGGGATTGGCGGGGGGAAATGTCGCTTCGGAATCGGGTTGCGCTGGTGACCGGCGGAAGCCGGGGCATCGGCCGGGGGCTGGCTTTGCGGCTAGCGCAAGATGGCGCGCGCATCGCTATCGCTTATCGCTCCAACAAAGTAGCCGCTCAGCAGACGCTGCGCCAGTTGCAGGCGGGAGGGGCGGACTGCGTCGCCGTTGAGACGGACATTACGGATTTTAATCGTTGCGACCAGCTCATCAAGACCGTGGCAGATCGGTACGGACGTTTGGACATTGTGGTGAACAACGTTGGCGACTTTCGCTGGGGCATGCTCGGAGAATCCTCCTTGCCGGATTGGCAGAGCATTTTTGCCTCGAACCTTTTTACGGTTCTTTATATGTGCCGCGCGGCGCTGCCGCACATGAGAAAAGCGCGTTGGGGGCGCATCATCAATATGGGCGCCGTGGGAGCAGAGCGTGCGTTCGGCCAGGCGAAAATCTCGGCGTACGCTGCGGCCAAAGCGGCGGTTGTGGCTCTGTCCCGCTCCCTGGCACTCGAAGAGGCCAAGAACGGAATCACTGTCAACGTTGTGAATCCATCCAGCATCGACGAAAATGAATTGACGCTGGAAGAGGCGCGCCGAATCCGCGATGCGCGCTTTCCGATTGGCCGTCCGCCCACGGTCGAAGACGTCGCCGCTACCGTGGCTTTCTTTGCTTCCGAAGAAGCGGAATATGTCACCGGACAAGTCGTCAATGTCAGTGGCGGCTGGATGCTCTGATCGTCTTGTGAATCCTTCATGAAAGCCCTTACCGCAGCCGAAATGCGCGAGGTGGACCGCCTCACTACCGAGCGCTACGGCATTCCCGGCTTGCAGCTCATGGAGAACGCAGGAAGGCGCTTTTTTGAGTTTCTTCGAGCTTACTACTTCGACTCATCCGTGAGTCGCACAGCAATTCTTTGTGGCAAGGGAAACAACGGCGGTGATGGTTTCGTTGTTGCCCGGCATCTTCAGGAGAACGGCCTGAAGCCCCGAGTCTATGTCTTTGCAGATTTGAAAACGATCCGAGGGGACGCCGCCGAAAATCTCGAGCGACTTAAACAGTCTGGCGCAAAGATTCAAGAGATCACTAACCTCGCTCGGTGGGACGCAGCGCGCGCGGAAGTGGCTGAGTCGCACGTGATCGTAGACGCCCTTCTTGGTTCCGGCTTGAAAGGCATAGTCGAGGGACTTCTTGCCTCAGTGATCAAGGACATCAATAAAATTTCCCGCGATGCCGCTTCCTTACAACCCGAAGGCGTGGTTGCTGTGGACATTCCATCAGGGCTTCCTTCGGATGGAGAATCATCCGAGGGTCCCGTAATTCGCGCTCACGCCACGGTCACCTTCACGGCTCCGAAGATTGGTCAGCTTGTTTCCCGGGACTCCGCCTGCTGCGGAAAACTTCATGTGCGGGACATTGGTTCGCCACGCGAGTTGATTGAAGAGCTTGGCAAAGGGAAAGTTCGCTGGATCGAGCTGTGGGAATTCCGAGAGCTTCCGTTGGTCCGCCAAGCCGATTCACATAAAGGCAAGTTCGGCCACGTTCTGGTGATTGCAGGTTCGCTAGGTAAGTCCGGCGCAGCAATTCTTGCAAGCAGGGGAGCGCTGCGTGCAGGGGCTGGTTTAGTGACCACCGCAGTGCCAGATGTGGTTCTATCCCCGGTGGCCTCAGCGCAGGCGGAGCTTATGACCGAACCGCTTGATTCCACTAAACTCGGAACGATCGCTGCGGCAAATGGGAAGGCCGCTAGACTCCGTGCGCTCATTCAGGGCAAGACTCTCCTAGCCATTGGCCCCGGCATCGGCACTCATAAGGAAACCCAGAAGTTCATAACCTCTCTTGTCCGCCAAACCGAGTTGCCAACAATTCTGGATGCTGATGGCCTGAACGCATTCGCCGGACATGGGCGCGACCTGGCCAAGCGAGAGTCGCAATATCTTGCTGTCACTCCTCATCCGGGCGAGATGGCGCGGCTGCTCGGCCTCTCGAACTCTGCCGTGCAGTCGGATCGGCTGGAAATTGCATTGAGGGCAGCAAAAACTTGGAAGGCCCATGTGATCTTGAAAGGCTTCCACACAATCCTAGCCACTCCCGAGGGCCTGGCCTTTGTCAACACGACTGGAAACCCTGGCTTGGCCAAGGGAGGCTCCGGAGACACCTTGACAGGCATCCTTGCCGGAACGGTTTCCCAGTTTGGGTTGCGGCACTGGAAGCGTGCGCTGGCACTAGGTGTTTATCTCCATGGAAGGGCCGCGGACGAATCTGTTGCTCAAAAGGCAGAAGAGGGGCTCTTGGCTGGCGAAATTGCGGACACGCTTCCTGCCACCTATCACCGGATGCTTACGGAGATGCGTCAACTTGCCTGAGGAAATCATCATCACCCATTCCACCGAGGAGACCATCGAGTGGGGCAGGGAATTCGCCAAGCTCCTGCAACCCCCTGTCCTGGTGTTACTTACAGGCGATTTGGGCACCGGCAAAACCACACTGACAAAGGGCTTGGTCTCCGGCCTCGGTGTTGCCAATGAAAACGACGTGACCAGCCCGACGTTCACGCTCGTTCACGTTTACGGCAAACAGGCCCAGGCCAAGGTCTATCACGCCGATCTTTACCGCATCGAGAGTTTCCATGACTTTGAGACCCTCGGCCTGGAGGACATGCTTGCAACGCCGGCCGTGGCTATTCTCGAGTGGTCTGAAAAGTTTCCCCTTCCGTCACCCTGGCCTATGGTTCGGGTTCGGCTTGAACATTTGGGGGCCGACTCCCGCCGGATTTCCGTGCTAGATCCCCTGCAACCCGTTCAAGGCCCCCCTCTCCCCTAACTATCTGGTTACGCCTGGCCTTTGGGTTCCTTGCCCGGCCCCGGCCTGACTGCTAGCTTGGAAAGAGCCCGTGGCCGAAGGACATGTCCAACACCCTCTCCATACTTAACTCGTCCGAACCGTCCGGAATTGGCCTGAAGAGCCACAATGTCACTCTCCCTATGGGGACGCTGGCCATCGGGGTGGACAATATTCATCACGACGTTTTCCTCAGTCCTAGGTTTGTTCAAGCCGCTCGCGACTATCTTCTCGATCTCATACGCCAGCACACGAATTCCCAGCAAGCTCCCGGCATGGAACCAAGGCCATCGCGCGGGCCAGACTCCGTCGCGTTTCGCAAGTTGCTGTCCGAACTTCTGCAAAGTTCGCTGACCCAGGGCAAGTACCACAAGAATATCGAGATTGACGTTCTTTTCCGCCTGAGCCTACTGAAGTTCCTTACCTCGGAAATCGGCAATCAGTTCGCGAACATCATTCTGGAAGGGAAGGAATGGGTTCGGCAACGCGGAGAACATTTCGAGCGCAGTCAGCAGGCGCATGTCATCAAGGCGCGCCTGTCGGAGCTGCAGACTTCGCGTCGTTCGGTAGTCCGCAAAGTGGGGCAGCAGGTGGCGCAGATTCTGGCGGATGTCGAGGACAACACCATCGCCAAAACGCGCCGCGCATTGTTCGGCGAAGACTTTGCTCCCTACTACGAACTCTGCAAGAACCGTCTGATTTTCCTGGATGGCGGCAAAGATGACGTCTTTTTCCTCGAGCACTACGTGCTGCTTGGCAATTACGCAAAGGACCCGGACCGCTTCGAGGCCATGGACGCGCTGTTCCAGGAGTTTCTCCGCGAGGCCGGCATCACGGTGTCTGATGATCCAGACCACAAGGAAGCTGTCGAAACGCATACGGCTTTGATAGAAAGGGTTCAGGTAATCCGCAACGAGATAGCCAAACTTGAGGAGCAGCGTGAAGCCACCCGAAAGCGCTTGGAAAAGGGAGAGGGTTTTTTTAACAAGTTCCTGAGCTCTGATAATCCGGCGGACTTGAAAGCCTCTCTGCACGACATTGAAAGCCGCCTCCAGCATCAGGAACTGAAGCTGGAAGAGCTAGATCCGCAGGTCGAAGACGCCCGCCAAAAACTGGATTTCTTCCGTAAGGGCAAAGCCTCTCGGCTTGGAGAGTTTCTCGACGATCCGGAAAACGCGCAGCGCCTATTCGATCCAAGAACCGGTCCTGAGGATTCAGCGCCACTTCGCGCTCAGCTTTTGACGCGCCTTCTTGACCGTCTCGAGCAACATGAAATGCTCTTTCATGTCCTGGCCAGTTACGAGGTTCGCCCGGTCGCTGCCGAATACTGCCCGCCACTGCATCTTCAACAGCTTCGCAGGGCTTTGGTTTCCAAGGATGAGCTGAAGCAAGTGGAAAGAGTTATCAAGCAGGTTCCAGCGAAGAAGTTGTCGCTGCGAACCATCGAGGAACTCTCTCGAAGAATTCAGCGCTATTCCCGGGACGAAATGAAGGAATTTATTTTGCGTTTTGCTGGCGATTTCTTCCGCCTGCATCGGGATCTGCGCGACGCCGAGCATCTGACCACCGGCATGGAGCGCATCAATTTGGTCACCACGGAAAAGGCCCGCGAATTGTCGCGCATGAACAACCGGCTCTACGAGTGCGTTTTGCAGGAAGAGGCGCGGCCAGACCAGGACAATGTCATTTCCCACGTCATCATTAAAGCGGACGTGCGTGGCTCCACGCGAATGACCCAGGACCTTCTCTCGCGCGGCCTCAATCCCGCCTCGCATTTTAGCTTGAATTTGCATGAGCCCGTGAAAAAGCTTCTCGACCGCTTCGATGCAAAGAAAGTCTTCATCGAAGGCGACGCCATCATTCTCGCCATCTTCGAAACTGAATCATCCGCGGCCTACGCGCGTCCTGTCGCCAAAGCGTGCATTCTTTCACGACAGATTCTCGCGGTTTGTAACTCCTATAATGAGCGCGCTTCTTCAAGCGATTTTCCTGCGCTCGAACTTGGTCTCGGCGTAGCTTTCCAGGGCGACGCGCCCACTTATTGGGTAGACGGGGATTCACGCATCATGATTTCCAAAGCGCTTAATCTTTCCGACCGTCTTTCCGGCTGTGCCAAGCTGGCGAAGCGCATGCTTTCCAAACAGAAAACCCACTTTTCCGTTTTTCAATTCCTGAACACTATGGAAGGCGCCTCCGCGGAAGAATTGGACGAATTTCTTGTCCGCTATAACATGAATGGCATCGAGCTCAACGAGGAAGGCTTTAAAAAACTTTCCGAAGAAATTTCCCTCGATTCCATTGAAACGAAACTCGACCTGCCTTGGGGCAAGCAAAACGTGACTCTCTTCTACGGCGAAGTCCCGCTCGGCGAATCCGTTGAATTGCTGGTACTTCGCAAAGCTTTCGCCCGCCAGTTGCTTCCCGACGGAAAGGTCGGCCGCGCCACCGAACATTGCTACTATGAGGTTTGCACCAGTCCCGCGCTCTACGACCTTGTCGCCGCGCTCATTCGAACCAACCAGGCCGGGGCACTCGTTTTCTCAACGCAACTAAATCCTCAACGTAATTAAAAGTTCGTCGCCTTAAGGCGTCCCGGCGACTGGAGTTCGCGTATAAAATGCGCTGCCTTGAGCGCCTCCCGACGCCTCCTCTATACTGCTCGCGGAGGCGAAAGGGGTCCGGTGATCTCCCCGGCCTTCAAAGCCGGCGATTCGGTCCTTCGCGGGTCGAATGGTGGGTTCGACTCCCACACGCTTCCGCCAACTGCTTGATGATTCGACTG
>DATEGO010000101.1:0-5866 GCA_035280065.1 Candidatus Acidiferrum sp.
CCTCAGGGGTCACCCAAATCCGGCCAATGAGGGTCACCTGAAAACCGGCCAACGATAAGCCCGGGACATTGACTCCGAGGGGAGCCTTTATAGGCTCCCTCGGCATGAGCAATGTCTTGAGCGAAGAAACGAAACAACAAGTTATCGCACTGGGGAAGCTTGGATGGCCTTTACGCCGTATCGAGCAAGCCACTGGTGTCCGTCGAGAAACAGCCAGCGCCTACCTGAAAGCGGCCGGTGTCGTCGTACGGCTGCCGCGTTTCTGGGGAAAGCGGATGCCGGCAAAACCGGCCAACGAGGTGACCCCCGGCCCTGGGGCAAAACCGGCCATAGAGGCGACCCCCGACTTTATTGCGCCTTTTTCACGAAAACCATCTGTCCCCAGTGTCTGCGAAGCCTACCGCGAGCTGATCGAACAGAGCCTGGCCCGGGGCCGCAACGGCAAGGCCATCTGGCAAGACTTGGTGTCGGACCACGGTTTTGCTGGCAGCTATCAGGCGGTGAAGCGCTTTGTTCACAAGCTGCGCGGGCCGCAACGTCCGGAGCCAGCGGGCATCATCCTCACTACTCCGGGAGAAGAGGGCCAAGTCGACTACGGCCGTGGGCCGATGGTACACGATCCACATAGCGGGAAGTATCGCCGGACGCGGCTGTTCGTGTTGACGCTAGGTTACAGCCGCAAGTCGGTGCGCTTGCTCACCTGGCGATCGAGTGTACGCACCTGGGCCGAGCTGCATGAGAAAGCCTTTCGGCGCCTAGGCGGTTGCCCGAGAGTGGTGATCCTCGACAACTTGAAAGAAGGGGTGGCCGTTCCCGATATCTACGATCCCACCATCAACCCACTGTTTCGCGATGTTCTCGCCCACTACGGTGTCGTGGCTCTAGCTTGTCGGATCCAAGATCCCGATCGCAAAGGAAAAGTGGAGTCAGGCATCGGCCACACCAAGAGAACGCCGCTCAAAGGAATGCGCTTCGAGTCTTTGGATGAAGCGCAAGCATATCTCGATCGCTGGGAACAGACCTGGGCCGACACCCGCATTCACGGCACAACCAAACGCCAGGTCGCAGCCATGTTCACCGAAGAAAAACCGCACTTGCTGCCGCTGCCTCTGGAACCCTTCCGCTACTACCAATACGGGGAACGCGTGGTGCATCTGGATGGATGCGTAGAAGTCGAAGCGGCCTACTACAGCTTGCCGCCAGGATGGATCGGGCGGCCGGTGAAGGTGCAGTGGGACGCGTTGCACGTGCGCATCCTGCATCCCAGCACCAACCAACTTCTCCGCGAGCACCTGCGCCAGAAGCCTGGCGGATATCGCATCGAGGAAGAAGACCACCCCAAGAGAATGCCGCTGAGCACAGCACAGCTCTTGCGGCGGGCTGCACACGCAGGCAGCCAGATCGGCAAGTTCTGTCAGCTGCTCTACGACCGGCAAAGAGAGACCGCCATCCGTCGCATCCTGGGAGTGCTTTCCCTGATCAAGAAATACGGAACGGCAGCAGTCGAAGATGCCTGTGCCACCGCTCTCGACGTCGGCGTGCACGAATACCGCTTCGTGCGCCGTTACCTGGAGCGCCGGCCACATCCCCAAATGTTCTTACGTCAGATCGATCCCCTCATCCGTGAACTCACCGTGTATCGCGATTTCATCAATCTCAAAATCAAGGAGCAACCAGAATGAACCTGATCGAGTTGAATCGTGCTTTGCGTCAACTGCGCCTGGGCGGCATCGCTGCGGTGCTGGAGACGCGGCTGCAGCAAGCCCAGACAGAACCGATGGCGCCGATCGACTTCCTGTCCTGCCTGGTGTCGGACGAACTCACGCGGCGCGGCGACCGACTGCTGGAACGGCGCAGGAAGCAGGCCCAGTTTCGTGATCCGCAGAGGACCCTCGACAACTTCGATTTCACCTTCAACAAGAAAATAAATCGCAGTCTGGTCTTTGATCTCGCCACGGCCGCCTTCGTTGGCCGCCGTGAAGATGCGCTCTTCTTAGGCCCACCCGGCGCGGGGAAAAGTCATCTTGCTCAAGCGATCGGACAGGCCGTCATCGGCCAAGGTTATCGGGTGATCTATCGCGAAGCACACCTCCTACTCGAAGAAATCGCCGACGCGACTCTCGATGGAACCCGCAAAGAGCACATGGAACTGCTCGCCACCGTGCCCTTGCTGATCATCGATGACTTGGGAATGCGAAAGTTAGGGCCCACAGCGGCAGAAGAGCTCCTGGAGATCATCATGCGCCGTTATGAACGAGCCAGCACGCTGTTAACCTCCAACCGCCCTGTGGAAGACTGGGGCAAACTGCTTGGCGACAGCGCCGCGGTCACCGCCATGCTCGATCGTCTGCTTCATCATGGCCACATCCTGAAGTGCGGACCACGGAGCTGGAGGACCAAAACAGACTTGCCCGATCAGGAGAAAGCAGGATAAATAAGGATCACGTCCCAGGCCACACCGTTGGCCGGTTTTGAAGTGACCCCAGTTGGCCGGTTTTCAACTGATCCCCGAGGTTTTCGCGCGCGTCGAGAGTAATGCTCGCTTTGCCGCGTACGAATGCGTACGCGGATTTCGCGTTCGCGCAAAGGAACGTGGAGAGTTGCGCGCGCACGGGAGCAGGGGAACAGGAAATAAGGCGAACCGCGCCCGGGCCCACTTAAATTCGCGCGCGTTGCAAGCAGTGTTTGTTTTGTGCGCGAGCGAATGCGCGTGGTAGATGGGGGCCTGTGGGAGGGGCTCAAGTGTCGCAAGCGCTGCAGCAGAAACCCTTCTTTCGCTACCCGATGTATTTTTCGAATCAGGTCAAGGGGTGTATCACTTTTCCCCGCTCTGTAACCATACCCGTCAACGCGAACTGGGGGTAGCTTATAGGGCGGTAAAAGTGAAACACCCTTTCACAATGGGCCAACTTTTCCGATTTGCGTTAATCGGGACTTACTTGCCACACGTTTTGGGGACCGCGGGCTTCACCTATGGCCAGCAATCGCCCGTCTGGTGATGGGACGGCATGCCAGATGTCGGAACTACTGGAACGCATCAAGACGGACGCTCTGCCATCCAGGGTTATATTGAGCAACGCACTGTCCCATTTATGATTTTTCCAAGAAACCAAGAGACTCTTACCATCTGCGGACCATTCTATGCCCATCAATCCGTTCCATCCTTTTACGACCAAATCACGCGTTTTGCCCGTGGATGTGGAGCGTAGCTGGATGGTTCCTTGGTCCGGGCGAAACGGGACAATGGCTCGTTGCGAACCATCGGGGGACAGGCTCCAATTGCACTCAGCGTCGATCTGAGGGGGAGTGATACGCTCCCCACTCTTTACATCGAATCGGAATGTTTCCCAGGTATTTCCCTTGGCGACGCTGTAGAGGCAGAGCGTGGATGGCAGGCGCGCACACTGCAGATTGTAGATGCCAGCGTCTTTCAATACTAAACGAGGAGTTCCGCCGCGTATGGGAATGGCGAAAATGGAGGAGGGTGTTTCCGGGCCGGGGGACTTAGGAGTGGAAATATATAAGACCTCCGATCCGTCGGGCGTTAGTTTGGGTTGCGCGACCTGGTCTGCGCTCGTCACGAGACTTTCCGCTACGGGTTGATCGATGGCCTGTTTGAATATCTCTCGAGCGCCGTTTCGATCTGAACTGAACAGCACTGCTTTGCCATCTGGGGTCCAAGAAGACGGGACGTTTTCATTCTCATCGAGAGTCAGCCGCGAGTGTGCCAACAAATGTGTTCCGTCGGCCGCCAGCGTACCGATATAAATGCTCGGCAACCAATTCCCTCTCAGGAAGATCAATGCTTTCCCGTCAGCGCTTCCAGCGACTTGGGAAATCCAGCCGTGTCCTCCCGTAATGCGCTTCGGCGGCGATGAAATCCGTCTGGATTGTTGCAGCGAGACCACCCACAGGCTCGAATCTTGCTGCTGCTGGGCGGATCCAAGGGCGTAGATTAGACGGCCATCCGGTAGCCAGTGCAGCGCAGGACTTAAACGACTATCTGAGAGGAGGGTCTCGACACTCGCCCTCTCCCATTCATTTACTTCAATCGAGCTCGTCCGTGCGTTGTAAGCCCAGTTCGATCTAATGTAAGCGATTCGCTTGCCGTCGGGAGACCACGAGGGCGCTCCGAGCTGTGAGAGATCCGAGCTACCGGTTGCAACCTTGACTTGATCTGTCCCGTCGGAGCGCATGACCCACTCTTCTCGGCCCCACAGGCCGTCGAAAGTCAATTCGCCGCGGCGGAATGCAATGTGACTTGCATCCGGGGATACCGATCCTCCCGACGCGTCGCTCGCTAGCTGGCCGGGGGCGCCTCCGAACACCGAGATCCTCCACAGACTTGTTTTCCCGAGTTGTTCCGCGCGAGAGACAAGCAAGTGAGACCCGTCGGGAAACCAGTCATCCACCATCGCAGAAAAGTCCGAAGGCAGCGGCACGGCGTGGATTTCACCCGTGCGAATGACCTTCAGGTAGATACCTGTATTGTCCGCGTAGGCGAGGTACCTGTGAAGAGGGGGGCGCGGCGCGTAGAGACTCAGTGCGCTCAGCGAAAGAACTGGTGCCGTACGGCAGGACGAATCTTACGCGGCGCGGGCGTGCGCGGCGATGCCTCGGCGGCGATGAGGGCTAGTTCGAACTTCGGCGGTAAGCCGGTTTACCGGGAGCTAGTGGTGCTGTTAGTTCTGTCAGGTGCCAAGCCACGCCCCGCCAATTATCAATACCCTCGGCTGTGTGGCAAAGATAGCGTTCCAAACAGCTGAATCCAAAGGGGAGCCGACTTTCCGGCGTTCGGCTACGAAGCGGTGGCCGATAAGGATACAGCGGAAGAGCATCGCCTCTACCTCCTCACCCACACGGATCGTCGTAGTTGGCCCCAATGGGTTGCAACTCAATAGGAGGTCTCGCACTGCCATGCGATTGAGCATTTTCTGTATTCTAGCGTCCATTTTCCTTGGATCCACAAGTCGAGCCCAGTCTGCGGATGGGGTACCGGTGTTCAAGATTACGCCAGTAGAGAGCTCGATTAAGTTCGACGTGAAAGCGTCGGTGGCCATCAAGGGTACCTTCGACAAATGGGACGCGACGCTAACCTTCACTTCTCCAGATGTGTCCAGTGGAGTGTTGGACATTAAGATTCAGGCCGACAGTGTTGATACTGGAAGCGGGATGAAAAACGGTAAACTAAAGGGCAAGGATTTTTTTGACGTAAAGCAGAACCCCTATATCACGTTCAACTCGAAGAAAATTGTGCAGACTGGCCCGGACACCTTCGAGGTGGACGGCGACTTCACTATTCGCGGAGTATCCAAGGCTGAGAAGCTCACCCTCCAGGTCGAAGGCGCAGGCACGGGTGCCGGAACCATTAACGGCACAATGGCCTTTGATCGGAAGCAATACGGAATGAACAGCGGCATACCCTTCATCAAGATTGCCGACCGTGTCGAGGTAACCGTTAAGCTCAATGCGGCCCGAGTGAGCGGGCCTCCAGTTGACCTTAAGAAATAGCTAACAGCTTTTGGTGCGTTCCGCTAACCAAGACGACTGGCCGTCTGAATTCGCTAACGACAAGGAGATCTGTAGCTTGGCAGTATTCCTGGCAGATTGGCACGAGGAGCCACTTAACGGGAGGTTGCCCGAGTTCTAGTTGATTGCAGCGACTCTCGATGTTTTGCACTGTAGTGCTCCCAGCAACGAACTTCAAGCGACTTCTACTGTTCGGACCTCCTTCTGCTGAATACGCGAGGGGTTCAAGCGCTCCTTCAGCAACAGGATTTCTTGATAGCCTTTGATGCGTCGGAACTGCTTCTCTGCTTCCAGCAGCCCGGTGGCCGTCCAGCGTAGCGGCTGATTTCCTTCTCGC
>DATEGO010000102.1:0-10079 GCA_035280065.1 Candidatus Acidiferrum sp.
CCTGGCCCGGCGCCAACTTTCAACTGATCGACAAGAATACGGAGATCGCGCCCGGCATGTTTCTGATTGCGCTGGTCTCCGACAAACCCGGTACGCTGGAATTGCGCGAGCTTTCGCTCGCCATCCGCACACCTGACGGCACCGTGCTAGTGGTGGGTTGCTCGCATCCCGGCGTGGAGCACATCTTGCGCGAGGCCAGTGCGATCGATCCTCACATCAATATCCTGCTCGGCGGGCTGCACCAGATCCAAGCACCGGATCCTGAAGTGGAGCGCATTGCCGGCGTGCTGCACAACCAATACAAGTTAGAACGCGTGGCGCCGGGGCATTGCACTGGCGAGCCGGAGTTCGCTGCCCTGAGGAGAGCGTTTGCCGAGCATTACGTGTACGCGGGCGTCGGATCAGTCGTTGATCTGCCCAAGTGAAGGCGGCTTGGGTCGAGTTCTTCGCGCGCCGCCAGACGCCGCGATCACCTCCTCGCGAGAATCTAAGGAGGGAATTCCAAGCGCGACTCTTACATCCGCCATCAGCACACAAATTCGGATGGTTGCATGGTTCGCGGAAGTTGCTGAAACAAAAGAAATTTTGGTTGCAGGGGGCAGATTTGAACCGACGACTTTCGGGTTATGAATATTATCCGGAGTTGACGGCCTGATGGATTACCTTCGAGTTGCCTGTCCGTGAACCTACTCCCAGCCGCCACCAAGCGCTTGATAGAGCTGGACGAGAGCATTCAATTCGTTTTGTTGGGCTTGCGCCAACGCTAATTCTGCAGAGAAAGAGTTCGTTTCGTTTGTCAAGACTTCCAGGTAGTCCGTAGTACCAGCTTTGAAGCGAGTTTGCGAAAGCCGAGCCGCGTCCTGCGCGGATTCCACGAGGTGTTCCTGCTGAATACGGAACTCCCGAAACTTGCGATAAGCGATCAGCGCGTTGGACACATCGCGGAAAGCCGCTTGAATCGATTGTTGGTAAGTGAGGAGCAACTGCTCGCGTTGAGCCTCCGCCAATCGAACGTTGGCTTTGAGGCGCCCACCTTCGAAGATCGGCTGCGTAAAGCTTCCCACCAAGTTCCAGACCCCAGCTGGTCCAGTGAACAGATTCGTGAGAGCAGCGCTTTCGTAGCCTGCCGTGCCCGTCAGTGAAATCTGCGGGAAGTAAGCGGCCCGGGCAACGCCGATTTGCGCGTTGGCAGCGATGAGACTCTCCTCGGCTTCGCGAATATCTGGGCGACGCTCCAAGAGCGAGGAAGGAAGGCCGACGGGAACCTCCGGCGCATGCGCTTGTTCGGTGAGTTTCAAGCCACGGGGAATATCGCCAGGATTGTTTCCCAAAAGAATGCTGATGGCGTTTTCCTGTTGTGCAATTTGCCGCTCGAAGTCGGGAACCTCAGCGGCAGCGGTGTAAACCAATTGCTCGGATTGCCGCACGTCCAGCAGAGAGTTGATCCCGTGCTCCTCAAGGGTCTTTGTCAACTCAAGGGAATCCTGGCGGGAACCCAAAGTGCGTTTGGAAATCTCCAGTTCCAGGTCCAGCTCGCGAAGCTGAAAATAGGAACTCGCCAGATCGGCAACCAGAGTGGCCATCACCTCTTTTTGCGCCCATTCATTGGCGAGCAGAGTGGCACGCGCCGATTCGGTCGCTCGCCGATACCGGCCCCAGAAATCAACGTTCCAGGCGGCAGAAGCGGTTACCTGTCCTTGGGTAATTTCATAACCCGGGATCGGTCCAATCTTGGGATTGCGTATGCTCGTAACGTTGCCACCAGCGCTTAGGGTAGGAAGTTGGTCCGCGTGAGTGATCCGGAGCTGCGCCTGGGCCTGAAGAACTCGCGTGGCCGCGATGCGCACGTCGTAATTGTTCTTCAACGCAGTGCGGATAAGACCTTGAAGCTCTTTGTCCTGGAAGACTTCCCACCATTTCTCGTCACCGAGAGAAGCGGCTGGAGAGGTGCTCGAACCGGAAGGATTCGATGAGGATGGTGATTCGGGAGCCGGCGGCTCGGAGGCGCTGACGCCTCGATAAGCCGCCGGCACTGTCACAGCAGGCCTTTTGTAGTTTGGGCCAACAGAACAGGCTTCCATGCCAAGCAACGCGCAGGAGAACAGCAGGCCCATCACTAATTCTGAATCATTGCGTTTACGCATAGCCATGACTGTTCTAATCTCCATTCTGTTCTTGAAACGCATACACGGGGTTTGTGGCTGGAGCTTCAGGAAAATGCTTACCCGTGGAGCGGAAAAAGGAGAAGCGGTCCAGCACTTTTTCCTGGAATTCCTCAAGGTACAGGTAAATGGCGGGCGTGACGAACAAAGTCACAAACTGAGAAACGATCAAGCCTCCAATCACGACAAGACCAAGCGGGCGCCGCGATGAACCGTCGGCGCCATAGCCGAGCGCAATCGGAAGAGCTCCAAGCAGCGCAGCCATCGTGGTCATCATGATCGGACGGAATCTTTCCATACTGGCCTCATGAATCGCCTCATCGTCTTTGATACCCTGCCGAACGCGCTGTTCCGCAAAATCGACGATCATGATTCCGTTCTTTTTTACGATGCCCATCAGCATGAACATACCGATGTAGGCGTAGAGCGAAGCTTCCTCTTTAAAAAGCCAAAGCGTAAGCAATCCTCCAAGCAGAGCCACGGGCAACGAAGAAAGGACGGTGATGGGATGCAGGTAGCTCTCATAGAGAATCGCGAGAATTACGTACATGACAAACACCGCCACCAGCATGAGGATGGCTAAGTCGGAAACCGTGTTCTGGAAGGTCAGCGCCTCACCCTGGAGCGATCCTTGAACCCCGGGAGGCAGAATCTGCTTGGCCGACGCTTGGACAAACTGAGTTGCCGGGCCAATGGAATAGCCAGGCTTCAGGTTGAAGAACATGGTTACGCTAGTGAACTGATTGATGTGATTGACTGACTGGGGGCCGATGACTGGATGCGCGCTTGTCACCGCCTTCAGAGGAATCATCCGCTGGCCATCATCACTCTTGATGTAGAGCTTGCTCAGATCCTCGGGCCCCGAGCGCTGGTCGTCGGCCACTTCCAGAATCACCTGGTACTGATCCGTGGATTTTTTGATCAGATAGCTATAATTCTGCGAATACGCGTCATGTAACAGCGTGAGAATGCGCGTCTCAGAAACGCCGTAGAGTTTTGCTTGGTCTCGCAGGATGTCCACCTGCAAATTCGGAGTGTGATTGTAGAGATCGGAATTCACAAACAGAAAGCCCGGGTACTCGTGCATCTTTGCCATCAGCTTGCCAGCGGTGGCGTACACATCACCCGGATCGATTCCCGAAAGCGCAAAGGCAAATTGACCCTGCGCGTTGGCCGTGGCCCCCGTGCTTATTTCAAGCGCTGGGTTCGGCTGCAAAAATGCCATCGCACCAGGAATGGTGCCCGCGATTCCACCCATCAATTCACCAGCCACTTGCTGGATGGGCGCACGCTGCGAAGGATCCTTCAAAAATGCGATCAGGAATGCCTGGTTCGATCCCAGAAATGCGCTGTTTCCGCTCATCGTGAACGTGCTGCGCACGGCTGGATTGGCCCTCATGATCTTTTCCGCTTGGGTTTGGTAAGCGTGCATTTGCTCAGGCGAAGTACCCTCCTGCGCGACCATGACCCCGCGAATAAAAGAACTATCTCCCACCGGCAGGAAGGCTTTCGGCACAACATAGAACAGGTAGCCCGTTCCTAAGAGGCATACAAACCAGGCCAAAGCGGAAATCCACCGATAGCGCAAAAAGAACCACAGGTAGCGGCCATACACGGCAAGCACGCGGCGTTCCACGCCGCCTATTACTCGCTCCACCCACGTTTTCTTTGCATTTGCCCCGCGGTTGCTCAGCAACCTCGAGGTCATCAGCGGCGTCAGTGTCAACGAAACGATTCCGCTCGCCAGAATCGAAATCACGATGGTGATCGAGAACTCGCGGAAGATACGCCCCATCAAACCGCCCATAAATACCAGGGGGATGAACACGGCGGCCAGCGAAAGCGTCATCGCTAGAATCGTAAAGCTGATCTCCTTGGCCGACTGGATGGTGGCATCAAGTGCGCTTCGGCCTTCCTCCATTAGCCGCACCGTGTTCTCAAGAAACACGATGGCATCATCTACCAGGAAGCCGATGGCGAGCGTAAGCGCCATCAAGGAGAGGTTGTCGAGGCTGTAGCCGAGGAGGTCCATGGCAATGAATGTCAGCAGCAACGACAGGGGCAGCGCCACCGCGGGAATCAATGTATCCGTGGCTCGCCCAAGGAAGACGAAGATCACCATCACAACGAGAACAAAGGCGATGTACAGGGTGGCCTGTACATCTTGAATGCTGTTGACGATGGTCTGCGAGCGGTCGTAGGCCGTGAAGAGCAGCACAGAACTGGGAAGTTGCGCTTGAATCGACGGCAACAGCTCGCGAACCGACTTGGCCACTTCCACTGCATTTACGCCTGCCCGGCGAAAGACACCGATGAAGACGTTTGCCCCCGGTTGAGGATAGCCACGGACCCAGACGCGCATGTCGATGCGCTCGTCTTGCACTCCTTGCTTGGCGGTTGCCACATCTCTCAAGTACACCGGAGCGCCGTTGTTCTGTCCGACAATCAGCCCGTCATACTGGTCTGCAGTCATCAGCTGTCCTTGCGGTTGCAACAAGAAGCTGCGATGCGGACCGTCGAATTGTCCGGCTCCGGTATAGGAAGTGCCGTTTTTAACCGCATTGGTCAGATCTTCCAGCGTGATATTGCGGGTTGCCATTGTCGAGGGATTCGCTTTGATGCGCACGGCCGATTGCGTCCCGTAAATACCAACCTGGCTCACTCCAGGAAGAATGCTGATGCGCTCGCCGATCTGCGTGTTGGCATAGTCATAAAGCTGCCCCTCTGTCACCGTGTCGCTCACGATGGCGATATACATGATCGGCTGATCGTTGGGGTTGGTTTTCGTAAACGTGGGAGGACTGGGGAGATCGACCGGTAACTGCCCTGCTGCTCGCGTAATGGCTGCCTGAACGTCTGTGGCCGCACCATCGAGGCTCTTCGAAAGAGCAAACTGCAGCACGAAGCTCGAATGACCTTGTCCATTGTTCGAGGTCACCATCTCGAGGCCGGGAATTTGCATGAACTGGCGCTCCAATGGCGTGGCCACGTTGTTAGCCATTGTCTCTGGAGTCGCGCCTGGGTAATTCACCTGCACCTGAATTACCGGATAGTCGATCGCCGGCAGATCGCTTACAGGAAGACGGGTATAAGCAAACACGCCAAACAGAATGACCGAGACGGTCAAAGCCACCGTCATTACCGGGCGCTTGATGAAGAGTTCTGAGATGTTCAAGAGACGCTCCTCCCGGCTGACTTTTGTTTATCGTCCCCATTCGCTGCCGGCGCGGTCACAGGTGCGCCCGAGCCAACATGCACTTTGCCTCCCGGCTGCACTAGCAACTGTCCCGCGAGCACCACACGTTCCCCGGCCGCCAGGCCGCTGGTAATCACCACATCACTGCCTTGACGCTGCCCCAAAGTAATCGGTCGTAGCTCCGCGGTATCATCGCTTTTGACTACGTATACGAAGGGGCCCTTCTGGCTGATCTGGGTGGCCTGACTCGGAACCAGCACCGTGCCTTTTTCCATGTCCAACACGAGTCGTACGTTCACAAACTGACCTGGCCAGAAATGCCGGTCGGCATTCGGAATCGTCGCTCGCAGATTGACGGTTCCCGTAGAGTTCTGCACCGCGTTGTCCAGAAATTCGACGTTCCCAGGCCGCGCCGCATTTTCCGCATCCGCCGGCAGCCTCACCAGCGCCTTCAACATCCCGCGGTTCATCTTTTTTTGGACTTCGGCGAGATCTTGCTCGGTGACCGTAAACGTCGCGTAGATGGGATCAACTCGCTGAATCGAAAGAAGCGACGTCGTGTTGGCCTGCACAACATTCCCCACGTCCACGAGGCGCGCCCCGGCGCGGCCATCGATCGGCGAGTGAATGTAGCAATAATCCAGATTGATCTCTGCGGTTTCGATGGCCGCCTTCGCCGCTTCAACCTGTGCCTCGTTCACGTCAACGGTACTCTTCTTTGTGTCGTAATCTTGTTTGGAAATGGCGCGTGTTCCCACAAGTTCCTGGTCGCGCGCAAACTGCACTTTCGCAAGCTCCAAAGCCGCTTCCGCCTGCGCGAGGTTAGCCTTCGCGGAATCGAGCTGTGCTTTGTAGGGCCGAGGATCAATCACGAAGATCAATTGCCCTTTTTTCAGGTTTTCTCCATCCTGAAAATGCCGTTCTGTGACTTTGCCGCCTACTTGGGGAGTTACGTTTACCGATTCAAAGGCCACGTTTCTGCCGATCTCGTCCAAATAGCGAGGCACGTCTTGAGAAGTTGCTTGGACGACGGTCACCAGCGGAGGTGGCAATGTAGCCGGACCCTGCGCTTGAACTTGGCTTCGGTTACAAGAAACGCTCAGCATCGCAGCCGCAAGTGGCAACACCAAACCAAGTGCTCCACGACGCCTCTGCAAAGTGGCTTGCGGATTCCCTTGAACCAGCGCTGCTGAAGCGAGTCTTCCATCGGCTTCGCGACTTGTAGGCCCCATTTTCGATTCTCCCTGGTCCATAGATGCTCTACGTCGATGCTCTTCGTCAGATGCTCTTTGTCGGTTTTCGTTATTCGACAAAAACGTACCTCAAAACGTTGATTCCCTCTTGGACGAGTTCAATTCAAAGGCCGGGAGTTGAGGAGTAATCAAGTCTTTCTGGACTCGGCGGAAGTCGTGACGATGAGCAACTTCCATCAATGGGCTGGAGCCCCTGCGGAAACGCGTTTCTTGGCTTGCTCGGACCCTCTTCAGTCAATACGTATGAGCACGCGACGGCGTTTCACAATTTCTCATGCCCCGCTCAAACTATGGCTTTGCTTTTTTGATGCCACCGATTCTGTTTCGCAAGGCCAACTTCACCCGCAGAAACAAAATAAATTCCGAGGGTTTCTTCCATCCCAAGGTACTCGTTCGATGCAAAGATTCCTCCGAATGGTACTTGGGTCCAAATAAAGCGTGGGGAAATTCAGCCAGTGGCGCCGGACCCTGACAAATTGACACAAGCGAAGGAAGCCCACCAACCGACGCGATCTTGTATCTCGCAAATCGCGTCTCGTGCCTGATCGACTGGAAGACCACAACGAGGTAGTACTCATGATCGCGGATCACGCGGTGCATGCCCATACTGACAACAATGGGACGGGAGATCCGCGAACGGTGATTGTGGATGTTTCGGCTTTGGGAACATTCTCCGGCGCGACATCGGTAACGATTGACGCCACCACGAACGCGACAACCGGGCCTGCCTCACTAAGCATCTCACCCGGGCAGAAGATACCCGTGACGCTGAGCGGCTACGGAGTCACTTTTGTAAAGTTAAAGCCCTAGCTGCCGTTATGTATGGGAGTATCTGTGCGAGGTGTGGGCGAAACAATTCTGGAGGCTCGAGAATCTGAAGTTGTCTGATGAATTTCTGGAGAAGCGCTTTCCAGACTCGCGGCAGAAGGCGTACTACCTAATGGCAATTCACGAACACGGGCCACGGCAGGTACACAGGGATCTGAAGTTAATGGGTGGATCAAAGCCAGGCAGTTGGCAAAGGTAGCCCGCGAAAGTACGTTCCCGGTTGCTATTGAACAATTAAAGTTAGTTGGACGGACTCGCTTGCTGATCCTGATGTTGCCGCTAAGGTCAGCGAGTAGGTTCCGGCTGGCGTTCCATTCGGATTAGAGGAGCTACTACCTCCACCGCAGGAGCAGAGGGAAACTGCCAATGGAATCAGCCAAGCGAGCCCAAGTAGAACCCGCTTTTTGCGTCGCGTTCTGGGGCAAATGGAAATTCCCAGGAAAAGCACGGCGCAGACCCAGGATCCCGGATTATCCTCGATCAGCTGCAGGGCAGAAAGTGTGCGCGACGTAGTTGTTACTCCGACTGTGAAGGTTGAGGCGGTGGCCGCACTCACCGATACGGTTGGAGGCGCTGTGCAGGTTGCACCTGTCGGTGCGCCCGTACACGACAAATTAGCCAAGCCGCCGAGGCCGTTTCCTCCAATCGAAACGGTGTACGTGGCCGCGTTGCCGGCCTGCACGGTCTGCGAGGACGAGCCGGACGTGGCCAGGCCCAGGGTCGGCGTTCCAGCGGTGCCGGCTAGAGAGGCCGTGTGTGGACTACCGGAGGCATTGTCGGTAATCGTCAATGTTCCACTCATGGCTCCGCTGGCCGAGGCTGAAGGTGCGAAGGCCACAGAAACCGAACAACTCGATCCCGCAGCCACAGCAGGGGGACAGTTGTTGGTTTCTTGAAAGCTGGCGCTGACATCAATCCGGCTAATGACCAGGTCTGCTTGACCGGTATTACTGACTTGCACTGGTTGCGTGGAGCTAGTGGTTCCTGGCGATTGAGTAACAAAAGTCAGGCTCGGTGGCATCAGGTTCACTTGCGGAACACCGCCAACGCCGATGAGCGCGAACGAGTGCGGGCTGCCGGCCGCATTGTCGGTGATAGTAATCGCTCCACTACGAGTGCCCGCCGCTGAAGGAGTGAAGGCAATCGTGATGCTGCACCCAGAAGCCGCGTTAACTGTGCCAACGCAATTATCGGTTTCGGTAAAATCCCCGCTGGACTGTATGCTCGTGACCATCAGATTGGCGCTGCCCAAATCAGCAATTTGTACCTGGGCGGTACTGGACATCCCGACGGGCGTGACTCCGGGGAGGGAAAGCGTGCCCGGGAGGCCGACCGCAGGGGCACTGATGTTTTCTATCTTCATCAGAAACCCATCTGTGAAGAGAGCATTGTTATTTTGAGGGCCACCACCGAATGCCGGTTGCAGTGGCGAGACCAACGGGCGACTACTTGTTGCACCCCCCACGTAGGCGTTGAGCGACGCATCAACTGCGACTGAGACCGGACCAGTTAGGAAGGTGTTGCAGCCCGAGCATATACGGGCGGATGCGGGGACCCACGTCGAGTACAGCAGAGAATCACCGGAGGGAGCGAATGCGATCAGGTAAGAGGAACCATTGCTGCTAAGGGGATTCAGTAAGGGAATGGAGCCTGAGCCATCGGTACCCGCAGATCCGGTTATGTAGACGTTACCCGCCGAATCCAGCGCCATCGACCCCACTGTGGTGCGCGAACCCGCGGCAGAAGGGTCCCCCCATGTTGTGGAATAGATCAACATCGATCCGCTGGCATTGAACTTCGAAAGAGACTGAAAAGGGCAGTTTACTCCCGCGGTACAGGAGACCAGCGGGTTGATTTGCGGGAAGTTTGCCCCGGGAAACTTTCCTGAGACATAAAAGTTGCCCAAACTGTCTAGCGCGATGCTATCGACTTCACTCACTTGGAAAAACGTCGAATAAGAAAGGGCTCCTACCGCGTTCAGTTCCGTGATGAATCCTCCGTTAGAGGTAGATGAAAAAGCGTTTGCCGACAGCGGGAAGTCCGTTGAGCTCGTAGCCCCGCCTACGAATGCGTTTCCGGAAGAATCAGTGGCAACACCGTTTGCCTGGTCACTGCTGCTGCCGCCAAGATATGTGGAGTACACCAGGGCAGAACCGGAGGCATTGATCTTGGTGACAAAAGCATCAGACGACCCTTTCAGCGCGCTTTGCAGGGCTGCCACCGTTGGAAAATCGTTGGATACGGTTTGTCCTGCGATGATTACTTCGCCCAAAGGATCCAAAGCAACCCCAGCTACAATGTCATTATCACTTCCCCCCACAAACGTTGAATACATGATTGCCGATCCATCCGAGCTGAACTTGGTGACGAATGCCTCTGCACCACCCTTCAGCGTTTTCTGGAACGCGTTGGTCGTGGTGGGATAAGAACCACTGTCAGTAGTTCCCGCGAGATAGGCATTCCCAACAGAATCGATCGCAATGCCGGCCGGCCTTTCCAATCGGGATTGGTCGACTGGGAGGCCACCCCCTCCAAATAGCGTGGAGTAAACAATCGCTGCTCCCTGGGGATTGAGCTTGGTCAGGAAGAATATGCCGGAGCTTTGCAGCACATTCGTCGTCGGAAAGTTCGGCGAAGTGG
>DATEGO010000103.1:0-57830 GCA_035280065.1 Candidatus Acidiferrum sp.
CTTGCTCTTTGGCGGACACGGCGACCACAAGGTCGCCTGTTTTCGCACCGCAGGCATCGAGGAGTTTCTTTACGTTATCGGGTCCGATCAGCTTCTCGACCGTGGAGGTGGTGCCTTCGGGCGCGAGTCTGACGAAGTAGGCTCCGCGCGCGCCGAGCGATTTTGCTTTTTCGGTCAGCTCGTCGAGCTGCTTGCGCGAATAGCTAGCGCCGCCGGTAGCAGCGAGTGCGAAAACGTTGCCCTCGATTTGCAGCTTTGTTTTGGCTTCTTCGGGGAAGCACGAAGTGACTTCGTGCAGTTCCATGCCGAAACGCATGTCCGGCTTATCGCTGCCGTATTTGCGGATGCAGTCTTTGTAGAGCATGTGCGGGAACGGCGCGGTCGCTTTAATTCCGGCGACGGCACAAGCATTGACCATCACTTTTTCAATGACGCCGAAAATGTCTTCCTGGCGCGGGAAAGACATTTCGAGATCGAGTTGCGTGAATTCCGGCTGCCGGTCGGCGCGCAGGTCTTCGTCGCGGAAACACTTGACGATCTGGAAGTAGCGGTCGAGGCCCCCGATCATCAGGATTTGTTTAAAGATTTGCGGCGATTGCGGCAGCGCGTAAAACTGCCCGTGATGCGTGCGGCTCGGCACCAGGAAATCGCGCGCACCTTCCGGCGTCGAGCGCGTGAGCATGGGCGTTTCCACTTCGATGAAGCCCAGCTCGTCCATCACCTTCCGAATTTCCAGAACGATTTTGTGCCGCAGCGCCAGGTTGCGGTGCGGCTTCGGACGGCGCAGGTCCAGGTAACGGTAGCGCAGCCGCGTCACTTCTTCCGCGTTGATTTCGTCCTCGATGGCAAACGGCGGCGTCTTCGCGTTGTTCAGGATGTGCAGCTTCGTGGCCACCAACTCGATCTCGCCGCTGGCCAGTTCGGGGTTGGCCTTCTGCCGCTTCACCACCTTGCCTTCCACGGCCACTACAAACTCGCTGCGCGCCTGCTCGGCTTTGGCGTGAGCCGCGGGCTGCGTCTCTTTGTTGAACACAACTTGCACGAGGCCGGTGCGGTCGCGCACATCGAGAAAAAGCAAATTGCCCAGGTCGCGCCGCCGATGCACCCAGCCCATGACGATCGCGTCCCGGCCGTGGTCTTTCGCGCGCAATTCGCCGCAATAATGTGTCCGCTTCAAATTGCCGAGAAAATCGAGCACCGCTTTGATTCCTTCCACAATTTCAAATCACGGTCATGCTGAGAGAAGCGAAGCATCTCAACTGATGATGAACCGAGGTCTGGCCCACGTTGAGATCCTTCGGCTATCCTCATCGCATAGCCTCAAGATGACAACCCTTTCGCTTGACGCAGAAAATCGAGCAAATTCGCCTCGCTGAATTTCGCCTGTTCGCCCGTCGCCAGCGTCTTCACCGTCCATTCGCCGCTGGCCACTTCATTATCGCCGAGAATCAGCGCGTAACGCGCGCCCAATTTGTCCGCCTGCCCAAGCGCCTTGCCGAATTTCTGCTCCACGGCCGGCAGCTCCGCGCTCCAGCCCGCCGCCCGCAAATTCTTCGCCGCGCGAACAGCGGTGGCGTATGCCTTCTCGCCCATCCAGGCAATGTAAACGTCGCGCCTTTGAGCTGCCGGCGTTTTGCCCGCCTCCTGTAATGACAAAATTAAGCGATCCTCGCCAATCGCAAAGCCTGTCGCCCGCGTCGGCGGCCCGCCCAGCAATTCCATCAACCCGTCGTAGCGCCCGCCGCCGCAAACTGCATTCTGCGAGCCCAATCCCTTCGACGTAATCTCGAATGTCGTCCGCGAATAGTAGTCAAGCCCGCGCACCAGCCGCCAATTCTCGCGATACTTCACCCCGCGCAGCCCCAGCTCTTTCTTCACACCGCGATAATTCTCCGCGCACTCTTCGCACAGATAATCCGCAATATGCGGCATCCCTTCAATGAGCTTCTGCTCGTTTTCGAGTTTCGAGTCGAGCACCCGCAGCGGATTTGTCTCGATGCGCCGCTGGCTGTCCGGACCCAGCTTGTCTTTCACTTTGCGAAGCTCCGCGCGGAGCAGCTCCACGTATTTCGGGCGGCACTTCTTGTCCCCGATGCAGTTGATGTTCAGTTCCACGGCTTCCAGCCCCAGCCGCTCGAAAAACGTCATCACCATTTCAATCAGTTCCGCGTCAATCCCCGGCGCATCACTGCCGCCCAGCACCTCCGCGTCAATCTGATAGAACTGCCGGTAGCGCCCCTTCTGCGGCCGCTCCCGCCGAAACATCGGCCCAAACGTGCACAGCTTCACAGGTTGCGGCAACTGCTGCATGCCGTTCTCAATGTAAGCGCGACACACCGATGCGGTGGCCTCTGGTCGCAAACTCACGGAAGTGTCATCGCGGTCTTCAAACGAATACATCTCCTTGGAAACGACGTCGGTTTCCAGCCCAATCGAGCGCGCAAACAAATCCGTCTGCTCGAAAATGGGCAGTCGAATCTCGCCGAAGCCGTACGAAGTGAAGACTTCCTGCGCGATTCGCTCGACCCGATTCCAGAGCGCGGTTTCCGGCGGCAACAGGTCGCGCGTGCCCTTGATGGCCTGAAACTTGCGCCTTTCTTCCTTTTTAGCTGTCCCCTCACTCACGCCGTGGGTTCCTCGCGATAAATGTTTTTGTAGCCGACATAACGCTTGGCGTAAGCATCGATCGTCGCCTTATCAATCTCGCGTAGCGGCCGTTTCACCTTGCTGGGCGAGCCCATCACCAAGCTTCCCGGTGGAATCACGGTACGCTCAGTAATCAATGTTCCAGCAGCGACGATGCTGCCCGTGCCCACCAGCACGCCATTCAGAATCACCGCACCCATGCCGATAAGACAGCGCGACTCAATGGTGCAGCCGTGCAGCGTCACGGAATGCCCGATGGTAACGTCATCGCCCAAAATCAGCGGATACTCGTCGCGCATAACGTGGCATATCGAGCCATCTTGAATATTCGTTCGCGCGCCGATGCGAATGTAGTGCACGTCCCCGCGAACCACCGAACACGGCCAAACACTCGAATCCTCGCCAATCACCACGTCTCCGATAATCACCGCCGCCGGATCAATGTACGCCGAAGCCGCAATTTGCGGGCTCTTCCCACGGTACGGCCGTATGTCCGGCTGGCGAGTCAAACTAGTTCACGATCCTCGGCTTTCGGTTCTTAGTTGCTCGGACAAAAAGTCCGCGAACAGCGAATCAAGCCAAGATAACATTCGTCTCGCACCACTGACAAGGAACAGGGCCAGAATCAATTTATCCTGTGAAGCGTGGATAGAAGAAAGGAACTCCAAGGCTTGCCGGAGGTGTGCGGACAGGCCATGGTACGCGGCGGTTTGCTGCAAGCTTTCCCAAATCTGTTCTGCCGAAAAGCGATTTGTTCCCTGGGCCAAAAGCCCAAGGTCCTGGCTAGTCATGTGTGTTTTTTGAGTTTCGGGTCTTCGAGTCACGACACGTCTCCCTTACCCCGTCGCATGAATTTTGATTCTAAAGGGTTTAGTTTAGTGATTCTTGAAATGCAATTCGACGGGGGAGTTGGACTGGAAGCGATGGTTCGCCGATGTTCCCCGCCCTTGTTTAAGCGAGTTCGCGACCCCGCGCCCCCCTGCCTAACCCCACTTCTTCAGCTTCGTCCAAACTTGCTGCAGCGTCCCAAATTTCGGCCGTCGAACCACAAACACATCAAAGTGCTGGTAAGGCATCGCCAGCGGATGATCCACGGTGCCAACTTTTTCCACGCTCTCGAATTCCTTTGACAGCGTCTCGTAATCGTCCCCCATGACGATCATGCATTCGCCGGTGTAACCGTGCGGGCCCCAATAGTAATAACTCTGGTGCCCGGAAATCGCCCCCGGCAGTCCCATCTTCGCGCCAAAGAAATCGATGGCCCCGGCCTGACCGTAATTCTGCCCAAAGATTGCGCAACTCTTCCTCTCTTCCGGCGGCAGCTTGAAATAAGCGCTGGCCACAACCTGCGCCATCTCCTTCCATCCGAATTGGTCGGCATAGAGCTGCGGCAACGGTCCCTGCCGGCTGTTCTCGATCCTCGGAGGAGCCAGGTGCATGAACTTGGAATAGGCGATGTACTGATCCACCGTCAGAATCGGGAAATAGGCAAACGGCGCGAACACCGCCCCGGTCACAAGTAGTGTGGCAATATAAGCGGTCTTTAGCCACTTCCGCGAATGCCGCTCCGCCCAATTCTGAAACGCCACCGCCCCCGCGGCGAACAGCATGGGATAAGCCGGCGCCATGTAATAGATGCGCCCGTTCAGCACGAGCATGCAGAACAAAACCAGCAGAAAAGTCCAGCCAAGAACGCGAATGCCTTTTCCTTCGCGATCCCGCATCAGATACCACAATCCGGCGAACCAGAGCGGCGCCGAGAGCGGATGCATGATGAATCCTTGCTGCAAAAGAAAACCGAGCCAGCTCAGCTCCGTGTTGCGCCCGCTGGCCTGCACGTTTTGCAGCAACTCGATCGTGGGGAAGTGCCGCTGAATTTCCCAAATGAGATTCGGCAGAAAGATCAGGAAGGAAATCACTCCGCCAAGCCAGATCCACGGTTGCGCGAAGTGCCGCCGCCGCTTGGTCAGCAGCAAACCAATGAATAGCCCGAACCCGAAGAAAAGCGTGGAGTGCTTGTTCTGCAAGCTCACGCCTGCAACAACTCCAAAGAGCAGCCAGAGCTTTGGACTCGCTCCGTTGAATATTTTCAAAACAATCAGCGCAGCACCCATCCACAAGCAGGGCTCGAACGCGTTCATGGTTAGCAGGCTGTCAATCCCGAGATACAGCGGAGCCACAATCACGGCAACGCACCCGAGAGCAATGGCGTAGCGACGGGCGCCAAGCTCCTTCGCGATCAACCCGGTGAGTAGCACCTTCAACCCTGCAGCAACCGCGGGCAAAAATCGCAGCGCGTGGAGCGAGTCGCCCAGCGTGACGCGCTCGAACCACGTAACCACGGCGATCAGCGGCGCTTGGTCCACATAGCCCCAATCCAAGTGATGGCTGCAAGCAAGGTAATACAGCTCGTCAACGAAATAGCCGTAGCGTCCATCGACAAGCATGTGCAGCATAGTAAGAGCAAGCGAAAGCCCGCCAAGAAGCCACCAATTTCCCCGGCGAGTCTGCTCCGCTGAAACCGCGGCCGCCGCCATGTAGTGGCGAGTCTTCAGACTCGCGTTTTTCTCTTTTCCGTCCAATTCGGTGGCTGTCGGCAGAGGTTCCACAAGGCCTCAAATCAGGAAACGCAGGTTAAATACACAAAGTTCCGCGAAGAGAATAGCAGAAGTTCTTTGAAAACCGCAGCTCCCCGAGGCCGCAAGAAACTGCTCAAAAAACCCATCTCCTGACGCCTCAATAGAATTGAAGACGAGACAAGTCGCAGCATCTCTGGAAAGTTGCTACTGTCTATTGCGGCGGGGTACGAGCGGATCATTGAACCGGCATCAGCCCGACAATCACAGCCAACAGCACAAATGAGGGAAGATTAGGCAATCGAGGGGCCGTGACCAGCGGAGGATGGGTGCTTATCAGATTGAAAACAGGGCAGGGAGAATCGTCTCAGCACTTCCACAGCCGCTGGTGTTAGCCGGATCATACTCCTCTGCGCTACAACTGTCCTGTTTTTCTGTCGCCCCATACTTGAGCAGACCGGAAGGTATGCTGAGGGCGAGGCAACCCGCTGGAGTCGATGGATTAGGACAGGTTCTAGTCGATCTGGAACGCCGGCCCGCCAATGCTGCCGGCAACTTCTTCCAGGCGTTTCGTAACCGCGCGCGCCACAGTATAGAGGCTCTTCGCGCCCGCTCCGTCTTCGCCGAGCGCCGCAACAGGCTTCCCGGTATCGCCACCAACGCGAATGCGCGGATCAATTTCAATTTCCCCCAGCACCGGCACGCCGTAAGCAATCGCCGTCTTCGTGCCTTCGCCGTGGCCAAAAATGTCCAGCGGCTTCCCGCAATGAGGACACGCGAACGTGCTCATGTTTTCCACCACGCCAAGCACTTCCACGTTCACCTGCCGGAACATTTCAATCGCTTTGCGCACGTCCGCAAGCGCCACAATCGACGGCGTCGTGACCACCACGGCTCCCGTCACCGCGACCGTTTGAATTAGTGTCAACTGTACATCGCCCGTGCCCGGAGGCAAATCAATGATCAAGTAATCCAACTCGCCCCACTCCACGCTGCGCAGGAACTGCGTGATCACGCTGTGCAGCATCGGCCCGCGCCAAATCATCGGCTTGTCGCCCGGATTCAGCAGCCCCATCGAAATCATTTTCAATCCCTGCGCCTGCACGGGGATGATGTGTTTTTCCGCCGTGGCTTGCGGCTCCTGCAAAGTGCCAAGCATGATCGGCACATTCGGCCCATAAACATCGGCGTCAAGCAGCCCAACTTTATGCCCAAGCTTCGCCAGCGCCAGCGCTAGATTCACCGCGACCGTGGTTTTGCCCACGCCACCTTTTCCGCTAGCGACCGCCACAAGATTTTTCACGCCAGGAATCGGTTGGCGTTCCGGCATCTGCTGCGGTGCTGGGCCTGGCGGCATCTCTCACACCTTCTCCTGACTACTCAGTCTCGCAAAATTAATGAATCCCTTTGGAGTGCGGCAGCCTAGCTGCCGCTTTTCTTACCTCTCACACCACATATGCCTGCTAGATTCAAAGAATCTCTCTTCGTTCCTATCCGCAACTCTGCGCTCTCTGTTCCTCTGCGTTTCGTTCTCTTGTATTGCCCGTGCCTGGCGCCTTACCCTACCCGGTGCTCCTAACCGCTTTCCATTTTCAAATTTCAATTTTCCAATCATGCTCCATGGCACTTCTTATACTTTTTGCCCGACCCGCACGGACAAGGATCATTCCTTCCGACCTTCGCGCCCGCGCGCACCGGCTTCGGCGCTTCCGCCTGCGCCGGGCCCGTCTGATATTGCAAATTCTGCTGCTGGCGTTGCTGCCGGCGTTCCATTGCGCGCGCGAAATCCGGCAGATTTGCCGGCGGCTCCTCGCTCGCTCGCGCCGCGGCGCTGGCGACAGCCGCTGCAGCCGCGCTCGCAGGCGCTCGCGGAGGCTGCGGTCGCGGTTCGCGCGCCTGCGGCGGTTCTCCCTGCTGCAACTGAATATGAAACAGATAGCGGATCGTTTCATTGTCAATCCGCGCCATCATGTCTTCAAATAGCACGAACGCTTCTTTCTTGAATTCGACCAGGGGATCTTTCTGCCCATATCCGCGCAGCCCGATTCCTTCTTTCAGATGGTCGAGCGAGAGCAAGTGGTCTTTCCACTGCGAATCGACAACGTCAAGAATAATTCGCCGCTCGAGCCACCGCATCAGCTCCGCGCCAAACTGTCTTTCTTTTTCCTCGTAGCGTTTCGAAACCGCCTCCACCGCCGCGTCCACAAGCTCCTCATGTCCAAGCGATCCTGGATCCGCGCCTGCCGCTTTCATATCCACGCCAAACTGCGCGTTCGTTTCCGCCAAAAATTGCGTCGTATTCCACTGACCCGGATGCTGCTCTCGTGGACAATAAGTTTCGACAAATTCGCGCGTAACATCTTCCGCAATTCCCAGCACGTAATCCCGCTGATCTTTTCCTTCCAGCGCCGACCGCCGAATCGCGTAAATCGTCTCGCGCTGCTTATTCATCACATCGTCGTACTCGAGAAGATGCTTGCGGGCGTCAAAATTTTGCGCTTCCACGCCTTTTTGCGCTTCCTCGATGCGTTTCGAAACCATTCGCGATTCGATGGGAACGCCTTCGGTCATGCCCAGGCGAAACATCAGTTGTTTCACGCGCTCGCCGCCAAAAATTCGCGCCAAATCGTCTTCGAGCGAAATAAAGAACCTTGACGAACCCGGATCGCCCTGGCGGCCCGCGCGCCCGCGCAGCTGATTGTCAATGCGGCGCGCTTCGTGGCGTTCGGTGCCGAGAATGTGCAATCCGCCGAGCGCAACGACTTCGTCGTGTTCAGATTTGCATTGCTCCGCGAACTGATCGTAGACCGGCTTCCACTGGTCCGACGGCACTTGAAAAATTTTGCCTTCGTGCTGGAACAAAACCATTTGCACGCCGGGATTCGCACCATTGCCGTCGCTGGAATCCGTGCCAATCACGGCGGGTGCGGCGGCGTAGGGCATCGCTAGCTTTTCTCTTAAGCAGTGATCGCGCGTCATCTGCTCAGGATTGCCGCCGAGCAAAATGTCCGTGCCGCGTCCGGCCATGTTTGTCGCCACGGTGACTGCGCCTTTGCGTCCCGCTTGCGCCACGACGCGCGATTCGCGCTCGTGCTGCTTGGCGTTCAGCACCTGGTGCGGGATCCCGCCTTTCTTCAGCAGTTCCGAAACTTTTTCGGATTTTTCGATGGAAATCGTACCCACGAGCACCGGCTGCCCGCGCTCGTGATAGTGCCGGATGCCATTGGCGTGTGAATCGTCTTCCTGCAAAATACCGTTGACCACGGCTTCCAATTTTTCGTTTTCCGTGCGGTAAATCACGTCGGGAGCTTCGAGGCGAATCAGCGTGCGGTTCGTCGGAATCACCGTCACGTCGAGCTTGTAAATCTTGCCGAACTCCGCCGCTTCGGTCTCCGCCGTTCCAGTCATGCCGGAAAGTTTTTTGTACATGCGGAAATAATTCTGGAAGGTGATGGTCGCGAGCGTCTGGTTTTCGCGCTCGATTTTCACATTTTCCTTGGCCTCGACGGCCTGATGCAAACCGTCCGACCACCGGCGTCCCGGCATCTGGCGCCCGGTGAATTCGTCCACGATGATGACTTCGCCGTCTTTCACCACGTAATCCACATCTTTTTTGTAAAGCGTATGTGCGCGCAACGCCTGATAGACATGGTGAATCGTCTCCATGTGCGCAGGGTCATACAAATTGCCCAGGCCCAGAATGCGCTCGCACTTGCTCACGCCTTCTTCGGTCAGCGTGGCGGTGCGGTGCTTTTCGTCAATGGTGTAGTCAATTTCCTGAATCAGCTTGGGAATGACTTTGTCGATCTTGGCATACTTGTCGGTGGACTCTTCCGACGGGCCGGAAATAATCAGCGGGGTGCGCGCTTCGTCAATCAAGATGGAGTCCACTTCGTCGACGATGGAGAAGTGATGCCCGCGCTGGACACATTGCGCGAGGTCATACTTCATGTTGTCGCGCAGGTAGTCGAACCCGAACTCGTTGTTGGTGCCGTAGGTGATGTCCGCGCCGTAGGCCGCGCGGCGCTGTTCGTCGTCCAAATCGTGCACGATGACGCCGACGGTCAATCCCAGCGCTTTGTAGAGAGGGCTCATCCATTCGGCGTCGCGCCGCGCCAGGTAATCGTTCACGGTAACGATGTGCACGCCGCGCCCGGCCAGCGCGTTCAAAACCGCGGGTAGCGTGGCGACGAGCGTTTTGCCTTCGCCCGTCTTCATTTCCGCGATCTTGCCTTCGTGCAGCACGATGCCGCCGATGAGCTGCACGTCGAAATGCCGCATGTTGAGGAAACGGCGGCCCGCTTCGCGCGCCAGGGCGAACGTGGGCACGATGGCCGGCTCCAGAGCGGCTTGCATTTTCTCCTTGAAAGACTTGTCTTCGGGATCGGCGTCTTTCAGTTGGTCTTGCACCTGCTTGCGCAGCTCCGCGTAGCGTTCTTTGATAGCTTCGTCGCTGAGCGCGCGCACTTCCGCTTCGCGGGCGTTGATGGCCGCGATGGTGGGCTGCAGTTTCTTGATGTCGCGCTCATGCTTGGTACCGATAAACCAAGCGATGAAAGTATCGAGAAGTTTTGCCGCGTCCATGAATGGGCCTGCCTACCGCAGGCAGGTTTTGCCTTCTCCTGACGGTCTTTCGCCGATCTCTGATCGTCTCTGTGTCAAGGATCGCCGATCTTCGATCGGCTCTTTCAGAGGTACGTGCGCGAGGGCCGCTTTCTTACCTCAACCGCAAACAATCTATTCTAACTGGTTGGGCCCGAAGCGCCAAGAAAGCAGTGGCGAGTGACGAGAAAATGCGAAAGAGCCAAGAAACGGGCTTATTTTTCGTGGGTCGGTTTCCCGATTAGCTCGTCACTCGGGCCCAGTCCGAGCGGGGGCATAAACGTGATGAGAACAGTTTTACGAAAAGCCGACTCTTCCGAGCTTAAGGCGGGTGACGCGGTTGGCGTCGGCGCTAAAGGGTCAATGTGGCCCTCCGTCAACGAGATAAACAAAAAAGGAGTTGCACTGCGCGGGAAGAGGGAGGATACTCCCCTAAATATGTTATGGGTGAGCCTCTCTCATGACCCGCGACGAACCTGACGACATTCTCTGCGACACTTTAGATATGTTGGGTACCCGGCTCTCCATCGCTTGGAATTGCGCGGGCTCCTCACGGCGGAGTGGGGACCGTCAGATGCCAACAGGCGCGCAAAATTCTACCGCCTTACAGCAGCGGGGAGAAAACAGCTCACGGAAGAGACGGCGCACTGGAAGCGGATGGCTTCATCAATTGCCCGGGTTGTGGCGCCGGCTTAGGAAGACCTATGCCTGGTGAATGGTTGACGCAGGCACGGCTGAGAGTGAAAGCGCTGCTAATGCGAAGAAAGCTGGAGCGCGACCTCGAAGACGAACTGCAGTTTCATCTGGCCATGCGTGTAGAGAAGAACCGCGCCTCGGGTCTTCAGGCAGATCGCGCTGAATCTGCCGCCCGCCGCCAGTTTGGCAATGTTTCTTTAGTACGGGAAGACTGCCGCGAACAATGGATTTTTTCGTGGCTCGAAGCGCTTTGGAAGGATGTCCGCTATGCGGCTCGGATTCTGGCAAAAAACCCGGGCTTTGTGGCCGTGGTGGTTTTCTCGCTGGCGCTCGGGATCGGGGCGAACACAGCGGTATTCAGTGCGTTGAACGCCGTGATGCTACATGCACTGCCTTACGAGCATCCGGAGACTTTGGCGACGATATGGTCCACGCAAAGAGCAGACCCTGGTTCACAGGACGTTTCCCGGGTTGCAGACGTGGCCGACTGGAAGAAGCAAAACCATGTTTTTGCTGATATTGCTGCGATCAGTATGCCGGACAGGGTCACACTGGTGGGTCTAGGCGAGCCTGGGCTGATCCAAGTCCAAGCGGCCACTCCGAACTTTTTCGACTTGGTGGGGGCGCGGCCGGCCCTTGGGCGAGTGTTTCGAGCGGAAGAGATTCAAGAGCAGTTTCAAACTGTGATCATCAGCAACTCTTTCTGGAAAGACAGGTTTAACTGCAACCCTGGTGTACTTGGCAACACATTCCGGATCGAAGGTGTCGTCTCGACCGTCGTTGGAGTGATGCCTGCGGGGTTCACCGGGTTTGCGCCGTGGTACTCGACAAGCACCTACGGAAAGGCCACGGACGTGTGGACACCGGTTGATCCGGAGAGGGAAAGAAATTTTAAGCGTTCGAGGTATTGGGCGATGCCCGTGGCGCGCTTGAAACCAGGAGTGACTGTCGCCCAGGCACAGGCCGAGATGGACGTCATTGCTCGAGGGATGGAGCAAGCTTATCCACAGACCAGTAAGGGGGTGGGAGAAAAGGTCATTCCGTTGTATGACGCGCTCCATCGAGGCACAAAGGACAAGCTCTATCCGCTTGTCGGGGCCGCGGGATTTGTCCTGCTGATCGGGTGTTTGAACGTGGCAAACCTCATGCTTTCGCGGACCGAGGGACGGCGAAAGGAATACTCGGTGCGGGCGTCTCTGGGCGCGGGACGACAGCGCTTGATGCAGCAGTTGCTTGCGGAATGCGGCTTGCTGACGTTGCTCGGAGGATCGCTCGGCGTTCTGCTTTCGTTTTGGGGAGTTCGCCTGTTACGCCTGATAGCAGTGGGTTCTCCAGACGCGAAGAGCATAGGGATTAACGGAAGTGTGTTGCTTTTTGCCACTGGACTCTCGGTGCTGACGGCCATGCTGTTCGGACTGGTCCCGGCCATTCGCGCATCGCGCGCCAATTTGGGCGATGCCCTGCGGGATGGGGAAAGCAGGACTTCCACCAGCAGGCGAGGGCGCGCGCGTTATCTCTTGGTGATTTCGGAGGTGGCGATGGCCATGGTTCTCTTAGTGGGCGCCGGATTGATGATCAACAGCCTGCTTCGCGTGCTGCTCCCTTCTCCCGGCTTCGAGCCGGCAAACGTGTTGACGATGGCGGTGAATCTCCCAGGCAATGAAGTGAAATATGTAGAGAAAATTCCCGGTAAAGACATGGAAAAAGTATCTCCGAAAGGGACTGCGCTTCATCAGCAATTGCTCGAAAGGGCCGCAGCGCTGCCAGGGGTAGAGTCGGCAGGTATGATCAGCTTCATTCCCCCGCTGGGAGCGGGAGGCAGGAGCTTTTCGATCCTGGAGCATCCGATTCCCTCACCGGAGAATAGGCCTGAGGCATTTATTAACGAAGTGAGCCCCAGCTACTTTCGCACCATGAGGATTTCGCTTAAGAAAGGGCGCTACTTCGATGAGCGTGACACGGAGAACGCGCCATGGGCGGTGGTCATTAGCGAAACATTGGCAAGCAAGTATTTTCCGAATGAAGATCCGATTGGGCAACAGATTCTGCTTCGGTACCAGCCTCAGGACGTAGACGAAGAGAGGCCACGCCAGATCATAGGCGTTGCCGGCGAAGTCAAGCAAATCGGCATGGGTGGACTTCATCCACTGCTGTACGAATCGTTTCTTCAACAGCCGGAAGTGTTCTGGGGAGGCAGCGAACTTTTCCACCTTTATAAAAGCCTGGTGATTCGCACCACCTCAGATGTACGCGCTCACGAAGCGGATCTCACAGCGTCGGTGAAGCAAATCGTGAAAGAGATGGACCCGGATCTGCCCGTGACGGACGTCAGTACGATGGATGATGTGCTAGGGAAATTCATGAGCCCTTCTGAAACCTACGTCATCATGCTCGGAGTCTTTGGCGGCATAGCGTTGGTGCTGGCAGCGATCGGCGTTTACGGCGTTCTTTCGTACTTTGTCAATCAGCGCACGAGGGAAATGGGCATCCGTTTCGCGCTCGGCGCTCAGCGCGGTGATGTGTTGGCGTTGGTCGGCAAGTTGGGACTCGCACTTGCCGGGACCGGACTCGCCATTGGCGTTGCGCTAGCGCTCAGGCTCAATCAGTTCATGGCTGAGCACTTCTGGCTTTATAACGTGAGGACCACCGATCCTGCAACGTATGTCGCCGTTGGACTCCTGCTCGTGAGCATCGCCTTGATCGCGTGTTACGTGCCCGCTCGACGTGCGGCAAACCTGGATCCGATGACGATCCTGCGGCACGAGTAGAGCGCGGTTCTCGCACAAGGCCTAGTTTTTTGGTGGAGGCTACGGGAGCGGCGGCTCAAGATCTGGATGATCGCACCGCTACGCTCGCCAACTGCACAGGCAACCTGGGCATCGAATGTCTGGGGACGTGGCTGAATCCACCCGTGTACGCCATCGTGGCGCGCGACCAGCCGGTGATTCATTTCCGCTGCGCCGAGCCGCCCAAAGCCAATCCTGACAAATACGCGGACGAATTGCTCGACGCGTACCTGTTCGTCAAAGATGCCGACGCCTTTTATGCCGAGTACGCGGCGCGAGGCGTGGAATTCGCTCGGGGAGTCAGCAACATGCCATGGCGCTGCCGCGAGTTCGTGGTGAAGGATTACGAGGGCCGCCTGCTGGCCTTCGGCGCGAATCTGAAGGACAGTTGACAGCCGACAGTTCACCGTCAACAGCTTGGAGAGCAGGAATAAAGAGAAAGATCGGCCCTTCGTCCTTCAGGGTAAACGTGGAAGCCGGCGGTATGAAATGCGCGGGCGCAGCATGCCGCGCTACTACAAAGAGCCGGGCTAAAGCCCGCCGCTACGGTGCGCTTGGGGAACGGCGCTGGGGGGGGGGCCTTGCGCTCGAAGCGATCCTGTGGTACTCTGTATTTGCGTTTGTTGCTCTTGTTTCGCCTTTTGTTTTAAAGCGCCGCAAGGTTCAACTTGCGGCTTTTTTGTTTCCTGCCCGCCTTACCGCGGTGTCGTCGGAATCAGCGAAAGACGCCCGGTTCACCCCGAAAGTGGTTTCCGGAAAGAGTGCACCAGATAGCTTTTGTTTGAAAAGGAATACATCTTGAAAGAACAAGGTACAGTGAAGTGGTTTAATGCCAGCAAGGGCTTTGGTTTCATCCAACGCCAGAGCGGCGAGGACGTTTTCGTCCATTTCTCCGCCATCCTGGCGGACGGCTACCGCTCGCTCAGCGACGGACAAGCCGTTGAATTCGAGGTGGTCAGCGGCCCTAAGGGCGCGCAGGCTGCCAACGTTCAACCTCTGTAAACCACTTACTGAAATTCAAGGGCGGGAGGCTCCAGCTTCCCGCCTTTTTTTCTTTGGTGCTGGAACCGAAATTCAGGTTCATCGTTTGTTATTTCTGGAATAGATCGCGCCTAGCGTCGGGGCAGTGCTGCGTGTTACTTGACGGCGGCGAGGTCGGCGCGGGCGGCGGGCGTTTCGCTTGCGGCGGTGTGGGCAAGATGGCCGGCCAAGAGGCGACGGTATTTGCTGCGCTCTTCGAGGTTCATGTCCACGATTTCAAACGCCATGTCCTGCGCGCGATAGTCGCGCATCATGGCAGTGGCTTGCATCTGGCGCAGGCCGACTTGCAAGCGCAATTGCACGGGCGTTCCGGGAGCGAGATGGCGACTGATGGTGGCCAGGCCGCCGCTCAAGCTGGCAGTTTTGATCTCGAGCCAGCAATTATCTTTGAGATTCAAGCTGATGGCTCGCACGGGTTTTTGCAGCCGCACGCGTTGGTGGCGGCGCTGGCGAACGAATCGCGATTGCGCGGGAACGTCGAGCGGCGCAAGCATCAGGTCTTCTTCACCGATACCGCTCTTGGGCAGAAACTCGCGCACCCATTCGGGGTCTAGCTTCGCGAGCGCCTGCATCGCGGCGATGCGCAGCTCTTGCGGATAGCCCCAGCTGAACATTTTCTTGGTTTCGACGATGCGCTTCAGTGTGGTCAAAGTTTCCGGAGCATGAATTCGGCCGAGGGCTTCAATGGCTTTTACGCGCAAAAATTCCACGCCGCCCGCCGGCAAATCGCCGTCCGCGATGGTCAGCAGCTTGCCCAGCGCCTCGCGGTCGCCGGTGACACCGATTTCGTCAATGACCAACGGCATAACGAGCGGGTCGACATGATCGAGCAGCTCCAGCAGGATGTGGCATCTTCTTGCTGCGCCGCTCGCGGAAACCTGGCGCGCCACGCGGTCCTGCGCCGCGGGAGAAAAATCTTTCATCCGGCTCGGCAGAAAAACCATTAGCGATTGCGGATCGAGACGGCTTAGCAGGCCAACCATCTCCGATGCTTCTTTCACCGGCCCGCCGCGCACGGTGCTGCGCAGATATTGCACAGCCTCTTCGCCCAGATCGGAGGCGAGATTCGCAACGTGCTCGGATTCATCGCGCAAACTGCAGCGGCTGAAGCGGATGGCGAGTTGCTCCATGGTAGTTTGCGGCAGCATTTTCAAAACTTTGGTCAGCCCGGCCGCCACCTGCCGCGCGCGCAGCGCTTCTTCTACAAATTCCGGCACGCGCTCCTCAATACCCATTCTCGAACGCAGGTTTCTGCCAACTCCGGGTCTCTGCGCTTCGACACAGTTGACCAAGTCGAGGGCCTGCTCCATTGCAGGAAATAACCGACTTGTCGCCGCCTGCTGGCTCAGCCGGACGAAGGCTCCGCTTACGAGTCCTTGAATCTCGTCGTCCTTCTCAACGCTGAGCCGGAGGCCCACATGTTTCAGAGCCATGCTGAGCAGTAGGGGGTCTGCCTTCGCATAAACTTCGGACAGCTCTGCGAGGCCAACCGCCGTCTTCTTGCGGGCTTCAGGATCTTCGCTTTCGACGCACGCGGCGTAATTCTTCAGGATGCTGATCGCTTCCGCGACGTTTCCTTTGCCGATCAGCTCTCTTACGTACGACTGCACGTTGTGCGGCGGAATGCACCAGGCTTCGCTGGAATGCAGGATTTGATGCTTGCCACGTTCGGGAACCGCAGCCCAGAACTGCTTATCCAGAATTTCGCGGTGCGACTCGAAGAGCATTCCGCCTTCGCACATTTTGTCTTCGTGCGCGCCGAGAATTTTCCGCAGATTGTCGATTTCCTGGTGCATGCGGTCCAGCATCTGACGTACCGCATTCACTTTTACTTCTCCGCGTTCGAAGCGCTCCAACGCGAAGCGAATCGCCAGGTGTTCCGCAAGCTGTACGAGGACGGATTCGTCTGGCCTTGCATTCGGCGAACGCGCGGCGAGCGTTGTAAGTGCCTGCCGCAGCAGATCTTGCGCGCTGCCCGGCATTTGCCCGACTTGCTCTTGAAGATCTGCCAGGCCCGCCCCACCCTCGCCCATTCCCGTTCTTCCGAGATTCGTCAGTGCGCCCAGGATTTTCAGGATTTGGTCTTCGCTCGGCCCCACGGCGGCTTGCCCATCTCCTCGAGATTGCCCGCCTCCTCCGCCTTTCAGCCCCAAGAAAACGCCATCGATTTCGCCGCCGACGCCGCAGCCCGTGGTCGCCATCCCGGCCCCGGGCTCGGCCACATTCGGTCCATCGTTCGGGCTCGGCCCAGCGCCAATCGCGCCGGTGCCTTTCGAGCCTTGCGCGGCGGCAATCAATTCCAGAAGTTTCTTCGGATCGTTGAGCCACTCTTTCAAATGCTCTTGATCGTTTCCGAGAGAGGCGGTGGCCAGTTGCGCGGCAATCGTGGATTGTTTCAGGCGGGAGTCCGTCGCTACGAAGCAGATTTCATTGATGTGGATTCCCTGCATTCCAGCCAGAGCGGCCTTCAATTGCTGGGCGAGTTCGGAGGGCTTGATTTTCCCCGCGGGAAAGGCCAGCGCAAGCCGTGCAAGCTCTTCTTTGCTGACGGTATTGAAAAACTGGACGCTCGCCAGTCCCGCTGAAGAGAGCAACTGCGCGAATTGCTTTTCGGCAGGCGCGCCTTCCAGCGGCACGCCATCCAGCAAAAGCTGGGAACCCGTGGCTCCCAGCAAGAGTCCGCCCTCCGAACCCAGCGGAATGGCGCTCTGCAGTTCGTCAAAGGCAATGTTTAGCTGTTCGACGGTGCGGGCGTGCTCATAGCCGTACAGGCGGGCGTACTTCAGCAGGATGTTCAGGCTTCTTACGAAGGCGCGTCCGGATGCTGTTTTTGGATCCGATTTCATGTACCGCCGCGGGCCGTCCGAGTGGCTCAAGGGCTTACCCGGCCCCATGAGCGCAATAGGACTCCCTCCCTAGTACCGTAGTTCCCGCCGTCGTTGGCGGCAATGGTACAGGGGGCCATCTGTGTCCGAGGGGTCACGAAGCCCTTCGGACGGGCAGTTACACTGACCGCACGAACGGGTATTTTTGGCGGTGGACAGGTAATTGTAGGAACCCTTTCGGAAGTCCTTGAAAGCCCAGAGCTTAGGTCTTGGCATCGGTACGCGCCTCGGCTTTCGAGGGGAGGCAGAGCCTAATAACTGTCCCTATCCCGCGATATAGTAGGCGCCTGCGCTGTCAATAATTCAGCTTCAACGAAAATTGAATCTGGCGCGACGGGCCTGCCGTTTTGCTGATGATCCCAAAGCCGCTGCCGCGAACGATGTTGGACGGCAAGCCAAAATTCACCTCGTTGAAGATGTTGAAGAACTCGGCGCGGAATTGCAGGTTCGCGAATTCTCCGTTTCCGCGGCGGCCGAACGCCGTGTCTTTGATCAAGGCCATGTCAAACTGACGGAACGCCGGCCCGCGAAATGTATTGCGTCCGAGCACTCCGAAAACGCCCTGGTTGGGGCCGGTTCCGCCCGGAACGTTGATGGGAATCTGAAAGAAGGTGCTGTTTGCCGCTCCCCGGCCAAAATAGTCTTCGCGCACGGTGCGACTCGTTGAGAAATCGGGCACCGACTCAAGATCGGGGCGGTCGCTTCCGTCCACGCCCACTCCCGTCTGCTGGATTCCGGAATAGACGGAGAAGGGAGACCCCGAGGTCAGCGTGGTGATATCGAGGAACTGCCAGCCGCGCGTGAGCGTCTTGCCGAGCGGCTGGAAAAAACGCACTCGCTCCAGCGGCAATCTTTGAATCAGGCTCACCGCGAACACATGAGTCACATCGAATGTCGAAGGCCCCCTGTCTTTTTCTGGATGGAACGGATCTTGCGGCAAGGTTTGCAAAACTACTCCGGGGGTTCCGGAAATCCCTCCGGGAACCGCGCTGGTGTCATCAATGCTTTTTGAAAAGGTGTAGCTCGCCTGAAAACTCAGGCCCCTATACGGCATGTTCTGGCTCGCGCTCGCTTGCAGCGCGTGGTAGCTCGAATGCGCGCCGGTGGACATCACCAGCTCCGGGCCAAAGCCGCCCGTGGCTTGCCCTGCGGCATTGAACTGCGTATAGCGCGCGAAGGCGGGCGAAGCCCCTCCGTAGCCGTTGGGCGAAAGCACGCTCGCCAGGTGAACTCCTGCAGTCCCCACATAAGAGGCGCTCACCTTCACGCCTCCCAAATCCTGGTCGATGCCAAGTGTCTGCGTGGCGATGTACCCGTTGCGAAGATGGGGATCGACACTGATGGCAGTGAAGAGTTGCACCTGATTGCCGGGAGTCCGTGCCGCCAAATCATTCTGGAACCGCTGCACATCCATCGGCATGTTCGCGGGAAGATTGCTGCTGCTGACGTTGGGAAAGAGCAATTGTCCTTGCGTGGTGTAGACCGGAGGAAGCGTGAGGGGCGCGACAGAATCCTGAAAGCTGAGCGGGAAACCTGGAAGAGCCGTCACCAGCGGCTGAAACTCGAATGGGAATGCCCCGGTGACGTAATTTTCCAGCCACAAATTCGGAAGAATCGTCGTGATGGCTCCGGCCGCGTGGACGGTTGTGTGCTTGCTCAGGCCGTACTCGAGCGAGACGCGCGGCCCCCACCCATTCCAATCCATGACGTAGGGCGGTTGCGGATTGTAGCGATAGACTTGCGTTGTGCCAGCAGAAAGAAAGCCGGCGAGTTTGCCGTCTGGGCCGATGGGGACGGCCAACGAAGTGCGATGGTGTGCCTCATGAATCCGGCTATTCACTTCGTAACGCAGACCCAAAGTGACCGTGAATCGGCCGGTGACTTTCCAGGCGTCCTCCAGGTAGAAGTTGTAGGCCTCTCGGCGCACGGCCGCTGCGTCAAACTTATTTCCTTTCGGCGTCAGGCTCCCGAGAGCAGTAACTGTATACGAAAAAGGCGTTGCCGTAAGCAGCCCGGTCAGGGCGTCCGGCAACGGCTGCCCGGGTTGGAGGTCATGGTGTCCGCTGGCGGAGGGAATGAAAACGGGAGAGTACGCGGTTCCCCCTCCGAACGTGTAGAGCCCGTCGGGATTTGTGCCGAAAATCGTGGTATCGCGGTTGAAGCGCAGTTCCGCTCCCCACTGTAAAGTGTGCGCGCCACGCGTAAGAACCATGTCCTCTTTGAACTGGTAGACGTTTCCATAGGAGCCGAAGATCGAGCCGTCTGCCGAATTGAATCCCTGATAGAGACCGTCGGCAAAGGCAATAGCCGGCTGGGTCTGGTTGCTCGTAAGAAACAGCGGCGTACTACGGATGTAGCCCAGCGTCGTTTGATAGCTGAACCGCGAACTCGTATTGCGCGAGTATTTCACAGCCGCGCTACGCTGGTGATCCAGAAAATCCACCCCAAACGTGGGATCAATGGCCGTTTGATCGGGATCGGTCGTGGGCCCGCGGACCTGGTTGCGGCTCGCGCGCAGAAACAACGCGGACTTTTCCGAAAAACGGTGATCGATTCTCGCGGAGGCTTGATTCGTGTCGTTCACCACCTTGGAAGAGGTCGCGTAGGTGCGCGCGCCGTAGGGCCCAGAGGGCTCGTTGGGCAGCGGATAGCGCGCGAGCAAGGCCACGATGCTGCCGTTCACCGGCACGGTCAGTGTGTCTCCCGGAAAACTGGTCGTGTCGATTCCTTGTCTTTCTACCAGAGTGGGGACGGGCATCACCTGCGTCGTTCCGAGCACCTGCCGGAAGCCCTGATACTCCGCGAAGAAGTAGGTTTTTCCACGACCATTGTAAATGCGCGGCCACTCCGCCGGGCCGCCGATAGTCGCTCCGAATTCATTGCGCGCGAAGGGAGGGAGGCGCCGCGGATTGATTGCGCTCGCGTGATCAAAGAAATTCCTCGCGTCGAACGCGGCGTTGCGCACGAACTCGAAAAGGCTTCCGTGCACCGAGTCGCTGCCGGATTTCGTAATCACGTTGGTGAAACCCGCCGCGCCGTGACCGATGTCCGCCAGCATCACGCCGGAGCCGGATTGCACTTCCTGAATCGCATCCACGTTGAAATTCGAAAACGTGGCCCCGCCCAGCTCCGGGTCCGTCGTGTCCGCTCCATCCATCGCAAAAACCGCAGCGGAGCCGCGCTGGCCGTTGACCGCGAACTGCTGCGTGAAATTGGCGGCTCCGTTGGTGTCCGTCATCGTCCCTGCCGCGAGCAAAAGCAGCTTGCTGAAGTCGCGCTCGTTCAGCGGCAGGCTGGACACTTCTCCGGTCGAGAGATGTTCGCCGCCGCTGGCTTGAGGCGCCCTCGCGTCTCTCGGCGCAACTTTTTCCATCCCTTTCGCAACAATGATGCGAAGTTCCTGGCCTTGGGCAGCGAGTTGAAGACTGGACACAAGAGTTGATCCATCTTGGATCTGCACCGCTTCGATGGCCGTCCAGGTCTTGCCCAGAGCGGTTGCGTTCAGCCTGTAACTTCCCGCGGAGATGGTGGTAAATGTAAATTGGCCCGTCGCCGTAGTTGTCGCGGAATACTCATGGCTGCTGTCTGTTGCTTGGAGACGAATTTCAGCTTTGTCGACAGGGTTTCCCACAGCGTCGCGCAGGACTCCGCTCCAGGAAGTTGCTGCTATGCAGTTGATCGAGGAAATCAAAAGCGCCGCGAGAAGAAGCATGAAGCCGCGAACGGTGAGCGCTAACCGAGAGAACATTGCGAAGGATTATATCCGCTTCCCAGTTTTGACGAAGGAATCGCCGCGAAGTGAGCGCACAAAAAGTGAATCAAGCTTTGGAGACCGCAACGCGGCCGCGCCGACGGCTGCGATTGGTCACCTGCGCGATCATCGGCAAGCCGCCCAGCTCCAGAAGCAATCTGCGAAGGCGATAGCGTTCTTCCAGATCCATATCCACAAATTCGAACGCCATCGCCTGCGGCCGTGCGCCGCGCACCAATACCTGTGCCCTGATGTGCCGCACACCGTGCGTGAACTTCAGGCTCAAGAGCGACCCGGGCGCCAAGTGACGCTCACCCGCGCCGATTCCGCCGCCCAAGTTCAACTCCGGAATGCTTAGCCTGAAGTTTTCGCGCAAATTCGTGGTGACCGCCCCGAGGTTCCGCGAAAGCTTCAATCGCGCATAGCGTCTCTGCCGGATCACCGACGCATTTTGCTCTGGATCGGTGGGCTCCAAAGACATTTCCCGCCGGTCGATTCCGCTCGCGGCCACTGTATGCATCCCAACGGCCTTGTCCACATGGAGCAGCGCTTGCGCTGCGGCAATTCTCATTTCGTTCGGGTACACCCACCGCCACACTTGTTTTGTTTCCAGAATGTGCTGGAACAGCTGGCTCGCCACGCTGGCCCGCAACCGCCCAAGAGCCTCAATCGCCTTCAAACGCGTAAAGCCGCTCGCTTCGTCGTCTTGCAACAGCGCAACGAGCTTTGGAATGCACTCCGCCTGTCCGCTCATTCCCATCTCATCAATGGCCAATGGACGAATCATCACATCCAATGAATCGTAAACCGCGACCAATAGCCGCGCCCGTTGCTCGACAGGCGCCGCGGAAAGTTGCCGGATGGCACGGTCATGCGAGGAGCGCGGCCACTGCGAGAGCCGCACAGGTAATACTCTCTCTACGGTCTCCGGGGAAAGCTGGCCCAACAATCCAATTGTTTCCGCCGCTTCGCCAGCGGGCGCCGTCTGCAGCGTCTCGACCAACCGTTGCGTCGCGTCTTCTCCTAGGTTGCGGATGAGCTCACACAGCAGCTCGCAATCCTCGCGGAATCCGCAATGCCCGAAGCGGTTGGTCACGTAATGAATCGTGGCCTTGGGCATCAAGCCCAAAATATCCATCATTCCGTCGGCGATCTGCCCGCTGCGCATCGCTTCTTCCACAAATTCCGGCAGCCGCTCTTCCGCTCCGATGCGCGGCCGTAGGCTCTGCGTCGAGCCGGGCCGCTGCGCCTCCACGTTTTCCAGCGAAGACAGTGCCTGCTGCATCGCCGGATAGCAGCGCTTCGAAGCTGCTTCCTGGCTCAAGCGCACAAAAGCCGCGCCTACCAGCGTCTGCAACTCCGGCTCGCGCTCGATGGCCAACTGGTTGCCCGCCCTTCGAATCGCCTCCATCAACGCGCTTCCATCGCCGCTTCCGTAAAGCTCGCCCAAATCCGAAAGCCCTATCGCCGTCGTCCGCCGCGCTTCCGGCGCCTCGAGGCCGATGCAGGAGGCATACTTCATCAAAATTTCATTCGCCGTTTTCAATTCGCCGCGCCGCAAGCATTCTTCCAGGAACGCGCGCACGTTCCTCGGCGGCACGCACCACGCCTCCTCCGAAGTCAGCACTTCCTTCTTGTTTTCTTCCGGTACCTGCTCCCAGAATTCCTGGTCCAGCAGTTCCGTATACGACTGCACGGAAAGCCCCGCCTGCGCCATCATGTGCTCTTGCGTGGAAAGAATCTTGCGCAGTGCTTCGATTTCCGTGTTCATGCGGTCGAGCAGTTGCTTTACCGCATTCACGCGCAGCTCGCCGCGCTCGTAGCTGTCCAGCGCGAAGCGAATCGCCACGTGCTCCGCCAGCTTCAGCAGCATCGGCTTGTCGGGTTTCGAATCAGGAGCCTGCGCCGCCAATCCCGCCAGCGCTTGTTGCAGCGTGAACTGCGCTCGCACCGGCATCGCGCTCAGCCGCGATTGGAACGTCGGCACATCCATCCGCGCATCGGGGTCTTTTCGCGCTTTCCCGAGCGACGCAAACAGTCCCAGCATCGACCGCACATCTTCTTCTTCAACTGCGAACTTGCCTTCGCCGCCGCCGGGTCCGTGTCCGCCGCCCTTTTCGTGCAGCATCGCCGAAGCGGTCCGCCATTTTCCCATGGGAGCTGCTCCGCCCCCTCCTGCGCCAGTTCCCCCGCCTGAACCTGTACCACCTCCCCCGCCCACACCACTCCCGCCCCCAAATCCACCGCCTCCACCAGAACCCGTGCCGCCCGAACCAGTTCCGCCTCCGCCGGGTCCGCTTCCCGTTCCCCAACCTCCGCCCGTACCCGTTCCTCCGCCTCCCCCTGGTCCGCTTTCCGTTCCCCAACCTCCGCCGGAGCCACTCCCTCCCGCACCTCCGCCGGGGCCAGACCCGCCGCCAGTTCCGCTTCCTCCTCCCGGTCCGCCGCCCGAACCCGAGCCACTACCCGAACCGCCCCCGGCGCCGCTGTCCCACAAGCCCCCGCCCGGACCCGTACCACCGCCTCCGCCCGAGCCTCCGGTTCCCGCGCCTCCACCGCCCCCGATACCGGAACCTGAACCACCCGGCCCGCCTCCGCTTCCGCCCGCTCCTCTGCCGCCAAGCCCGAACCCCGGTCCCGCTCCGCCGGGACCATGCCCCGGCCCACCCATTCCTCCGCCACCACCACCGCCGCGCGCGCTTTCCGCCGCCAGAATCATCTGCAGCATTTTGTTCGGGTCTTCAAAGAATTCGCGGAACTTGTCGCCCTGCGCTCCCAGCGCCTTCGCCGTCAACTGCGCCGCCACTTTAATTCCCGCCACCGACGAATCTTCCGCCACGTAGCGAATCTCATTCACCTTGATGCTGGTGTCGCCGCCCATCGCCGTCTTTAATTGTTCTGCCAGCGCCGAGGGCTTCGCGTTTCCGCTGGGAAACGCGCGCACAAACCGCGCAAATTGCGCCTGCGAGACGCCCGGCGAAAAGTGGATGCTTGCAATCCCCGAAGACGTCAACAGTTGCGCGAAGCTTCTTTCTCCCGCCGACGAGCCCATCGGCACGCCGTCCAGCAGAATCTGGTGCCCCGAAGCGCCCAGCAGCACGCCGCTCCCGCCGCTGTCCCCCAGGGCCTGCCGCAGCTCTTTCCACGTCGTGTCGAATTGCGCCGTGGTCTTCGCGTGGCCAAACTCGTACAGCCGCGCGAATTTCAGCAGAATGTTCAAGCTACGAACAAACGCCCTCGCTCCGCCTTGTGTCTCAAGACTCATTCTCGTTTCAGAATTCTTGATTTCCGTCCTTTCTGCCTTCTGCTCTCGCTGACTCTTACACTGTTTGACTCTAAAACGCCTTAACTCTTTAACTCTGCAACCCGTCCCCACTGTCATTCCGAGCGAAGCCGAGGAATCTCTCCAAACTCTTTTGGCTGTAATCTCTAACTTCTAACCCCTATCTTCTCTTCTTACAAGCCTCCCCCCGTCCCCTGTACTCATCTCAATAACATTTTTTATTGCCCCTTTGGAAACAATCTCGCACGTGGAGCTTTATGTCCTGGGGCCAAGATTAACGGCTCTTACTTTTCGGCAAACTTCTACGGACAAAAAAAGGGAAAGGCTGAAGTAGCCTTCCCCTTTCTAAGGCGAGTCTTCGAGACTTGCGGAAATTTAGAAGTGCACGCGGAGGCCGAACACTATTTGCCTCGGGTTGTAAGCCGGCGTGGTCGAGGACGAAGTTATGACTCCAAAGGTTGTGGGATTACCCAAAGCAAGATTGGGGACCGTAAGAAACACATGATTCAGCACGTTCGTGGATTGGAAGATGAGCATGACCCCATAGCGCTCGTGGAAAGTCACGTCTTTGGTGACGGTCATGTCCAGGTTCCAAGACGACAGATTGCGCAAGACGCCCGCGCCATTTGCGCTAGTGTCCGTGGGGAGGGCATAGCGAAACATATCGTAAACAGCTTGAGGATTGGCGAACAGGTTGATCCCGGTTCCTCCATTCGAGGCATTGCCGCGGCTGCCAGCGCCCGAGGAAGTAACGCCATAGTGTGCGGAGCTGCCGCCGGTAAAGGGTGACATCAGTACGGCGTTCTCACCGGTAGTGCCAAGCCCGGTGGCACAGGAGACTTCTCCCCATGCAGACTGACAATTCGCATTGTTGTTGCGGACGAGAAGAGGAGCGCCGCTATTCGCGGTGAAGAGCGGAGCAAGCGACCACCCGCCGAGCAGGTGACCGATCAGCCCGTGCTGCCCCTTGAAATAACTGGGCTGGTAGAGAAGTGACAGGTTGTAAAGGAACCGGTAATCGAACGACTGTGGGCCGTAGCCGTAGTGCAGGTCAAACGGATTGGGCACGCTGGTTGAGCTTGTGGCCTGCGTCGTGTCGCCCGTCCCGAGCGTGTGGCTCCACGTGAAATTGGAGCGGGCGGTCAGCCCATGCCAGTCGCGCGCAGTGAAGGAAACAATCGCTCCGTTGTAATTCCCCCACCCCATGCTGGTTTCCATAAAGATGCTGTTCAGTTGGTTCTGGCTGTAGACGGTATTAAGACCCACAGGCATGCCTTGCGAATTGAGGGCCGTCGCACTGCCAAAGGTCATTGGCAACAGGGACCATGTGTTATAAACATTTGCGTTCTTGATGTTGCCTCCTTGATTCAAGGCGACTGCTGCCGTGCAACTTGTAGCGCTCTTGGTAGCGCAGAAGCCCGACACCCAATTGCCATTTTGAAGAATGGCGCCCGGCGCGTTAGCGGGCATGGCGAACGCGCTTTCAAAGAAAGCTTGAACTGGAACAGAAGCGGCTGGATTGTTCGCGCACTGGTCCACGGCAGTATTCTGGCCACAGAGCGAATTGAACAAATTGGTGAATGCGGTAGCAAAGGGTTGGCCACCCAGTGTGGTCATGAACGGCACAGAGCTTAAGTCGATCGCTTGATACTCGTTGCGGAGAATGCGACCTACGTAGCCGACCTCCAACATCATTTTGGGCGACAGCTCCCTTTGGACCGTTAAGCTAAACTCATCCGATCTTGAAGGCTTGAAGTTGGGATCGAGTTCAGAGGTATCGCCTGCCTTTGGCGAGGTCAAACCGCTAAAGTTGGGCTGGCTAAGGGTAGGTGCGGCCGCCGGGAGCGGAGCCGTAGTTCCGTCCGTGCCAATGCGGAAGGCATTTGTCGGATTAACATTGCCCGAACCATGACAGATGCCGTCTATGCCGGGTCCAGGACAGGTGATCGGCTGTAAGGAGCCAGCTCCGAGCAGCGGCACGAGAACCAAATCCACACCGTTTAGCCGGCCGTAAATGCGGCTCCATCCTCCGCGGATCACCGTGTGCCCTCCGCCGAGGAACTTCCCCAGAATTCCGTCGTTAAACGACGGTCTCCAAGCTCCCGCGAAGTGCGGGCTGAAACCTCCGTAGAACGGATTGTATGCATACTTGTTACCAGTATTGCGGACCAGTTCATATCCTATCTGGGGGAGATACACCTGCCCATTCAGCGCTGCTTGCTCGCGGTTCCGCAAGAAGTTTGCGGTGGTGACCTGCTGGCCGCTGGCATCGACCAAAGTCGTGTCCAGCCCTGTGGTTTCGTACGGCGGCATTTCCAGGGTCCACGCGAGGCCGTAGCTGAACGTGAAGGATGGCCTCATGTGCCAGCTGTCGCTGAAGTACACGTTATAAGTGGGAATAATGCTGTTTGATGTTACCGGAGGAAAAACAGTGGTGCTTGCGTTTCCGTTCAAAGCGAGGTTCGAGCCAGAACGCGAAGCTATGATTTGCGGCAGCGTGATAATCCCTAGAGCCTCCTCGTAAAGCGGGAGCCAGGTAGTGGTAAGCTGGGCGGCGGGCAAGCAATTCAATGTGAGGCTGGTGGTGCAGGGCGCGGGTGCCCATGCCGAACCCGCGGGCAAGGACATGTTCTGAGCTGTGGTCCCTCCGCTCAGATAGGTAAGATTTGTGAACGTCTGAACGCCATTGTCATCACGCTGGTGTGCGTCCCAAATGTGTTGATACATCCCGCCAAACTGAAAGAGATGATTACCATGAATCAGGCTCATGTCGTCACGGACGGTGTGGTCTTGGCCGTCCCAGTATCGTTCACGAGCATCCTGTGTGGAAACGTTGTAGGGAATTAGGGCATTCTGGCTTTCACCACCGAGTTCCAGCGGCGCTGGCAGGGCTCCCAGGCCCGTGAACGATTGCGGCGGCGCGAGGCCCGAGTTCCATTGCCAGAAATTCCGAGTGTAGCTGTAATGAAAATCGTTCGTGAAAAAGGGCGTAAAGTTTGTCGTGAGCCCAGCGACGTAATAGGAGGGAACAAGGGGCCTGCTGATGAGGGATTGGTATTGGCCTTGAGGGCTGACGGCCACCTGATTAGCGGTCTCATTCGTGAACCGGTAGTAGCGATAGCTGCCCATGAAGTGCCATTTCTTGCCAAAGTCGTGATCAAGGCGGGCCACGCCAAAATTAGAGGTTACCGGCAAACTCAGAGGGCTTCGATACCCTTGAATGTTGAGGCCGTCGCCAGTCGCCGAAGTCGGCGTGTTTGCGGCCCCCAGCGGATCGTTGGGTAAGGGAAGCATGTTGTTCCATATCTGTGAAACATAGGAATTAATACCGATGCTGCGAGGATCGCAGGGCACTGGAGCGGTTGTGGGCCCACACATGGGCGACCCCGCCGCGTTCCCGGCCGCCTAGGTTGTCGTCTGGTGCGTGAAAGGATTCGTAACTGTCACGGGAAATGGATTCAAGTTGAAGGCGCTGACACCGCCGGGATCCGGAATCTGAATTACGCCAGCCCGAAGCGCCGCCGACGGTACCAACTTCTCCAGCGTAGTGCTAAACGGATAGCGAAGCCCCTCATAATTCACAAAGAGGTAGGTCTTGCCGCCCCAGAACGCCGGCGTCAAGGGTCCGCCAACTGCGCCGCCAAAGCGGTTGCGGTGAGCTTGCGAAATAGGCTGTTTGAGCCGGTTATTGTCCCAGGAGTTTGCGCCGCCGACGACGTTGTTCAGATAATATTCGTAGAGCGCGCCATGATACTGATTCGTGCCGCGCTTTGTTACCATCTGAATCTGGCTCCCCGCCGAGCCGTTGAAGTCCGCGGTCTGATTGGCCGTGTTGACCCGAAATTCTTCGATGCTCTCCACTGGTGTAGGAATAACACCGGTGGCCGCGCCGCCCGTTGTTACCGGGTTGGTGTTCGCAAAGCTCGGGGTGTAGACGTTATTTGACCCGGCCATATCGTCAGAAATACTCCCGCCGTCAAGCTGGTATGTATTCTGGTCATTGACCACGCCCGCCGTATACCCATTGGGGGTAACTGCCGGCTGAAGAGTGGCGAGAGCCGCGGTTTCGCGTCCGATATTGGGCAACATGAGGAGAGCGTCTCCCACGACACTTGCTCCAATCGTTGAGTTCGTGGTTTGAAGATCCGCGCCACTCGCACTAACCTCAACGCTCTGCGTTATCGAACCGAGTTCCAACTTGAAGTCGATGGTCAGGGGTGTGCCGACAACGACTTGAATTTCGCCAACTCTGGACAAGCTAAAGCCCGTCTTATTGGCGGTAATTTCGTAGCTCCCCGGAGGAACATTTGCGAACAGGTAGCGCCCCGCCTCGTTGGATGTAGTGGACCGCGGCGTGTTGGTAGATTTGTCCTTAATGGTGATGGTCGCGCCGGCCACGACGCCCCCCGAGGTGTCGCTAACCAGTCCAGCGACACTTCCCGCGGTTAACGCCTGCGGATAGGCTGGCGAGACCGTCAGCACCAATAGGCAACAGAGAACCACACCCATCAGAACCATGCGCTTGGTAAACATGGGCAACCTCCTTCGGCCACACCCTGGCCCTAGCTAAACTTCGCACAGCGTTACCGCAAACCGACCTATGCGTCTGGAAAATCGGACATCCGAATGTGCAAGGCGAAATTGCACTACTTGAACCTGTCCCTGCTTCGAGCGGCCGCAAATTTCCGGCCAATCGCAAACGAGCTACTTAACTTTCAGAATCTCTGTCAATTACATCACTCTCGCATGTAACGGCGAACTTTCCTACACTACGCAAGGCCATATTTTTATATGGACTTTCGCTATACACTTAAGGAAACTTTCTTGTGCACAAAACCGTCGGTCTTGCTTCTCGAGCGCTAGATCGAAAACAGCCACCCCAAAAACACTACGACTACACGAGCGCTCTATAATTTGGCTCTTAAGTGTTGTCAATACAAAACAGGCGTCGGAATGCGTGATTTAGCAAGAATTTAGGTCTGTTTAACATGCGACACGGCCCTGGTACTGTGATTTTGCTTTAACTGGCTGCCATGGCGCTCCGCGTCTTCACGTTATGTGCGCGAGCCTAATCCGGTTCTCCTAATGCTTCCTTCGGCTCTAGAGGTTTTTTGCTGTCTTCAAACTTCTGCCTTCTGCCGCTTGAGTTCTGCTTTCTACCTTGTGGCTTGAGATTTACCCCCATCGGGTACTTAATGCCTTTTGAATCCGCCGTCTTTTTCGAGTATAAGAATCACTGCGAAGCGCTATGCCCGACCAGCCCCCATCGGAGCGGTTCAAGACGGAAATGCCGCAAATCCCTGGGGTCAACGCCCCGGGCGCGCGTCCACCCAAGGCCGGTCGTCCTTCTCTCAAACTCGTCATCGGACTCGTCGCTCTGCTTATCGTTGTTTTTCTGGGAGCGCGCTGGGCGCTCCGCCCCGGCCGCGTGCAGTCCAAGACAGGCGAACCGCAGCCGCAAATCGAAGTTCCTGCGCCCGCGCCCGACCCGAGCACTCTGGTACCGCACGCGAACGACGCCAACCCCGGCATCGCCACCGTCGAGGAAATGGCCAAGCCTTGGTCGTACAAGGAATTTTTCATTCGCAACAGCCTCAGCGGCGAAAACGTCCCCGGAATTCTTGTGCGTCTGCCAGGCGGCTCCCCATCGCGAGCCGCCGGCTACTGGGCGTTTTCCACGAAGGCACCGTACGGGGATTGCAAGCTGGAGTACGTCACTGATATCGTCAAACTCAAAACGGATTACGGCTTTCCCACGGCCGCGCATCCGATGGTCGGCAATCCGTGCAGCCGCACGGTCTTCGATCCGGCGAAAACCACGACTCTTCCCGGAACCGGCGCCATCGTGCGAGGCACAATCGCGCAAGGATCGGATTTGCGCCCACCGCTCGCTATCGAGATTCGCGTTCGCGGCAAAGAAATCGAGGCCATCCGCACCGAGTAATGAATTTTGGCCAAAGAAATTTCTCGTTGCAGTTTTCCGTTTGCCGTTCACGGTTTGCCGTTCGAGGAATCTCTTTTAGGATTAGAAGCGTTGAAAGCAGACTCGCATCTATGACCACTGAAACAAACTTCGCAACCTTCTGGCCCGAATACGTGCGTGCGCACAGCCAACTCGGCACGCGGACGTTACACCTCGCGGGAACGCTGACGGGATGGGCGCTTCTGGTGGCCGCTCTCGCACTGCAGCGCTGGTGGTGGCTTGCGCTTGCGCTCGTCGTTCCGTACGCGTTGGCGTGGATCTCCCATTTCTTTGTGGAGCACAACCGCCCGGCCACGTTTGACCATCCCTTGTGGTCCTGGTGGGCCGACCAAAAAATGGTCGCGCTGATGCTGTCTGGAAAAATGGGCGCCGAAGTGCGCCGCTGCGGAGCCGGAAATCAGAAATTGCAAAATTGAAAAGTGAAGAAGAGAGATAAGAGACAAGAGATAAGAGATAAGAAAAAGACAATCGAATCTGTCCGCGGTAAGTCGAAGCCCGAAGAACAAGTCTCCGCATACTTGAATCTAAATTAGATAAATCCTCCAGAAGTATCGAAGTTTAGATTCTCTTTCCTTCAATTTAGCCTGTAAGTTATAGAAAAAACAAAACCTTCGCGGCGCAGCGCAATGGCGCGCAACCTGCAATCCCAACGCAGAGCTCAACCGGAATCTGACTGTCCTGAAAGGGCTTGTTGGGGGAAGTTCCGCGCACAGAGCCATGGCACGCAAGGATTTTTTTCATTTCGGAACGTTGAGATTGTTCCATCAAATGGAGGGGAGCAATGGATTGTAAAAGGGCAACATCGACCGGGGCTTGTCGATACTCGGTTTATTGGCGAGGAAGTGCCGTTTTAGCGCTGTTGGTAATGGCCACAGCGCTTTTTTCTTCAGGATCGGCATTTGGGCAGGGAACCACAGGAACGCTCCGGGGCCAGGTGTTAGACCCCGCTGGGGCAGTTGTTCCAAACGCCGAGGTTACAGTCACCAACCAGGAGACGGGAGTGTCTGTCAAGGTTACGACAACCTCGGCGGGCACGTATGCGCTGCCAAGTTTGATCCCCGGACTCTACAAAATCAACGTGGAGGCCAAGGGTTTCAAAAGTTTTGTGAAGAAAGATGTGAGTGTGATCGCAAATCAGGACAACGTGGCGGATGCGCAGGTGGAATTGGGAGCCGCAACGGAGACGATCGAAGTTACTGGCGGAGCGGTAGAAGTTCAGACGACCTCGTCCTCTTTGAATAATTCATTTGATGCGCGTTCCGTCGATCTTCCTAACGGCGGGGGCACGTTGAATGGCAGCCTGCTAAACCTCGCTGTTCTGGCACCGAACGTTATTGCGCAACCGGGGGGAGTAACAGGAATCGGGGGATCGGTTGGCGGAACGCGTCCGCGCGACAACAACTTTACGGTGGACGGTGTCGACGACAACAATCTGGGCGTGACGGGAAACAACTCGACGGTCGTCCCGGATGCGGTCGCTGAGTTCAACCTGACGACGAATCAGTTCAGCGCAGAGTACGGACATTCCGCGGGCGGACAGTTCAGCCTTGTTACAAAAACTGGAACGAACAACTGGCACGGCTCCGGTGAATGGTACAACCAGAACCGCAACTACAACTCGCTCGATAACCTGACCAAGGGTGCGATTTTGGCTGGAACGCTTCCAGGCCAACCCGCGTTTGACAACAATCGCTTTGGCGGTACCGTCGGCGGACCGATCGTCAAGAACAAATTGTTCGTTTTTGGAGCTTACGAGTATACCTACCTTCATGGACAGGGTGCTCCCACAGCTTTTACTGCGCCGACATCTGCGGGACTCGCGACACTACAAGCCAACGCGGCGGATAGTGCGATCTCGGCCCTGCTGAATAATTTTCCGGTAGCGCCAGCGAACGATGCGGGGACGGTGACAATTCATACCGGTGGCATTAATAGTGCAACCACGGCAGACGTTCCCATCGGCAATATCACCATCTTTAGCCCGGTATTTCAGCGCGAGCACGACGCCATTGTGAACGCAGACTACACCATGGGACGCCACCAGTTTGGGGCGCGATTCCTGCTCAACCAGGAAAACTTCATCCTGCCCGTCAATTCCACCCAAGCCATCTTCAATCAAGCGGAACCCATTCACAATCGCAAGATTGCGCTCACGGATGCCTGGACGATCAGCGGCACTCTGGTGAACGATCTGCGCCTCCAATATTCGTTTTTCGGTGAGCAAACCATCAACCCCTGCTCGACCTGCCCCCAAGACATAACTATCAACGATCTTCTGGGCGGTGTCACGGTTGGACCCGGGGACTTCACTTCCCAAAAGCAGAGCACGTATCAGATTTCGGATACGTTGTCATGGTCCCGCGGCAAGCACACTTTCAAATTTGGCGGTCAATACAATCATTTTATCTACCCGCAATTCTTCCTTCCGCGGAGCAACAGCGACAACGAATACAACACAGCAGACGCCTTCATCAATGACGTTCTACCGGATAACCCTGGAAGGACGCTGCGGAACGCGGGAACGGGAAGCTTCCTCGGGACGCAGAGTTTGTTCGCCGGATTTGCCCAAGACGACTTCAAGTTCAGCCCGCGCCTGACACTGAATCTCGGCATCCGCTATGAGTATTGGACCAATCCGGTGGGATCGAGCACACAAACCCTGAACGCAATTTCCAATGTTCCAGGGGTCATAACCTTTGGCAATCCCAAGACGGACAAGAACAACTTCGGTCCGCGCGTAGGCTTCGCCTATGATCCGACCGGGCGCGGAAAGATGTCCATTCGCGGCGGCTTCGGAATGGCCTACGACGTAAAATTCCAGAATTTCGCGTCCATCACTCTGCCGCCGCAGCTTCAGAGTGAACTAGACACAAATTCCGCTTGCACGCTGGTGCCGCAGCCCGGCTGGTGCACCACTCCCAACAACGCGGGCTTTCTCCAACTTGGTGGACTACCACAGACTTATACTCCCCCGACGGGAAGAGCAGGAGCCCGAGCGCTTACAACTAGCTACATCGACGACACGGTTATGCCTAAGATTCTCACTTGGTCGTTGGGCGTGCAACGCGAGCTTGCGCGGAATACCACCGTGGAAGTTCGTTACCTCGGCACCCGCGGCATTTCCTTGCCGGTACAGGACCGCCGCAACCATGAGAGCGGATTCGACTTCGGTTTGGCTCCTTTGCCGGAGTATTTCCGTTCCCAAGACGTACCTACGACGGTGACAGCATCGGCTCCGACGCGTGCTCCTTGGGATGCCTTCATAAAATGCACCCCGGTGACACCGCCGGCCACACCCGCTCCTTGCAACAATGTCTATTTCCCATTCGGTTTTACTGCGAATGTTACCTCCGATCCGCCGTTTGGCAGCAGCATTTACCACGCGGGTTCAGTCAACTTCACGCAGCGGGCGCGACACGGGCTGACGTTCAACGCCAACTACACCTATTCCCACACGCTGGATAACTCCACCAACGAGTTCTTCACCAGCCTTCTCAACCCGCGCCGGGGCCAAGACACGCAACAAATCCACGAGGACTGGGGCAACTCCGACCTGGACGTTCGGCACAAGGCGGCCCTTTCCTGGAGTTATCAGATCCCGAACATCAAGAGTGACAGCCGATGGGCGAAGACTTTGGTTAACGGGTTCAGCATCGGTTCAGTATTCCTTGCCCAAACGGGACAGCCTGTAACCCTGCAATCTGCCTCAGACGCCAATGGCAATGGCGATACTGCCGGTGACCGTGTGATGTTCAATCCGTTCGGGACGAGCCTCGCGGGTGGCATCACAACTCTGTTGCGTGTCTGCGCTCCTGCCGGAGGCGGAAATACGGTTACCGGAGCGAGCTGCCCCGCCGGAGACAGCACGGTAGGCTACCTCGCCACGAACAAGGCTACTGGCGGCGACTCGACGGCGAGATATGTCAACGCGGGCCTGGGGGCTCGCACCAACGTGGCTCGCAACTCTTTCTACAGCCCAGGTTTCAGCGTTGTGAACCTGTCAGTCGGGAAGGAGTTCCACTTTACCGAAAGCAAGTACTTGCGGGCGAAAGTAGACATCTTCAACGTGCTAAACCATCCGAGCTTTGGACTCAGCAATGGGAATGTGTTTAGCACCGTGGGAACTACGGTAGCCACAACCACACCAGGTTACGTGAGACCGAACGACCCGAACTTCCTGGCGGCAAGCACGCTGTTTAGCGGGGGCTTCCGCTCCATGACGCTGGGACTCAAGTTCGTTTTCTAGACCGCTTTATAAAATTCCTACTTCCGGCCGTTCCTTTCCCGGAGGCGCTCACAGAGCGCCTCCCGTTTTTTGGGATGCAGAAAAGTCCGGCGACGGGCGCTGGTGTCATTTGCAAAATCACTCGACTGCCTGGCGATGAAGTCTTGACAAGCGACCGTGGCGCAGAGGAAGCTCTTTTCCCATGGAAAAACAGACTTCGAGGAGGCCCAGTCAATCTTCCCGCCGGGAATTCTTGCAAAGCGGCGCGGTAATGTCTCTTGCAGGCTTGGCGGCTCTACCCAAGGGCGCGGCCAATCCTGCCACCAAGGCCGACGCTCTTCCTGAGGCTTTCGCTGCGCTCAAGCCGCTTGGGTCACGCGTTCATCCCATTACGGCAGACGAATACCGCGGCCGGCTGCAGCAAGCGCAGAAATTGATGGCGGAGCTGGACCCGAAGTACGACGCGCTGTTCGTCGCGCCAGGAACTACGCTCTATTACTTCACTGGGATTCGCTGGGGCATGAGCGAGCGGCTGCTGGCGCTGGTGCTTCCGCGTACGGGCGAACCCATTATGGTCGTGCCCGGGTTTGAAGAAGGGCGCATGCGGGAAAAGCTGCAGTTTCCCGCAGAAGTGCGCATCTGGCAGGAAGACCAGAGCCCCACAAAAATTGCTGCGGCGGCGCTAGCGGATCGCGGGATTCGAACGGGAAAAATTGGCGTGGAAGAAACCGCGCCGTTTACGTTTTACGATCATCTGCGCGCGGCAGCGCCGGGGCTTGAATGCGTTTCCGCCGATCCTCTCACCATTGCCTGCCGCGGACGCAAATCGGAGCACGAGCTGGAGCTGATGCGGCTGGCGTGCGAAGCGACTTTTGATGTTTTTCGCGCGGTGTTCGCGTCGGTGAAAGAGGGGATATCGCAAGAAGACATCGGCAAGCTGGTGGAAGGCGGCTATTCAAAAATGGGCTTGCACGGGGGCGCGCTGGTGTTGCTTGGCGCTTCCGCAGCGCTGCCGCACGGGACCATCAAGCCGCAAAAACTAAAAGAGGGCGACGTCATCCTGATTGACGGCGGCTGCGCCGTGGAAGGGTATCAATCGGACGTGACGCGGACGGGAGTTTTGGGCAAGCCGTCGGAAAAAGTGGCGCACGTTTTTGAAATTGTCCGCAAAGCGCAAGACGCGGCTCTAGATGCGGCGCGCGCGGGCCGGCTATCCGGCTCGGTGGATGATGCAGCGCGCAAAGTGGTGACGGACGCCGGGTTCGGACCGGACTACAAGAGCTTCACGCACCGAGTTGGGCACGGCATCGGACTCGACGGGCACGAGCATCCTTATCTCGTGCGGGGAAGCAACACGGTGCTCGAGCCGGGCATGACATTCTCGAATGAGCCGGGGGTTTACCTTGTCGGCGAATTCGGCTTGCGCTGCGAAGACGACATGGTGATTGCCGCGGACGGCCCAGCGAAGCTTTTGACACCAGGGTTTGCGTCGTCGCTCGAGAAGCCCTTAGGCTAGTTCTTCACTCGAAGTCCGTCACAAAATTCCACGATGCGCTGCTCCGCCCAGAATCGCTTGGCGCCGGAGTGTTTCGAGATGAAGCCGCAGTGGCCGCCATGTTGCGGCGCGACAAAGCGAATCGCTGGATTGTCGCTAATTTTCGCGGCCAGGAAAGACTCGTAAGGGACAAAAGGATCGTCCTGCGCGGTGATCATCAGGAAGGGCACGCGAATTTGCGAGGCGACGCGCTTGGCCCCCACGTATTCATAATAATCCTGCGCATCGCGGTAGCCGAATTGCGGCGCGGTGATGACGTCATCGAACTGGCGCACGGTGGAGATTGGGCCGAGGGCGCCGTTGAGCTGGTAGTGCTCCGGAAACAGTTTTTGCTTGCGGGCATAGCGGCCCATCAGTCCGGAGACAAAGCGGCGTTGATAAAGATAGTTTTCCGTGCGCTCAAGCGCGTCGGCGCAAGCTGCGAGATCCAGAGCCGGGCATACGGCGCAGACAGCGCGGAGCGCACTCGGCACCGCTTCCGCAAATTCTCCCGCCATTTTTGTGACGAGGTTTCCTCCCATCGAGTAACCGGCGAAGAAGATTTGTTCGAAACCATCGTGGTTTGAGAGTTCCTCGAAGACGGCGCGATAGTCACCGCTCATGCCGGAGTTGTACAACGTCGGGGTGAGAGCTTCAGTTCCGCCACAATTGCGCTGATTCAGGCGCACTATGTGAAAGCCGCCATGAAACGCCTTCTCCGCGATGCCGCGCATGTAATTCGAATCGCTCGAGCCTTCGAGGCCGTGCACCAGGACAAGAACAGGAGCGTCTTGGCGTTTTCCCGGTTGCCAGTGGCAATGCCCGAGCAGCCACGAATCCTGGTCCACCTGAAAACGCCGCGCCTCCGCCGGCGGAATGTCGAATCGCCGGGGCACCAAGGCCGCAGCGACGGTCATCGCATGCCCGTTTTTCAGCAACGGATGCGGCTCGAACTCCGGAATTGTGATTTGCATCTTAGAAAACCGGTCGCATTCGAGAATAGCAGACCAAAGGCGCATCAACTTGACCCAAGTGGCGGCGCACCCTAGAATGGAGCATTCACCGTGAGGCATTTTTACGACTTTGATGCGTTGGTTTGACGGCCCAGCGGGCACCCGCTGGGCTGCGTTGTTTTATGGCCCTTTTCTTGCGGCCAATCTTTTGACGTGTAACGTGAGGTTGGAATGAACGAAGGTTCGATTCCCGACGCGCTTACTTTTGACGATGTGCTGCTTGTGCCGGGCCGGTCAACGGTGCTGCCGACGGAAGTGGATACCACCACGAATTTTTCGCGCAAAGTGAAGCTGAATGTGCCGCTGGCGTCCGCGGCGATGGATACTGTTACGGAATCGCGGCTGGCGATTGCCATTGCGCGGCAGGGCGGCATCGGCATCGTGCACCGCAGCATGTCGGCGGAAAAACAGGCTGAAGAGGTGGACCGGGTGAAACGCTCGGAAAGCGGAATGATCGTGGATCCGGTGACCATTTCACCGGACATTACCATCCGGCAGGCGCTGGAAATTATGAACAAGTACAAAATTTCCGGGCTTCCCGTGACGCGTGGGTCGCGCCTGACGGGAATTTTGACCAACCGAGATTTGCGTTTCGAAAAAAATCATTCGCAATTGGTCAGTTCGGTGATGACCAAGGAAAATCTGGTGACCGTGCCCGTCGGCACTACGCTGGATGAAGCCGAGCGTATTCTGCAAAAGCACCGCATCGAGAAATTGCTGGTCGTGGATCAGGACTTCAATTTGAAAGGACTGATCACGGTTAAGGACATCCAGAAAAAACTGGAATATCCGCGCGCGGCGAAGGACGAGCACGGGAGATTGCGTGTGGGCGCGGCGGTTGGCGCGACGGGAGATTTTCTGGAGCGCGCCATGGAATTGTCGAAGGCAAAAGTGGATGTGCTGGCGATTGACACGGCGCACGGCCACTCGTTTCGCGTGATGGAAGCGATCAAAGTGATCCGCCATCGCTTGCCGGACGCGCAACTCATTGCGGGAAACGTCGCGACGTACGACGGCGCGAAAGAATTGATTTCGCTTGGCGTGGATGGATTGAAGGTCGGAATTGGGCCGGGATCGATTTGCACGACGCGCGTGGTGACCGGCGCGGGCGTGCCGCAATTGACGGCCATCATGGAGGCCGCGCGCGCGGCGCAAGGAACTGAAGTGCCCCTGATTGCCGACGGCGGAATTAAATATTCGGGAGACATCTCCAAAGCGCTGGCGGCGGGAGCATCGTGCGTGATGATTGGAAGCTTGTTTGCCGGAACGGAAGAATCTCCGGGGGAAACGATTTTGTATCAAGGGCGTACGTTCAAGTCATACCGCGGGATGGGCTCGACGGGCGCGATGGAGGCGGGCTCGGATCGGTACGCGACGGTCCAGGATACCGGCGAGCGCGGCAAGTCTGTTCCGGAAGGAGTGGAAGGGCGCGTTCCTTACAAAGGGCCGCTGGGTGCGCTGACGGACCAGCTCGTTGGCGGGTTGCGAAGCGGAATGGGCTATGTTGGCGCTAGCACGCTCAAGGAATTTAAGGAAAAGAGCCGATTCATTCGCGTCACCGCGGCGGGGCTGCGCGAGAGCCACGTGCACGACGTTATTATCACGAAGGAAGCGCCGAACTATCGTATGGAGTAGCCGCGGCGCTAGAGCAACTACAGGCGCATGGGGGAGCCGTGTCTAGGGATTTTGATCGCAAATTGTTCTCCGATCTTTGTGGTAGGGCAGCCTTGCTGCCGCAGGTATGCTGTGCGCTTTCTCGCATGGCAATCTATTTTCTCTGCTAACCTGAAAACTGAGAAACATGCAGAGAAAATTTAGAAAGAGCTGAAATTAACCGTGGAACCACAACCGTGGCGCAATCCGCGTCCCGCACCAAGCTTGTCTGAAATTCGCGCGAACACTCCCGCGCCGCGATGGCTTGCGTGGCTGTGGGCATGGTGGCCGGCGATTGTGTGGTCGGTCGTGATTTTCACCATGTCCACTGACACTTTTTCCGCCGACCACACGAAATGGTTTTTCGAGCCGCTTCTGCGCTGGTTGATTCGGGGGCTGGCGCAAAGCCAGTACGACCACATCCATCACATCATCCGCAAGTGCGCGCATTTTTCGGAGTACTTCGTGTATTTCGTGCTGCTCTACCGCGCGGTGCGGGGGCGCCGCTCGGGGTGGCGCTGGATCTGGGGACTTAGCGCGCTGTTCATTGCCGCGGGATATTCGCTGTTGGACGAATTTCACCAAGCGTTCTTGCCGAGCCGAGGCCCCTCGATTTACGATTCGCTGCTCGATTCGGTTGGCGCGACCGCCGCCTTGGTCGCGCTGTGGCTGTGGTTTCGACGGCGACGGCAGGAGGGCGGAAGATGGAAAAGTGAAAATGGAAAATGGGGACCCCATACACCCCCGGGCAACAATGCAAATGCATGAAAGAAACGGAGTTGCGTGAGGCACATCATTGTGAGTGATTGAATAAAGCCGTAAGAACACAAGAAAATGGGCACCCCCCGCCCCGCGCTTCCCTCCTCGCGTTGCGAGGTAATGGCGAGCAAAAGCTGACAACACGGTTTTGGAGACTCTGCGTTCATCTATTTCAACGCGAACCAAATTCCTAAGCGGGTTTAGTAGCTGATTAGCTACTGAACTGTGAATGAAGATCTTACCCTTGGCGCCCGGGGGAGTTAAATAGGAAACCGACAGCTCTGAGAATTGTAACTGACAGAAAACAGAAGAGTTGAGATTAACTCATATCTTCTATATGTCAAGTACATGGTGCAAAGAACTTGACATTTAGCTTTGCTTCGACTAGGGTTACGTGGTGAGAAAACCGAGTAAAAATTCGATTGCGACAAAGGTGCGTAAGCGTATAGAGGAAGGGGGGGAAGACCGGCTTTGGAGCTATCCGGACTTCCGCGGGTTTCCGCTTTTGGCTGTCGCTGCGGCTTTGAGCCGCCTTTCGAAGGAGCCTGATGGCCTTCTTCGCCGCGTGCGCAGAGGCGTCTATTACGTTCCGAAGAAAACCCGATTTGGGGAGAGCAAGCCAGAGCTTGATCGTGTGATGTCGCATTTGCTGCAGCATCGCGGCATTGCCTATGCTCCGACCGGAACTGCCGCATATAACGGTCTCGGGCTTACAACGCAAGTCTCCTCAACGATCACGTACCGAGTGAACAGGCCGGTGCGTTCCGTCGATCCCGGACGGCGTTTCTTCAACGTCAGATCGGTGACGATTTCGCCCTCGTATGAAGTGGAAGGACTTGGTTCGTCGGAACTTGCCGCGCTCGATGCGCTCAAGGATCTTGACCGGATTCCAGACGCGACACCTGTCGAGACGATCGGGCGGATCATGGATCTCATCCGATCGGGACGATTGTCGCTCAAACGTTTGGTGCGGCTCGCGCGTCATGAGCCTCCGCGTGTGCGCGCGCTTGTTGGCGCAATCGGGTCTCACCTCGGCGCAGCCAAAACCGTTGCACGGCTGAAGAAGTCTTTAAACCCGCTCACAAACTTTGCTCTGAGTGTTAGCTCGGCCCTTCCCAATGCAGCAGAGTGGCAAATCCGGCGACGGAATACGCAAGCGACCTCTCGGACTTCAAAGTGCGCTATCGGCGGGCCATACGGGTGAATTCATCCTAAAAGGCGGCACGAGTCTTTCCAAAGGATGGAATTTCCTCGACCGACTCTCCGAGGATCTCGACATCCTGGTTTCGGAGCGAAGCCTGCTGCACTATGGGAAGTACTTGTGAGGCTATCTTGTTTTGTACGCAGCGGAGTTACTCTTTCTGAAGACTAAAGGCCTTGTCTATCCTTGGGTGTGTGACACAGGGTGTGATAAGGAAACAAAGGGGAAAGAGAAAACGATGAAAACGCTCAGCCTAGCGTGTCTCCTGGTGGCCGTTCCAGGTGCGTTGTGGGCGCAAGATCGGGCGCATCAATTGGCGAGTCAAGCCTCCAAGCAAAAATCTGCCAGTTGTCCTAAACCGAATAACCTGACTTTGCAGCAGTGCCACGACAAGTTCCCGGATGGTTGCACTGCCTCAACGCCGCCTCACTATGACGCGTATCTCGACTTCTTGAAGGATCAGGATCCCGACCCGAGTTTAGCGCCGACGAGAGTTTTGACCGCTGCTGACTTCCAAAGGCTGGAGTCGCAGCTTTCCACGGGTAGCAAGGCTAAAGGCAAGGTCAAGGCCAAGACAGGACTGACGTCCTCCAACCACGCTGCATTTGCCAGCCAGTTTGCAGGCCTTGGCGAGGGGAACCTCTACTCCGTCGTCGCTTACCTCTATTTCGTCGAAGATACGGGCAAAGGTACGTCCTGCCAGGCAGCCGTGGCTGAAACCTCTAACTGCAAGATCAGCGCTCCCGATTCCGCCGACTACCACATCGGCTTGGGATTCAATTCGATGCTTGCTAACACTGTTCGCACCAGTCATCCACAGCCTTGTACCCCTGGGTTTGCGGCCTTGGAGAAAGACAGTTTCGTCGCGGAAATGACCCCATTTCCGCGCCACAGCCGTCACCCGAAATGGAGCATCGCCAGTGTAAGCGCCCACTTGGGAGAGCAGATCAAAGTCGTTGGCCAATTGATGGTGGACAACGGTCACTTCCAAGCAAAGGACGACTGCCATTTCACTCCGCAGAAGTCCAGCTGCTGGCGCTCGACGGTATGGGAAATCCATCCGGTCACCCAGTTTTATTTCTGTAATTTGAGTGCCGGTTGCGATGCGTCGTCGCCAGATTCGGTTTGGACGAGTCTGGACCAGTGAGATGTGGCTGAGAGGTTACAGATCGGAGCGAAGCAAAAGATGTCGGCTGTGAGGCAGATCTTCGAGAAGGGTTCCTGGGCTCACGATTTTCGCTCGTGACAGCCCTTCCTCATCGGAACGTTGGTGCGGAAGGAGGGACTTGAACCCCCACGGCCTTTCGGCCACAAGATCCTAAGTCTTGCGCGTCTGCCAGTTCCGCCACTCCCGCACGTTATTTTTCAACAAGTTGCAAGCGTTCCCGCCGTGGCAAGCGAGGCGCTTTCACTGAATTTTCACTAAACTCCTGCACGCGCTGCATCGCCGTGAGCACGTCCGTTTCGCTGACGATGTTGTAGCGGTCGAACACGTACCGCGTCTTGTGGCCCGAAATGCTCATTGCTACCTTCTCCGATACGCCGGCGCGCACAAGGTTCCTAATCGCGCTGCGTCGCAGGTCGTGGACCATCAGGCCTGCCAATCCGGATTCCTTGCAGGCTTTTTCCCATGCAGCACGTAGTCCGTCGCCGCTAAACACGCGGCCTTCTTGCGGCTCCACGCGCTCAAGCATCCCAACCAGCACGTCCGGCAGTGGCACAATCCGCGCCTCGCTGGTTTTCGTTTGCTCTGGCTCCAATCTTATCACGGCATGGTTCAAATCAACTTGCGGCCATTCCACCTGCAACGCCTCGCCCACGCGGACTCCGCAGTAGTACAGGAACACGACGAGCGGCTTCAAGTGAAGCGGGATATGCGTTAGCAGTTCGTTGAACCTTTCCAATGCAAGGAAGCCCTTGCGCGCTGGCGGCTCCTTAAGGAAGTAGATTTTCGGCACTGTGGGAATCCGGCCTTCATCCTTTGCCAAGTTGAGCATCCGGCGCAACAAAGCCAGAGAACGGTTTATGACTGCGTTGCCGACGCCATCGACTTGCCGAGCTTTGACGAACTGCCGTGCGGCTTCGGTCGTGAGCTGCGTTACTGGAACCCCTGGCTCTCCTGCCTCGGTCTCTGTAGCGGCCTTCCACTTGAAATACTTGTCGAGTTGGCTCAGGCCCCAAACGGTTTCGCTGCCGTCGGCCAGCACTTGAAGGCTCTTTTGCTCCTTCATGCGGTAGGAGTCGAGAAGCGCGGACCTTAGGTCGCTATAGCGGATTTTCTTCACGTCGCCAACAAATGGCACGCCACGGTCACGGTCAACCATGAGGTTGCGGAGAATGCCTTGCGCTTCCTGCTTGACCGTCGTTTTCGTGCTGACACGCTTTTGCCGGCCCTGCGAATCGTAGAATTGAGCGTACCAATAGCGGCAGCCTTTGAGCTTGATTAAACCGCCTGTTCCTCGTTCACGCTTCATGTAGCAATCGTCCAACACTTTTCAGTGAAAAGGCGACGGTACCGAAGTTCAGAATGTTCCATCGTAGTACTTTCTTCTTACTGCTCTCCTAGATGTTCTGGGTGAGAAAATTTTGAATATACACATCGAAAAATGTTGACAGAGGTTCTTCGGGCTGGCATACTTTCAAATAGCAGAACGGCCACGTCTACCACGCGGCAAACGCAAAGTGCCGCGTTCTTACCACTAGCTGCTTTCTCAAAACCTAAAAACGACGCATTAGGTGTGCGCGGGATTAGTGCGTCCAAAGGAGGGCCGCGTGAGTACGGCGGTAGTGTGCTTACAAACGGAAGAAATCAAATCATCGTTACATAACGATGGATTTTGCCGCACGGCTTGGCTGAATGAGATGTACGTTTTGCTACGCGACGAGGCAACGTGCCAATGGCGGATAGGCGACTGTGCGCTGCGCACGCCGGCGGAGGCAAGCAAAGACGAGGTGCGGGAGCTTTTGGAAGAGGCCGCGAAGCAGAGCGGCTATGACGTAAACACGATACGCGAGCTGCGCACTGTAGCAGAGCGCATTCCACAAGAGCTGCGCGAACGTGGGCTGTCATTTTGCCAATACAAGGAAATTGGGAAGCTGACTGTAATTGAAAACGGCAAGGAGAACAAGGAGAAGGCGCTTGAGTTGCGGGCCGAATTTGTCGAAAGGTTTGCTGCTAACGAGAATGCGACGGTTGTAAGCATACGTGACGCTGTGCGTAAGAGGATGGGCAAGAAAAACGTTGCGGCGCAGGAAACGCAGACGGTGTCCTTCAAATTGACGAGCGCTGAGTTTGCTAGGCTAAAAGAGCTTGTGGACGCACATGCGGTACACGCTTCGGTTGAGGATTTTGTGCAAGAGTTGGTGCGCAGGTTTTTGGCAGGCGAGGTCAAATGAAGATAACAGTTAAGGTCAACGAGTTTAAGCGACTGTTAGAAGAAGCCCGCGCCGTCATTCCAAAAAAGCCAATACCTTCTTCTTTGGTGTGCGTCAAAGTGGATGTGAATGACGCCAAGCAGGCAACTTTGTCGGCCTCGAACCTCACGATGTCCATTTTCCAAGCCTTCGAGGTCGTTGACGGCGACACTGGCTCTTTCCTTCTGCACGCGAAGGAAGCGCACGCTTTTCTGAAACGCCACAAGGACGGAACCGCAACGGTCGAAGTTGACGCTAAGCACGTCACCATCAAAATAGGGCAAGCCAGCATGAAGATAAAGGCGATGGCCGTTGACCAGTTCCCTGCACTCGAATCGATGCCCGAGGTCAAATATACGTTCAGCCTGAAATTCTTCAAGCGGATTCTTGCGAAAGTAGAGGCAGCGGTTCCAGACAAGGCGGGCAGACACTCGGTTCCTACGGTCAAGATAGAAAGCGATGGAAGTAAACTCCGAGCTGTCGCTTCTGACGGATACCGAATAGCTATCGCGGACGCGCCATGCGATGGCGGAGTGTTTGAACTACAGATACAGAAGATGTGCTTGCCGGTCTTCAAAAGGCGCGAAGGAGCATGGTTCCACTTTGCAGAGTCGGACACGAACTTCTTCTTTCGAACGGAAGGCGTCGTGCTCTCAATCCGAAAGCCGCAAACCAAATTCCCGCCGGTACAGAAGGCGCTATCGATGGCGAACTTCAAAACCGAATTCAAGATAAGCGCAGGCTCGTTTAAGGAAGCGCTGAGACAAGTGGAAACCACAGTTCACGGCAAAGTTCCGGGCATCCACCTGATGATTTCGGAGCAAGGATTGCGATTGAAAAGTGCGGATGACGAAGGCGGTGAATCGGAGACGCAGGTGCCGGCTGCCGTCACCGGAACTGCCAACTCTACTAGACTCAATCTACAGTTTATCGACGAATTCCTTTCCCAAGCGGAAGGCGACGTTCTCGTTCAGTTTATTGACAGGAACAGCTTGGTGAAGTTTAGCAATGGTCCGAATTACATTTATCTGGTCATGCCTTTACTACCGGACAAGTGCGAAGAAGCCGCGGAGCAGGAAAGCACTTCTGTGAGCGTGTAATTTCCTCTAAGAAAATTTTGTTCGCCCTTCACTTTTCGGTTGCCATCGTTTGGCAAGTTTTGTGACCATCTAAATACCGTCAACACTCCTTCTACGGCGCTGCCGTCAACAGGGTTCTACGGCAGGAGCCCAATCGTGAACAACTTAGAAGCACGGCTGCTCAACGTTGTGCAAGCAGCGAAGTATCTCGGCACAACGCGTTGGTGTGTGCGCACGCTTGCTTGGGAGAAGCAAGTGCCAACCATTCGGCTTGGCAAACGACTTCTCTTCGATGTGCGTGACCTTGATGCATTTGTCGACGCGCGGAAGGTTGCGTGATGCCAGCCGACCGGCTAAGCAAAGAAGAATTCAAACGGCTGAAGAAATCGTGCTATGACCGATGCTGCTACTGCCTTGCGCAAGAAGGTGCGATTTTCGTCGATAAGAATGGCGAGCCTAAGCAAGTCAGGCTCGAGCGCGGCCATTTGGTGTCGCGTCACGCCGGTGGAGATGACGGCTCACTTGCGAATACGATTCCGATTTGCTCGGCTTGCAACGAAGAGGTTAGCAAAAATCTTACCTTGGATAAAAGGCCAGATGGTTGGCTTGGCCGGTATTTCTTCGACCTTATGAATGATGTTGGCCTCGCCGTTTACATCGAGTCAGCATCAAGCGCAAAAACAGCAAAAACACCAGCCAGTGACCAGATGTCGACCGATGGTCAAAGCGCTGAAACCAAACAACTTCTAAGGCTGGAAGACCTTGAATTTCGCCATCAAACTGTACCGTACACCATATATAGTGCGACCAACCAGATGTCAGAAGGGCGACTTGGGCGCATACCGACCAAACAGAAAATCAGCGTGCACGCCGCCGAGAAGATTGCACTCGAGCTCATCGCGAGGGCGAAAAAGGCAGCCGGTATGATGCCGCCAGCCGATAGGGAAAAAGGCCACGTCGTTACCGTCGCGCAGGAATACGGTCACGAGTGCTTTGCGCTAATGGCGGCCGAATTCATCTTTGCACTCGACGGCGACCGGCGTGTTGCGTGGAAGGATTTCTACGCAGGGCCATCGAGCTGGCTGGATTTTGCGATAGGCCGGATTCGGCGCGCTGCTGAGATGAAAAGGGTCGAGAAGAAATCGGCCGACATAGCCTACGCAGCACAATGCGCGGGAGATACAGTGCGGCCGTACCTTGCTGAGCTAAACAGAATCGAAGATGACGTGCGCGACACCGATTTGCAATCCGATTGGCAAGCGCTGCACGATTCGCTCAGCGCAGCCGCGACCGTCGCGCAAGTCAATGCGGCAATTGAGAAGTGGAATGTGTTTGCGGAAGCTTGGGAAAGAAATCGAGCTGAGGCGAGAGCGCACGCCGACCAATTTCTGCTAACGCCATAACACGCAAAGAGGATTCGAGGAGATAACCCAAATGACGCCCGCGCAGCAAAAAAGGTACAGTGAGCTCATCTCAAAGCGAAATGACATTTTCAATTTGATGGCGAAAACGAAGATGGGTAAGGGCGAGGTGATGACCTACGAAGAGCACCTCGAATTCGAGGCCCTTTACATCGAGAGCGTGAAAGTCGGCAAGCAGCTAGAGGCAATCTTTGAAGAAGACGTAAAGCGAATCAGAAGCCTATTCGTTCCGCTGGTCGGAGGTTCAACGCCAGCGCACGCCTAAACAAGTTTTGCAGTCAATTCTTACCGGAGGGTCAGAATGAGCATCAGTATTTGCCCGCGTCGGCTAGTGATTTACTTCTTCTCTTCCTTCTGCTCGACGATGACGCAGTGATTTATGATGCCGGGATGTCCTTGCTGACCGGGCAGGAATACCGCCGTGTAGAGAATTGGCGTATAGCCTTGCTTCGACAAAGTGTCGAGCTCGCCTTGAATGGCGCGACCGTCTCCTTGCAGAACCGTGTACTTTGACATTTCCTAACCTCCTTACACTAAGCTATCAGATTCGCCTTGTCTTCGCCAGCGCCTGCGACGTAACACGGCTTGCGTAGTATGCGATGCAGTCAAACGCACAAGCCGAGAAAGAGAAGCGCGATGATGGCCGCCGTTGCGCGAATTGCGGGCGGCCGGTGGACGCGCACAAGATATTTTGTAGTCGGAGATGTGCAAAAGCCGACGAACTTCCGCCCAGATAAAAATTTTGACTGAAAGGCACGGTAACACCCATCATGGCTTGGCTTCCTACCGGCTCCCTTCTGCATCTCGCTGTAAGACCTGACGCTAACGAGCACTCAATCATCGCTGCGCTGGAAAAGCACGGCATTTCACTCACCCTAGATAGAGTCGACCTCCGCGGACTCAGCGCAAAGTACGGCCGCACGGCGGTCATTTCCCTGCCAAACGATGAAGTCGCCAAGCTCTTGAAGAAGGCGACGGCCGGTGACGCGACCTTTGTCGAAATCGGTACCTTACAGCCAGCGGCCGTTCGCAAGAATTCCGACACTGCTTGGCCTCCAGCAGGGGTGACTCATGGCGTTCGCGCCTAAGCGAAAACGCAGCGCGCGCGAGACAGCCAAGCGAGAGAAGAGTTTTCGTCAGCATCTTGCCAAGAAGAATGCTCCCCGCGGCCGCATCGTGCTGCCGCCAGATGTACGAATCGAAGACCTAGATTGGGGCGAGAGCGCGCAAGAGGCAGGCTTCCGGAGACTGCACGAGATGGACGTGGCGTTTGAAAAAGCCGAGCTCGAGCACCTGAGGCGAAAGTGCGCTTTGCTCGAAGCCATCATTCGGAAAGACCGCGAGCGCGGAGACATTTCGTGAGAGTGATTAAGAAGGTCGACCTTCTCTCGCCGGTCACCTTCCATGGTGCGTTCACTCTTGCCGATAGGATTTGCGATGAGCGGCTCACAGCTCTTCGAGCTTGCACAGCGATTCTGGTCACTACCGGCAATCGCGAATTCTGGGTATACGAGAACGCCGAGGGCATTCTAGTCGCCGCCGAGACAGCAAGCGACTCGCGAATCCTGATTACCAACGCAGGCTTTCTGGCCGCCCTGAAGAGAAGATTGGAGAAGAATGAGCGCTACTCAAACGGGCTGTAATCGGGTAGCTAAGCGCATCTAATCAGGTGTTCTCGGCGTGGAAAGCCAGCTCTCGCAGCACTTCTAGATTCTCTCGCAGTACACAGCATACTCTCCGCTCCGCACGCTTTAATCGCTGCGATTCGAAGCCGGAAAATGACCCGGAATCAGTCGTAAGTTATTGGAACGAAATAAATTAGACCGGTGCACCACCATTTTTCCGCCGATGATTGGCTGCAAACCGCTGCGCCAGTTCTATACACACGCGCGCGCTTGAGGCGCGACCAAAACCAGGGTTTTCGGGCTCGTAACATCCGGCTGCCCTTGTGTGCGCAAGGGTAATCGAACCATTTTCGAAGTTCGGAATTCGCGTGACCTCCCCCTTCGCACAGGTTAGACACACGCGAGTCGTTCGGCGACTTTCCTTCAGGGCAGGGTCGCCGGACGCCCCCTTACTTGAAAGGAATTATGCCAGCAGCCAGAAAATCCGACGCACTGCACGAAGTCGGCGGCACAACCCCGCACGACCGGACGCCGACCGACTCGCATCTGGTATCCGGCCGCCCGCGCTGCCCGAAGCATCTCTCGCCAGCTGCGCGCAAAACTTTCAAACTCTTCTGCCGCCAGCTTGAGGCGCGTCGAGCTCTAACTGAGGGCGATGGATTCTTGCTGCAACTCGCAGCGGAGCTCTGGGACAGACGCGCGCGTGCGCAGGCCAAACTTCTCGAAGAAGGGGAAATCAAACTCTACACCCGACTCGATGCGAATTCAGTCGCACACCAGATTGAAAAGACGAACATGAGTTTGAAGGTCGCGACCGACGCCGAGCGGCAGCTCGTTGCCATACTCGACCGGCTTGGCTTGTCGCCCATCGCTGGCCCGAAGATTAGAAAAACGGTCGCTAACAACGAACCGACATACGCACCCGGCACGATTGGGTACGACCTTCTGCACGCCGACGACGCACCAGGGCCGCAACTGGTCGCGCTGTCGCCCGAACAGATGGATGGCGTCGATGGCGATGAATGACGACGCATTCAATTCGCCCGAATTTCTCAAGTTCGCTTGCAAGCATGGGCTACTCAGCCCAAACGCCGACAAGCTCGATGCGTACAAAGTTCATGGCCAAATCCTGCACAACGAAATGATTCGCAGCAAGCGGCTTGTGGGTCGCTGCCTTCAAGTTATCGCAGGGCTAGAAATCATGCTGCCTGCACCCTTGCAGAGCGTGCTTGACTCGCTGACGGCTGCTGAGTTGCAAACGCTGCGCGAGTCAATCACCGGCGTGCTGCCGTTTTCGAAAGCAACTTCGTAACACGATTCAAACACACTGCCAAGCACTCGGCGACAAAGAGTGCAGCCGTCTACCCTACGGCAGAAAGAGAAAGGTCCAACATGGAAGTCATTCGCAACGGAAAATCTGAACACGTATCGGCTGAGATTGGTGCACTTCTGGTCGCAGCGGGGCTGGCTACAGTCGCAACTGCAAAGCCCGAAATCAAACACGACATCACCTGGTTTGCAAACGCTGGCGTCTTCATCGATGACTATCAAGCCCCGCCGACGTGCGGCTGGCGCTGTTCGTGCGGTGAGCGCCAAACAACCGAGTCGATGAAAGGAACTGCGCATCTCAATCACGTACACCGAGGTCGACTTACTTGTGACCCGGACGTCGCTGCAACTTACACGCAGCTCTTCGCGAAATGGAAATCGCGCAGTCGCGTCAAGCCGCCCAAGCAGGTCGTCAGCAGGGTAAGCCCTGACTCGCACATCCGCGCTGCTGGTCTGCAAACTTCCGATGAGCTCAAACGGGGTTTGCAATTCGAAGTCGAGCGCGCATCACTGGCCAAACTCATATGACACCCTTCGAGTACCGCACGGCTGTTCTCACCCTTCTCGGATTGCAAGCTCTTCTCAAGCTGGCCGACCAAGGTGCGCTTGTGTGCGAGCGGCTGCACAACACAGCGACCTGGCTCATGTCGCGTCGACGGCCGCGATTCTATTTGCGCACCAATCTTGAGTGCTGGCAGGGCTTGGATGACGCCGACCGCAAGCAGATTTTGCGCGAGGCGGGCTTTTTCAGCTTGTAACACTTTTCGGCGACGGCGAAGGTGACCCCAAATGGAACGTACTGCGTTCGAAGTGCGCAAAGCGCACGTTGCTGGTGACGGCAACAAAGAAAAGAAGATTGTCGGATTGGCGGCTGCGTACAACGCGATGTCGCGCCCCATCCCTGCGAATGGCGGGGGTGAGTTCCGCGAAGTTTTGCTTCCGGGCGCGTTTGATGCCGTGCTGCGCACTTCGCCCGACGTAGTTTGCCTTCTCAACCATAATCAGAATTTCGTTCTTGGCCGCACGAGCTCCGGCACGCTGAAGTTGCACGCCGATTCGCGCGGGTTAGCGTTTGAGTGCTTGCTGCCAAACACGACGTACGGGGCCGATACGTATGAAGCCGTCCGTCGCGGAGATTTGAAAGGGTGCAGTTTTGCTTTCTCGGATGCAGAGGCCGAATGGTCATCTGAATCCGACCCGAATGGGCGGTCAGGGCGCGGCCTCGACACGGTCGTCGTGCGCACCATCTCGAAAGTCAAAACGCTGTATGACATTTCTGTGGTCACAACTCCGGCCTATGACGCGACTCAAGTGAGTGCGCGCAGCATCTCGCCAGAAGTTCGCAGCAAGTTTTTCGGAGGCAGGTCGATAGCGCGCTGGCGGCAGCACCCAAGCTGGCGTTCGTTGTGCGCTGGGCTTGACATCGACCCGGACACCGAGTCGCCGGACGTCGCCGAAATTATGAATCGGATGCAGCTCGAGCAAGCGCCGGAGCTCGCGCGTCGCCGACTCAATTTGTTAAACGAGATTTTGGGTTTGTAAACCGACTGGAGGCGGGTTCCTCCGGAAAAACCAAACCGAAAGGATGAACCATGAACATCGATAGAAAAGGCTTGGAGACCGTTCTTGCGGACGCCCTCGCCTTGACAAACAAAGTAAGCATGACGCACCAAGAGCAGCGTCGCCACGCGACCCTGCTTGCTATGGCTGCGTGCCTGCGGCAAGGCGGCATTACGCTCGCCGAACTGGAGGCAGACCACGACAACGAACGCCGCGCGCGTGCAGGGCTTGCTCCTGTGCAGCCGTCGGCCGACAATCCGGAAGTGCGGGCATTCCAACGATTCGTAAAGGGTGAGAAGGAGCAACGAGACATCGAAGGTGCTCCGATGCTTTCGCACATCGGCACTTACAGCGGAATGGGATTCTTCATCCCAACCGGCTATTGGGGCAGCATCATGGAAACTCTTAAAGCCCATGATGTTTTGTTCGATGACGCCTTCTGCACCCAGATTCGAACGAAGAATGGGCGGCCGCTCACGTACCCGCTAATGGACGATACCGAAAACGATGCGTCGCCAACCGCAACCGACCCGCAGTCGACCTCATCCGTGGACATCGCACATCCGAATCACGCAAAGATTGGTGCGTATTCATTCAACAGTCGGCGTTGGCCAGTCAGTCTTGAAGCGTTTGAAGACGTCGATAGCAGCACCAATGCGATGGAGCTCTTCAAGCGCTTTACCTCGAAAGCACTCGCACGCGGAATCGGCCGTGAGTTGCTAACTGGCAGCGGAACAAACACCATTCTCGGCTTGCTACCGGCTTTGGCAGCGCTCGGTGCACCGACGGTCGTCGCTGCCGGGAGCGCAGTCAATGACGGCAGCTCGGCGACGGGTGCGAACTCACTCGGTACTCCGGATTTCGCAGCGGCCTACGCCAAGCTCGACGCGGCTTACCTTGCTTCACCGACTTGCGCTTGGCTAATGAACATCAAGACATTTGGTGCGCTGCTCGGAATCGTCGACAAGGTTGGCCAACCGGTCATTTCCTTTGTCGGCGGAGCTCCGACCATCCTCGGCAAGCCAGTCAAGATTTCGCCTTCCATGCCGGACATCGCAGCGGCGGCCAACAGCGTTTTGCTAGGTGACTTGTCGTATTGGTGCACCCGGCTTGTGGTCAGCGGAGCTGATGACATCGGTATCCAAGTTTTTCGTGAAGCGCCCGGCTTAATCGAGCAGGGTCTCGTGGCCTTCCGGTCATTCGTGCGCGCCGATGGCGCGTTGCTATGGAGCGGAGACGGGCCAAGCCCCTTCGTCATCCTTCAGCAGCACAGCTAAACCTTAACCTTCGCACGTCCCTCCGGCGTGCGATTAACTGGGCCGAATTGGTGACCGCCTCACCGTTCGGCCCTTTCTTTATTTCGTAACAGCGCACGTCGGTCTCGTGTACGACGCTCACCAGCACATCCGAAAGCGCGGAAGCTTTTCTCGCGATGCACTAGCAGCAGGGGTTGCCAGCAACGAATTGCTGGCGATGCATCAATTCAATGCACCCGGCCGGACGCGACGCTACACGCCCGAATTCGCAGCCGATGACGCCAAACTTCGAACGGTGCTGATACACGCTACGCTTGGCTACATCTTCCGCACTGGAAAAGTTCCGCCGGATGTGCTGACCGATTTGGAATTCCTCAAACAGTTAGCAGCCAATCGCGCAGCATGGGCCGAGGCCTGCGCAGCCGGGTCGCTAAGCGCGCACTGGTCGGCCTGCGAAGAGTTTATCGTCGCGACTGCGAATTGCGGCGGCTACATGCAGATGCTGGCAGCGATTGCGTACCGCGCATGGCGGCTGAATTGGCACGATTCGGAAATTGCTGCATCGCTTGCCATGACCATTCAATCAGTGACCGACACGCGCACCCGACTACTGCGCTACGCCGAGCGCTTGGGATTCGCAACATTTGCTCCGCGGAAGGGCAACGTGCGCGTCGATGACGCGCTGGTAGCGCGCATGTGGTCGAATCGCGCGACCGTTGCGCTAATCGCTGAGGTGCTTGGGTGCTGCGCGAAGGTCGTACGCCATTCGCTGCGCAAGCAAGGGCTGTACGCGCGTCGACCAGGGAATCGCAATCGCGGAATTGATTTGGAGAAAAAGCGCGCGCGGCAGCGCAGGGGTACGGCTGCCTATCGCGCAAGAAAGAAGGGTTGCAATGTGGCCAGCGTATGAACCGAAGTTTGATGACCATCAGTTTTCACGGCGTGCACTCAAGTCGTCGAAGGCAACTAGCTTGTCTTTTCAAGATGCCGAGCGAATGCACGTCGTCAAGAAAGCACCAGCACCTCGGAAAAATGGCATACCTGCATGGGCGATGAACGACGCCCAGCTCAGAGAAGTTGTGCTGTGCTACTGCGAGAGGTACGTATTCCTTCGAACCGCAGGCCGCACGCCGACCGGGTCAATCGAAGAGCGCATCGCTGCCCTGCGTGCAAAGTGCGCTGCAATCCTGCCTAGTAAGGAAGAACAACTTCGCTTGATGCTCGAGCAGCACACGCTCCTGAAGGGCGACAACTTGGGTCGGCGCGACTTCACATTCATGGTGCAAAACAGAGATAGGCAGGTTCGCGTGCTGCGCAAGGGCTTACTCGAGACCATTACCGCCGTCGCCGTTTACTCCTACCGGCTTGGACACAACTCTCCTGAAGTTGCTGAAGAACTCGGCTTGTCGCCTGCTGGCGTACGCGAAATGCTCTACCGGCTCAATCTAATTGCGAACGGCAAAGGGACAGTAAAAAAGCAGTACACGCGCAGATGGAAGGACCGGCCGATACCCGTCGTTCCTTGGCCAAAAGAAAAGACTCAAGAAATGCTGCGCCTGCGCTTGATGGGCTATAGCAGGAGTGAGGTAGCCAAGATTCTCGGCATCTGCGGAAACACCCTCTTGACGCGATGGAAGTATGAATTTGGAGATTTGACCGTCGAGGGTGTCAAAGCGCGCGCGATGAGCACGCGCATACGGGCGGGTGCATGGACGGATGAACGCTTGCGACTCCTTTTCATTCTGCGCTGTGCGGGGCTATCTTGGGTAGCGTGCGCTAAGCGGCTTGGAAGTAATCAATCGTACTTGCTGAAGGTTTGGCGGAAGAACTTCGGAGACCTGAATTGTGTGACCGTCAAGCGCGCTGCTTAGCCTTTCATTGTCAGCTTGGGAACGCTCTGGGCTGGCGAATGTAAGGCGAATCTGGTACGTTAGACTTAGGAGGGCAGTCTTTCGATGGATAAGGCAAGCACATGGAGGTCGAAGTCCTATTTTCGAGCCGTGGAAGGCAGCGACGGAACGCCTTGGATTATCTGTGAGCCGCAGGGGCCTAAGATTCCGGCTCTGAGCGACGGATTCATTGGATTTGACTTAACTCAGGGAACATCGCTGAAAGAAGCCGAGGCGCTTGCGGACATGCTGCGCCGCATGGTCACGGATGTGTCCGTGACTACGTTCGAGCCAGCAGCGACGGCAACCTTTCGGAGTTGACGCCAAACACGAAGGCCGCGCGCTCTGCAAGCTGCACATCATCCGTGGTGGACGGCCGTTTCCAGACTGAGCGGAGGATAGGCAAATGCGAAAGCAAGTGCTTCTCTTATCTTTGTGTGTTTTCCTGGCGGGCTGCGAAGACATGGGATGGGTAGAAAAGCCAAAGTACGATGCTTTACAGCAGCAACTCAAACAGGCCCAGGAGGATTTGAAGAAGGCACAGCAACAGGTGACGGAGTGCCAAGCTCATAAGTATGAGGTTTATTCCCGAGGTTTTCGAACCTTTCGCTTGGACACCATTACTGGTAAGACCTGCATACTGCTGACTTCGCCGGAAGACTGGAAGAAGGCAGAAACAAACGAACAGGGCTGTCCGTGTGAGGATGCGATGAACGAAGCACAGCCGAACTATCAAGCAATGAGCGCAATGGGTTGCTTTGGGAAAGTCAAAGGCACAAACTAAAAGGGCCGCAATCCGGAAGGACTGCGGCCAGTTAAATGAAATCCGGTCTGCCGTCGAAGGCTATCTCAGCGCCGCGTACAGCAAAACGCAGCCGAGCAAAACTCCGAACCAAAATGCCGGCCAATTAAACGGCTGAGGCCGACCGCAATGCAAGCACGGCCTACGAAAGCTCGCGCCGACGTAAAACGGACCAATTCGCTTGCCAACGAAGAACCTCACTAGTTCCTCCCTTTCGGCGGCACAACGACGAACGGGTCGTAGCCGTGCCGCTCCTGCAACGTCCAGAGCCAAGCCTTCATGCACATCGGGTCGTTGATAACGCGAGCGTCTTTCTTGTCGCCGCTAAACGCGATGCGGTGCGCGCTGCCGTCGCGAACAAGGCCGACTAAGTAGCTAGGTGGATTGGTCAGAGGATGGAGGCAAATGCTCACGGCGAACGGCTGCTCATCGCGCCACACTCTGTCCGGCAGCCTCCACTTTCGAATGGTGATTTCGACGCCCAGCCACGAATTCTGCAAGTGCGGCGCGATAGCAAAGAGGCCGAACGTGACCGCGCTCGCCAGCAGGGACAAGGCGACGAGCGCAGCCACGCCGAGCACGATTGCCAACAGCACGCTTAGGGCGACCATTAGTCAGCCGCCTCGTTGAAGATGTACTTGCCGCCAACCACTACGCGCCGATGTGTCGTTACTTCGACCTTCGGCATGTTGGCCCATGCTGCGTTGCTTTGCGCCACCAATTCGCGGATAACTTCCACGGTTGCGCCTTGAACTGGAACGCACAGCGTTGAGCCGTGCGCGTTGTCGAACATGATTTGGTCTGGCACTTTGCCAAATCCGGATTGGATACCTTTGTAAGGAACGCCAGCTTGACGGCAAAGCTCAGCGGCAAACTGCTCAACTGGCGTCTTGATTGAACGGCGGTCGAAGCAACGTTTGTCAATCACGGTTACTTGGCCTCCGCTTTCTTCGCGGCGGCTTTCGCGAGTTTGGCTTCGGCGCGCTTCATGTCGGCAGCGCGCTTGCGCTTCCAGCTCTTGACCGTGGCGGAATCGGCGGCCATTTTGTTTGCGTTGATTTCCTCGCCAATCCGCACATTGACGACGTTGCCGTCGCTCAATCCGAAAAACTGGTACGCACCGTATTTCGGGTTAAGCGAGCTCTTCAGCAACTTCTCCACGGCGGCCTTTCCGGCAGCCTCGCGCACCTTGGAATCAACTGCGGCCTGCTTCTGCGCTGACAGCGCGTATTTGGTTTTCCTTGCCACTTTGCGCGTCCTCCTTGACGCTGTGGCCAGGGTCACCAACTCCTCAGGACGAGACAGGAGTACTTTTGGCCTCGGATGACTAGGAAGCCGGGACCGGGGCAAGGTGCGGACGTTTGCGGCGAGCTACGTTCACGGCATGTTGAACTTCGTTAGCTACTCAACTGTTGTATGATGGTGAATACGGTGAGGTTGCTCGAACAAATGGCAAAGAAGCCGCGAATTAAGTGGAATTTTCCTAGAACCACAGTTGAGCAAGCGCAGAAGATTGCATACGCAATCAAAGACCACAACGGCGGTAATCCGTGGGAGCCAGAAAACATACGCACAGCAATAGGTGCGGGCACCGGTGGAAACGCTTACTTCTACCTAACCTCCGCATCGCGTGATTATGGCTTCACGATTGGCACCAGCACAGCCGAGAGAATTTCCCTAGCAGACCTTGGGCGGGAGCTTGTGTATGCGCCAAATTCCGACGCAGAACTGGAAGCAAGGAAGAAAGCGTTTCTAAGTATTGATGAATTCAAGCGAGTTCTTGAGTTCTACAAAGGCAGCAACCTGCCTGAAATGAAATACCTGGGGAACACTCTGCAAAAGGAATTTGACCTTGCGCCAGTGACGCATGAGGAGTTTTCGCGAGTTTTTCGTGAGAACTGCAAGTACCTTGGGATTACGTCAGGACCAATTCCGATTCCGGTGGATGTGGCGGACTCCGCAGCAGCGGCACCCGCGCCTGGCACCGTAACCCTGGCTGAACCCGTCGGCAGTTCGAAACTCAAAGCGTTCGTTATCATGCCTTTCGTTGAGCGTGATGCCAAGCACGCACAAGGCTTCTTTTCAGAAGTGCTCCGAAGCCTCATCACTCCCGCTGCAAAGGATTCGGGATTTACTGTACGGACTGCGAATCGACAAGGCAGCGACGTTATTCAATCAACGATTGTGAACGACCTGCTTGAGGCAGACTTGGTGATAGCCGACCTCACCGAACACAACCCCAACGTGATGTTTGAACTCGGGATGAGGATGGCCGAAGACAAGCCCGTCGTTCTAATAAAGGCTTTGGGAACAGGGCCGCTCTTCGATGTTGACAACATGCTGCGGGTTTTTGAGTACAGTCCCAATTTATGGCAGACAACGATTGAGAAGGACCTACCACTTCTCCGTGACTTCATCAAGGGTGCATGGGACAACCGTTCCTCGGACAAGACCTACTTAAAATTGCTGCGCTCCAGGACGAATAGCGAATGACAGGCGTTTTCTTTTCACTAAGTTTTTCACTAACGCATCCAAAAATCGCCTCACTGAGGCAACACGAGACACAGATAAGTGCTAGTGTTTTCAGTGAATCAGGAAGGTTTAGGAGAATCCTAAGTCTTGCGCGTCTGCCAGTTCCGCCACTCCCGCACCGAAGGTAACTCACTCATTATACAGGCTTACGGGCATTCTCCTCTCTCTTTTCAGAATCCGTTTCGGGCTCACTATGAGTAAACTGTGAGTAAGTTTTGGCTCCGGCTTCGATTTTCCGGGCCGCATCCACCATGTCAGTCTCGCTGACGATGTTGTATCGGTCGAACAC
>DATEGO010000104.1:0-3579 GCA_035280065.1 Candidatus Acidiferrum sp.
CCCACATATCCGACCTCCCCTTCAACCAGCATCCCTGGCCGGATCGCTTTAATCGCTTCGACCGCACGCCGGGTCTCCGCAATGTTCTCTTCGAGCGGCTTCTCAGACGCATCGAACACGATCATGTCAAATCCCGCCCGCGCTGCCTCTTCCGCTTTCTCGATCGAATGCGTATGATCCGCATTCAGAAAGATTTCTCGCTTGCTGTCTTCCCGCAAGCTCTGCACTAGAGCTGCCGCCTGCCGCACTCCCAGAAATTCCCGCTCGCTCTCCGATACTCCCATCACCACCGGCACATCAAGTTGGCTTGCCGCCTCAGACGCTGCCTTCAGCACTACCAATTCCGAAAAGTTGAAATGTCCTACGGCCACACGCCTCTTGTCTGCTTCCTGGAGAACCTCTCTGAGTGTACTCATGATCTCATGCCCAGAGGAAATGCTCGCACTAGCGAGGCTCGCTCGCCAAGTCCCTTTTGAATCCGAAACTTCGACAGTCCCTGGTAAACATGCCAAACCGGTGATGATTTGAGTTTCCGCTACAGTGGACTATTGGTGCTCGCTGCGATTCTCTTCTAAGTGCTTTATTTAGATGGTGAACCGGGGAGGACTCGAACCTCCAACCCGCTGATTTCCGCAGATCAAGCATAATGTTGCATCGTCTAGCCGTTACCTGTGTCTTGTATTCTCGTTTACTACGATATTTGGGGTGTTTTGTTCTCAAGTTGTTCTCACGTCGATCTGATCTCATGGGCGTGAGAGAGACGAATCCAGATCGCGGCTGATGCGGCACATGCGTAAAAGGCTGAAACATAATGCAACGACCTTCGAAACCGGTCAACCTTGATCGGCACAAGCGAAATTGCACGGTCTGCGCACACAAGAAGCGTGAGGAGATCGAAGCAGAGTTCGTAGCCTGGGAAAGTCCAGCAAAACTAGCCAAGGACTACCGTCTGGCACACCGCGCTGCGCTTTATCGACATGCACACGCTTTTGGTCTTTTCGAAAAGCGCAAGCGCAACGTTCGGGCAGCACTGGAGCGCCTCATCGAGAAGGTTGGCGATGTGGAAGTTACGGCTTCCGCCGTGGTGGCGGCGGTGCAGGCCTACGCGAAAATCAACGCGCAAGGGCAGTGGATCGACCGCACCGAGCACGTTAGCCTTAACGAATTGTTCGAGCGCATGACGCAAGTTGAACTCGAAGTGTACGCCCGCGATGGCGAGCTCCCAGGATGGTTTACGCAGGCGATGATCGCAACGCCTGTCGACAGTCAGAGGGCCAAAAACGATGAGTAATTCAAGCAAACCACCATTTCTACCCGCAACGGATTTGGCCCCTCGGCCGGGCGATTTCCACGTCGGTTCGGCGTCATCTAGGGCCGCAGCTCGGATGGTGCTGAAACGCAAAGAACGAGAAGAAGAGCTGGAAGCAAATCGGCCGCCGGATGAGCGCTTGGTGTGCGACCTTCCTCGACATGGCGAAGAGGTTGTGCCAGGTTCCGCAGAGCGAGCGCGATGCAACAGAGAGGATCGCTACCGTCAGGGCGATGAAATCGGGGAGATAGTATTTCCGGCCCATGCCTACAAAGGCGAATGTCTACGCGTGTGCAGGGTGCCAACGGATGTCAGCGTCGAAGAGGCACTGGAACTCCTGCGAGACTACAGGCGTAATCAGCGAGGCGCTGAAGCAGCGCTGCACACGGAGAGGCAGTTTTAACACTCATTTGGCGATCTGGCGATCGACCCTACTCTTCCGATTTGGCGTGCCGGTTACCCAGGCGCTGTCCCTCCAAAAAGGCGTTGAGTTTGTGCTGTTTGGCGCTAGATAGTCAGCGCCTTACTGCCATGGACGGAGACAATATGGACGCACAGGAGTTTTTTTTTGCAGGAGGAGGGACTGCAACCTTTGATCCCTATGGGCCGGAGAACAAGGTGCCTCTGGGGCACAGCCGCGACTGTTACCGCAAGCATCTTGAACGGAGCGCACATTGTGCGCGTTCACGACGTAGCTGAAATGGTGCAAGTTGCCCGTGTCACCGACTGTGTATTAACAGCTGGCGCGTTTTCAGCGCGGCACGCAACTAGGGTTTGAGTTCGAGGACATCCGCCGTAACGCTATCTACAGCCGCTTTCGAGTAGCTCATCGGGAAGTAGCGTCCTTCGCTCCACAACGGCAGCAGATCGCCATAGTGCTTGCTTCCAGGCTGGCCGCTTTGCCCTGGCACGTTCACTCCTACGGAGTTGTCCCAATCGCCCAAGTCAAATATCTCGCGGTAACTTGCGCCCGCCACCTGGTAATACGATCTCCCGCCAAACCCCGTGGCGTTCACGGTGTTGCCGTCTCCGGGCCGCTCCACGGGGCCGAGATCAAACAGCTTCGTCGTCGCATCCGTCACGTCGAGCGGATGGTTAAACACGATCTGGTGGAGTTTTCCCCACTCCCAGTCATGCCGGTCGGGTCCGAGCTTTGCGACGAGCTTCTGCTCCGCGCCTTGTAGCGTATCGAGCAGCAGTCTATCGCGCGCGGCTTCGGATTGTGCGCCGAATACGTCTGGGCTCGGGTGCGACAGATCATCGATGACTTGCGGTAAGTGACGTCGTTCCCCTGCTTTCACTGCTTCTGCGGGAACGACAAGCTTCGTGAGCGCATCCTGCAGCTCTGCGGCCCAAAAAACGTACAAAGTCGCCGCTGGGGAATCCATTCTCATCGCGCAGTCCCAATCCAAGAGCAGCTTCGCCGCGTTGCTCGGCGAATTCGCGGCCGCTCGCTTCAGCAGCCCTTGCAAGTCCCGCGCCGGCAGCGACACGACATCGTTTTGCAGATTCTGCATATCTGCAACGGTCAGCTTGTGGCCGCTCTTCGCCGCTCCGCTGAGGACTTCCGAAATCCGCTGGAAGCGATCCGGCGGCGCCCACTGGAATCCCACGGCGTAGCCGTAGTGTTCGGGAATCATTTTGTGGTTTGCAGTAGCGATAAAGCCCGACTTGGGATTGAACGAATGCGGCAACTCCGAATTTGGCACAAAGCCTGACCACTCGAAGTTGCCTTCTTCTGGAACCGGTAACAGGCCGGTCCAATTTTTCCGCAGTGGCGCGAGTCCCGTGGAATGCTCGCCAATGTTGCCCTCGCGGTCCGCGTAGACGACGTTCTCCGAAGGAACTTTCCACCTGGCCATCGCTTGTTCAAATTCCGGCCAGTTCGAGGCCCGGTCCAGAGACAGCGCCCCGAGGTATCCCGCCGTCCCCGGCTCGGCGCCAACCCAACGCAGCGTCAACGCGCGCTTCCCGTCTTCCCAAACGACCGGCCCGTGCCGCGTGAATTTCAGCTTCACGGCTACAGCCGGGCCACCGCGCACGCTGATGCTCTCTTCTCTGACCTCCATCCGCGCCCAACCGTGCTCTGTTTCGTACTGTTCCGGATCGGCGGGATTTAGTTTCGCGAGATAAAGGTCCTGCTGGTCCAGTCCGAAAATGGTGAAGCCCCATGCGATATATTCGTTGTGGCCGGCAGCCACTCCGGGCAGGCCTGGTTCACCGGCGCCGATTACGTTCCATCCTGGCGCCACCAAGTGCACGATATAGCG
>DATEGO010000105.1:0-19577 GCA_035280065.1 Candidatus Acidiferrum sp.
CGAAAAGTGCTGGCGATTGGCGATGGCGGCGCGGAACTGCTGCATTGCTCGCGCTTCGAAAACCGGCGCCACAGGTTCGAAGACCATCACGCTGGAATACTTCGTGTCCCAGAGATCGCTGGCCGCCGTGTACGGGATGAAAGTGGACTCGTCGTCGCAATTGAAATAACAACTGTCGGAAAATTTCATGTCCATCGCACCGATCACTGTAAACGGCACTCCGTTGATGCGTATGACTTCGCCGACGGCAGGCTCGCCGCTGAATAGTTTTTTGCGAAGGCGGGCGCCGATGAAAGCGACCCGCCGCCGCTCGGCGATATCTTCCGGGCTAATCCAGCGGCCATCGGTCGGCACTTCATTACGCATCTCGCCGTATTCCGGATACACGCCGCGCACCGCGGAATCCGAGAGGCGCTCACCGTAAGAAACGCCTTGGAAGCGAACCGTTTCGCGCGTCACACGCTTCACCAGGGGGGATTGGGCTTTCACCCACTCGGCATCTTCTTCTTCGAAGCGGATGGGCTTGCCCGCGCGCTCGCCGCCGGCTTGCTCGCTGGTTGTTCCGGGCCACGCAATCACCGCGCCCTTCCCGAATACCTCAAAGGTGTACATCAGTACGCCGCGAAACCCAGAGCCGTAACTCAGCAGAAGCGTGACAGCAACGATGCCCCAAGAAATCCCCGACATGGTCAGGAAGCTGCGAATGGGGTTGCGCCCCAGCGCCGTCCACGCTTGCTTGAAAATCTCTGTGAACATCACCCACCCGCCTCGAAACGCAGAGCCTCGATCGGATCAACCGAGGCGGCGCGATTCGCTGGATACAACGCAGAAAGAATGGAAATCACACCCAGCAGAGCGATGGACATCCCGGCAATCTTCCAGTTTGTCAACATTCCGCTGAAAAATGGGGGCATCGGCGCTAGGTTGACCAGACCACAGAAGCCGTAGGAGATGATCAGTCCGATGCCGCCACTAATAGCGACCACAAAAATCGTCTCCAAAAAGAACTGCCGCAGGATGGTTCGCCGCGTCGCGCCAAGGGCCATTCGCACTCCGATTTCTCGGGTACGCTCCCGAACGCTCACCAACATGACGTTCATTACGCTGAGCCCGCCCAAAAAGAGCGTCGCTATACCAACCGCCCCCATAAAGATTTCCATCCCAACAATAATCATGCGGTTGGCCTGGGCGTTTTTAACTGTGTCCCAAATGCCGGCGGCTTCTTCGTCGCGCGGGTCGAAATTGTGAAGGCGCCCGAGCGTCCGGCGAACCTGGTGTACGCAATCGATATGCGTCTCCAGCGACCAGGGGGCGACAAGCAGCCGGTCCACGCTGTGCTCGACGGCAGGAGGCTTATTCGGAAAATCGCGCCGCATGGAATTGAACGGAATAAAAATCTTCCGAGTGTCAAATCCGTCGTAGCTAGAGTTTTGATCCTTCGCTTTCATTACGCCGATGACGACGTAAGGAATGCCATTCAACCAAACGGCCTGGCCCATAGCATCGCGCTCAGCGAACAGTTGCTTCTTCGTGTCGCTGCCAAGGAACGCAACGTTGCGCGCTTCAGCATTGTCCTCGTCGTTGTAAAACCGCCCTTGCGCCGGAACCACACTGCGGATTTCAGAAAAAGGCGGCAGTGCACCGACCACCTGAATCGATCCGCTGTTAAAAAGACTGCGAACCTGGACACCGTTGCCAAGTTCCGGCATCACGTATTTACACGCCGGAGCTTCCTTGGCGACCTGAATGTAGTCGTCTTCGAGCCAGCGAACCTGGCGTCCTGACCGCATCCCGCCCGCCTGCATGCTGGTGCGCCCGGCGAAAACGATCATCACGTCTTTGCCAAAAGTCTCCTGATTTTTCTGGATGCCGTCTCCAAGACCTTCGCCCGCCGCGACCATGATGGTGATGGAGATAATTCCCCAGGCGATGCCGAACATCGTCAGCATCGTGCGGCGCTTGTGCGCCCACAGCGTTGCCAGCGTGTCGCGCAATAGGTCCGTGAAGTTCATGGCACTCCGCCTGGCCGGAAGACTATTGCAGAATCACTTGCTGCTTTTCGTTGAGGCCTTCGAGAATTTCCGTCTTTACACCGTTCGAAATACCCAGCTTCACGTTGAGTTTCTTTTTGCCGTTCTCTCCCTTGACATCGGGGATTTCCACGGAAGCTTTGCGGTCTTTGTCGTAGATCATCGCTGCTTCCGGAATCATGAGCACACTCTTCTTCTCTTCGAGGAGGATCTCGGCGTTAGCGCTCATGTTGGCTTTCAGTTCCCCGCCGGGATTAGAAATCGAAACGCGCACCTCGAACGTCGTTACATTGTCTTTCTCTTTGCCAAGCGGAGAAATCTTCGTGACCTTGCCCGTAAATTTCTTGTCCTTGAACGATTCCACGACGATTCGGGCTGGCTGGTCCAAATACACTTTTCCAATGTCAGCTTCATCGACTTTTCCCTGCACGTAGACTTCGCTGACATCCCCGAGCGTCATGATCAACGTGGCCTGCGAGCCCAGCACGAGAATCGAGCTGACCGCATCCCCGACGTTCACGTCGCGCGAAAGCACCAACCCATCAATCGGGCTGACAATTGTTGAGTTACGAAGATCCTCTTGCGCATTTTCCAAAGAAGCCTTCGCTTGCGCGACTTGTGCTTCGCACTTAGCGATTTCCGCCTGCGAAACCTGCAGGTTCCGCTGTGCGCTAAGTTGCTTGTTCAGTGCGAGTTGATAATTTTTCTCGGCGTCTTCCACCAAGCTCTTGGACATCACGCCGTCTTGGTACATTTTTTCGGCGCGCTCCATGTTCAGCTTCAAGAAAGGCACGTCAGGACCTTCCGCATCCACTTTGTTCCGTTCGAGCGTAGCTTTCGCCGATTGCAAAGCAGCTTCAGCGGCCTGCAGGTTCGCGCTGTAGGCGCGCACTGCAGCCTCCAGTTGTACCTTGTCGAGATCCGCCAGTACTTGACCTTGTTTCACGCGATCGCCATAGTCCACATAGAGTTTTTTCACGATGCCGCTGGCCTTAGATTTCACTTCCACTTTGGAAAGGGGTTGAATTTTGCCGGTGGCCACAACCACTCGCGCCAAATCGCCGCGTTCCACAGACGCCAGCTTGGAAGGATCAATGGTGTGATTCGGGCTGAGGGCCGCTTTCACTCCGTACCCAGCACCCAGTAAAACGACCGTGGCCACAGTGGCCCAAAGAATCCGGCGGCGCTTCTTGCTGTGTTTGCCATTCAGACCGTTCGTTAAACCATTGCCATTGCTCGACATACAGGACCCCCGCTGTTCTGTACACGTTTTTGCAAGCTGCTACAGGGCTTTCGTAATGAAGTACGAAAGACTTCGAGAAAAGTTCCCTCGTTTCGGTGAATTAGACGACGGGAATCACTATAAGTCAGGGCTGGAAGAGCGGATTCTTTGACCTGATTTTGCCGAGAGACGAATCATAAATCAACCACGCCTGGGGCATTACAAACTCACCTTGCGCAAACGCAGGGCGTTGGCAATCACGGAAACCGAGCTGAAGCTCATCGCCGCGCTGGCCAGCATGGGGCTCAGGAGCCAGCCAAGGAGCGGATAGAACACGCCGGCGGCAACGGGCACTCCTATCACATTGTAGAGAAACGCCCAGGCAAGGTTCTGCTTGATGTTGCGAGTCGTCGCGCGGCTCAGCTTGCGCGCGCGCACGATTCCCCGCAGATCGCCTTTCAGCAGCGTGATCCCTGCGTTCTCAATTGCCACGTCGGTGCCCGTACCCATGGCAATGCCAACGTCAGCAGCAGCCAGCGCAGGAGCATCATTAATTCCATCGCCCGCCATAGCCACCACCCGGCCCTGACTTCTCAATTGTTTTACGACTTCGTTTTTCTCCTCGGGCAAAACTTCTGCCCGAACCTCTGTAATCCTAAGTTTATCGGCAACCATTTTTGCGGATTCCTTCCGATCGCCGGTGAGTACAACAACGCGCAATCCCTCTTCTTGTAGGGCGCTAATCGCCTCCGGTGCGGACTCCTTCATCATATCTGCCAATGCGATTGCCCCCGCGAATTTCTCGTTCACCGCAACAAGAACCGTGGTCGCCGCAAATGTCCGGTCAGCACCGAATGCCAAGCTGGTCAGTTTTTCTCCGGTCGCGCCTATAACGCCCTTTTCCAGGAGAAACTTTCCAGTCCCGACCAGAACCCTGTCGCCAAGCACTCTGCCTTCAACTCCGCCTCCGGCGGTTGAACGGAAGTCAGTCACTTCAGCCAGCTCGACACCTTTTTCCTTTGCGGCATTAACGATTGCGCGAGCCAACGGGTGCTCGCTTGGGTTTTCCACGCTTGCCGCAAGCCAAAGCAATCCGTCTTTCGTGAATCCGCCGCTTTGAAAGGCGCTAATGTCCGCCACCATGGGTCTGCCTTCGGTAAGCGTCCCGGTTTTGTCCACCACCAGCGTGTCGACCTTGGCGAGAGCCTCTAGCGCCTCGGCGTTACGCACGAGAACACCTGCGTGAGCACCGCGGCCCACGGCCACCATGATGGATATCGGCGTCGCCAGACCGAGCGCGCACGGACACGCAATGATCAAAACCGATACAGCGGCAACGAGTGCGTGAGCAAAACGCGGCTCGGGACCGAAGATCAGCCAGCCGAAAAACGCCAGTGCCGCAGCAAGAACAACAGCGGGTACAAAGTATGAAGACACGCGATCAGCGAGTCGCTGCATCGGTGCGCGGCTGCGCTGCGCTTCGCTGACCAGCTTCACAATTTGTGCCAGCACGGTTTCGCTGCCCACGCGCTGCGCTTCCATCACAAGGCTGCCGCTGGTGTTCAACGTGGCGCCAGTGATGCTGTCGCCCGACTTTTTTTCGACGGGCATCGGTTCGCCTGTGACCATCGACTCGTCCACCGCGCTTGCGCCGTCGCGAATCACGCCGTCCACAGGGACGCGCTCGCCGGGACGCACGCGCAACCGGTCGCCGCGGTTCACCTGAACGAGCGCTATATCTTGTTCCGTGCCATCTGGCGCCAACAAATGCGCTTGCTGTGGCGCGAGATTCAACAGCGCGCGGATCGCGCCGCTCGTCCGCTGCCGCGCGCGCAATTCCAAAACCTGCCCAAGCAACACAAGCGCCGTAATTACCGCTGCCGCTTCGAAATAAACCGGAGCCGCACCCTCCATTCCTCGGAAGGAGGCAGGAAAAACCTGCGGCAAAAATGTCGCGACGACACTTTCAACATACGCCGCACCCGTTCCCAACCCGATCAGCGTGAACATGTTCGGGCTGCGATTGACGAGCGAGGCCCAGAATCGCTCGAAAAACGGCCAGCCGCCCCACAGCACCACCGGTGTGGCCAAGGCAAATTCGATCAAGTTGCGGACACTGTGCGCTATTCGTAAGCCGAGCGCATCTCCAAACATGGAAAGGATCAACACGGGCAGGGACAACGCAGCGCTCACCCAAAACCGTCGCCGCATCGATTCATATTCCGGATCGGCCTCGACCTCCGCGAAAACATCCATCGGCTCGAGCGCCATCCCGCAAATCGGGCAAGCGCCTGGGCCTATCTGTACCACTTCCGGGTGCATCGGGCAGGTGTAGCGCATCACCCGCGCTTTCGAGGCAGGAGCCGAAGCGGTCTCCGCGCCTGTTGGCGCATGCTCCATCTCACTTTGGTCCCGACCTTGCGTCGGCGCATGAGCATGCGTGTGCGAATGCTCCATTTCCGCAGTTGCAGGAGCAGCCAAGAATTTCTCCGGCTCTTGCGCAAATCGCTCCGCGCATCGCTTCGAGCAGAAAAAGTAAGCCTTGCCGTTATGTTCGACTTTGCTCGCGGCCTTGGCAGAATCCACCGACATCCCGCACACCGGATCTTTGACCTTCGCGGGATCAGACAGAATCGGCAGGCTCGCGCCAGACGGATTCGGGTTCATCGGCAGATCGGACATGTCGCTATATTAGATGATTTCCGGTTACATCCGAATTCATCAAGATTTTGTACACCACTTGGTATAATACCGGGATGACACTCGTCGAAGTCACTTATGAACTGCAATCCCCGCTAAGCGACGACCAGTTGCGCCAGCTCGGCGAATTCGCGAACACTTATGGCCTTCGCCGCTTCCGCCTCGACGATTCGAGGAAGCAACTGTCCTTCGAGTACGACGCTTCGCGCCTCCGCGAAACGCAAGTTGCTCATGCCCTCGGCCAAGCGCGCATCGCCGTCGCCCGCCGCCTCAACTGAACCGCGCTTGCCCAACGCTGTTCCTCCAACTACAATGCCCGCGCTCGAAGCCCTTTTCTGCTGCGAGTAGTTATTCAATTTCGTTCTCTTTCCAAAGAGGCTCCGATGACACCAGCCCTTCGTCGTTGCATATTCATTCTGGTTGCTAAGGTCGGCGCTGCATTGCTCGTGGCGGTAAGCGCAGAAGCTCAGAGCGCCGCGCCGCAATCCGCTCAGGCTACTCTGGCAAATGAAACACCGGCGCAACTTAAAGTAGCCGACGCCACCTGGGACTACTCACGCCGCGACGTCATGATTCCCATGCGCGACGGCGTAAAGCTGCACACTGTCATCCTCATCCCCAAAGGCGCGAAGAACGCGCCCATCCTGCTCACCCGCACGCCGTACAGCGCGACCGACCTTACATCGCACGCGGCAAGCGCCCATCTCGGCCCTATCCTTTGGGGTTACGACAACGCTACCGAGGTCATCATCGAAGGCGGCTACATCCGCGTGGTGCAAGACGTTCGGGGCAAGTACGACTCCGAAGGCGACTACGTGATGAACCGGCCTCTTCACGGCCCGCTGAATCCCACTCCCGTCGACCATTCAACCGATACCTACGACACCATCGACTGGCTCGTCAAAAATCTCCCCGAGAGCAACGGCAAAGTCGGTATCCTCGGAATCTCCTACGACGGCTTCTTGCCTCTAATGGCGCTTGTGAGTCCTCATCCTGCCCTGAAAGTTTCCGTTCCCATGAATCCCATGGTGGACGGCTGGATGGGCGACGACTGGTTCCATAACGGTGCCTTCCGTCAGCAAAACATGCCCTACATCTACGAACAGGAAGCCACGCGCGACAACAAGGCGAAATGGTGGGTCAGCCACTTTGACGACTACGATGAATACATGCACGCGGGCTCGGCCGGCGAACTTGGCCGCGAGCGCGGGCTCGAACAAATCGGTTTCTGGCGCAAGATTCTCGAACATCCAAGCTACGACGCCTTCTGGCAGCAACAAGCCATGGACAAAATCCTTGCCGCACAACCGCTCAAAGTTCCGGTGATGCTCGTGCACAGCTTGTGGGACCAGGAAGATATTTACGGCGCCATTGCCGTCTACAAGGCCATCAAACCCAAAGACACCAACAATGACAATGTGTTTCTGGTGATGGGGCCGTGGCATCACGGCCAGGAAATCGAAGACGCGAGCTCGCTCGGCGCCCTGAAATTCTCAAGCGATACGGGCCTGTACTTCCGCAAAGAGATTCTCGCGCCATTCCTTTCGCAGTATTTGAAAGAGGGCGCCCCAAAAGCCGATGTCGCTCCGGTGAACGCCTTCGAAACTGGCGCAAACAAGTGGGAGCGTTTGCCCGCTTGGCCCGCGGGTTGTGCAAACGGGTGCGCGATCCACGCCACGCCGCTGTATTTGTCTGCAGGTTTGAAACTAGATTTTGCGGCGCCGAAGCCGAACGACGCTCCCTTCAATGAATACATTTCCGATCCCACAAAGCCCGTGCCCTATCGCGCGCGCCCTAATCAGCCGGTGGGCTACAGCGGCCGATTCACCTGGTCACAATGGCTCGTGGACGATCAGCGCGAAGCTTCGGGACGACCTGATGTGCTGGCTTTTGCTTCCGATGAACTGCGAGAGCCGGTAAAAATCAGCGGCCAACCCATCGCCAACATCATTGCATCCACCAGCGGCACGGATTCCGACTGGGTCATGAAATTGATTGATGTCTATCCCGACGAAGTCGCTGGCCAAGAAGAAATGGGCGGCTACCAACTAATGGTTTCCGCAGACGTCTTCCGCGGAAGATATCGCGAAAGCCTGGAAACTCCCAAAGCCATCACCCCAGACAAACCATTGCTTTACAAATTCGGCCTGCCCACCGCGAATCACGTCTTCTTGCCCCGGCACCGCATCATGGTGCAAATCCAGTCGAGCTGGTTTCCGCTCTACGACCGCAATCCGCAAACGTTCGTGCCAAACATTTTCTGGGCCAAGCCCGGGGACTATCACAAAGCCACACAGCGCATTTATCACGCACCGGGGCAAGCAAGCTTCATCGAGTTGCCTTTGGTGGCCCCGCACTAGCCTTTTGCAAAATACTCGTTCCCGGAATCGCAAGCCGGCCTACATGACGTATCCGCTGGCAGAAGTTGACTATGCAACCGCTGGGTGTCTTGGGGTCCGGACATTCTCGGATTTCTCCCTGACGTTTCTTGTCGTAAGCTGTGAGCTGTCGGCCGTAAGCTGCGAGCTTCAGCCTTGATTGGACTTAAACTTAGGACTTAAAACTAACAACTAGGAGCTCAATCGGGATAGGGGGAACGATCGCTCGTTCACCCCTCCCACAGTCGCGGTAGTGACGCGAGTTAGCCCCGCGCCACCGGGTGGCCGGGCTCCCACAGAATGTAGCGTGCGGATTTTCCGCACTACGCTCTTCAGAAGTTGGTTCACAGCATGACTAGAGTTTGCACCGCCCCATAAGGGAGATGCAGCTTTGGTCTGAGTAGCGGCAGTTCCGTTAAGTGTTTGGTTATGTGCAGGTTAGAATTCACAGGTCTTGCGGCGGAGCGCATCAAAACTGGACTCTAAATTCAAATCGGAACTCGCGTCCGGGATTCAACGTAGATTCGCAATCCCAGTTCCAGAACCCGGGTAACAGAACTCTCAAACGCTCGGCGCTATCGGTTTTTCTCAAAAACCTGTATCACAATGGCGCATGCGAACTTTTCCCAATGGAGCGCTCATGCGTCGCAAGCTTTCCGTCCGCCTGCTCGGCTCAGTAATCTGTTTCTTCGCCGGTGCACTACCACTGCTTGCAAACACGCCTTCCCTGCTTCGTTCCATCCCTGTTAGCGGCTGCTATTGCCACTGCGCCGAGTCCAAAGTGCGCGGCGGCTGCGTAAAAATGTGCGAGTCCAAGAAGTACGCGTATCGCTGGTGGGCCAGCAGTTGCGCGAAGCCTCACATGAGCACGCCGCGCCGCGATTCTCACGCCGGTCCGCGGTTCCCACACCCGGGCCGCATCGAACACGCCCGCGTGCAGCCAGATTAACTTCACATCGTTAAAACGACCCGGAACTGTGCGTTGCCGCTCATCATGCGCGCGTAAGCTTCGGCCGCTTTTTCGAGCGGGAACGTCTCAATCATAGGACGCACGCCAGTCAGTTCGGCGAAGTGCAATGTGTCCTCGGAATCCGTTGGTGTTCCCACCGCCGAGCCTTGGATGCTACGCTCTCCGCTGATGAGCTGTAACGGTGCGACTGCAATCGGGTCAGGCGATATCCCTACGACCATGAACTTCCCATTCGGTGCCAAGCCGTCGATCAACTCGGACATCGCTTTCGAGTTGGGCGCTGTCGCTAGAATTGCCTGTGCGCCGCCCAGTTTTTGCAATTCGGCTGCTGCGTTCACCGCTTTGCTGTCGATGTACGCGCTGGCTCCGAGTTTTTTTGCGAGCACAGAATTTTCAGGTCCACGGCCGATCGCGGCAACCTTGTAGCCAAATTTATTCCCAAATTGGATTCCGAGGTGGCCGAGGCCGCCGACGCCTTGCACCGCAACAAGACTGCCGGGCGACGCGCCGCTGTGTCGCAAGGCGTTGAAGGTAGTGACTCCCGCGCACAGCAGCGGCGCTGCTTCGGCATCACTCAGTGTGTCTGGTATCGCAGCGAGTGCTTCGACCGGAGCGACCATGTATTGCTGATATCCTCCGTCGTAGCTAATGCCAGCAACTTTGGGGTTGCGGCAGTAAAGGAAGCGTCCACGCCGGCACTCAAGACACGTGTTGTCCTGCCCGCCGTGCCAGCCGACCCCCACGCGTTGCCCCATCCTCCACTCCGTAACACCGTCGCCGAGTTCATCGATGATGCCCGCAACTTCGTGCCCAGGAACTCGCGGATACTGAATTCCCGGCCAGAGGCCTTCTTTGACAAACACCTCGCTATGACAAACGCCGCAAGCCTGCACCTTGATGCGTACTTCTCGCGTACCCGGGTTCGGAATCTCACGCTCGACAATTTCGAAATCGCCGCCAGGCTTTGAAATCTGTGCCGCTTTCATTGGTGCTATTCCCGCTTTTGCCGTTGCCATGATTCCTCCTATTGATTTTCACTTTGATGCTGGAAAAGGCTGGTCGGCTATCGGCTGAACTTTGATCTTTGTAACGGCTCTTGCATCGCTCGGTGGCTCGCTTGAGAGCGCTGGAATGGCAGTACGTTCCGCTGGCGGCGGAATTGTGCGGGAGGACAAGCGAACCCTCTCTTGAATGCACGGTTGAATGCGGCTTCTGACCCGTAGCCCACAGCCGCAGCCACTTGCGCCACGCTGTCTTCGGTGGATTGAAGAATCTCCGCTCCCAGTTTCAGCCGCCACTGCGTCAAGTAGGCCATGGGTGGCTCTCCCAGAAAATGGCGGAAACGCTCCGCAAGCCGTGTGCGCGATAGACCGACGCGACGCGCTAAAGTAGAGATCGTCCATGGGTACGCGGGCTCCTTGTGCAGAAGCGCGAGAGCCTTCCCGATGATGGGGTCGCGCGCCCCGGCAAGCCATCCCGTTTGGCCCGGTGGAAGCGCGCTGATGTAGCGCCGCAGCGTCTCCACAAACAAGAGTTCGGATAGCTTGGCAAGCATAAGCCCGCTACCTGCATCCGAGCCATTCGCTGCATCCACCGAGAACCGCATGGAATTCTCCAGCCATTGCCCCGAAGCTTCCTTGGCGACGTGGACCACCAACACTCGCGGCAAGCCCGCCAGAAGAATTTCGCTCAAGCGCGGCTCACACGAAAGATACCCGCAGACGAATCTTGTGACTTCTCCGCCGCCGCCGAAGCGCACAACTTTGAGCCCCTTGGCAACATCCTTGGCAAACACTCGAAACGAGTCCACTGGCTTCTCGGGCGACCCGTTGCCAAGGAGGTGCGTATCGCCATGCGGAATGATCACAATGTCGCCCGCCGCAAGCTTTTCCTTCTGGCCGCCAGGGAGCCGGGCGTAGGCCCGGCCCTCGGTCAGAAAGTGGAAGATGATCAAGTGTCCTGTTCCAGAAAGAAAGTGTTCTTTGGCTGCCGATGGCGAGGAATTGAAACACCAAGGAGCGGAAAACTCCCCGTTGAAGAACACAGCGCCGCTCAACTTGACGGACTTCAAGACCTCGGAGAGCACATCCATTGCGATAGCCTCGCGGAATTGGGCGTCTGTGTCAAGAAAGCGGGACGCTCGGCCAAGTTTGCAAGGCTTTGGTGCGTGCACCATACAGCGCGGATCGCACGTCGAACGGATCCGAGACACTGACAACTACGGAAGGAAAGCAAAAATGAGTGCGACTGGGCAACAGACGTTTACGACGAACGAATTTGACCAACTCAAAGCCAAGTTGAAGGCCACCTGGATGACGGGAGACTACGACACTTTTTCCCGCTACATGGACAAAGACGCGGAGATGTTTTATCAACGGCTGGGCGTCAAGCCGGGAATGAGGCTGCTGGACGTCGGTTGCGGCGCGGGTCAACTCGCCTTAATTGCAGCTCGAGCGGGCGCAAAGGTGACGGGTTGCGATATCTCCACGAACTGGCTCGAGAAAGCCCGTGCCCGGGCCGCTGCCGAGGGGCTCGAAGTCACCTTTGAAGAGGGCGACGCCGAAGCATTGCCTTATAAAGATGGCCAATTCGACGTGGTCATCAGCTTGATCGGCGCAATGTTCGCGCCGCGCCCGGATCGCGTCGCCGCAGAGCTTACCCGCGTGTGCCACCCCGGCGGAACAATCGCCATGGCGAATTGGACGCCCGGCGGCTTCGTCGGACAAATGTTCAAAACGATTGCCAAGCACATCGCCCCCTCGGGCATGCCCTCACCGGTACTGTGGGGTGATGAAGCTACGGTTCGCGAGCGCCTTCATGATGGAATTACGAACCTGAAGTTTGCACGTCGTGATTATCACTTTAACTATCCGTTTGCCCCGGACGCTGTGGTGGAATTTTTCCGGGCCAACTATGGACCGATGACCCGCGCCTTCGAGTCTCTCGAAGCGAACGGGCAAGAGAAGCTGCGAAGCGAACTCGTCCTGTTGTGGTCCACACACAACAAGGCTGCCGGCAATGTCACAAAAGTGGACGCCGAATATCTTGAAGTTATTGCAACGCGCAGCCAGAAAAATCAAGACGCACCACAAATCACCGTTACTCAAGAAAGAGGAAAAACCGTGAGTCGTCGTGCTTCATCACTGGCGAATCGAATCGAGGAAGGCGCTGCCGCGCTAGCAGCCTTCGCGGAAGAGCTTTCCGACGCGGAATGGCGCACGCCCATATCAGCGACAGACCGCCGCACAGTGGGAGTCGTCGTGCACCATGTTGCGACTGTCTACCCAATCGAGATTAGCCTCGCCCAAGCCATCGCCAGCGGCAAGGCGGTTACGGACGTAACGTGGGAGGTTCTCGCCCACTTGAATGCTCAGCATGCCCAGAAGCAAGCGGGGGCAACCAAGGAAGTTACGCTCGAACTCTTGCGGTGCAACAGTCGTGAGGCGGCGGCCGCAGTGCGCGCGCTCACGGATGAGGAATTGGATCAAGCGGCGCCCTTCTCTCTGAGCTATGGCGCCTCTGTCACCGCGCAGTTCGTCATCGAAGACCACGCCCTGCGCCACTCGCGGCATCACCTGGCGCATATTCGCAAGGCGCTGGGCCGGTGGTGATTCCAAAATCAGTTTCCGCCCATTGAGGCACGAACGAGTTCTGGACTTCCATTCGTGCCTCTGGGCATTTCGCCAAGAAGTTTCGCGAAGATTTCGGGAATCTCGAAGATGGCGCGATTATTTTGCGCCGCAACATTTTTGCGAAACTCCGCGAGCCTCTCAGGCTCCAGCATTCCCTTTACTCCGCTGACCACATCCTTGAAGCTTTTCAAAACAATCCCAACGTTTTTCTCTTTTACCCATTCCGCGTTGTAGCGCTCTTGCGGCAACGTCCACGCATTGCACTGAATCAGCACTGGGAGCCGCCGAATCATCGCCTCCGCGATGCTTCCCGGCCCGGGCTTGCCAATCAGAAAATCCGCGGCCCGCATCAAGCGATGTACCTCTTTCGTGAATCCGACAACATGGACGGGCATCTTCCACTTGCGCGACCGCAGTTTCGCCGCAAGGGCCTCATTGCGCCCACAAATCAGAATCAACTGCAAGGGCAGATCTTCCGCATCAAGCCGTTCCGTAATGTCCAGCATCACTCTTGAGCCGTGCCCTCCAAAGAGAACCATCGCGGTCGTGCGGTCATTCCGCAAACCCATTTGCCTGCGCAACTCCTGCGGATCGGAATGATCAACTGCGTAAAAATCCGGCCGCACTATCATCCCCGACGTTCGAAAAATGTGGTCCTCATCATGCCCCATCGCGCGGGCCTGCTCCGCCGCTTTCTCGGTTCCCGCAACGACGTACTGTTCCGGAATCGGCTCAATCCAAAAACGCGGCGGAAAATCTGCCAGGTCCGTGATGATCGTAACGAACGGCCGCCCCGGATTGACCTTTGTCCAACTCTCGCAAATCTGCCGGTTGAAATGAGGAATCACTGAAACAAGAAGTTCCGCCGGCTTCGCCATCCAAAGCCTCTCCAAAGAATTCACCAGCGGGTTGTGATACAGCCGGATCGTCGCTTGCAGCACACGCAGCAGACACGTACTCCCGAGAGTCCATCCATTTTGCAGCAGAATGTTGTATTGCTGCTGGATCCGAATGCCCGTCAGCTTACGGAGAACATCCAGTTTGTCCGCAACGTCTTGAAACTGAACCAGTTCCACCTGCCAGTCGCGCGGCTGCTCGGCAATGACCGTCTGTAAAGCGACGGCGGCGTTTCTATGTCCCCCTCCCGCGTCGTGGTAGACGATTAGGATTTTCTTCATTGGGCAAGATTGTGCCACAAATCGAAATCACAATGAAAAGTAAAGGCAAAGAGCACTCCACATGCCATGTGGATAATCGTGCAACCCTTTTGTGTCCAATAAGTTCCATGAGCACGTTCACGTAGATTTCGTGTCCTCTTCATGGCCTGTTCATATTAAATTCTGACAATTACTCGATGCGTTGCGACCTCCATGTTCACACGAAAGCTTCCGGAATGTTCAACTTGGCCGGGCTCAAGCACTTGTGTCAGGAGTGCTATAGCGAGCCCTTTGAAGTCTACGACCTCCTGAAGCGTCGGGGTATGACGGCTATTACCATCACCGACCATGACTCGCTCGGCGGTTCGGAACCTCTGCGCTCCCGCCCGGACTTCTTCCTCAGCGAGGAAGTCACCGTACGCATGCCAAGCGGAACGGAAGCGCACCTTGGCGTCTACAACATCGCCGAACGCGATCACATCGAAATTCAGCGGCGCGCCAAGGATTTCATCTCCCTGCTCATGTACCTGACTGAGCGCAAGCTCTTCTTCAGCGTGAATCACGTTTTCTCGGGACTCACCGGACGCCGCGAAGCCGAAGATTTTGCCTGGTTCGAATCTTATGTTCCCGCCTACGAAGCCCGCAACGGCCAAATGTGGTGCAAAACCAACGAAAGCGCCGCGCGGCTGGCTTCGCATCTCGGCAAGATCGCCGTCGCGGGCAGCGACGCCCATGCGCTTGCTGGCGTGGGTCTGACATACACGGAAGTTCCTGGCGCGACAACGGCTGACGAATTTTTCGCCGGATTGCGCTCCGGCTGGGGCCGTGTCGCTGGAAATCATGGCAGCTATCGGAGGATTACGGCTGACGTTTTCACGATTATCGGATCGCTTTTTGCGGACAAGCGCTGGACGTCCGTATTTGCTCCTATCGTTCCGCTGGTGCCGATTTTTTCCGCGGGGCACTGGCTCAACGAAATTCGTTTTTGCAAGAAATGGACCGCAACCATGGAAAACGGTGGATCGAAAAAACGGATGCTCTGGGACATCGATCCCAGTTTCGAGGCGAATCTTGCAAGCTGAGCCATTCATGAAACGGAACTCTCAAAATTTCGGCTACGGTTTACCCGGCGGGAATTTCCACGCCCTTTCTGCGTGGGAAAACCGTGTTTGCCGATTCGGCATCCTACTTTTTGAGAGTGTTTGTCGGTTTCGCAGTAGTGTGTTGAGGTAGTTGAGGTACGGTAATGGCAGTCGCACGCAGCCTCTGGACACGCATCGAGCGCCGCGATCACCGGGTGATGCAGCGCATGAACCGGTGGCGTGCGCCACGATGGGTCCGCATCTGGACAATTGCCGTGACCCGCATGGGGGACGGCTGGATTTGGTACGCCTTGGGCTTCCTGCTTCTCGGCTTCGGCGGCCCACAGCGATTCGCCGCTGTAAGCGCCGCGGGCTCCGCTGCCGTCTTGGGAATTTTTGTCTTCAAGGCATTGAAACATTTAAGTCAGCGCCAGCGCCCCTGCCAGATCGAACCGCACTGCTGGTCGAAAATTCTGCCCCCGGACAAATTCTCCTTTCCTTCGGGTCACACCATGACCGCGTTTTCCATCGCGCTGGTCATCAGCTATTTCTATCCTTCGTTCGAAGGTATCCTGCTGTTCCTTGCTCTGAACATTGCCGTGTCCCGCATCGTTCTGGGCATGCACTTCCTCAGCGACGTTCTTGCAGGAATGGTCCTCGGCGTCGCATTGGGCGTCGCCTCAATTACCGCTTTCGCTTCCATGGGTCTCGCCTAGAACTTCGCCGACCGCTCATTTCTAAATCGGCGGCTTTGTGTGGCTCGCCATGGCATCGCGGAATGCCGCGAGATTATTCTTATCTATCACCGCCGTTCCCGTATCCACCCAAGCCGGAATGGGAGGATTGGGCGCGGTTCTCCAATCCTTGAATTCGTGCACCGCATTGTGGTGGAGATCGTCCAGGAACTTCAGCCCATAGAAACTCATCACATAGGGCTTCTGCACAACGGTCGCGGTTATCGCGCCGCGCTGAATCCAGTCGAGCGTTTCCGGATCCTTGTCAAACGCCACGATAGGAATCTTGCCGTCCAGATCCACGCGGTGCAGCGCATCGGCCGCCCCTTCACCTCCCGAAGCCTCGAGTCCAATGATCCCATCCGGCTTGTCCTTGCTTTGAAGCAGCGCAGAAATCGCGTCGTAAGCGTTACGCGAATCACCCTTGTCGTCAATCATCTTGGCGATCTTCACGGCCGGATATTTTTTTAGCGCATCTTCCACGCCGCGAACGCGTTCGCCTAGATTGAATTGCCCTGGAATCGTGATAATCACCACGTTTCCTTTGCCCTTCAGCAACTCGCCCATGCGCTTTCCGCTTTCCTGGCCAGCGCGGAAATTGTCCGTGCCCACAAACGTGACGCGCTTGGACTCCGGGGAATCCGCATCCACGCAAATTACGGGGATTCCCTGCTCGATCGCGGAGCTGATGCCATCACGGAAAGCTTCCGGATTCGAGGCCGAGAGCAAAATCCCCGCCGGCTTTTGCCCGACGGCCTGCTGAAACGCCGTCACTTCTTCATTCGTGGAAAAATTCGGCGGCCCGGTCAGCTCCGCCTTCACACCCAATTGCTTCGCCGAGTCTTCCAATCCCGCCGCCGCTTCCTGCCAGTACGGCAAGCTTGTGTTGAAGGCCACGAAAACGTACCGCTCGTCTTTCTCGTGGTAAGCGGGCGCGCAGGACACCAGCACGCCGGTCACAAGAATTGCCAGCAACATTTTGCTGAAGCGAATCTTCATGGGGGCCTCCGTGCAAGAGTTTTTTGAACGCGGGCCAAAACGCGGACTCGAATCCGGGTACAATCCTGACTTCTTCGGTGCGTAAGCCTACCACAGCTGCGGCCCGAAGGAGCATTTCTCAATTCACGCCGACGGGAAGGCCCAGGTCAATGACGGACGCAAGCGCGGCAGCAGGAACAATCTCGGGGAGGCACTTCATTGTCATTCCGACCCGCGGGCTCCGGTCTTCCGCAGCCTGAGGCGGAGGAATTTGCTTTTGGTTTCCGTCATCGAACATGCTTAAGCACGCAAAATTTCTTATCCAGGTTTCCCGTCCCGGGCTTTGGAGCACCACCGCCCTGTTTTATCTTTTGCCGCTCGGCCGCGCTGATTTCCTTCACTCGGGCCGGCTCTGGCTCGGATTGTTTTTCATCCTTTTTCCACTCGGCTTACTTCTTTACGGCGTGAACGACCTGGCCGACGCGGAAGCCGACCAAGTGAACCCACGCAAAGGGACGTACATGTTTGGCTCGCGCGGCGCGCGCGAGCAGCTCGACGGCTTGAAATGGCAGATCGTCGTCGCGCAACTTCCCTTCCTTGTCGCGTTTTATTGGCTCATTGGCCCGCGCATTTTGTGGTGGTACGCGATTCTGCTCCTCGCAGTCGGTGTCTACAACGCGCCGCGATTCGGCTGGAAAGGCCATCCGCCCTTCGACGTCGCCATACAGGCGGGCTACTTGCTCGTGTTTGTGCTGAGCAGTTGGCTGAACCATATGCCACAACTTCCCTGGCAAACTTTTTCGTTTGGCGCGCTCTTCGCTATGCATTCGCACATCTTTGGCGAAGTGATGGACATCGACCCGGACCGCTTGAGCGGCCGGCAAACCACGGCCACGGTGATCGGCCGCGTGCCCGCGAAATTCCTCATCTCCGCATTTCTCGCTATCGAGATGCTGCTGGTCTGGTTCTACTTTCGTGATTGGATCGTCACCGGATTCCTCGCGCTCGGTGCCGTTTGGTTTGTGCTCGACGCCACGCTCCTCTGGCGCGATCGCAAGTACCTGCCGAAAGAGATGCGCTTGTTCTTGTGGGGCTGGAACCTCGCCTCCGCCCTCGGCATCCTCTGGAACTGGACCCAAAGCACCCTCACGCATTTGAATCCAGTCCGCGGCCTCTAGCCCATGACTCCAAAATACCTCCTCGAAATCAGCGTTGACAGCGTCGAAAAGGCCGTTGCCGCTGAACCCGGCGGCGCCGACCGCATCGAACTCTGCGCCGACCTCTCTGTCGGCGGACTCACGCCGAGCCGCGAACAGCTGCGGGCCGTTCGCGAAAAAGTGCACATCCCCGTCTACTCAATGATTCGGCCGCGGGCAGGAGATTTTGTTTACTCCAACGCGGAGTTCGCCGAGATGGAGCACTCCATCGCCGTGGCCACGGAATGCGGCATGGATGGCGTGGTGCTGGGTGTTTTGAAAAAAAATCGCCACGTCGATATGGCGCGAACGCGAAGGCTCGTAGATCTCGCTCGGCCTTTGCCGGTGACATTTCACCGCGCGTTCGACGAAACTCCCAACCTTTCGCGCGCCCTCGAAGCTGTGATCCAAACCGGCGCCGCTAGAATTCTTACTTCCGCTGGAGCGAAAACGGCCCTACAAGGTGCCGCAAAGCTTGCCGAACTGGTCGCCGCCGCGCGCGACCGCGTCTCCGGTGTTGGGAATCCGATGCAACCAGATCGCATCATCATTGTGCCCGGCGCCGGCATCACCGAATCCAACATTGCCGAGGTCGTGCGGAAAACCGGCGCCATCGAATTTCACGCCGGCCTCGGCAGCGTGCTTCCCTATTCCACCCGCGATTTCGCCGCCTTTGAATCCGAAGTTCGCAAACTGGGTGAGGCGCTTAAGCGACTTCAAGTAAAACTTTAGGTCATACAGCTTGGGATACCCACGCCCGGGTACTGTTGCATCGTTATCAAAACAAAAGAGTTGCAAATTACGGAGTTCGTAAGTCTTTGAAAATGAAGGACGGTGACTCGTGGTGGATTTCGCGTTCGTTACGGAGTTCCAGGTGTTTCCTCGATTGACGAGGCTATGAAGCTTCAGCTATATGCTTGGCCCCACATTAGAGTCCCAGCCACACAATACCGCCGCCCGCCTTCGGCGGGGAAAGGAAACAAATCGATGCGAACCCTTCTCAGGGCATGGTTCACGATGACGATTCTTCTGGCTGGGGTAACACCAGCCTTTGGACAGGCTGGCTCGTGCAGTGGCATGAGCCTTGGCCCAGGAGCAAATCTCAATGGCTTCGTACCCTTCCCGGCCTCGAGCCTATGGAATACGGACATCTCGACAGCTTCCGTCGATCCGAACTCGGCAAACATCATCAACTTTATCGGTTCGACGGTAACCCTCCATCCCGACTTTGGAGCTGGCCAGTTCCACAACCAGAGTATCGGTATTCCGTACCAGGTTGAGGCCGGCTCGCAGCCCAAGGTCCCCGTTACGCTCGGCACCTTCGCAAGCGAGAGTGACCCTGGGCCGATGCCGATCCCGTCGAACGCGCTCATCGAAGGCTATCCGAAGCCCGGCAACGGCGACAGACACGTATTAGTGCTTGAGAAAGACGGCTGCTGGCTGTACGAGCTTTTCCATGGGGCGATCTCGAAGAGCGGGAACTGGAGCACCGATTCGG
>DATEGO010000106.1:0-59681 GCA_035280065.1 Candidatus Acidiferrum sp.
TGAAGCTCTCCATATGAAGTACCCTGCCGAAATCTACAAACCCTCTACGCGGCCTTATCGCGGTATCGGAGAACTCTCCTATCCTTTCCACGATCGCACAGCTCTGGTCACCTGCTGCGGAAGAATCTGCATTTACAAAAAGAAAATCAATCTCAGCACCGCTCTCGCAGGTCAAGCTGTGGGGATCAAAGAGGTCGACGACGGTATCCGGCTGGTCAGCTTTATGGACTATGATCTCGGATATATCGATTTGGAGGAGAAGACTCTGCAACCCTTAAATAACCCTTTTGGCCCAAGGGTGTAAACTATCTCTCCGGAACGTTCTGTAAAGGATCTCTCCGGATCGTACACGAAAGGAATGGCGGAGAGGGTGGGATTCGAACCCACGGTAGGGGTTAACCTACACACGCTTTCCAAGCGTGCGCCTTAAACCGCTCGGCCACCTCTCCCGCGATGGAAGCAACTGTACCAATTTAGCAGAAACGCTCGATGCCCGCACATCGCAGCGCAAGTCAGCGACTATTTTTCGTTTTTTGCGACCACGCCGCCCTTCATTACAAACCTGGCGTGCTCTAACGCCTTCACGTCCTTCAAAGGATCGCCTGGGACGGCGATAATGTCCGCCAATTTGCCGGCTTCCAACGTGCCGATTCTGTCCCCCATTCCCAGCAATTCCGCGCCATTTCGCGTGGCCGCCCGGATGATCTCCATAGGTGACATGCCCGCCTCAGAGTAAGCTTCGAATACCAGCAAACTGGCCTCTCCGCGATTCAGGTTCGGCATCGTTAAGTACATATCGGAGCCGGAAGCGATGGGAACGCCCATTTTGCGCGCACGCCGCAGCCGGTCACGCGATCTTTCCACGAACGGTTGATACAGCTTTTCCATTCGGCTTTTTTCTTCAGCGCTCGGCTGCCGCGTTCCGAAGGTCATGTTTAAAAACGTCTGAAGCGTCCCGTCCGTAGGGACGAGGAAAATATGTTTGTCGGCCATCATTTTCAGAACATCGTCCGTCACGATATAAGCGTGCTCAATCGAATCCGCTCCCGCTTCCGCTGCGATACGAGTGGCTTTGTTTCCGATGGCATGAGCAGCCACTTTAACGCCCACGGTATGCGCTTCCTCGACGATGGCCCTCATTTCATCGAGCGTCACGTTTGCCGGCGAGCCGTTTACGATCACCTTGATGCAATTGGCGCCGTCGTACAGCGCTTGTCGCACAGCCTGGCGCGCGCTTTCTGCTCCGCGAATGTTTACGTACTCTTGTTCAATGATAGATTGCGCCTGCGGCGTAAGCGGCCCAAACTGGCCGCCCTGCGCTGCGAGAGCTCGAGTTGCGGCCACGATCCGGGGACCCGGCAGCCATCCATTATTGATGGCATCCCGCAAGGCCACATCTCCATTGACGCCGGAATTGCCCAAATCGCGTACCGTGGTAATTCCCGCTTCGAGGTCTTCCCTGCCCAATTTAGCGCCCAACAAGGCGCGCCGCGCGGTGCTCTGCGTGGCAACGATGCGAAGCATCTCGACATCTTGCAGCGTCAGGTTCGTCCCATCCATTTCCGAAAGCAGGTGTGTATGGGCATCAATGAGCCCCGGCAGTAGAGTGGTATCGCCTAGGTCAATGACCTTGGCGTCCGCCGGAATCTGCAAGCCCGAGCCGACTGCAGTGATTTTGTCGTTCTCGATCGAAACCACCGCGTTGTTCACAACGGTTTCGCTCTTCCCGTCAATGAGACGTGCAGCACGAATGGCAACATGTCCGCTCTGAGCTGCTGCAGTTTGAGCATAAGCAGACGAATAGAAAACAAATGTGAGTGCAAACAGGTAAATCCTCTTGAGCGATCCCATGAGATTGCTCCTGTGAGAAGAGCCTCATGCTGAACGGACAGCGAGGGCGTGTCAAGCCGCACAAGGCTTTGCTTCTGTCAGCGGATTATTCGGGGAATTGGCACGGCAGCGGAGAATAGCACAGCCAGCAAAGTCTTGGGGCGTTTACGCCGCTCTGGTAAAATCCAAGAGCGGTTCCGGGATCGTCTAATCGGTAGGACATCAGCCTTTGGAGCTGAGTATCCTGGTTCGAGTCCAGGTCCCGGAACCAGTTTTTCTGTGATGCCGTTTCCCAGGCAGCATTCTTCCAACTACATTTCGCGGTAGTTCAACAGGAAAACGCCGATCAAAGTAATGCAAACGGGCCACAGACGCGCTAACCAAGCCCGCGCATGGTTTTCTGCGGGAAGGCGCAGCTCGAGCCAGCGCGACCATCCCGCCATCACAGCGAGAATGGCCAATGGGATGTGACTCAGTTCGGCCAGCACTTCTTCTTTAATATTTCCGAGACTGTGAGAGTGCGTGAGCAACAACGCGCCCGCAACCGCGACGAGTATCGGAAATACCAGGCGGACATTGGACGATGCCACGCGGCCCGTCTGCACTCGCCATTCGAATACTGCGAGGGCGATAACCAGCCCCGCAAAGATGCGATGCAGCAAAACTTCAGGGTCAGCGAAGGTCACCCAAAAACCGTTCGGACCGAGTGGCCAGACCTCTGGATCGCTCCTCAAGAAAAGAAAAACGGAAAGGCCCAGAAACAGCAGCGGCCAATTGCTCGCCCAGGAGATTTTTCCTGCTTGCGCGAGAAGAGCCAGCAAACCGACCGAAAGCACGATGATTCCCGCCCAGTGATGGTTGTACTCCGACCAGGCCTTTTCGGAGGAAGTGTTCGGCCGTGTGCCGGATTGGCCTGGGACAAAAGACTCCGTCGTGAGTGCGCCTGATTCGAATGCCAGTTTTTGCGCGGCATAAACGTCTTCGGGCAAATCCTTCATTGCGGGGCTGGAAAAGCGCGGCGGACGAGGAGTCATCCGCGCGAAAACCTCTGAAGCAGGAACGCGGTCTTGCAGGAGATCGACGGCCGGGGGGAGCGATGTCAGAGAGGCGGCCACCAGAATCACGGTGATGCCAATGCCGATTTCGGCTTCGCCGAAACGCTTGAGGCTGGCGAGTATGGAGCTGGCTTCACCCCGACGGACAAGTTGAAAATTCAGCACGCCAAGAAGCAAGAGAAGTCCGAAAAGAATTGCTTTTGTGGCCACCATTGCGCCGTAAGAAGTGCCATAGATGGCTTTAAACGAGGCGACGTAGGAAAAACTCAAGATCAAACCGGCGGAGGCCAGAACCGCAACACTGACTACCGCGAGCTGCGAGAATCGCGCGCTGAGCTTTCGCGCCAATTCGGGCGACGATGCTCGGCGAATCGCAATGAGCAAATAGGGCAGACCACCAAGCCAAGCCGCGGTGGCGAGCTGATGCAGCGCCGTAACAAGAACCAAAGGAAGCCGGTATTCCAGCCGTGCCATAGCGTGGCTGGTCAGAACGGACGAGGCAACTATCGCTGCCGCCGGAAACAACAACGTGCTGGCGGAACCGGCGCGCGGGCGCATCGACAAAACAACGATCATCAGCGAAGCCGCGATGCCAAGCGCTCCCGCAAGAACGAAATTCGCCCCGCTTATCTCGGCGAGACTGATTTGCGCAGACTCCATCAGGATCAAGGAGTTGGCTATAAGATAAGAAATTTGCATCGCAACGAGGGCCAGCGCGAAGCGGCGAAGCCAGCTCAGGCAGGACGCTCTTATTTCCTCGGAACCGTCGCCGAAATTGCGAAGGACAAAAAATAAGAAGATAACGCCGCCGACCGTCAGTGACTGAAAAGTCAGGCTAGCTCCGCGAAGCAGCACGGAGAGGAACCCGAAAATTTGGAGCAGGCGTGCCACAGGGGAGGGTCAAGGCTTGACGGTGAAAGGAATCTCGCCCCGCGTGATGTGACCGTCCGAAGCGAGCACCTGCCAGCGCAGACGGTAAACGCCGGCCCGCAATCCCTTGGCTTGGGCGGAAAGGGTATCGGGGCCCTCTTGCCCTTGGATTTCGAGCGTTTGCTGCGAACCATCCGGTTCGACAAGAGTCAGGCGCGATCGAGCGGCATCAATACGAACGTTGAAGCGCAGCTTCAGAGGAACATCCGGACCAGAGACAGAGCTTTTCAATGCCGGGCTCGATTCCAGAAGAACGGCATGCGCCAGCGAGGAAGATGTACCCAGGAACGATGCGGCCGCCGCCACAAACAGAAATACAAAACGAGCCCAATGACCTGGGGTCATGATCATCCTTTCGCCAAGTGCGGCGAAGCTCCGAAAAATTCAGGCCGTATTAGCCGGAAAGATTATACCGAAACTGGGCAAGATGACTGACCGATTTGTGATGCAATGCCAATGAATCTGTTGAAATAGTGAATTATCTGTAGGTGGCGACGACCTCGCCATTCTCGATGTGCAAATCTGCAATTTGCGCAGGAAGTTTCAATTTTTCGCGATTCTCCGGCGACTCCCTCAGGCGGCGCACCGCCGATTCCAAAGCCGACTGAGGAATGGGAAGCGAGCCGATCTGTCCGCTTACCGGCTCAAAATTCAGATAGCCGTTCTGTGCGCCGAGCCGGCCTTCGAGTTGCAATGTCATATCTTTTCCACGCACGTCGAACAGAACATAAGCCTTGACGCGATCGTCCACCAATTGAACTCTGAAATCGCGCACATTCGAACGCATCTGCTCCACATCCTGGGCCGTAGGCGCTTTGTCATCGGAATCGCCCGGTTGATCAGCCGGGGCCGCGGGTCTTGCCGCCTCCTTGCCAGCCACTTCCAGATGCGAGGACAAGTAAGAGTTCAGCTCGGTTTCATCGACACGCACCGTCGCAGAGTGCCCGTTGGCAACAGCGCGCTCGGCGTCTTCGAATTTCTGCTCCGCACGGGCTGCAGCTTGCGGATTCGTCTCAACCGGGGGCGGCGGCGTTTTATGCAGCGCCAAAATCAGCGTGACGCCAACAACGAGGTAGGTGCTCCAACGGACAATCCGGAAAATCAGTTTCCACAAGCTGGCGCGGTTTGTTCGGGCGTGAACAAATTGCGGTTCTTCGAGTGGAGGAATGTAGGGTGGCGCCATAATTCCCTCCTGCAGCCATTATCACTCCGACGAGGCATGCCACTGCAGCGGTTTCCCGTCTAACAAACAACGCTAGTCCTGGAAAACACGTCAGGCAAGCAAAGCGTGGCAATCCGGACACGAATTCGGCACCTGTCCACTTGACTCAGACGCGCAATTCTTGAAAATCGTTTCCATTTATGATGGCGTCGAGGATCCTCGACGCCTTTGCGCTCAAGAATCAAGCGAGGGTGCCTGAAGCGCGCATCCAAGCAACACGAGATCACAGCCCTGAATCCAAACGAAATAAAATATTAGCCCAGTTTAACTTTGCTCTTGAGGAGCCTCGAATGCGTCGAACTCTTCCTGTTTTCCTCTTATGTTTGCTGCCTTCCCTTCTCCACGCGCAGCAGGAACCTGCGCCGACGACTCCTCCGGCTGCAACTTCGGCGAATCGCGGCGCCGCAACGCAAGCCATGCCGCAACACCGCCCCAAAATCGGTGTGGCTCTCGAAGGCGGCGGAGCCATGGGCCTGGCGCACATCGGCGTGCTGAAATGGTTTGAGGAGCATCATATCCCCGTAGATTACGTCGCTGGCACTAGCATGGGCGGGCTCGTGGGCGGCTTTTACGCCACCGGGATGTCGCCGGAAGAAATGCAAAAACTCATCGAGGGCCTGGACTGGCGCAAAATCCTGGACGACCGCACTCCGTACGAAGACTTGTCCTACCGCCGCAAAGAAGATCAGCGCGCGTATCCAAATTCCCTGATTTTTGGCCTGAAAAACGGTTTGTCGGCCCCCGAAGGACTGATCGCCGGCCATCAAATCGGCTTGCTGATTGACCGCGTCACGCTTCCCTACTTCGGAATTTCATCGTTCGACGACATGCCCGTGCCGTTTCGCTGCGTCGCCACCGACCTTGTCAGCAGCCAATCGCACGTCTTCCAAGACGGCTCGCTCGCCGTAGCGTTGCGCTCCACCATGTCCATTCCCGGAGCGTTTTCGCCGGTCCGCCAAGGGAAAGCTGTTTACGTTGACGGCGGCCTGCTGGACAACCTGCCGACCGACGTCGTCAAGCAAATGGGCGCGGAAATCGTGATCGCCGTGCACCTTCAATCCGCGCCCGTCGAAGCCAAGGACATCCGGTCCGTCTTCAGCGTGCTCAATCATTCGGTGAGCGCGATGATCCAGCAAAATGAGCTTCATGGCCTGGAATTGGCGGACTCCGTTGTTACCGTGCCGCTCGGCGAATTCAACACGGTGGACTACGCAAAAAGGGGGCCGATCATGCAGCGCGGATATGAAGCCGCCAATGCAAAAGCGCCAATGTTACAGGCATTTGCCCTGAGCGACGCTGATTGGGATGCCTACAAGCAAGCACGCCAGACACGCCAGCGCACCGAGCTTCCGGTGCCGCAATTCGTCAGAATTGAAGGCGCCAGCGGCAAAGAGGAAACCTACGCGGCGCGTTATTTTCGATCTTTCCTCAATAAGCCGCTCGACGCGCAAAGGCTCGATGACATGCTGACGCGCATGACGGGGGTCGGTCGCTTCGACTCCGCTGGTTACTGGCTCACCGAGCATGACGGAAAGCCGGGGTTGCTCATTCGCGTGGTGGAAAAAAATGACGCACCGCCCTCCTTCCAACCGGCGTTTGAAGTGGATGGTTCGCAGGCCGGCAATGTGGACTTCACCACGGGCACGCGCTTCACGTTTACCGACATTGCTGGTTTCCGCTCCGAATGGCGCACCGACGTGTTGCTGGGAAATACATACGGCATTCAGACCGAACTCTACCGGCCATTCACAGCGGAAAGCCGCTGGTTTTTCGCGCCGCACGCCGACGCCAGCGACACCACTTTTCAAATTTACGCGAAGAACGATCCGCTAGCCGATTACCGCATCTATCGCATCAACGTCGGTGGCGACATGGGATACAGCTTCGGGCGCTTCAGTGAATTACGCGTTGGCTACGAAGTCGGCTCCCTGAATACCCAGCTGCGCCTAGGCACACCGCAAATTCCCGCCGTCGAAGGCCGCGTAGGGCAAAGTCATCTGCATTATTTGCTGGATCATACCGACGATCCCGTCATTCCCCGCCGCGGATTCACCGCGGAATCCAATTTCCACTGGTTTGACCAGAGCCCCGGCACCGCTAGCGGCTTCCCTTCCATGGACTTGAAGTTCGGATACTTCCAGCCGATTACGCGGCCGGCCTCTCTTTTTGTGGAAGGCGAAGGCGGCTCGACGTTTGGTACGACGAACACGGGAATCCCACAATTTTTCCTGGGAGGGCCCTTGCGCCTCAGCGCCTACGGCAATAACGAATTTCAGGGCAATCAGTATTATTTGTTCCGCGCGGGCTTTGTGCACGATCTGCTCACGCTGCCGCCGTTCGTTGGCAAGAAGGTGTACGCAGTGGGGTCCTACGAAATTGGAAAAATGTATGGCGTGACCGCCGACACCAACCTGCCCAACGACGTGGCGCTGGGATTTCTGGCAGAAACCGCTGTCGGCCCGTTCTTCATCGGAGGCAGCGTGGGCGACTCCGGCCACCGCAAATGGTTCTTCCAACTCGGCCGCGTGTTCTAGGCTCGAAGCTTGCAAATTGCCGTTCGCCGTAAAGATTCGAACCATTGAAGCTCGGGAAGCGGCCGTTCGCTAGTTTTTGCTTAACAAAAGGCGCTTTTCGTGGCATCCTGCAGAAATCCTAAGGAAGACTACGACCCATGCAGCGGTGGAATCGAATATGCCGTTTTGCGGCGTTGCTGGAGCGAGAATATCGCGGCAGCGAATGGGCGTCGTCTGCTCCATTTAGCTAGTCCACTTCACTACCGGCAAACTTTCTAACTATTTCGAGTTGAGCGGTCACGTATGTGCCGCGTTGTCGTGCGAGGCGGAATTACGCGCCTGGCAAGAATCCCAGTTCTTTGTGCCTCCGCATACTTTGCACTCGGCACGATGAACCCGACCCAAAGCGCTGGCGCGTTTCTTAGAAAAAGAGAAGAGTCATGGTCACTATTAAAGTAAAAGGAGGAACACCAGAAGGAGCCGAATCCTTGTGCCAGACCTGCCGTTGGGCTCATATCGTCAAAGGATTCAGTGCATCCCAGGAACAGATTCGCTGTAAATGGCTTCGGAAACATCCAATGGTGCCTTTTCCGGTGAGCGAATGCAGTTCCTATGATGACAAGCGCCTTCCGAGCAGATGGGACATGGAGCAGATCGCATGGGTGTTGCTGACCAAAAAGGCAGGCCGCCCCATCGGCTTTGTCACGGCCAAGCAGTTCCGCAAGATCGAGGGGGATGATGCAGAGATCATCCCCGCCGCTTCAAGCTCAACCAATAAAGAAGAGTGAGCGCGTTTCAGTTTTGATTCGACAGGAGGTTGTCATGCGAAACGAAAACTTGAAGGAAGAGAGCTGCTTTCGAACGCAGTAGTAAGCGTCGGAAGGGCTATCGGTCAGAAATCAAAGTGAAGCGCGGAGCGCAAATCGTCCATGGTGAGAAAGAACTCGTTGAAAAACTCGGCCGGAATGATTTGTGTCCGTGCGGCTCGGGACGACGCTTTCAAGCGTTTCTGTCTCAAAACCGGGCGCAATGACGGAAGCAACCGCAACTACTTTTCCCGAGAGTAAAGATGTGATGAGGTTGCACCTTCCCTGGGCGCTAATTGGCACCGGCAACACCTTGACTTTCGCTTTTTATTCGCTTATAGTGCGGGGCGGTAGAGGAAACGGGAAACGGGTGGCGCGCCGTCTCCATTGCCGTCTAGGCTCTCACGATTCGGCCGCCGCCCGTTGAATCTACTTCAGAACCCGCCCTCATGCCAGGAGCCGCTATGGACGTCTGTGTCGAAAGTCAAAGTGTAGCCCTTCCTAACCCGGTCATCGCAGCCATGGAAGGAGGTACTGCGCTCGCCGAAGAATGTGAAGAAAAACAAAACTGCAACGCCGAAATTCCGCCGGTTGCTGATAATCCCATCGATTCCTCGCAAACAAAAACGCCGCAGACCGAACCGCCCGCCGAGAAAAATCCCTGGTCCTCCTGGACCTGGCTGGGGCTCTGCAAAGCCCCAACGCCCAAAATTCCCAACATCGTCCACGTGGACGTGGACGCGTTTTTCGCCTCCGTCGAGCAGGTGCTGAATCCCCGGCTGCGCGGCAAGCCCGTGCTGGTCGGGCGCGGCTGTGTGGCTTCAGCGAGCTATGAAGCGAAGGCGCTCGGCGTGAAAACTGCGATGGGCTTCCGCGAAGCGCTCCGCGTTTGCCCCAAAGCCATCGTCGTCCCCGGCCAGTACGAGCACTACGCCGATTTTGCCGAGCGCGTGCGCCGCATCCTCGAAACCTACACGCCCGCGGTCGAAACCGCCGCGCTCGACGACTTTTACCTCGACTTCGCTGGCACCGAGCGACTGTACCCGGATTATCGCGGGACACTCGTGCGCTTGCAGATGGAAATCTTCAAGGAAACCGGACTGAGCGTTTCCATTGGCGCGGCGCGCACCAAAGTGGTCGCTTCGATCGCCTCGCGCCTCGAACGACCACGCGGCTTCCGCATGGTCGCACCCGGCGAAGAAGAATCTTTCCTGACGCCGCTGCCGGTGGAGAAACTCCACGGCATCGGCCACGTCCACGCCGGCGCGCTGGCCGAACGCGGCATCGCCACCATCGGCCAACTCCGCCGAGTGCCGAAAGCCGCTCTGCAAGCGGCCTTTGGAGAAGCCATCGGCCAACAAATTTGGGAGCGCGCCCGCGGCCTCGACGGCCGCGAAGTGCTGCTCCCCTCCACGCCAAAATCCGTCTCCCGCGAAACCACCATTGAAGACGGCACCATCGACACGGAATTTCTCAACGGCTTGATCGAGTATCTCAGCGAGCGCATCGGCTCAACCCTGCGCGAATACGGCAAGCAGGCGCGCACCCTCGGCCTGCGCCTCCGTTATGTCGACCATTTTTCGGCGCACCAGGCGGTGCGCCTCAGCAAACCCACCAACGACGAGCGCGAATTGCTCATCGCCGCCAAAGAACTGTTCGGCAAATTGTTCACGCGCCGCGTGGCCGTGCGGCTCACCGGCGTCAGCGTGACCAACCTCGAAACTGACCGCCGCCAAAACGAACTATTCGATACCAGCGCGAACCGCCGCTGGTATCTAAACCGCGAAATGGACCGCGTGCGCGGCCGCTTCGGCTGGAACGCCGTCTTTTACGGCAAAGGCCTCGCCCTGCGCGAGCATTACGCCACCAAGCCCAACGGCCTGGTGCTCTCCACGCCCTGCCTGTCGCGGTGAAGGAGTGAGTAGATAGAAGGCGTTCGGGTCTCAAAAAAGACCAGAGCTAAAGTGCTTTTGGCTTAGGGAGTCACGGTTTTGGCGTTGCAGTAGTTGAAGTTGCCTTTCCTGTCCCCTACTAGATTCCGAGTAAGAGGCATGTCCACGAAAACGGGTGCCTCTTCCCTTCCGGGCCGGGGCTTCCATGTTCGTTCATTTGCACTGTCACAGCCACTATTCGTTCCTGCGAGGCATCGCAGCGCCGGAAGAAATCATCGCTGCGGCGGTCGAGCAGAAAATGCCCGCCGTGGCGCTGACGGACGCCAATAGCATGCATGCTGTGGTGTCGTTTTACACGAAAGCGAAGGATAAAGGGATTAAACCGATTATCGGCGTAGCGCTGGACGTGGCATTCGCGGGGGCAGAAAGAGAGATTCCTCGACTGCGAGCCGATAACCATTGGCCCTCCGCTCGAAATGACAGTTTTAAGAGTGTGCCAATCGTGCTGCTGGCCATGGACATGGAGGGCTACAGCAATCTTTGCCAGCTCACCACGCTGCGGCATCTGGGCACAACGAAGCTGGCTAGCCTGCCCGCCCCTGCTTCGTTGACGGGCAGACGCCAGCCGGGCTCCGATGCCGTGGAACAAAGCGCCGCTGCCACGAAAACCGACGGTCGCCCCGTGACCTTGCAGGAATTGGCCGAGCACAGCCACGGTGTCATCGCGCTGTGTCCGTTGCCTGCGCAAGCGAATGATGCGAGCAACCGTAGGGACACGATACATCGTGCCCCCCTTCAGTCACCAGCTTGCCCCGAGCTTCGGAGGGGCACGAGTCATGAATCACGAGTCGCTAGTCACCAGTCACTAGTCACCAATCACTTCTCGCAATTAAAAGAAATCTTCAACGACCGCCTCTACATCGAAGTTCAACACCTCTCACCCGGCGGTGGCCGCACGCTGCGCGAAGCCGAGCGCCTTGGCCGCGAAGTCGGCTTCCCGCTCGTGGCCACCAACAACGTCCACTTCCTCAAGCCCGAGGAGCATCTCCATCACCGCGCCGTAAACGCCATTCGCACCGGCGGATTGCTGACCACCGTCGCGCCGCCCGAAATCACCACCGGCGAAGCCTGGTTCAAACCCGCGGCGGAAATGCAAAAATGCTTTCCCGATCACCCTGAATGGCTCTCAGCAACGCTGGAAATCGCCGAGCGCTGCAACCTGAAACTCGAACTCGGAAAACTGATTCTCCCCGAATGTTCCGTTCCCGAAGGCGAATCCCCGTCTTCCTATTTGTGGAAGCTCAGCTTCGACGGCGCGCGCAAACTTTACAAAGCGCTGCGCCCAGAAGTGCTCTCGCGCCTTACGCACGAACTCGAAGTCATCGAGCACTGGCATCTCGCTCCGTATTTTTTGTTGGTTTACGACATCGTTGAAGAAGCCCGCCGCCGCGGCATTCCCGCGATCGCGCGCGGCTCGGCCGCCAGCTCCATGGTTACTTATGCTCTCGGCATTTCGCGCGTCTGCCCGCTGCGCTGGGGCCTCTACTTCGAGCGATTCCTGAACGAGCAGCGCGGCGATTGCCCGGACATCGACATCGACATTTGCGGCGCGCGCCGCGATGAGCTGCTCGACTACGTCTACGAACACTGGGGCGCCGAGCACGTCGCGATGATCGGCAGCTTCATCACCATGCACGCGCGCTTGGCAGTGCGCGAAGTGGCAAAAGTTTTCGGCGTGCCTCCGGGTGAAGTCGATCGCTTCACCAAGCGCCTGCCGCACCGTCCCGTGCGCGAAATTTTGCAGGCTATTCGCAACCTGCCGGAATGCCGTGACCTGCCCATAGACGACGAACCCTGGAAAACTGTTCTGCAAGTGGCGTTGCGCCTCGACGGCGCGCCCCGCCACATGGGAATCCATCCTTGCGGCACGGTCATTTCCGCGCGGCCGTTGACGCGCCTGACGCCCCTCGAACGCGCCACCAAAGGCATCGTTGTCACGCAATACGACATGAACGCCGTCGAAGACCTCGGCCTCATCAAGATGGACCTGCTCGGCCAGCGCGGCTTCACCACCATGTCGCTCGCGCTCGACAACCTCGAGCGCGCCCTTCAACCTGTAGGGGCGCAGCTTTATCCCGAGCGGGAGCGAGGGAATGCCGCGCCCATTGCCGCGCCCACCTTTGAATCATCGAGCGTCGCTCCCGACGGCATGACCCCCTGCCCCAAACCGCGCGAACTCCATTTCGATGCTATCCCCGAAAACGATCCCGCGACTTGCGACATCATCGCCGCCGGCCGCACGATGGGCGTGTTCCAGATCGAATCCCCGGCCATGCGCGGTATGCTCCGCATGATGAACGCGCGAACGCTCGAAGAAATGGCCATCGCTCTCGCGATCATCCGCCCCGGCGCCGCCGAATACGGCTCAAAAGAATTGTTCGTCAAGCGCCTTCGCGGCAAAGAGAAACTCGTTTACCCGCACGATTCGCTCGAACCTATCCTGCGCGACACACGCGGCGTCTGCATTTATCAGGAGCAGGTCATGCAAATTGCGCAAGTGGTCGGCAAACTGTCGCTGGCAGAAGCCGATCTGGTGCGGCGAACTTCCGTCAAGTATTCCGGTCAGGCTGATTACGATCGCCTGCGCGGAAAATTTGACCAAGCTGCGGGAATGATGGGCCTCACGAAGCGCCAGCGCGAAGAATCCTGGCAGATGGTCGAAAAATTCGCCGGCTTCGGCTTCTGCAAAGCCCACGCGGCCACTTACGCCGATGTTGCCTACCGCATGGCCTACCTGAAGACGCACCATCCTGCGGAATTTCTTGCCGCCAGGTGCAGCGCCGGCGCGGGCTTCTATCACGTCTCCGCCTACGTCGAAGAAGCCAAGCGCTGGGGCATCGCGGTGCGCCTGCCGTCAGTAAGTCATTCACGAATGGAGTACACCGCCGAAACCGCCGACAACGGCCAGTGCGCGCTTCGCGTTGGCCTGATGCAAATCAAAGGCCTACGCATCGAAACCATCACCGCGATTCTGCGCGCGCGGGAAGAACGCGGACCGTTCTTCTCTCTTGAAGATTTCCTACGCCGCGTTCCCGTTGAACGCGATGAAATCGAATCCCTCATCAAATGCGGAGCATTTGACGAAATGAGCAGCGCATCAGGCAACGAAACGCACAAAATGACGCGCCCCGAAATGCTCTGGCAGTGGAATCTCCTGCAAGCCTCCGGCAAAGGCGCGAACCCAAACACCACTCGCTCTGGTGGAATGGCGCTCCCTAAAAAAACAGAAACGTTGTTTGCTGAAACCAACGCTCCGGATCCCGTCGCCTCGGCTCTGGCCGAAATGCAAATGCCGGAATACACGCTCGAGCAAAAACTCCGCTACGAGCGCGAAATTCTCGAAGTCTGCGTCAGCGGCCATCCGCTCGATTTTCTTCCCCGCAACGGCGAAACCTGCAGCGACGAATTGCCCGGACTGCTCGGCAAGCGTGTCACTCTGCGCGGTTGGGCGATCACCCACCGCCACGTTTGCACGAAAAACTACCGCAACATGATGTTCGTCACGCTTGAGGACCAGCTCGGCGTCTATGAGGTCGTGCTCTTCCCTGACGTTTACGACCGTTACGGCGGCTTGGTCTATGAGACACGCACGATGCGCATAACCGGCCGTGTCGAGCCAGATGGCCAGATCAACGGCGAAAAACTGGAAGCATTGCGCAAATAGCAGAAATAGCGCAACTAAACGGAGCCATGGTGTACTTTATGATTCGAACAAAACCAAAAACCACCCCGGTTACCGAACCGGAAGCTGGCCGCCCAGCCGGAAGCGGCGAAGAATGGCTCGGGCGAAACCGCAGCAGCAAGCGCCGCCTCTGGGAACGGCTTAACCCCTTAAGCCGCAAGCAGATACGCATCGTCGCCGAGGCGCTGGCGCTTCAGCAAACTCACGCGCCACTCCCCGAACCGTTGCGCGCCCGCCTCAGCGCCGCCCTCCAGGACCTCGACCGCCTGGTCGGTCGCATCCGCGGGCTGCTGACGGAGGTAGCACGTCGGACACCGCCCGGCGCCTAGCCGTTGCAGGGCCTGCTTTGCGGCGGGATACTTTCTATATGCGTGTGCCTGCGAAGTGGGGTTCCCTTTTCCCTGCAACGGCAGCGGTGGTGCTGTCCTCGTTGGCTTATTCAGCGCGCGCCGATGAAATTCGGCTGAAGGATGGGAGAAAACTCAACGGCGTCATTGTCGCGTACGAAGACGGCATGTTCAAAGTCAAGACTGACTATGGCTATGAACTTATCGAGAAGGACAAAATCACAGCGATTATTCCGACGACTCCAGCCGCCAAATCAGCGCCAGACTCCGCAAAAAAAGATGCTCAGCATCCCTCCAAGCCCGCCAACGATGCTCAGCCTCAAGCCGAGCCGGCCGTGGCGACCGCTTCCAACGGTAGCTCCAGCGCGTCGCCCGCCAATGCCAGCATAAAGACCGTCACGCCATCGCCGAGTGCCGCAAGCACAGCCACGAAAACTCCGGCTCCTGCCAATGCGTCCGCAACAAATGTCCCGGCCGCGGCTCCTGCTTCACCAAAAGAGCCTGAAATCCCCGTTAACCGCGAAGAGGTCACCGGAAATCTCTACACGAACTACACACACGGCTTTCGAATGTACAAGGCCCCAAGCTGGAACCTCATTGAAGAAGCTCGCAACGCTTTGCCCAATGCGATCGTGGCCATGGGCACAAGCAACGAATCTACTCTGCTCGTCGTCGGCGAAGAAAAAACCAAGGAACCCTTGGATGTCGCTGCTTCTGCCGTGGAGAAACGCCTCCACGAAGTGTACGCGAACTATCAGCGAGTCTCGCAGAAGAAAACGGTTGTGGGCGGGATGCCGGCCATTGATTTCCAGTACCGCGGAAAAGCCGACGAGCATGACTGGTCAGGAAGGCTCGTGGTCATTGCTCGTGGCAAAGACATTCTCACGGTGCTGGCCATGACCTACGCCGACAGCGACCTGATCCAAATCCAGGAAAACGTCATCGCCCGCTCGATCGCCAGCCTCGACTTCACCGTGCACTAGCCCAATTCTGACCCTAGTTGTAACTTGGATGACTCTATAGCTCTGTGCTCGGGGAATTTCTGTGGCCCTGGCCGGACGCCGGGCCGTTTCTGGGAGCGCTAGCTGGCCGCTGCCATGCTCGGCTCGGAAGGTTTCCGTTCCCGAATCAGCCCGATCAACGCCTGCGCCGCGCGCGGCAGGCTGCGGTCGCGCCGGTAAATCAGCCCGAGCTCGCGCCACAGGTCCACGCCTTCGACGTTCAGCAGCTTCACTTCGCCGGCCTTCACGTAATCTCTCGCAAAGCTCTCGCTGATGAATGACACTCCGGCATCGGCCTGCACAAACCGCTTGATCATGCCCACGCTCGGCAGTTCCATCGCGACGTGAATGCGCGAGCGGTACGGCCGGAAAAGCTTGTCGAGCACCTGCCGCGTGTAGCCAGTGCGCGGAAAAATCAGCGGCTGGCCCGCCACTTCCTCCAGCGTAATCTTCGAGCGATGCGCCAGCGGATTTCGCGTGCTCACCATGAACCGCAAACGGTCCTTGTAAATGCTGTGCACTCTTAGGTTGGGAGACTTCACCGGCATCGTAACGATGCCCACATCGACCGACCCGTCTTCCACGCGCTGCAAAATTTTATGGCTGAAGTTGCGGTAAATGCTGATGTGCACGAGCGGGTGCTTCTGCTGGAACTCCGCGAAAATGTCCGGCAACAAGTACAGGCACGTCGCTTCGTTGGCTCCAAACACCACAGGGCCTTGTACGACGTTTCCGCGATCGGCAACCACTTGAACCGACTCATCGCGCAGCCGCAGAAGCTTTTCGGCGTATTCGAAAAGCACTTCCCCGGCCGGCGTCAACTCTACGGACTTCGCGGAGCGGTCGAGCAGTTTGGCTTTGTAAGCCTGTTCCAACTGGCGGATTTGCGCGCTCACCGCGGATTGCGAGCGGAACACTTTTTGCCCCGCGCGCGAAAAACTCTTCAGCTTGGCAACGTAGACGAAGGTCGAGAGTTGATCGAAGTCCATAGTGTGTATGCCAGAGAAGATTATAACGAAACCTTCTTTTCCGGCCGTAAGTATTATCCTCTCCTCTCAGGCTGGCACTGCCGTCCGCGAAATTGGCGCAGCCAGCGGCGCTGGGAAGAACAGTTGGCGCTGCTGAAACTGCGCAAGAACGGGTTTCCAGGTCGCTTCCACGGAACCCTGAAAATGTACTGGCTGAACGCGCGTCAGCGGCAGCGCTCCGCGGCGCGCCAGAATGCGCGAGGCGCGCGGGCTGCGCGTATGATGAACATGCTCTTCGAGCGCCTGCCGCAGCCACTCTTCTTCCTGCGGATCGATTTCCGAAAGAATTACAAACTCCCCGTGCAGCATGGCGCTAGCTTCGCCGCGCAACGCGTAGGCGAGGCCGCCCGTCATTCCAGAGCCAAAATTTAATCCGACCGGCCCAAGAATGATGGCTACGCCCCCCGTCATGTATTCGCATCCGTGCTGGCCAACGCCTTCCACGACAGCGAGCGCGCCGCTGTTGCGAACGGCAAAGCGCTCTCCCGCTCGTCCCGCGATAAAGAGTTGGCCTGAAGTTGCGCCATAAAGCACGGTGTTCCCCGCGAGCACATCGCCGCGCCGCGAAGCCGCCAGTCCCGCGCTGATGGCAATCGTTCCGCCGGACAATCCTTTCCCAACGTAATCGTTGGCTTCGCCATTGAGCTTGACCGCCACTCCTTCAGCCAAAAACGCCCCAAAGCTTTGTCCCGCGGTTCCGCGAAATTCCTTGCTGATTGCGGCGTCGGCCACCCGGCCGTTTTTCTTGCGCCGCATCAATTCTCCACTCAGTCCTGCGCCTACGCTGCGGTCCGAGTTCTGAATCGCTCGTGGCACACTCTGCATTGCCGGGGTCGCATCGAAATGAATCGAATCTTCCAGCGCCGTCACGTGCAGCCCTGGCTCTTGCTGCGGATCAACGCGGTTAGACGGCGAAATCGGCACCACCAGGAACGGATCCATGCCCGACGACCGCGCCCCGAGCCTGTCGTACCACCCAGTAAGCTCCCGAAGAGACCGCACACCAAGTTGCGCCAGCCGATGGCGCACTTCTTCCGCTAACGCGCGGAAGTAGGCAATAACCATTTCCGGCTTGCCTTGGAATCGCGCGCGAAACTTTTCATCTTGCGTTGCAATGCCAACGGGGCAAGTGTTCAAATGGCACTGCCGCGCCATCACGCAGCCGATCGCAAGAAGCGACGCCGTGCCAAATCCAAATTCGTCCGCCCCGAGAATCGCTGCCAGCACGATGTCGCGCGCGAATTTCAGGCCTCCGTCCACGCGGAGAGAGAGGCGTGAACGGAGGCCCGCGCGAACCAATGTGTCATGTGCTTCGCGCAATCCGATTTCCCAAGGGAGGCCCGTGTTCTTGATGGAAGTCAGCGGCGAAGATCCTGTGCCGCCGTTGTGCCCGCTGATGGTGATGACGTCCGCGCCCGCCTTTGCTACGCCCGCCGCAATAATGCCAACGCCGGCGCCGGAAACGAGCTTCACGCCGATGCGCGCCCGTGGATTCACCGCGCGCAAATCGTGAATCAACTGCGCCAAGTCTTCGATGCTATAAATGTCGTGATGCGGCGGCGGTGAAATCAGCGGCGTTCCAGGAGTCGCGTGCCGGATGCGTGCAATGTATTCGCTGACTTTCTTCGCCGGCAACTGCCCGCCTTCCCCGGGCTTCGACCCTTGCGCCATCTTGATTTCAAGTTCCTCGGCATGCACCAGGTAATCCGTCGTCACACCGAATCGTGCAGAAGCCACTTGCTTGATCTTGTTCGCCGCAGCCGGTTCGTAACGATACGTGTCAGGATCTTCACCGCCCTCGCCCGTATTGCTGCGGCCGCCCAACTCGTTCATCGCCAGCGCGAGCGTCCGGTGCGCTTCCGGGCTCAGTGAACCGAGCGACATGGCCTGCGTGCTGAATCGTTTCACAATCGCTTCGACGGGCTCGACTTCCTCGAGCGGAACGGTCGTCTCCGGAACCGTGTCCAGCAGGTCGCGCAAGAAAATCGTGCCTTGCGTATCCGCCAACTCTTCAAAAACCGAATATTGCTTGGCGCTCGGCGCCTTCACAAAAGCATGCAACCTGCGAACGACCTCCGGAGAAGTGGCGTGCAACTCGGCGCCCTTTCGGAACCGGTAAAGTCCTGCGTCCGCCAACTCGTGGTCTTCGTCCGAGAACGCCGCCTTGTGCATTTTCAAATAGTCGCTGAGCAAATCATCCAAAGATTTTTGCCCGGGATAATCCGAAGCGTCCTCAAAAAGCTGGTCGCACACTTCTTGCGAAAGACCAACAACGTCGAACAAATGGCTGTTGCGATAGCTGGCAATCGTCGAAACTCCCATGCGCGCCAGCACCTTCCGCAAGCCCGCAACGATGGCCGAACGCGCCTTTTCTGCTCCGCCAGGCTCCAGTGATTCCGCAAACTCGTCGGCAAGATACGGCACGACGGCGCTTGCGCCTGCCGCTACAAGCAACGCGACGTGATGCGTGTCAAACACTTGCGCGGATTCGACAATCAGCGGCACATCCCACAAGCCCTTCCGGACCATGGCCTTCCACACCGCCGCCGTTGCCAGCAGCGCGGGAAGTGGCGCGCGCTCCGCAGAAATCGCGCGATCAGAGAGGAGGAGGAGTCTCGGGGGATCGCTGCTACTCAGAGGGGTAGTGGACAGCTGAGCAAAACTGCAGCGCGCCCCCGGGACTCCCGCGGCGGCAGGGAACGTAAAATCAATGCGGTGCCCGGACCCAAGAATTTCGCGCAGCTCTGCGAGTTGCGCGGGCGTCATCAAAGGACTTGGCAAAGTTACGCCATCTTTCAGATGGACTTCGAGCGACATCACGTGCGTTTCGCGCAGCGGGTCAATCGGAGGGTTTGTCACCTGCGCGAACCGTTGCTTGCAGTAATCCCACAGAGTTCTGGGGAGCGCGGAGAGAAACGCCGGAGGCGCGTCGTCTCCCATGCTCCAATCCGCTTCTTTGCCGCGAAGCAGCGCGGAGAAAAGAATCTTGAATTGATCTTCGGTCCAGCCCGCCGCGCCGGCAACACGCTTGGCATCGCTCGGAAGCGTCGGGCGGGAATGGAAACTCTCCGCGACCTGGCGCTGCGCAAGTGCGTTATGCGCCTGCTTCGCTGCCGTCCTCTTCAGGACGTCGCGCCAGCGCAAGAATTGCCCTGCCACCGGATTCGCGAGAACCATTTCGCCTGGACCAAGCCGTTGCCGCTCCGCGATGCTCGATTCTTCCAAATCCACAAGCCCAGTCTCCGATCCCAGGATCAGGAATCCGTCGTGTGTCAAGGTATAGCGAAGCGGCCGCAGACCGTTGCGGTCGAGCTTTGCACCGACCCACTCGCCATCGGAGAAGACCATCGCCGCGGGCCCATCCCACGGCTCCGTGTGCTGCGATAGAGCGCTGAGGGCGTTGCGGACATCCCGCGAGAGCAGCGGATCTTTTTCATACGCCGGCGGCATCATCGCCAACAGTGCTTCCTCCGAAGAAAGCCCGTCCAGCAGCCGCAACTCAAAACCGTTGTCAAAACTCGCGGAGTCGCTGACGTTATCTTCCAAAATCGAGAACCACGGCCCAACCTTGAGCCGCTCTTGAATTTCCCGTTCTTTGGCGCGAAGCCAGCGCCGGTTCGACACAATGGTATTAATCTCGCCGTTGTGCGCCACGTACCGAAAAGGCTGGGCTAGATGCCACGACGGCTGCGTGTTCGTCGAATAGCGCTGATGAAAGACCGCGAACGTCACCGCGAATGATGGATCGCGCAAATCATCGTAAAATTGTGGGAATTGCCACGGCGTGAGTAGACCTTTGTAAACAACAGTCTGCGACGAAAGCGAACAGAAGTAACAGCGCTCGGGTAACAGTGATTCGGCGCGCTTCCTCAAAAGCCAGAGGCGCTTCTCGAATTCCTCCGCACTTCTTGGCGTTTGCAAAGGCTCGACAAAGAATTGCCATATCTCCGGCATCGTTTCGAGGGCCTTGCGCCCCAGCGCATGCACATTCACCGGAACGCGCCGCCAGCCGGTTACTCGCAACTGTTCGCTGTCCGCCGCAATGTCAATCGCGGCGCGGAATTCCACATCCGCAGATGCCGGAAGAAATGCAAATCCCACTCCAAAATATTCCGGCAGCTCGATCTTCAGTTCCTTCGCGCGCTCGCGAAAAAATTTCTGCGGGAGCGAAGTCAGCAATCCCGCGCCATCACCACTCGCGCCATCCGCGTCCACTCCGCCGCGGTGCGTCAGCCGCTCCAAAGCCGCCAATGAAATTTGGATGATTTCGTAGCTCGGCGCGCCCCCAAGGCGGGTCACAAAGCCGGTACCGCAGGCATCGTGGTCAGGGTGGCTCCAATTCGGATGCCGCTTCCGCACGGGTCCGGTGCGCTCGTTCAGAACGTCAGTCTGGCCTCGACCGTGCCCCATGCTCCTTTATCGAATGGGGAGGCGTTGGAAGTACAACGCAGAATTTCGATTCGCTGAATTGATTTCTTGATAGGGGCCTAAATCGAGAGAGGCAGGGCGACTTTGTTAAAACTTTGTGACTTCAGAGAAATGGAAGTCGCGAACTTTCATTGCTGGAACCACCATTTCAAACGACTCTTCTCCCGTCGTGCGGGCGGCAGGACTCATCTGCTCGACATGCTTCAGCATTTCGATCAAGGATTGATTAAACCGGAAATTCTTTACCGCGCCCGTAACCCTCCCATTTTCAACAAGAAACAGGCCATCGCGGGTCATCCCCGTCATTACCTTTTCGTAGGGGTCCACCTCCCGGATGTACCACAGCCGCGTTACCAATAGTCCGCGGTCCGTGGAAGCCACCATTTTTTCAACCGAAGAATCCCCGCCGCTGAACACCAGATTCATCGGCGCTTCCCCGTATTCGTTGGGCAACGCGAACCCGTGACCTGTTGGTTTTCGGCGCGCCGCCTTGGCCGACGCTCGCGAATAAACTAAGTTCTTGGGAACACCGCTGTCCACCAGCAGCACCTTCTGCCTCGGCATCCCCTCTCCATCGAACGGCACTCCCTTTTGCAGCGGATGAAATACGTCATCCACGATGCTGATGTTCTTGCCAAAAAGCTGCTTCCCTAGGCGGTCATTCAGGCAGGAGCGCTTGTCCTGCACGGCGGTGGCTGCGAAGTCGTAAAAGAGGAATCCTACCAGGTCGAGCACCGCCGCCGACTCCAAAATTACGGTGTAGCGGCCGGGCGCCAGCTCCTTCGTTTTGACCGCGATATGCGCTTTCTGACTGGCACGCTCTGCGAGTTTCTGCGGATGAATTTCGCGCACGTCCGCGGAATCTGCCTTAGCCCAGCTCGCAGCGGGGTCTTCCTGCATCGTTATTGAGAATTGCGAGTGCGTTTCGCTGTAAGTCGCAAACAAACCGCGCGAATTGCCGCCGGCGGTTTGGTTCATCCCGCTGGAGAAAATCCCCGCTGCTATCTGGCCTTTTTTGGCCGCGAGATCGCACGCAAGACGCACCGCCCGCGCGCGATCCTCCGGAGTCAACGCAGCCGTCGCCTTGATGAACCTATTCACATTGCGATAGCGCTGCTTCCCCGGCATCGGCAGCAGCCGCGGATCTCTCGGCTGGCTGTGCGCCAGCGAGAGTGACGCCTCAATCGTTGCGCGAAGAGAATCTTCATCCAGCCGATTCGTCGTCGCCCGCGCCGTGCGGCCGCTTGTCGCCGTTCGAATCGAAACAGTCACCGCGTGCTCAAAAACATTCTGGTGAATGCCATTGTTCGCAAAGCGAGTCAACGCATCCGCAACTTCATCCACGTGGACTTCGGTTTCTATGGCGCCCGTGGACTTCGCCAGCCGCAACACGGTCTCAATAATGCCTCGCAACTCGCGCGGAGACAGAAGTTCTACGCGCTCAGTTTTTCCTGCCGATTTTTTCTTCGCGCTGGGTGCGATGGTCATTGTTTTGAGAAAGCCGTTCCAATCCTCACGTTGCGAAATCGCGCCGGAGCCGCGCCGTGTCCCGTGCCCATCGTCTGCATCGGCTGACCTTTGCCGCAGTTCGGGGTGCCCCACAGCGTCCAGTGGTCGAACTTGCAAATCGCGTCGCAGGAATTCCAGAACTCCGTAGTGATGCCGCTGTAACTCGGATTCTTCAGCATGCCCACTTTTTTGCCGCCCTTGATCTCCCAGCCGATTTCTGTCGAAAACTGGAACTGGTATCGCCGGTCGTCAATCGACCATGACCGGTTCGTGTCCATCAAAATCCCATCCGGCGTCTCGGCGATCAAATCGTCGTAGTCCCACGTGCCGGGAAGCAGGCTCACATTCGTCATGCGAATAATCGGCAGGCGGTTCCAGCTTTCCGTGCGCATTGTTCCCGACGAACGATCGAGGCCGATGAGATGCGCCGTTTCACGATTCGACAAATACCCTCGAAATTTTCCGTCTTTGATAATGTCGGTGCATTGCGCTGGAACACCCTCGTCGTCGTAAGCAAACGTGCCGAGCCCAGGCCCGTGATCCAAGCGCGCATCCGCCACCACATTCACAATGCTCGACGCGTACTTCAGGTTGTTTAACTGGTCCAGCGTCAGAAAACTCGTTCCCGCAAAATTCGCTTCCTGGCCAAGCACGCGATCCAGTTCAATGGGATGCCCAACGGATTCGTGAATCTGTAATCCAAGCTGATTCCCCGCAAGAATCAACGTGCCGAATTTTTCCGGACATTGCGCCGCCGCGTGCAGGGCTGCTGCTTCTTCCGCAATCACAGGCGCATGCTTCATCAGCTCCAGCGCTTCAACCAATTCGTATCCTTTGAGTGCATGCTGCCCGCCAAAACTATTCGGGTACGAACGCTTCTGAATTTCCCCGCCTTGGAACGACGTTGCCCCAATTCCGCACCCCGAAATCACTTTGCGCTGATGAATGCGCGAACCGATGCTCGAGGCAAACCACGAATCAATCTTTCGAAACTGCATGTTCGTTTCTGTCAACGTGACGCCCTTCACCTTGCCCATTTCCCCATCGGCGGCAAGCAAGAGCGCAAGTTGCGTCTCCAGTGGAATCTCAAAGGGATCTTTTCGGAAGGGGCTCTGCCAGCTATCGACGTAAGCCTTCTCCGATGCCATCACCACGTTGCTGCGCTTCGCCAATGCCGAAGCCTTCGCAATCGAAACCGCTTGCGCCGCGCAAGCCGCCACGCCTTCGCTCGTCAATCGGTCCGTGGATGCAAATCCCCACGCGCCATTTGCCAGTACGCGAATCCCAATGCCGATTGATTCGCTCTGCGCCAGCGTGCCAACCTGCCCATTCTTCGTAGTCAGGTCGCGCTGCCGCAAATGCATCGCGCGCACGTCGCCGTACGAAGCGCCGCGCAATTTCGCCGTATCCAACGCGTTGGTGCAGACATCCCACATGAGCTTTTTAAGAGGATAGACTCGCCAAAAAATTTAGGGGCGCCCGCAGCAACGAACGCCCCTAAGAAGATATCACGATTTGAAAACGATCTTAGCCCGCCGCAGTCTTACGTTCCCTCCTGCCACGAAGCGAGGTAGTGTTCCTGCTCCGGTGTCAACTTATCCAAGCGATGCCCCATCGATTCGAGCTTCAGTCGCGCAATTTCCTTGTCCAGATGCTCCGGCACCACATACACCTGCGGCTTCAAACTCTTCGCATTCGCGCGCAAATACTCCGCTGAAAGCGCCTGATTCGCGAAGCTCATGTCCATCACAGCCGCCGGATGCCCCTCCGCCGTGGCCAGATTCACCAGCCGCCCTTCTCCAATCAAATAAATCTTTCGCCCATCTTTGAATTGGTACTCATCCACCAGCGGCCGCACTTCGCGCTTCCCCGTCGACAGTTTCTCCAGCGCCGGAATATCAATCTCCACATTGAAGTGTCCGGAATTGCAAATAATCGCTCCGCCCTTCATCTTCTCGAAGTGCTCATGCCGAATCACGCTCTTGTTCCCCGTCACAGTGATAAAGACGTCGCCTTCCTTCAGCGCGTCGGCCATCGGCATCACGCGGAAGCCGTCCATCACCGCCTCGATGCCCTTCACCGGATCGATTTCCGTCACAATCACGTCCGCGCCGAGGCCCTTCGCGCGCATCGCCACGCCGCGCCCGCACCAGCCGTAGCCCGCAATCACCACTTTCTGACCTGCCAACAACACATTCGTTGCGCGAATCACGCCGTCCAGCGTCGACTGCCCCGTCCCATAGCGGTTGTCGAAGAAGTGCTTCGTCATCGCGTCATTCACCGCGACGATGGGATACTTCAGCGTGCCATCCTTGGCCATCGCGCGCAGCCGAATCACGCCGGTCGTGGTCTCTTCGGTTCCCGCAATCACGTTCGGCACCAGGTCCGTGCGCTTCGTCAACAGCATCGTCACCAAGTCCGCGCCGTCGTCCATGGTGAATTGTGGCTTATGCTCCAGCGCCGCGCTCAGGTGCGAATAATACGTCTCGTTGTCCTCGCCCTTGATCGCGTACGTCGGAATATTGAAGTCCCGGTTCAACGAAGCCGCCACTTCATCCTGCGTCGAGAGCGGATTCGACGCACACAACACCGCCTCGGCGCCGCCATCGCGCAGCGCAATCATCAAGTTCGCCGTCTCGCTCGTCACGTGCAAGCACGCCGACACGCGTAAACCTTTCAGCGGCTGTTCTTTTGCGAATCTCTTTCGAATAATCTCGAGCACCGGCATCTGCTGCGCCGCCCACTCGATTTTCCTCTTGCCTGCATCCGCCAGTCCTATGTCTTTCACATCACCTTTTTTCAATTCCGCGATAGCCAAGTTCCTGCTCCTAAGTTTGAATCTCGAAATTCCTTGAGGCACAACTCGAGTCTGTTCCGTGCAGCCTGCTGAAGAACCGCTTACGGTCTGCCTCTGACGACGTTAAACTCTCCAATTCTTCTCTTACAGCACAGCGTGAACGACCCACGGCAAACCTTCTGGAATTCTTTCTCTTCTTTCGACTCTTGAACCTTGAACTCTTGACCGTCGCTGCGTCCATCCACTTGTCGCTCAGTCCTTTTTACGGCAACGGTCAACGGCAAACTTCTTCTCTACCGTCGCGCCGCCACTTCCGCAGCGACAGCCGTATTCAACCCCGCCGCCTTCCGCAGAGCGTCCGCGCGGTCCGTGCGTTCCCAGGTGAACCCGGGCCCGCTTCGTCCGAAGTGCCCATATGCCGCCGTCGCCTTGTAAATCGGCCGCCGCAAATCCAGCGTCTCGATGATACCCCTCGGCGTCAGCTTGAAGTTCTCGCGAATCAGTTCCGTGATCTTCTCTTCCGGAATCGTCGCCGTCCCAAAAGTCTCCGCCATCACCGACACCGGCTCGGCCACCCCAATTGCATACGCCAACTGCACTTCCGCCTTGCTCGCCAATCCTGCGGCCACGACATTCTTCGCGATGTACCGCGCCATGTAGCATGCCGAGCGGTCCACCTTTGACGGATCCTTGCCCGAAAACGCACCGCCTCCGTGCCGGCTGTACCCGCCGTACGTATCCACAATAATTTTCCGCCCCGTCAGACCCGCGTCGCCCATCGGCCCGCCAATCACAAAGCGCCCGGTCGGGTTGATGTGATATTTCGTATGTGCGTCCAGCATCCGCGCGGGCACGATCGGCCGAATCACGTGCTCCATCACCGCCGCGCGCAAGTCCGCATTCGACACCTTGTCGGAGTGCTGCGTCGAAATCACCACGCAATCCACGCGCGCCGGGCGTCCGTTGCGATAATCGATAGTAACTTGGGATTTTCCATCAGGCCGGAGGAAATCAACAATCCTGGCTTTGCGAACTTCCGAGAGGCGTTGCGTCAAGCGGTGGGCCAATTGAATCGGCATGGGCATCAACTCTTCGGTTTCGTCGCAAGCGAAGCCAAACATCAGCCCCTGATCGCCCGCGCCGCCGGTATCCACGCCCATGGCGATGTCCGGCGACTGCCGCTTCACCGTGCACATGACCGCGCACGTGTCGGCGTCGTATCCAAACTTCGCGCGATCGTAGCCCACTCCGCGAATCGTCTCGCGCACCAGCTCGTCATAATTCACGTTCGCGGAAGTCGTGATCTCTCCCGAGACCACCGCCAGCCCTGTCGTGACCAGCGTCTCGCACGCCACCCGCCCCTGCGGGTCTTGCCGCATCACTTCATCCAGCACCGCGTCAGAAATCTGGTCCGCAATTTTGTCCGGATGCCCTTCCGTGACAGACTCCGACGTAAACAAAAAATTCCGTAAGGCTTCGCTCAAGATTCTCTCCTTTTCCCAATTCCTCTAAATCCGTTGTAGGGGCGCAGCATGTTGCGCCATTCCTAATCCGACGAATAACACTTCATTCGTCTTGTTGTGGCCGCGCTTTCTGCTGCTAAGCGCGTCCCTCGCTGCGCACAAAACCTATCCGACACTCTTTTCTGACGGCAAACTGTAAACGGTTAACGGCAAACGGTAAACTCCCCGCGTGTCCCGCCCATGTCACTTCGTTCAAATACGCGTCTTGCATTTCTATATGGACCAACGATTTTTCGGGGAGCCTGTCATTATGCTGAGCCTGCTTGCCGCAGGCAGGGCCGTGCTTTTCACAGCCCGACGTCCGCCTGTAGGAGGCGGTCGTCTCAACGGACGCCCCACTTCGGTTCAACACACCATCACATCAAACTGCCCTTGCAACTAACCTTCCCAACTTACCACCCGCCCGCGTGCCCCGTCAACGCATTGACTCCAAACGCCTTAAATCCTGGTCGAACGGCCATTTTCCGCCCTCGAACGGTATCCAAATACCCATTTTGGACAAATCCTAAGCCCCCTCCGCTAATGCCCGCCGCAAGACCCCGTACCGTTAAATCACTTCATTAGCCGAGAAAAACAAGAAGACCGGGGAACTACTCTGGAGCCGGCTCGTGAATCAGCTCTTCCACTTCTATCCGCCACCTGCGTCCACGATAAGTCTCACGACTTTGCCTTACGCCTTGTTGGCCTTCTGCGAAGCATGCTATCGTCGGCACCAATTTGGAGGAGTTATTTTGACGAAATCCCTAAGCAGAGTGCTCTTCGCCATATTCGTTCTATTCCTCAACGAACACCTTCTGCAGGCGCAAGACAGCAACAACCTGAAAATAGGCTTTTCCTTCGAGTCCATGAAAGGAGAGCGTTGGCAGATAGATCGCGATTCCTTTGAGACGCGGGCTAAACAGCTAGGGGCCGTGATGATCTCCGCCGACGCCAACGGTGACGACGAGCTTCAGCTCCAGCAAGTGAAAGATATGATTAAGACCGGCATCAAAGTCCTCGTTTTATTTCCCCACGATCCCAAAATGGCCGCCCAAATCGTGGATGCCGCAAAGGCGGCGGATGTGAAGGTCATCAGTTACGATCGCCTGGTCCCGAACAGCGATGTCGATCTTTACGTAAGTTTTGACCGCGTTGCCATCGCCAGGATGCAAGCCGAATCTCTGGTGAAGCTTGCCCCCAAAGGGAACTATGTTCTCATCGCAGGTGCCCCCAACGACGAAGGCGCCAAAACCCTCCACGACGAACAAATGAAAGTTCTGTGGCCCTATGTCGATCGCGGCGACATCAGAATAGTCGCCGATGGGTATACCAAGGACTGGCTGGCTTCCGAAGCTTACCTTCACATGCTGGGGGCCATTGATTCCGCCAAGGGCACCATCGCTGCGGTTGTCGCTTCCAATGACGGCTTGGCTATGGGCGCGATTCAGGCACTTCGCGAACATAATCTTGCCGGCAAAGTGCTCGTTTCCGGACAGGACGCGGATTTGGCGAATATTATTTGCATCGTCCAGGGCACGCAGACCATGACAGTTTACAAGCCCATCGTGAAAGAAGCGGCACGAGCCGCGGAGGAAGCCGTTCACTTAGCCAAGGGCGAAAAGATAGACGCGTACGGGACGATCAGCAACGGCAAGATAAAAGTGCCCACCATCCTGCTGAAACCCGTGGCCGTGACCAAAGACAATATCAAAACCACCGTCGTTCAAGACGGCTTCCAAACCCTAAAAGACATTAACCAGGCATTGCCCAAAGATCAGCAAATCCATTAGCGCAAAGGTCGCTTGACTCGTTCTATCTTCCACTCTTGTTGGGGCATGACCCCCGTCCCTCTAATCGCCAAGCGTCTGTAGGGCCCGCCTTTTTTACCCTGAGCGACGCGAACGGCTGAGGCGGGCCGTTGACGGACACGACATGTCGTGCCCTCAATTTTGTACCGCCGGCTTCCAGCGGGCTCTCTTGCAGAGGCGGCCTTCAAGCACGTTTTCTCGTGCGCCGGATGGTTTTGCCGGAGCCGTCCCTCTTCTTTCAACGCCGGAGCCGTGCCACACTTTAACCCCACGCGTCAGCGCTGGGGCGAAATGCCAAAAAACCCGCGAGCGCTGTAGGCGCGCGGCAATCCGCTCCCGATTCTTCGGTACAGGTTGAAGCGGCAGTAACGCTTGCAGTAAGCATGGTTCCTTTTATCCAGCTTTCAACACCACCATGCCTGCACCTCATGAACCCGCCAGACGCAAGCCAGGGGGCGCCAATTATCAGGAGTTACCCGATGGCGAACCCAGACTTGTTCGCCTTTTCATGCCATCCCTATAATCGTAATCGGGACGTCATCCTGGGCAACATTGGCCTAAATATCAAGACTTGGCGAGCATTAAAAGGACTTAGACTAGAGACATCGTGATCGAGCAAAAAATCAACGAATTCTTTGGCGATGCCGAGTCTACTGGCTTTGGAACAGGTTGGTGGAGTGGGATATTGTCAGCCTTTTTTGGCCTTCTTGCGTTCGGAGGGGTCTTGTGCCTGCATTTTCCCCAGCTACTAACCTCTCCCGAACTGCGCCCACATTATCCCATGCACACCATGCGCGTTTTAATCCAATTCCTCATAGTGGCCGCAATTCTCTTCGGTGTCATTTCTTCGATTCTGCGCAAGAAAAAGATTTTGGCATTCAGTGGAATGTTGCTTGCCCTCGCTGCAGCGGCTTTGGGCGGATCAAGCTTACCAATCAACGGGAGCCCGCGCGGTGGGCTCGGAATCGGCCTGGACTGGTTCTTGCTTGATATGTTTTTGATGGCTCTCATCTACGTGCCGCTCGAAAGACTCTGGCCCCAATATCCAAAACAAGGAACATTCAGGAACCAATGGACTTTGGATGTGGTCTATTTCATGTCCACTCATCTCCCGATACAAATTTTATCTTTTCTCGTTTTATTGCCCGCTACCCTGGCCACCAAATATTTGGGTATTCCGGTTCTTCAACAATTTATCGCCCGAATGCCTTGGCTACTGCAATTTTTCTTGGCCGTTGTAGTGGCCGACGTTGCTGAATATTTTATTCATCTGGCTTTGCACAAAGTGCCTTTTCTGTGGCGTTTTCATGCCGTTCACCATTCTTCCAAGGCGCTTGATTGGATCGCGGGCTCACGCTCCCACTTTGTCGACGACACGCTTGTGCGCGGATTTATCCTCGTTCCTCTCATGCTTGGATTTTCGCAATCCATCATCCTGGCTTATTTAATTTTTGTCACTCTTCATGCCACCTGGACTCATTGCAATTTCGGTCCCAATGCCAAATGGCTCGAAAAGTTTTTGGTCATGCCCAGATATCATCATTGGCACCATACTTCTCAAAAAGAGGGCATCGATAAGAACTTTGCCATCCATTTCCCGTGGATCGACAAGATTTTTGGGACCTACCACTTTCCCGATAAATGGCCGGAGCGGTATGGTCTGGACGGCGAAGAAATTTCGCCTCACTTTCTTGGTCAAACGATTGAACCCTTTATAGGGAAGAGAAGACAGGAAAGAAAAAGAACCCTCTAAAAGCCTAGTGCGTCTAGTGGAACGTCCCGGGGTAACTCTGCGCCCTTTGTGGTTGCCTTCACCAAGCCCAAAGATTTCATGATTTTTACGGTCAAAAATCCAAAGTCGTATTCGGAGTTTTCGTGGCTTAATCGCAAAAGACCCTCGTAGTGATGATGATTATTCTGCAGGCATGCGCTAAAGGTCGCCGTTACCGGCAGCCACTCTCCAATATTCATGGCGTTGTCTTCTTCATCGCTATATCGTCGGTATCCAAATGTTCGAGTGTGGGTCCAATAGTTTTGAATCATATTTACCCACAGGGCGAAGATTCGGATTCCAAGCCACATCACCAGCACAAACTTCAGACTTCCAACTAACTTCCATAAGAGATAAAAACTGAAGGATTGTGCAACTATCGCAAAAAACGGGCTGGCGACGACCCGAAAAGTCCGGGACTTCAAAATCCTGTCGCCGGCCAAATCCTCAGCGCATTGATAAGGCATTACACAGCGATACATCGTTCGCCAAAAACCATCGCTTGAAAGCTTATTGGGATCCCCGTCGTGGTCAGCATTTTTATGGTGCAATCGATGGCGATTCACCCAGGCGATCGGGTCTACATAGATCGCAAAAATGTTCGTCACAACAGTGACGGCTTTTATGAACCATTCCTTATAGTCGAGTGAACGATGCGCGATTCCCAGATGCAGCACATCCGCCAAATACAACCCGCCAAGAAGCCAACAAAAGATAAAATACGCTCCGCCTATCAACATTCCTTTCCAAGGTCCCAACTGAGTTGGGGCGGAGTAAAAGCAAGCCAGCATGTAGAAGAAAATAATCAGATAGCCTGAGACATTGTAGATTTTCACGATGACTCCCCGTGGGAAGATTCAAACAGAAATCCGTGCTCCTTTCAAATAACAAGTTTGAGAAGTTCGCCTTGGGAAGTGCCACGGCTTGTTTACCCTGCTTGCCCCGATCTTCGAGGGGAGCCTCGACCGAAGGTTCCGATCCTGTCCGCAAAGGGCCGCCGCTTTGGCTTTTTCCCGTCACGACATTCCCTCATTTCGAACGGAGCGAAGCGAAGTTAGAAATCCCTCTTCGGGTTTTTGTGTAGCGCCGGCCTTCAGCGCGCTTTCGGTGCCACGGATAGTTTTGCGGGGGCCGTTTCCTCCTCGTTCAACGCCAGAGGCGTGCCACACTTAAGCCCAGCGCGCAGCGCTGTAGTCGCTTCGCGCCGAACCGCCCGGGATCTATCCCGATCCTAATCGGGAGGGCGGAATCTTGCCTTCTACAATCTTCTGTATATTCTTCTAAGTCACGTAGCCCTAAGTTCTTTCCTTGCACACTCTTGCAAAAACTGCCGGGGTGTACCCTCTTTCTTCCCATTCTGGAACCCGCCTTCAAGCAGGCTCTTCCGCTTCCACCCTCCGGTCCGCCGCCCCTTCGCCCAACTTCTGCACCACTCCCGATGGCCAGCGAATCTCGACATCGGCCTTGCGATCCTCCCCGAGGCCAAAGTGCACCGTCAGGTCGCTGCTCGAAGCGTACCCCACGCAATTCGTCACGCATCGCGATTGCGTATGGCTCGCCGACTTGCACGTTACCTGCGCCCCAATCGCCGAGCTGTTACTTTTCTTCCCTTTCAGCCGCAACTGCAACCAATGTCTCCGCGGACTCCGGTTCCACCACAATTCGATCCGTTCTCCAATCGCCGTTACTACTGCATCCAGCCTTCCGTCGCGGTCAAAATCCGCAAACGCCGCCCCGCGATGCATCCGCGCCGCGGCGAACTCTTTGCCAGCGGTGCCCGAAACGTCGGCAAACTTTCGCACTTGGTTTGGGCCTCCCGCGTTCCGGAAAACCCGGTTCGCCTGCGCGTCTTTCGCCTCAAACCCGCCTCCGGCCACGAACAGGTCCAGCCAGCCGTCATTGTCCAGGTCCACCAGGCCGCATCCCCATCCGCTCCACGCACGGCTCAACGCCAGCAGTCCCGTGGACGCGCTTCCATCCTCAAACGCGCCTCCACCCCGGTTCAGAAACACGTCGTACGTTTCATTTCTGAGCCCAGTCATCACCAAATCCGGCCGGCCGTCGCCGTCAATGTCGCCAAAATCTGCGCCCATCCCCGAAATATTTCGCCCGTCTCCGTTGTACGCCACTTCCGCTTCCGTCCCAATCTCCTGGAAGCCATGTCCGGCCGGCCGGAAGAGCAAATTGCGCGCATTGTCGTTCGCCACGAATAAGCCCGGCTGGCCATCCCCGGCAAAGTCGGCCATCGCTATGCCCATTCCCTTGCCCAGCACCTCGGGAAATCCCTCCTTGGCCGTCACCTGCGTGAACGTGCCGTCTCCATTATTATGAAAAAGCTGCATCGGCTCCGCGCGATAAACGTCCGGATGGCAATACCCGCCGCAAACCGGATCGCTCTCCGCCGTCCAATCGCAATAATTGGAGATAAACAAGTCCAGCCTCCCGTCGTTGTCATAATCAATCCACGCCGCCGCAATGGACCACAATTTTTTCACGCCCAGCGCGCCGAACCCGGCCTGCTCCGTGACGTCGGTAAACGTTCCATCGCCATTGTTCCGATAAAGCTGATTGCCATGGACTCCCACGACGAACAAATCCTCATGTCCGTCATTGTTGTAATCACCCACCGCTACGCCCATGCCGTAGCCTTGCCCCGCCAGTCCGGCATTTTCCGTGACGTTGCTGAACGTACCGTCACGATTGTTGCGATAAAGCCGGTTCCAGTATTCCTTCCCCGTTTTAGTGAGCGAAGGCAACGCCGCGCCGTTTGCGCAAAAGAGATCCGGCCAGCCGTCACCGTCAAAATCAATCACTCCCAGGCCGCCGGGCAACGTTTCGACCTGGTATTTGCGCCCCTGCGCACCGTTGTGCAACACAAAATCCAAACCGCACGTAGCGGGAGCAAGCTCAAAGCGAATCGGCCCAGCCAGCGGATTCGCCGCGAGCGGGTGCGGCGCGGGCCGGCTGGAAGATTGCACACATGCGAGCCGCAAGAAAGGATACGCAAGGCCACGCAAAGGACTTTCTGATGCGAGGCGCAGGAAAGGATGAGCAAGAGTGTAAGGAACGAATGCCGCCGCTTTGGAAAGGAAGCCGCGTCTACTGGTGATCATCGACGCTCTTCTGGCGGTGATGCTGGACCCTGACCATGTTGCTGAAAAAGATTGGAAAGCCGCGTGGACTCCGCGGCCGCGCTTTGCGCTTCCTGCTCGCGGCCAAGCTTGCGCAACACGCCTGCGAGCATCGCGTGCAGGGCGCCCCGCTCATCGGGATAGCCCGCCGCTAGCGCCGGCTGCAAATATGTTAACGCCTCTTGCGGCCGCCCCGTTTGCGCGTACGCAATTCCGAGTTGCATGCGCGTCCAAACAATGTCTGGCTGCAGGGCAAGCAGCTTGTTCAAAGACTCGAGCGCGCTCGCGTAGTCTCTCTCGTTCATCGCGATCGAGGCGAGAAGCCGCAACGACACAACGCGGCGCGGATCGAGCGCCAGCGCCTCTCGCGTCGCCGACTTCGCGCGCTGCATGTCGCCGATGTTTTCGCACGCCTGTGCAAGCCTTTCGGCTAAAAGGGGATCGCGCGGCTGCAGTTTCCGCGCCTTGACATATTCTTCTGTTCCCGCCTGCATATCGCCCTTGACGCGCACCAGAAAATCGCCGCGGACGCGATGGAACGTGGCTTGATTTCCCAGTTCGCCAAGTCGAGCAACGGCACGCTCCGCCTCCGAGGCGTAGCAAAGCTCCAGCCAATACGCGGCCGCTTTTGCGCCAACGGCGAGCCCGCGCTCGAGCGCAGGAATCGCACGCGGGCAGTCTTTCATCTCTGCCAGGGCAACGCCGCGCCGAAACCATGCCGCTGGAACTTCCGAAGGAGGTTCGGGCAGCGCCGACAGACGCTCCCATCGCTCATCGGCGAAGAGCTGCTCTTCGGAATCGTGAATTTCGCCTCCGGGAAATTTTAATTTTTCCACGCACGCCGCGGAGTTTTCTCGAAGGCACTTCCAAATTTCAGCCGCAACATTGTTCGGCGGCACAAGATTCCGCGGCCAAGCCTGCAACTCTTCTCGGAGCATTGCAGGCGAGCGGCCCCCCAACACCAACAGCCTGCTTTCTGCCTCTTTCCAATCCCGTCGCGCCGCGGCCATCATCGCTTCCAGGCGCAGCGTCCAAACATACTTCGGTTGGCGCTCTTGCGCGGTCTTCAGGGCCGCAGCTGCTTCCCCGAGCATTCCTCGCCGCACTTGCTCCACGCCCAGCTCGCCCCAAATTCCATGCTGCTCCGAATCCGCCGTTGCCGACTGCCTCAGCAACTCCTCTCTCGTCTCTGGACCGCTGTGCAAGCCCTGCGCTTGCAGCCTCAGCACCACAGCCATGCCGCTTTGCGCGCTTCTCAGCTTCAATTGGAGGACTCGAAATCGCTCCAGATCAAAATCCGCCCAATGCACCCACGCTTCCGCCGACCCTGGGGTCCGCGCGAGAGCGTTTTGAAGCGCCTCTGCCACCTCTATCGCTCCTGTGGTTCTCGCAGACTCAGTTTTTTGGCTTGAAGCTGTTCCGTGCATTGCGAATTGAGAAGAGCTCCACTCGGTTGTTGCATTGACGGCGATCCTAGCGGAAGGAACCACGACGATCGCGAACGCTGCGATGAGACAGACAAAGAGCGCGAAACGCAACTTCATGCGGAAATCATAGCACTGCCCTCAAGGAAGACGATGAATCGATTGCTCGTTCGAGTGAACTTCAACTGCCGGACTCTAGGAGGGTTCGCCGTTGTCGTCGGGCTGGACGTCGAGGCGGCCTTTGGTCTTCTTGGCCATTAAGTAGGAACGAATGAAAGGATCCAAATCGCCATCGAGAACACGGTTCACGTCGCCGACTTCAAACTTCGTGCGATGATCCTTGATCATCTGGTAGGGCTGCATCACGTAAGAGCGAATCTGGCTGCCGAAGGAAATGTCCATCTTGGTTTCGTCGAGCTTGTCGGTTTCGGCCTGGCGCTTTTGCAATTCCATGTCGTAGAGGCGCGAGCGTAGCATTTTCATCGCCAGTTCGCGGTTTTTGTGCTGGCTACGTTCGGCTTGGCACGCCACCACCACGCCGCTCGGCACGTGCGTAATGCGCACTGCGGTCTCTACCTTGTTGACGTTCTGGCCGCCTTTGCCGCCGGAGCGAAAGGTGTCCACTTTCAAGTCTTCGGGCCGGATATTGACTTCGATTTTGTCGTCAACCTCCGGAATCACGAACACCGACGCAAATGAAGTGTGCCGCCGGGCCGCTTGATCGAAGGGAGAGATCCGAACGAGGCGATGGACCCCGGTTTCGCCTGAGAGAAGACCAAATGCGTTTTCGCCGCCGAATTGTACCGTCGCGTTCTTGATGCCCGCCTCTTCTCCTGGCGTTTCATCCAGAACCGACGCGCTCATTCCCTTTCGTTCCGCCCAACGCAAATACATCCGCAGCAGGATAGATGCCCAGTCCTGCGATTCCGTGCCGCCGGCGCCGGGCTTGATAGTCATGATGGCGTTGAGGCGATCGCTTTCGCCGGAAAGCAGCGTTTTTGTTTCAAGGTCGGAAACGTAGGTGTCCGCGGCGCCGAGTTCCCGCTCAAGCTCTTTGAGGAGATCTTCCCTTTGCTGGGGATTCGTTTCTTCCTGGGAGAGATGGATATAGGTCTCGACGTCGCCGCCAGTCGCGGAAAGCTTTTCGTCCGCATCGATTTGCTCTTCGGCGCGCTTGCGCTCGCGCAGAACTCCCTGAGCGGCTTCCTGATCGTTCCAGAAATTGGGGTCGGCGATGCGGGTTTCGAGCGATTTCAAGCGTTCGCGGTTGCTCGATGCGTCAAAGATAACTCCGCACGAGCGTGATGCGCTGTTTCAAGGCTTCGTAGCGATGCTGTAGGTCTTCGAGGATCATTGTTATTTTTCCAAGAGGTTTTTCATGCTTTGTCAAATCGGCGGGATAAACCCGCCGCTATACAGATACTTCTTTACACCGCTTCCTTCAAGGAGACTAACAACAGAATAGCCGAAACTACCACGCACATCCAAGCAAACCAGTCTCCGAATCGGGTGTAAATCGTTTTGTCCGTCCGGAAATCATACGGCAAGTCCGCGGCGGCACGCACGTCGGGAGGCAGCGGTTCCACCATGCGGCCGTAAGGATCAACCGACGCCGTGAATCCGTTGTTCGTGGCACGTACGATCCAGCGCCGGTTTTCCACGGCGCGGACACGCACCATGTGCAGATGCTGCTCGGCCGCTGCGGAACGCCCGAACCAGCCGTCATTGGAAATATTCAGCAGCAACTGGGCGCCATTCGCGGCGAAGCGCCGCACTTCGCCGGGATAAATCGCCTCGTAGCAGATGAACACGCCAAAAGTGTTTCCGTTCGCCACGCGGCCCACGGCGTACTTGTTGCCTTTTCGGAATCCGCCCACTTCGGTCGAAATGTTTGCGACCACGCGGTGAATCAGCGGAAATGGCTCGTATTCACCGAACGGCACAAGGTGAACTTTGTCGTAGGTAAAAACGCGCTGGCCTTGCGGATCCACGAGGATTGCGCTGTTATACGCTGCTTGCTGACCCGGTGACACACTGTCCGACGGATCCACGGGCGGCTTCCATTCGATCACTCCGGCAAGAAAGGGACGTCCGAAGTGAATCGCAAGATTCGACGCCAGTTTTGCAAATTGTGGATCCTCAAACGAGAACGGAGCCGGCGCTTCCGGCCACGCCAACAAATCAGGTTTCTCCGCGCTCGGCGCTAGGCTCAGTTTTGTGATGTCGTCTAGCTGCGCTGCGTTTTTCGCAAACCAATCGGGCGAATATTCCGGCACTTCCGGGAAATTGAGCTGTACGGCGCGCGCAAAATGCCGGGCCTTCGTTTCCGGCACTAAGTGAGGCCCGGTCAACATCAATATCACAAGAATAGCAGTTGCTCCTCCCCCGATTACGATTCGCTGCCTTAGCGCCATCCTTCTTGAAGCCACGACCCACGCGAGGAGGGCATTGAATCCTGCCGAGAGAAACGACAATCCATAAATCCCGGTGAGCGTGGTGATTTGCAGCAAACCGAGGTTGGACGATGGTGGATAGCCCAGCAAATTCCAAGGAAAGCTGATATCCGGCAGATGGGCGCGGACAAATTCGAATGTGACCCACGCGAACGGCGCCGCGATGCAAGCCATCTCGATGCTTCGGCGCGAAACGCGATGCACGATCCAAGTGAAACTGCCGACGAGCACGCCCCAAGCCGCGGCAATCAGAAGCAGCACGCCCCACCCGCCCGCGACCGACAACCCTCCGTGGACGGCGAGAACCGTTGCGATCCAAGGCACGGAAGTGAGAACAAAAAGCAGCGCGTGCAGGAATCCGCAGGCAAATGCAATGCGGCCTCGCGCACCGAACACCGCCAGGAGCAACACGCCAACGCAAATCCAGGAATAGATACTGAGATAGAGTCCGGTAAAGGAAAGGGAAAGCGTCGCGCCGGAAATTGCGCCGATCAATAATCGAAAGCGATCCGGGATTTTGGCTTCGGATTCCGAAGCCACGAGCACGAGCCCTTTGTTCGAGGGCATCAACGCTTTACGAAGGCTTTGAAGCCGGCATCTTCAAGGCCCTTGCGCGCAAGGTCGGCAGCCTTCAAATCGGCGTATGGCCCCACCTGCACGCGATAGTATTTGTCTCCGTGCGGCGAAAGCACGTACGCAGGAAATTTCTTTTTCTGCAAAACTTTCGCCAGATCCAGCGCATCCGATTCTTTGTTCATGGCAGCGACTTGCAAGGCATATCCGCTGCTCGTTGCGGCGACGCTGGAAGTCCTCGAAGCATTGGTACCGGCGCTTCGCGAGGAGGGAGACTTAACAAAAACCGGCGCACTTTGCTGTAGTTGTGGGGACGGCACCGAAGTATCGGGCTTCAGACGGTCGTCGCCTTTCCCTTTTTCGCCCGCGTGATAAAACTCCCATTCTGAGCTTGTGGGCGCATTTGTTTCGCTAGGAGGTTCCGCGGGAGGCGTCTTGCTTGCGCGCTTCGAAGGCACTTCCGGCTTTGCCGGCTTGGAGGAATTGCTCAACTCCAGCTTTTTAGGCAAATCATCAGCGCTGGCTTCCGACTGGTGCAGTCCCATGACGTACCCCAGCGTGAAAAACAGCCCCGAAAGCAAAATCACGGCCAGGAACAAGCCAATAACGTGACGGCCTTCGAGTACGCGCTCACCGGCGCCCCGATGTCCTCCATAACCCATTTCTTACTTTTGCGATCCTCCTAACGCCTGTGTCCACTTGTTAATAATATCGATGGGGAGCGGAAACACAATCGTTGTGTTCTTCTCGACACCTATTTCCGTGAGTGTTTGCAAGTATCGCAATTGGATGGCGGACGGCTGGGTCTCCAGCACTTTTGCAGCGTCCGCCAGTTTTGCTGAAGCTTCAAATTCGCCGTCGGCGTGAATAATCTTGGCGCGGCGCTCGCGCTCCGCTTCTGCCTGGCGCGCGATGGCGCGCTGCATTTGCTCGGGAATGTCGACCTGCTTCACTTCAACTTTCGTGACTTTGATTCCCCAGGGCTCGGTGTCCTGATCCAGAATCACCTGGAGCTTCGCGTTCACTCTTTCGCGCTGGGAGAGTATCTCATCCAATTCAAATTGGCCGACCACGCTGCGCAGGGTGGTCTGGGCGAGCTGCGACGTCGCGTATTGATAGTTTTGCACCTGAGAGAGCGCCAGGTTAGCGTTCACGACGCGGAAATAGCAGACGGCGTTCACCTTCACCGAGACGTTGTCGCGCGTGATGATGTCCTGCGGGGGAACGTCTAATGTCTCGATTCGCAAACTGATGCGATAGAGCGTTTCAATCGGCCACATCACCAGCCGGATGCCTGCTCCCTTGGCTTCCGGAAGCAACCGCCCCAGCCGCAGAACCACGCCCCGCTCCCACTCTTTAATGACGTAAATCGAATTCCAGAACCAGATGAGCACGATTCCAACGATGACCGCGATCCCCACGAAACCGATGTCCAGCATCTTCGTTCCTCCTGAGAACGCACTCCTTCTATTTTGCCGCCGGGCTGGCAACTTCTACCGGCTCGACGTAAAGCTTCAACCCTTCGACCTTGGTTATTTGTACGCTCTTGCCTTCCGGCACGGGTTGCGAGGATACGGCGCGCCACAACTCGCCATGGACGCGTACCAACCCTTCCGCACCGGCCTTCAACTCCTCGGTGGCCGTGCCGGTTGATCCAATCAGTTCTTCCCTTCCCGTGCTTGTTTTCCATTTTCGCGAACGAATTACCAGTCGCATTAGGACGACGGTAATAACGCCAAACGGCAGCGTGGCAGCCACCGCAACGCCAAGGCTCACGCCGCCCGCCGTCAGCGGCGAACGAACGAGGAACAAGGCCCCCAAAAACATCGAAACGATCCCGCCGAGCGCGAGCACACCGTGACTTGGCGCTTTTGCTTCCAAAACGAAAAACACAATGGCAAGCGCGATCAGGAACAGCCCTGCGAGATTCACGGGAAGAAAATGCATGTCGTACAAAGCCAGGATTAGGCAGATTCCGCCAATGACGCCCGGAGCGATGACGCCGGGATGGGTGAACTCGGTGTACAAGCCTAGGGCGCCGAGAATCAGCATGAGGAAGAAAATATCGGGCTGGACGATGCGAGAAAGGAATTTTTGGCGCGCCGAAAGCTCGAACGGAGTTCGCACCGCATTTTTCAGGGCAAGGGTCACCTTTGTGCCGTCGAATCGCGTGATGGTTCGCCCATCCAGTTGCTGGAGCAACTCTTCTGTTGAATTGGCCACCAAATCGATCATCTTTGCGTCCAGGGCTTCTTTTTCTGTGAACGCTTTGCCTTCCGTAATGGCTTTTTCCGCGAGTTCGGGATTGCGGCCACGGCGCTCGGTGAAGCTTCGCAGGAACGCCGTGGCATCCTGGTTGATCTTCTTGCGAAAAGCTTCGTCAATCTGCATGGGAAACGCGCCGCCGATGGCGATGACCGGCGTCGCTGAGCCTGTGTGCGTGCCGCGCGCCATCGCGGCAATGTCCGCGGAAAGAAGAATGTAAAAGCCAGCAGAAGCTCCTCGCGCGCCGGTCGGCGAAACGTACACGGCAACGGGCACGGGCGACGCCAGGATATGCTGAATCATGTCCTTCATGGAATCGCTCAGCCCGCCCGGCGTGTCCATGGTGATCAGGACAAGCGAAGCGTGACGGTGGGCTGCGTCCTGCAGGCCTTCATCAATGTAAGTGGCTAGGATCGGCTCGACTTCGCCATCAAGCTTTAATTCCAGCACAGAGGGGCTGGTTGTTTTTTCGCTCGCGTTGGAAGATGGAAGCAGCAACATGCTTGCCGCAGCGGTCAGTACACAGCAAATCACAGAAAATGCGGCGAGCCACGGACGTTTAGAAAACGTCTTTCTTCTTAATTCCCGCGCAAAAGTCATAGGCCACCCCCACCCGGCTTTTTCGCGGACGGCTTGGAATTTTGCAGATGATCCAGCAACTGCTTTGCTTCCGCATAGTTGGGCGCCAACTTCAATGCTTTTTGCGCTTCGGTCCGCGCAAGGTCGGTTTTTTTCTGCTCGAGATAGATTTTCGCCAGGATCGTGCGCACTTCCGCCGAGTCGCGCGCGGCCAGCGAGGCCTGTAGTTCCTTCACGGCGTCATCCATTTTGCCTTGATGGCGCTCGATTTCGCCGAGGCCGCGATGCGCGGCGGCGCTCGACGGCTCGGCAGCGAGCGCCGCACGAAATTCTTTCTCGGCCGCAACCATGTTCCCGGCGGAGAGTTCCTGCCTTCCCCTGCGGATGCGCGCGGCGGGAGTGTCGGTTGCCCCGGCAGCGGAAGCGGTACTTGAGGGAACATCCGCCGATTCTGCGCGAAGCCCGCTCAGGTCCAGCTCTGTTTTGATACGCGTGAGGCGGGCTAACGTTTCGCCTTTCTCATCTAATCGAATCGGAGGCAACCCGGTCGGCCCAAAAGCCTCCTTCGCGGCCTCGCGTTCCTGGTCGGCTTCTGCGGTTTTTTCGGCCTTTTCCAAAGACAAAATCAGCAGCGCACGGTCCTCAGCGCCATCCGGCTCGCGCTCCGCCGCCTGGCGGAAATACTCCACGGCGGCTGCGGCATCGCCACCTTGAAGAGCTAAGAGACCCAAATTGAACGAATAGTCGTCTTCGCCCGGAGCCAAGTCTGCCGCGCGGCGAAGATTTGCCTGCGCGGGCGCCACTTTACCCTGGCGAGCTTGCGCGATGGCCAGGTTATTCAGGATCTCAGGTTCGTCGGCTCCATTCGCGGCGGTGCTCCTCAAGTTTTCTTGCAAGTTGCGGAAATCTTCCTCGGCGTGGTCCGGTTGATTCAACTGCAGGCGGCAGACTCCGCTGAAGAAAAGGGCTTCGGGATTGCGGTCATACGCTTTCGGAACTTTGAAGAACCAAGCCAGCGCGGCGTTGTAGTCCTTTTTTGCGAAATAGGCTTCGCCCAGCGCAAAGTTCGCGTCTGGCCAGTCGGGCTGAAGGCGCGCCGCTTCGTGGAGCTGCCGCAATTTGGAGTCGGCGTCAGTGGCTTGCAGCCCGCGCGAGTATTGCTCGAAGGCGTCCAGCCGCAGCGGGCGCTGCCGCTTGGTGAAATCCGCCAGGGTCAAAGCGTAGCGGCCATCGCGCGAAGAGAGAGAGCGCCACAACAGCCGCGTGTGCAAATTCATCAGGGAATCTAGTGGACCGCTTTCCTGCACCGCTGGACGCAGGGTCAAAGGATTCATGCTGAGGACGCGCATTTCGAGAGTCAGTGCCGTGCCTTTGACCGCGTATTTTCCGTAGATGACGTAATCGGCGTCGAGGTCTTCCGCGACCCGTAGCATGGTGGCGTGGCTGAAGGTGGAACCACTGGGCAGGCCGTACCGCTCGAGTTCGGCAGCGCGCCCGGCGTGGGAATAGACCTGCTCTCGAGCGGCGGTGAGGCGTTCAATGGTCAGTTCTTCCAAGCCCTCGCTCAGCCAGTCGAGCTTGGCCGGAGCGCCAACACCCTCAAAGGGGAGGACGACGTAGATTTTTTGCGCCGTTCGTGAAGCGGCGGGCGAGTTCACCGATGTCGAAGGCTTCCCCGCAGACGCGGGCTGCTGCGCCGCGCAAATCGCTCCTGTCATTAGCGAAACGAAGACTGCTTTGACGAGGAGTTCAGCAATACGCGGCCTGCCATGAGAGCGCGACATCTTGCTTGCATTGTAGCAGAGCGGCTGTGCGTTTGGCTTTTGTGTGGCTTCAGAGTGTCGACTCAACGCCCTCGTTTTGAAAGAACCATGACCTACTCGTAGCGCAAGGCTATCAGGGGGTCGACGCGAGTTGCACGGCGGGCGGGAATGTAGCACGCCAGAAGCGCGACGGATACGAGAATCACGGTCACGCCCGCATAGGTTAGTGGATCGTAGACGCTGACGCCAAAGAGCAGGCTGGACAGCTGACGCGTTAAGGCGAACGAGACGAGGATGCCAAGCGCCAAACCGGCTCCGGTTAACTTCAGGCCCTGTCCAACTACTAACCCGAGTACATCACGCCGCTCCGCGCCCATGGCCATGCGGATGCCAATTTCGCGCGTCTGCTGCGTTACGGAGTACGCCAGCACACCGTACACGCCGACGGCCGCCAAGACCATCGCCAAGCCACCGAACACGGTGAGCAGCGCCGCGCCCATTTCCGGCGCCCAGAGTCCTTGATCAATAATTTCGCCGATGGTCTGGACGTTGGTGATGGCGAGATTCGGCTCGAGGGACTGAATCTGCGCGCGCACGCCTGCAATCACCGATTCCGGCTTGCCCGTGGTTTGCACTTGAAGCGTGGCAGCGGGCGCATAATCCTGCGCCACAGGCAGATACACCAACGGCACCGGGGCCTCGCCAATAGCGTTAACAGTGCTGTTCCGGGTGATTCCCACGACTTCACGCAACACGGTGTCACCGAAAAAGTGAAACCGTTTGCCAATAGCGTCCTGATTGGGCCAGAACTTTTTGACCATAGCTTCATTGATGATGGCGACGCTCACCGTGTCTTTGCGGTCCGCATCGGTGAAGAGGCGGCCACGGACCAGCGGAATGCGCAAAGCATCGAAGTATCCCGTAGTGATGTCGTCCAACTGCGTCAGCGTTCCGCGGTAGCCGGTGGATTCGTCCTCGCCTTCCGGAAAAACGGTTCGCGCAAATCCGCCGCCCAGCGGGAAGTTGGAGGCCACGGCAGCAGCCTTCACGCCGGGTGCGGAGTTGGCGCGCTCGACGGCGGCGCGCAGGAATTGCTGGCCATGGCCTTCGTCGTAGTGGAGCGCGCCGAGGTCAAAAGCCAGCATGAAAAGATTCTTCGACTCGAAGCCGGGATCCATTTTTTGCGCGTCACGCATGCTGCGGACGAAAAGTCCGGCACCGACGAGGGCAACGAGAGACAGCGCGATTTCGGAAACCACCAGCAAGCTGCGCAGCTTGTTGCGCCCCCAACCGATGGAGCCACCGCGGCCGCCGAGTTTTAGCGTGTCCGCCAGGTCAGGAACAGAAGCCTTGAAGGCTGGCGCTACGCCAAACAGCAGCCCGGTGAGCAGTGAGATGCCCAGCGTGAAGATGAGAACGTTTGAATCCAGCGACAAATCAATGCTGTCCGCCTGAATGAACGGCGGGCGGAAGGACCACAATACGGTGCGCCCCGCATAAGCAATCGCCAGGCCCGCTGCGCCGCCGATGAGCGAAAGCAAAATGCACTCGGTCAACATCTGGCGAATCAAGCGCGGCCGGCTGGCGCCAAGCGCGGCGCGCAAACCCATTTCTCTCTCGCGGCGAGCCGCGCGCGCCAGCAGCAGATTCGCCAAATTCGCGCAGGCGATCAGGAGCACCAGCCCAACCACAGTCATCAACATTGTGCCGGCGAGTGCAATCTGATCGTGCTGATTCACTCCGACCGCGGCTTCCGTCAATGGCGTCAACGCGATACTGCGCCCTCCGTTGTCTTTCGGAAAGTCCTTTTCTAGTTGCGAGGCGATAGTTTTCAGCGACGCTTCGGCCTGGTTTATGCCGACGCCTGGCTTGAGCCGGCCAACGGCACCTGCATTCAAAAACCGGCGGTCATTGAAAAAATCTAATCCAAAGCCAGTCAAGATCTGGGGGTACATGCTCGTGGGCACCCAGATCTGCTCGGCGCTGCCGAAGGTGAAGGTTCCCTTGAACCCCTTTGGGGCGACACCGATGACGGTGTAGGGCATGGCGTTCAGCGTCAGGGTCTTGCCAACTTCATTGGGATCGGCCCCCAGCTTGTTGGCCCAAAAGCTGTAGCTGACGACCGCAACGTTGTTGCCGCTCAGCTTGGTGTCTTCGTCAGGAAGAAAAAAGCGGCCGGCGGCGGGCTGCAATCCGAGCACGTCAAAATAATTCGCGCTGACCATGTTCCCATTGACCTGCCGGGCTTCTGCGCCGCCGCTCCACGTCAGCGGAACCGGCAGGATGCAGGTCACGCTGGAGAGCACTTCATTCTGTTTTTGATAATCCTGGAAATTGCGGAAAGACAGGCCAAGTTTCGTCGCGTTGGCGAACCCGACGTGGGTTTTTGTGTCAATCGTGTCCAGCTCGACGACCTGGGAAATGTCTTTCACTGGGAGAGGATGCAGCAGAATGGCGTTGACTACCGTAAAGATGGTGGTGTTCGCGCCGACTCCCAGCGCCAGCGACAAAATCGCCACGGCGCTGAAGCCGGGGCTCTTGCGTAGCACACGCGCGCCATGCCGAACGTCTTGCCAGAAGTATTCCATTTTGCACCCCCACAGAAGGACCGAAACTTCGAAGACCGTTCTCTATTCTCTATGTTTTACTCAGGCCGAGGATAACCAGAAAGACGTAACCCACAAGACATACCTGAACCTCAGGCGATTAGACGTTTGGCTAAGCAGTCCGATTCCGTGCCCTGGCAGGTTTTTCTCACGAGTTCCAAGCGACTTTGGTGAGCTGTTTCTTGCGCGTTTCCCATTCCGTGCCGACCAGGACGCGCGGTGCGACGTCAATCAGGCGAGGGATAAGCTTGAAAACGCTGGCGGCGTTCCAGGGCTGGCTGTCGCGGGTGCGGTATTCGCGGGCATTGAGGGCGTCGGCCATGCTACGGAAGGAGATGTCCTGCACAATCATTTCTCCCAGGAATTTGAGGGTCTGCATTTCCAGAGGATCATCTTCGAGATGGCGGCAATCGCTGGCGATGCGCAGCCCGAAGGGGATCTCTTCGGAGCCGGGCTCGACTTCCGGAATCTCCGGCTCACCGGAAAACTCGATTTCGCGCTCCCACTCGAGCGTCACGAGGCGCCAGCCGGCGTCATGCATTTTGGAGAGGTAAACGGAAGTGGGGAGGATGGTGACTTTCTCCCGAATGCGGTCAATTTTTTTCAACGGGCGCCTCCGGATTTAGCCTCGTAAAGCTACACACAACCACGGAAAAGGGAGCAACTGAGGGACCGATGCACACAAGCCCTAAACTTAAGAAACAAAACGATTTAAATGCAAATCGGTATTTAGAAGGTGCCGCGCTCCGTCCGCCTGAGGGAAAGACCTGTAGCGTTCCCGGACAGTCGCATCTCAGAACAATGATAGCCGCTAGATCTGGGGCGTGTCTTCCGGCTTGGGAGTAAGAACTTCCTGGATCGCCGGGTTCTTGATGATCGCCGCGAAGGATGGATCTTCCTTAATCGCGGCCAACTGCTTGTAGCCTTCGTCCTTAGCCTTGCGCAAATAGATTAGGCACCGCTCCAGATTCCCCGCCTCAGCATAAGACTTCGCAAGCAGGAAATAGAACTTTCCGCGATCACCGACGGAGCGATCCTGCAAGATTGACCCATTCCTCGAACTGTTGCGCTCAAAGAGTTGCGGATCCATGGCCAGCGCCTGACGGAAAGCTCCAATGGCCTGCTCGTATTTTTTGTCTTCGAAATAAGCATAAGCCAGGTTGCTGTACAGCACGGGCATGTCATTCCGGATGGCAATCGCCTTCTGGTAGGCCTTGATGGCTTTCCCGTACTTCTTGCGCTGGTAGTAGATCGTGCCGATGTTGTTTTGCGCGTCAGCATAGGTGGGATCCAGTTTGACGGCACGCTCGTAGCATTTCAGCGCTTGTCCGAGGACCGTTTGCTGGTGCATGGAAATGCCCAGCTTGTTGAAGAAGACCGCGCTTTGCGGATTCTGATTGACGAGGCGCTTGTAGAGTTGGGAGGCCTCCCGATATTCCTTGCGCGCCATGTAAAGATCCGCCATTTGTTCATCGCTCAGGTCCGGGCGGACCACGATGACCGGCGATTGTGCCGGCGAAGGCGGCTGCGCTTGGGGCACGCGTGGCGCCACTGGCGCGCCTCCGGGGCCATCTACAAGGGATTGTGCTGCCGTGGAAATCGAAAGACTGAGGAGGAGAACAATTGCTGGAAACGCCACTCTAAAACGCGTCATGGCGAATCTCCCTTCTCCGGCTTGGACTTGGCCTTGTCGGGTTCCTTCTTCTTGCCCCCAAAGATACCAAAAATTTTCGTTAAAGGGTTCTTTTTCTTGTCGCCGTTTTGGGCGTTGGGATCCGCAGCGGCTCCCGGTTGTCCGGGCTGACCAGTCGCGTCGGGGGGCCGATTGGGGTCCGACTTCATTACCACTTGTCCATTAACATCCGTCGTCGTTGGCGTTTTTGGTTGTCCGCCGAAAATCTGCGACAGAACGTTGCCAGTTGAAGTTGCCAAGCCGTGGCCGCCATGCAATTCGCAAAAATCAGTTGGCGCCGAACCGGCCACGTAAACTTCTTCGCGCGTGGTAGGGCAGCTCGGAGTCGCCAGTTGCAACGATTCTGGATCAATGACCACGGATTGCACGCCATCGGGCATCGTAAAATCTTTTACCGCGCTGTAGGGTGACATGGACGTTGCCTTAATCATGAAGTCGGCCCAAATCGGCCCGGCAGTGGCGCCACCGGTAAGTTCCAGGTCGCGGTTGTCGTCAAAACCAATCCAAATCACACACAGCAAGTTCGAAGTGAAGCCCGCAAACCAGCCATCGCGTGAGGTTCCCGTTTTTCCCGCGGCCGGCAAAGTGAATCCGCGCGCCCGTACACCGGCAGCCGTGCCGCGGTTCATAACATCTTTCAACACGCTATCGACTAGAAAAGCCACCCGCGCGTCCAATACAGCGTGCGTTTGCGGCGTAAATTTTTCGACGATTTCACCGTCGGACTTCACCACGCTGCGGATGAATTGCGGCTCGGCGCGCGTCCCCATCGTGGCAAACGCGGTATATCCCGCGGCCACGTCAACGGGCGTCATTTCATAAGAGCCCAGCGCCATCGCAGGGGTCGGCTGAATGTTCGTGCCTAGCCCCATTTGCCGCGATACCTGCACGACGCGGCCGTAGCCGATGAGTTCCGCCACTTTCACCGTGGCCACGTTCAGGGAGTTCGTGAGCGCATCGCGCACCGTCACGCGTCCCATGAATTTTCCGAGGTAATTATCGGGCGTGTACGGTTTCCCGTCGAATTCGAAAGTTGTCGGCTCGTCATCAACCACTGTAGCGGGCGTGATGATGGGCTGCACGTTGTCCACAGCGTTGTCGAATGCCGCCGCATAAACAAACGGCTTGAATACAGAACCTGGCTGGCGGTGCGCCAGAGCATGATTCAGCTGGCTCTGCCCGTAATCCCGTCCGCCCACTACCGCTTTGATTTCACCATTCCTTGGGTCAAGCGCCACCAGCGCCACTTGCACTTCGGGAACGGGCTCATTGCTGTGCTTCTTTGCCAGTTCGCGCTTCCATTTGTCATATCTTTTCGCCAGCAGGACGTCCACATTCTTCATGCCGGCTTCGACAGCAGAGACCGCGTCGCGTTCCAAAGCAGGATCCAAAGTCGTATATACGCGGAAGTTCTCGCTCAACAATTCGTTCTCAGAATACTTGTCGAGCAGGTGGTCTTTCACCATGTCCACGAAATAGGGGGCTTCCCTGCCCGAGCCCGAGGCGTGAACAATCTTCAGCGTCGCTTTCTTTGCTTCTTCCAAATCCTCGGAAGTGATGTATTTGTTGTCGAGCATCTGCGTTAACACACGATCGCGCGCCTGCGCGCCGCGCTCCGGATGGCGGTCCGCCGACGAATAGTAGTTGGGCGCGCGGATGATTCCGGCCAGGTAGGCGTACTCGGGCAGGCTCAACTCGCGCATGTCTTTCCCGAAGTACGCGACGCTCGCTTCGGAAAATCCGCGAATCCCGAAACTGCCGCGGTTGCCCAGGTACACTTCGTTCGCGTACATTTCAAAGATTTGCTGTTTGCTGAAGCGTTGCTCAAGCTCGAGCGAAATCAGGGCCTCGGCGAGTTTTCGGTGCCAGTTGCGTTCTGTGGACAGAAAGAACGTCCGCGCCACCTGCATGGTGATGGTGCTGGCACCCTGGTAGTTTTTGCTGGTGTGGCGAATGTCCGCCCACGCCGCGCCAGCGATGCGAATGAAATCAAATCCGCCGTGCTCGAAAAAGCGCTTGTCTTCTGCGGAAAGGATCGCGTCCACCATCATTACCGGCAGGTCTTCGTAACGCGCCGAGCGGCGCTTTTCGCGCGCGCTGTCGAAAAGATTGGTGATCAGCTCCGGCTCGATTTCCGCGGTGTCCACTTCCGGCCCGCCCTCGAGCGGCCGGATGCTTTTAATGCTCTTGCCCCGGAACTGTACGGCGAGCGCGTTCTTTCCGCCAAAATAGGACAGCTTTGACGGCCGTATATCCACGGTACTGCCCTGCACCGTGTACTGGCCGAGCGCGTTGGGGTCTTGCTGTGGACGGTAGCCGACGCGCGTCAAATAATCGGTCAGGTCGTCCGGTCCCCAGGCCTGCGCCGCGGAAATGTGTTCCGGCGCGGAGAAAATCTGAGTAGTGTTCTCAAAAATGCCCCCGGAAAGGCGCACATCAATCATGCGCGAATACTTCATGTAGTAGTAAGTGAAAATTCCGCCTGCGATGACAAAAATCCCGAAGATAATCCCAAGAATCGTCAGACCGATAGTGGAAGTAAAAAACCCTCGTTGGACCCGGATTTGCAAAAAGTGTCTCCCCCAGGCTGGAGCTTCTATTGTCTCGCAACCCCATCCGCTAGGAAAGACGGAGTTACGCGCCGCAGGGTTGCCAGCCGCGCACCTTCAAATACCAAGCTGGGCATTCAAACTTCAAAACAGCGACTTCGTTTCGCTGTTCGGAGTAAAGTGCAAGTCGGTGTGGTACACCAACACGTCCACTGGAACAGTGTAATCCAAAGAAATCTTCACCACGTTGCCATTGGCCACAATCTTGACGTCTTCCCGCTTCGCTGGAATGTCAAGGTCTACGATAATTTTGTAAATGTTGTCGCGAATCTGTTCTTCGGTGTAGTGGTTCACCATGGCATAGCGCGACTGCTCCTGCATTTTGTCGGCAAGCTGGTAGTCGTTGACGTAAGGAGGAATCATCTTCCACGCGGAGTAAATCGCGAGCACCACGATAACCACAATCAGGATTCCCTTCATCCTGCCTTCGCCCCGCTCGAAGCGGCGCTGCGTCAACCCCCGGCGCGCGCGCATGCCGTTCATAAACACTTCAATCCTCTCCCTCAAGCCGCCTTCGCCGCCTAACCGGCGTCGAGGATAGCAGTCTGGAATTTCCCCTGTAAAACCAAGCTAGCACCGCGAGGGAGCCATGTCGAGAAAATGGCAAGGGGCTGTTTCGGGAAAGGAACGGGCCCGTAGGACAAAGGTTAGTCTGTCCTGATTATCGACACTATTCCAAAGCCCCTAGTACGCACGGGCGAAAATCGCACGAGCGGTGGAAGGCTGGTTGCAATATACGCACTTCCCGCTCGCGCTTTCTTGCTCCAGGGGAATGCAGCGCATGGTAGCGCGCGTTTCTTCCTTGATTTTGGCTTCGCACTCGTCGCTTCCGCACCAGAAGGAATACGCGAATCCGTTCTCCACAGCTTTCTTCAGATCGTCGTAGGTCTTGGCGTCGTGCGTATTGCTTTTGCGGAACGCCAGGGCCTTGTCATGCAGCGATTGCTGAACTTCCATAAGCAATTTCTGAATTGTCCCCGTCAGATCGGCAAGCGAAGCGCTGATTTTTCCTTCCTTGCCGGGACGGTCGCGCCGGGCCAGAATCGCGGACTGCTTCGCGACGTCCTTGGGCCCAAGCTCGACGCGCAGCGGCACGCCCCGCATCTCCCAATCATTGAATTTCCACCCTGGGCTTTGTCCTTCGCGCTCGTCCAGCGTCACGCGGACGTCTGCTTTCACGAGTTCGACTTTCAATTTGCGCGCGGTATCAAGAACCGTTTTCTTCTCTTCGTCGTTTTTGAAAATGGGAACAATCACCACTTGGTAGGGCGCAAGCTTGGGTGGCATGACTAAACCCTGGTCGTCCCCGTGCACCATGATGATGGCGCCAACTACGCGTGTCGAGAGTCCCCACGAAGTGGTCCAGCAGTGCTGCAATTGCCCGCTCTGGTCGAGGTATTTCACCTCGAAGGCCTGTGAAAAATTCTGCCCGAGGAAATGGGATGTGCAGAACTGCAGCGCTTTGCAGTCCCCCATCATGGCTTCCAGCGAATAGGTTGTCTCAGCGCCCGCGAATTTCTCTGCGTCGGATTTTCGTCCCCGAAGCACGGGAATCGCCGCGTCGTTGATCGCGAAATCCGCGTACGCATTCAGCATCTGGATTGTTTCCGCCTCCGCCTCTTCGCGCGTGGCATGCGCGGTGTGGCCTTCCTGCCAGTAAAACTCGAGCGTGCGCAGAAAAAGCTTCGTTCGCAGTTCCCAGCGCACCACGCTGTTCCACTGGTTCATCAGCACGGGCAAGTCGCGGTACGACTGAATCCACTTCGACCACATGTGTCCAATAATCGTTTCCGAGGTAGGGCGAATCACCAAAGGCTCGGCAAGCTCTTCCCCGCCGCCAATCGTCACCACGGCCAGTTCCGGGGAGAATCCCTCGACGTGATGCTTTTCCTTGTCAATGAAGCTGCGAGGAATTAGCAGTGGAAACGCCACGTTTTGATGCCCCGTGGCCTTGAATCGCCGATCGAGCGCCTGCTGGATGTTTTCCCAAAGCGCCCAGCCGTAAGGACGAACGATCATGCATCCGCGAACTGGCGCGTAGTCCGCGAGCTGCGCCTTCAACACGAGCTGGTTATACCACTCGGAAAAATCCTGCGCGCGTGTAGGGAGCTTGTCTTCGGCCATGAGGAGTTTCGTCCGGTCCAGTCAGTCGCAATTTGTCGTGCAACGTAAACTTTAGAGCGTATCGGACGCCCCGAAGCGTGTCAACGCGGTGCTCGTCAGGTATTCTGTCCAGGCTGTTTGTAGTTTGAGAGATGCTTGGGAAGTATTCCAACGCTTGTACGAGATGGGCATGGAAGAACCAGAAACCACAGATTGGGGAGCCTGGAGAACGCCGAAGGGGTATTCATTGATTCCCATGGCGACGTCACCTATTTTTTCGCCCTCTCCGGGTTCCAAAGTAGGCCGCTGAGCCCGGTTTCCCAAGCAAAACAAAAGGCGTACTGCCAATACCAATGACGGTACGCCCTAAGATGACTTCGACGACTTCAGTTTTATTACCGGCCGAAGCGGTATACGATGCCGCTTTGCAGCCTAAAACTGTTCTGCGAAGCGCCACCGAAGTGCGTGTACAGATACTCGAACTGAACTGCTCTGAACGTTAGGTGCCGGGTTAGCGTGACATCTGCTCCGCCGCCCGCGGTCCATGCAAACGCGCTGGTTGAGTTCGAGCCGAAACCTGTCACTCCAGCTGAGAGCCGTTCCGCACCGACGAGCGTTTGCACAAACGGGAACACGCGCCCCTGCGAGTGAAAATACATCCTTGGGCCGAACAGGAAGTCCATCTCATGTGCGGTCGCGCCCGAGGGCAGGCCTGTAACTTTGCATGCCCCGAACTCGCCGATGACCCCGACGCGCGCTGTCAAATACGCACCCAACGAGCCTGAGCCGCCCTGGCAGTTGATGCCGGACGCCCCACTGCCCGGATTGAAGCGCACATACTGGTAGTCGCCAGATACCTCAACCCCGCGGTTTTCCTGAGCGCGTGTGGAAAGTGTCGCCAGGAGAAGTAACCCAAATCCAATCATGAGCTTACGCATTTCTTCCCTCCGTTAGTTCCTAAGCCGGGATAGTAATGTTACTATGCTGGGCCCGTATGCCGCTCCGAGCAAGCCCCCCTTGGTGAGGCTGTTTCCTATGCGGAAATTGGTCCTTTGGCCGGGCCGTTCTGACCCTCTGGCCAGCCCCCTTTTCATCGCATCCAAGGCCCCCGCGTGTCCGCACTTGCAGGCCTCCTTTTCACGCATTACTATCCATTCGCTCCAAAGCGGACTCGGAACATTGTTCCAACCAGCAACCTCCTCTGAGGGAGAAATCGCGCCATGAAACGTGCCATGCTTTTAACGCTTGTCCTTTTGTTCGCTCCGGCTTTTATGACCGCATCCTTTGCGCATGCGCAAGACTGGGCCAAGGCCGCGCTTGCGAAATCGCCGCGTCACGGGGAATGGGTCACTGTGAAACATGGCGACCGCGCCGTCGAAACCTTCGTGGCCTACCCCGAATCGAAAAGCAAAACGCCGGTCGTTCTCGTCATTCACGAAGTTTTTGGCATGACCGATTGGGTTCAGGATCTCGCCGACCAGGTCGCTGCCGCCGGTTATATCGCGGTCGCTCCCGACTTGCTCTCTGGCATGGGACCGAACGGCGGGCGAAGCAACTCCTTCGAGGAATCCGCAGTGCGGGAAGCCGTAGGCAAACTCCATGCTGACCAAATCACCTCCGACCTCAACGCCGTTGCAGACTATGCGCTGAAGTTGCCCGCTTCGAACGGCAAGCTGTTTGTCGGCGGATTCTGCTGGGGAGGCGGTCAGTCATTTCGTTTCGCGACCAACCGCGCCGACTTGACCGCAGCGTTCGTCTTCTACGGCGGCCCACCGGAGAAAGACGCCATGGCCCGCATCAAAGCCCCGGTGTACGGCTTCTACGCTGGCAACGACGCACGCATTGACGCCACAATTCCCGATACCATCACGGCGATGAAAGCTGTCGGCAAAACCTACGACCCTGTGACTTATGACGGCGCAGGCCATGGCTTCATGCGCGCCGGCGAAGCTCCCGACGCCAACGACGCCAGCAAGAAAGCCCGCACCGACGCCTGGGTGCGCTGGAAAACCCTCTTGGGCAAATAGGTGGCTTCGCCTCCTAAGCTGTAGCGCCGGTTCTCCATTAGCCTGAGGCTTCCATGCCGAAGCCAGACAATTTGCATTGCGCGACGGCTTTGCCTTAGGAGCTGCGGAGGCGTTTCAGGAGCTGGATCTGTCCGGCGTGGTAAATAGCGTGGCAAGTTATGCCAAGCACTAGGTTGAAGCATTCCGAATCGGAGAGCTTCGACTGAGCTCGCCCGGCGGCTACTTCCGCCACGACGGCTGCGAGTTTGTTCTGTTCCGTTTCAACCACAGACTGGATCCGGGGCCAAGTCAGCCGCCCTGGACCCGGTAGTTCGAACCAGTCCTCCCCTTCCAGGGCGAACGGTTCTGGAGGTGAGCCCGAAAGCTGTCCGCGGACAGAACGCACACAATAGGCGTGATGGAGAGCCACTTCGGCAATATTGTGGCGCCCCGGCGCCGGCCGCCAAAACGCGACCTCCTCCGAGACATCAGCGAGCGTCGCCTTCAGGTCTGGCCCGTGCCAGGCTTCTGGCCCATAGCCTTCGTCCAAAATCCGAGGCAGAAAACTACCTGCCTGTTGAGTTTGCGTTGCGTTCATCATCGCACCTCCTGTTTTTGCGCTGAAAATCCGCTCCTTTCGGGACGGTTCCCCGCATCAAAATCGTTGGTATCTGCTATTTGCTAGAATCCTTATACGGCGGTGGAAGAGAGGAATTCTTGGCAAAAATTGCGGTCGAATTGGAACAGGCGGTCGCGGGGCGTGCCATCAAAGGTGCGCCAGGCGGGTTGGCGATACGCGTCCTGGCCCGAGGCCACGGTTGCCGTCGTCCTCGCTGGCTCGTTTCAATATAGAGGCTCGCTAACTCGCCGTGGGACCCGGGAGGAAATGATGACCCTCGGTTCGCTCCTGTTGGGCAAACGCGGGGCAATGTTTCGAGTGGCGCCACGAGCACGCGCTGGGAGATCGCTGGCTTTCGTTTCGTTACAGTCGGGACTATTTCAGTCCGCGTGCCTACCGCGCCCGCGAGGACCACTGATTTCCTTTGTGATTCCTCAAGGTAAGCCAAACGCGAAGAGCGTGGAACCGGCTGCAATAGCCACGTACTCCTTGCCATCAATCGCGTACGTCATCGGCGAAGCGTAAACCGAAGCGCCGCACTGAAAGTGCCACAAGATTTTGCCCGTCGCTGCGTCCAGAGCCATGAAATTCCCTTCGGCATCACCCGTAAAGACGAGTCCGCCCGCCGTCGAAAGTACTCCGGACCACGACGGCGAAAAATGCTCCAGTTCCCACTTAATCTGGCTCGTCGCGGGATCGATGGCGCGCACCGCGCCCCAAAAAGGCTGCGCATCATCGTTCGGAAAGTAGGCGCTTCCGTAAAACGCGTGTCCCGCTTCGTAGGGCTGCGGCGCTGTGCTGAAAATGTCGCACTGCTCGCGCGCGGAAACGTAGAAGAGTTTCGTTTGCGGATCGTACGTCGGCGAAAACCAGTTCGTCGCGCCAAGCGCGCCGGGGCACACAGGCACTCCCGTCAGAGTGGGTGAAGCTTCCTTGCGCTCTATAGGAACGCCGCTTGCGTCTTTGGAATTACTCCAGGTCACGCGGCCGTAGGGGGTAGCGGAGAGAAGTTTTCCACTCGTGCGGTCAATCACATAGAAATAACCGTTTCGATTTGCCTGCACGATCAGGCGGCGGTCGCCGTCGTCCACCAGCACGGGGACTTGTGTCGCATCGTAGTCGTGCTCGTCGTGCTTGGTGAATTGGAAATGCCATTTCAGCTTGCCGGTGTCCGGATCGAGCGCGAGCAAGCAGTTGCTGTAAAGATTGTCACCCGCACGGCCCTCGCCTCGATTCGAAGGCGCGGGATTCCCCGTCGTCCAAAACGTCGTGTTCGTCGCGGGATCGTACGTGCCAGTAATCCACGCCGGCGCGCCACCGGTTTTCCACGAGTCGCCTTCCCATGTTTCGTGGCCGGGCTCGCCGGGACCCGGAATCGTGTTGAACCGCCACTTGCGCGCGCCCGTCGCTGCGTCGTACGCGTCAATGAAGCCGCGAATCCCGTACTCGCCGCCAGAGATGCCAATAAGCACAAGATTCTTAATAACCAGCGGCGCGACCGTGAAGCTGTAGCCTTTGGTGTGCTCAGCTGCCTCGACGTCCCAAACGACATTCCCCGTTTTTGTATCGAGCGCAATCACATGCGCATCGAGCGTGCCGAGAAAAACTTTGTCGCCGAGAATCGCGAACCCACGGTTCACACGCCCGCAGCAAGGCCGAATATCCGGCGGCATCGCTCGCTGATACTGCCAGATCGGGCGGCCCGATCGCGCATCCAGCGCAAACGCCCGATCGTCCGCGCCGGTGGCGTAAAGAACTCCTTCAATAACCAGCGGCGTTGTTTCAAATTTTCCGCCGGCCATGGTTTGGTAGGCCCACTTGGGTACAAGTGAAGGTGCGTTTGACGTTTTGATTTGATCTAGAGCGCTGTAGCGGTGACCCGCATAATCTCCCGAATACATTAACCAGTTTTGCGGCTCCTTGGCAGAATCGAGCAGCCGCTGCGCAGTGACCTGCGCCGAGGCTGTCGAAGCGAAGCCGCCCGCCACCAAGGCCACCAACAAGATCGAAACCGTCCATGCGGAAATTGCCATTCCTAGGCCGCGGTTGCTGCCGCGGAATCTGCCTTTCAATTCTTTCCTAGCCCGGCCAGGTTTCATTTGCCACCCACCGTTTGCAGGTAAGCGATGACGTCCTGCAGGTCCTTATCGCTCAGCGTTTTCTGATCATAAACGGGCATCGCCGATTCGCGCCGCTTTTCTAATGATCGCAATTTGTCTTTTTCAAGCAGGTGAAGCTGCTCGCGCGTATCCAGCATTTGCAATGTGAACTGATCTTCGTTCAAAACGACGCCGCTTAGTTTCGTTCCGTCTGCAGTCACAACCGATACCGACACGTACTCCTGAGGAAATTCCTTCATCGCTTCCAAGATGCCTTGCGCCAGCCGGCGGCTGGGATTGCGCAACGACTCGACTAGATATTCTGTCGATCGCGAAGCGCCCACGCTCGTTAAGTCAGGGCCAAGCCTGCCTCCCTTCCCTTCAATCATGTGGCACGTAGAGCAGCCCGCCGCGCCGTTGAAAAGTTCCTTTCCGCGCGCGGCATTTCCTCCGGGCTGCGCCGAAGCTTTTAGCTCCACGCTGCGAATGTATGTGACAACTTGCCAGATTTCTTCGTCGCTCATCCCCACGCCGATTCCGCCGTTGGTCGCTGCGGGCATGGCCGTTCCCGCAATTCCATCGTGGATGTTGTGAAAAATCTCCGCGTCGGAGCCTCCGTGGCGCTTTGCCCGCGTGAGATCCGGGCCGCGGCCTCCGCCGCGCGCACCGAGCCCATGACAAAACGCGCAGTTCAACCGAAATTGATATTCGCCCAGCTTGGCAATCTTTGCGTCACCCGCATACGGATTCTTTTCCTGGGCAAGAAGCGCGCAATCTCCTGCGAAATACACAACGAGCGCGCAAGTCATGATGCGATAGGGCTTTTTCGAAATCAGCGCAAACAGATTCAAAGAGCGCATGAATTCTCGGCTCCTTCAAAGAAACAAATTGCATGGCGGCAACTATACCATTGCGCAATGGAGCCGATGGCGTGGAAATTTCGCAGATGACAACCGGCTTTGCGGAATTCGGATTCGGCAGACCGCCGGAAAGCCGAGCATTGCGGAGCGAGGCCCATTTCGTTACAATCCCGCGCGTTGGTGCTCGTGAGCGACACACCTGCCAAGCCGCGTATCGCCATAGGTTCCGATCACGCAGGATTTCCCGTCAAAGAAACCATTCGCAAATACCTCGAAAGCGGGGGCTATCCCGTGAGCGATTTGGGAACTTCCTCCGAAGAATCCGTTGACTATCCCGACTACGGCAAAGCCGTTGGCGAACGCGTGGTTTCAAAACAGGTGGATGTGGGGATCGCCATTTGCGGCACAGGCATTGGCATTTCCATCACCGCCAACAAAGTGCCGGGGATTCGCGCCGCGCTCGCGCATGACGTAAACACGGCGCGCCTCGCTCGTGAGCACAACGACGCCAACGTCCTCGCCCTCGGAGGCCGCATCGTCACCGGCGAAGCCGCCATCGAAATAGTTCAAGTCTTCCTGACCACGGCCTACTTAGGAGGCCGCCACCAACGCCGCCTTGACAAAATCACCGCGATCGAAAAAGAGGAACGAGCCGCAGCCGCCAAGAGTGCAAGCTAGCGCCAATTGGCTTTCCGCAACTCCATCCGATAAGATCTCCATTCAGTCCGCATGCCACGGCCGCACCGAAAATTGTGACGACTTGCTAGAACGAGGCTCCCCATGACACCGACACCATCCGCGCAGGACCGCATGAACCGCCCACTCGATTCAGTTGATCCGCAGATCGCCGATCTCCTGCGCGAAGAAGCGCGCCGCCAGGCCACCGGCCTCGAGCTAATCCCCTCCGAGAACCTCGTTTCCGAAGCGGTGCTCGAAGCTATGGGCTCGATTTTCACCAACAAATACGCCGAGGGCTATCCCGGCAAGCGTTATTACGGCGGCTGCGAATTTGCGGACAAAGTCGAGCAACTGGCGATCGACCGCGCCAAAGAACTTTTTGCCGCCGAACACGCAAACGTACAGGCCCACTCCGGCACTTCGGCCAACGTCGCTGTCTACATGTCTCTGCTCCAGCCGGGCGACACTGTCCTGGGGATGAATCTCTCCCACGGCGGCCACCTCACCCACGGACATCCCCTGAATTTCTCGGGCCGCATGTACAAATTCGTCGCCTATGGCGTGCGCAAGGAAGACGAACGCATCGAGTACGACGAAATCGAGCGTCTAGCTCAAGAGCACAAACCGAAAATGATCGTGGCTGGTGCCAGCGCCTATCCGCGGATCATCGACTTCGAGCGCATCGGCAAAGCCGCCAAAGCCGTTGGCGCGATTTTCTTCGTGGACATGGCCCACATCGCGGGACTGGTGGCCGCGGGCGTGCATCCAAGCCCGATTCCCCACGCCGATGTCGTTTCCACCACCACCCACAAAACACTGCGCGGCCCGCGCGGTGGCATGGTCCTCTGCAAAACCGCCTACGCCAAGGAACTCGACAAGCTGACCTTCCCCGGAACGCAAGGCGGTCCTCTGGTCCACACAATCGCGGCCAAGGCCGTCTGCTTGAAAGAAGCGATGGAGCCTTCCTTCAAGGATTACCAAAAACAAGTGGTCTCGAACACAAAAGCCATGGCCGCGGCCGTCGCCAAACGCGGATTCCGCATCGTCAGCGGCGGCACCGACAATCACCTATTCCTGATCGAAGTCCACTCCCGCGGCATCACCGGTTCCGACGGCGAAAAAGCCCTCGACCGCGCCGGCATCACCGTCAACAAGAACTCGATCCCGTTCGATCCACTGCCTCCAATGAAAGCCGGCGGCATCCGCTTGGGCAGTCCTTCCATCACTACGCGCGGCATGCGCGAGCCCGAGATGGAGCAAGTCGGCGGTTGGATCGCCGATGTGCTCACGAACCTTGGAAACGCCGAAGTCGAACAGCGCGTCCGCAAACAAGTTGCCGACCTTGCCGCAAAGTTTCCCGTTTACACAGCGCGCATGCACGCCGGCAAAGCGCATTCCGAACACGCCCGCGCGTAGTATGGCAGCGCCAATTTTCTTCTTTACATGAACATCTTCCACGCGACCGCCGACTTCGAGCGCTGGCTGGCAAAGCGCCTTCCCATCGTGCGCCAGGACATCGCTCTGAAGCACCAGCACATGGCCGAAGCGGCCTTCCCCTTCTTCCGCGCGACGTTTTACCGCTGGCTTCAGTTGTGGCCCGAAGTCTGTCCCGAATTATGCAAGGCTCCGTCCGTTCTCGCCGTCGGCGACTTGCACATCGAGAATTTCGGCACCTGGCGCGACGAAGAAGGCCGCCTAATCTGGGGCGTAAACGACCTCGACGAAGCCTGGCCTTGCGCCTACACGCTGGACCTCGTGCGATTAACCACCAGCGCCTACCTAGCCATTTCTGGCGAACACCTCTGCCTCACACGAAGAGAAGCTGCCGAAGCCGTCGAGGAAGGCTATCGCGACGCCCTCGCCGCGGGTGGCAGAGCCTTCGTCCTCGCGGAACATCACCAATGGCTACGTTTGCTGGCTTTGAGCAAACTCCGCGACCCCGTGCGCTTTTGGGAAAAAATGCAGCAGTGCCCGCCCTACACCAACAAGCCCCCCGCCGAGGCGCGCAAGCTTATCGAGGAGTCACTCCCCGACCCCTG
>DATEGO010000107.1:0-6194 GCA_035280065.1 Candidatus Acidiferrum sp.
CGGTCCAAACGATTTTTCCAATAAAAGGTGGCAAGAGTATACAGGCATGACTTCAGAGGAAGCACGAGGCTGGGGCTGGCAAGCTGCTGTTCATCCTGACGACCTGCCGAAGTTGTTGGAAACGTGGCTTGAGACGGTGTCTGAAGGAAAGACATGGGAGTTTGAGACTCGGCTTCGCCGCCAGGACGGGGTCTTCCGCTGGTTCATCTGCAGAGTTGACCCACTCCTGGACAAGTCCGGAAACGTCGTCAGGTGGTTCGGAACAGCGACAGACATCGATGCGCTAAAGCAAACTGAGGAGAAGTTACGCGAAGACGGGCGTGACCGGGAGCGCCTCGAAGATGAATTGCGACATGAACGCGATCGGCTCAGCTTGCTGCTCGAGATTACGAACAGCATGACATCAAGGCTAGACCTGCGACGTTTGGTTGAGGCGCTATCAACCAATCTGCTGCGCGTAACCCGGTGCGATTTCTGCGCCTTGCTTTTGCCAGACGCGGATAGCGGACAATTGCGCGTGACAACTTTGTACAACCCGGAGTCGCGAGGTTCCCTGTGCGACGGGACGCTCATACCCATCCATGGTTCGAGCTGTGACAAGGCTTTCCGGACTGGCAAGACTCAACACTTTAACAACTATGAGGAGGTTCGCGACGACCCTGAATATTTCGGCAGCAGGGTAGGTCGACCTTTCTATGAACGTGTAATGGCGGAAGGCTTGGTGTCGGGGTGCGATCTTCCTCTGATTGGCAGAAGCGGCGTGGTAGGCGTGTTGGCTGCCCTGAAGCGGTCAGAGAGGGCTTATTCCAAAGATGATGTCGCCTATTTGGAACAGGTCGCCGGCCAAGTGGCTATTGCTGTTGAGAATGCGTTGGACTACGAAAAGGCGACAAAGGACAGAGACAAAGAGACAAAACAAAGACTATATCTCGAGGAAGAAATTCGGTCCGAGTTTACGGAAATCGTGGGAGAGAGTCAGGCGCTGAAGACCACATTGAGCCTGGTGTCGGTGGTCGCGCCGACGGATTCGACCGTGCTCGTCTTAGGCGAGACGGGGACCGGCAAAGAACTCGTCGCGCGTGCGATCCACAAGCTGAGCGATCGCAGCGAAAAGGCATTCGTCAAACTGAACTGCGCGGCAATACCTCTCGGGCTTCTTGAGAGCGAATTGTTCGGCCACGAGAAGGGGGCGTTTACCGGCGCTATCGGCCAAAAAACGGGGCGGTTCGAACTTGCCGACAAGGGAACGCTATTTCTAGATGAGGTGGGCGACATACCTCTGGAACTACAAGCGAAGCTCCTCCGCGTTTTGCAGGAACAGGAATTCGAGAGGCTCGGCAGCAACCACACGCACAAGGTTGACGTCCGATTGATTGCGGCAACCCATCGCGACTTGCCCGCGATGGTAAAACAAGGCGCATTTCGCGAAGACCTTTATTATCGGATGAAAGTATTTCCTATCCGCGTGCCAGCCCTGCGACAACGTGCCGAAGACATTCCGAAATTGGTCCGGCATTTCGCTGAAGTTTATGCGCGACGAATGAACAAGAAGATTGAGGAAATACCTTCAGAGACCATGGACGCCCTGGTTCGATACCGCTGGCCTGGAAACGTGCGGGAGCTGCAGAACTTCATCGAGCGCGCGGTGATCCTCTCTCCGCACACAATATTGCGCGCACCGACTTCTGAGTTGGAACCGTTCCACGCCGCGAAAGAGACCGAACTAACTATGACTGGGCTCGCTCAAGTAGAGCGGGATCACATTGTCCGTGCGCTGGAAGCCAGCAACTGGGTCATCGCGGGGCCAAATGGTGCAGCGGCGCGTTTGGGGATGAAGCGCACATCGTTGGCCTACAAGATTAAGAAGCTCGGTTTATCCAGGCCACGCGCCAGCGGGCTAGCCGCGCGCGGTTGAGTTTCGTCTGCAAATGCCAGTGACAAGAACCCGGCAATGACAGCCAACCGTCAGAATTTTGTCAGGCTTAATTGCGTGCCAGCCGAGATCCTCCTCTTTCAAGCTCAATCGTCAGAAGACTTTGCGCCCGACGTTGCTTCTGGAACCGATCTGCGCCCGTTTCGGCATCAAATTTGCCCTATGTGGTCGTGAAAGTCGGAGAAGACTTCATGACCGAAGCAGCGTCACGGTCGGAAACCAAGCGCGCAACTCGTAGGCAAGAAGTTGTACCGGTTACCACCGTCGACAAAATTGAAGCCGACGGAGTACAGGTGTTTTATCGAGCGGCTGGCGACGCCAACGCACCAGTTGTTCTATTACTCCACGGATTTCCTACCTCATCGTTCATGTTCCGGGAGCTCATTCCACGCCTTGCCACCGATAATCGCGTAGTCGCCCCGGACCTTCCGGGTTTTGGTTTTACGCAGGTCCCGCCAGAACGAAAATACGTCTACACCTTCGACGAGTTGGCTGCCACGATCGAGGCTTTCACCCGAGCGCTCAAAATCGACCGCTACGCGATCTACGTGTTTGACTACGGCGCGCCAACCGGTTTCCGTTTGGCGGTGGCTCACCCCGAGCGGGTCACAGCGATAGTTTCGCAAAACGGCAACGCCTATGAAGAAGGCCTAGGTGAAGCATGGGGTCCGATCCGAAAGTATTGGGCGTCGCCCACTGCAGAGAATAGGGACATATTACGCAAGAGCGTTTTGACAGAGGGTGGGACGCGCTGGCAGTACACACATGGGGTTGCAAATCCCGAACGTATTCCGCCGGAGTCGTACACACTGGATACGGCTTTGCTTGAACGTCCTGGGAATAAAGAGATTCAACTCGATTTGTTTCTGGACTATGCCTCGAACCTAAAGCTCTATCCCAAATTCCAGGAGTATTTGCGCAAATGGAAGCCACCTTTACTTGCGATCTGGGGCAAGAACGATCCGTTCTTCGTTCCCGCAGGAGCTGAAGCGTTTCGCAAGGACATACCTAGCGCGAAGATTCAGTTTCTCGATACAGGACATTTCGCGCTGGAAACACATGTGGTGGAAATTTCAGCCGTGATGAAGGATTTCTTCCAGGCAAGCGGAATTACCAGCCAGAGCGGAAAGGGTGCGGCGACACGATGAATTCCGTTCCGCAGAACACCACAATTGTTTTAGTCCACGGAGCATGGGCCGACGGCTCGTGTTGGAAAGACGTAATTCTTCCATTAGAACGCAATGGTGTTGAAGCTATTTGTGCTCCGGTTCCGCTCACTTCGTTGACTGATGACATTGTAGCGTTGACTCGTGTGCTCGAACGAACGAGTGGCCCGGCGGTGTTGGTCGGCCATGCGTACGGAGGCGCAGTCATTGGAGCGATCCGCGACGAGCGAGTTAAGTCGTTCGTCTATGTAGCGGCCCTCGCACCCGATGAAGGCGAGACGGTCGCGCAAGTGTTTTATCGCGATGAACCCCACGCGGAAGCACCCAAGTTGAACCCGGACAAGCACGGCTTCGTCTGGCTGCCGGTCGACGCATTCACCCGCGCAGTGGCCCACAAAGCTTCGAACGAGGACACCAGAATCATGAGCGCAGTACAGCGACCGATTTCGGTTCAGTGTATTCAAGAACCTGCGCCGGCTCCCGGTTGGAAGGAAAAGCCATCCTGGTTCCTGCTTGCGGAAGAGGATCGCATGATCAATCCCAAAACGCAGCAATTCATGGCTGCTCGGATGGGTGCGAAAATCCGCGCGGCCCGTGTGGACCATAGCCCCATGTACACCGCAACCAATCTAGTTGTTGACGTGATTCTCGAGGCGGCGTGCAAGACCCTGAACAGCGTGAACCCATCGGCACAAGTCGCGAATGACTAACAGATCAAGATTGCTCAAGTTGAAGTGCAAAAAACATTGGCGAGTTTGTACGTAAAACCGGGGCAAACACTGAGCGGTTGAGAACGTTTCAGGCTACTACAGGAGAAAAGAATATGATCTCTGCGACATTTCCGTATGAAAAGCAACGGCGGCGAGTCCTCGGTAACGAGATGGCATACGTGGATGTGGGACAGGGCGATCCCATCGTGCTGCTGCACGGCAATCCCACGTCATCGTACCTCTGGCGCAATGTGTTACCGCATTTGCAGCCACTCGGTCGCTGCATCGCTCCCGACCTGATCGGCATGGGCGACTCCGACAAACTGCCGAATAGTGGCCCCGGCTCGTATCGCTTCGTTGAGCACCGCCGCCACCTTGACGCGCTGCTCGAGGCCTTGGGTGTGCGCGAGCGGGTCACCCTGGTCATCCACGACTGGGGCTCGGCCCTTGGCTTTGACTGGGCTAACCGCCATCGTCAGGCTGTGAAGGGCATTGCCTTCATGGAAGCAATCGTGCGGCCGCAGGGCTGGGATCACTGGGACGTGATGAACATGCGACCATTCTTAGAGGCCCTGCGCTCCGAGGCCGGCGAGAAAATGGTTCTCGAAGAAAACTTCTTCATCGAGAAGATCCTGCCAGGCGCAATCCTGCGCACCTTTACCGCCGAAGAGTTGGCGCAGTACCGGCGGCCGTTCACGGAGCCCGGCGAAGGGCGTCGGCCAACGCTGACCTTCCCTCGGGAAATCCCTATCGACGGCCAGCCCGCAGACGTGAATGCGATCGTGAATGCGTACGCGGAATGGCTGGCGACGAGTGATGTGCCCAAGCTGTTCATAAAGGCCGAACCCGGTGCGCTGCTAGGCGGTGGTGCGAATCTTGAAACCGTCCGCGCATGGCCAGCTCAGACCGAGGTCACAGTAAAGGGAGTTCACTTCGTTCAAGAAGATTCGCCGGACGAAATCGGCCGCGCCATCGCTGACTGGATGGGGCGTTGGGCTGACCGGAGCCAAGCAAAGCGCGCGTGACGTCGCTACACAGGTCAGGGATTCCCCAAGAGGAGCAAAATCATGGGACTGTCTTGGCAACAAGGTCCACTAGCACCAGGAGCCATCGGCCGGTTCCTGGTGCCCAACCCACTACCCGAACGACTTCTGTACATCGAGCCGTTGCGCCGACGCATGCGGGTACGCTTCGGCGGAGACTGGATCGCCGACAGCGAAAACGTTCTTCTGTTTTTTGAACCTGGTCGGTATCCCGTTGCTTATTTTCCCGAAGCCGATGTGTCTCCAAAAGTTCTAGAGCGCAGCGAGCACATCACAAAGCATCCTGATCTCGGGCAAACTTCCTGGTACCTCGTTAATGCCGGTGGCCAACGCGCACCACGGGGAGCGTGGCAGCACGTGGAACTGCCGGTCTTTGCGCGCGATCTTGGTGCGCGAATCGCGTTTGCTTGGCGGGCCATGGACGCCTTCTACGAAGAAGAGGAACGGATCCTGGGCCATGCTGCCGACAGCTACCATCGAATCGACATTCGTCAAACTGCCCGCCATCTCGTGGTTCGAGATCGCGACCGCGTCGTCGCAGACAGTAAGCGGCCTCTGGTCCTCTACGAGTCCGGTTTTGCTCCGCGCTGGTACGTTCCGCGTGCGGATATCAATGAGTCCTTTCTTACCTTCGTGGAACATCAAACCTTTTGCCCCTACAAAGGACTCTGCAGCTACTACGACATCGGCGACGCACGCCTCGCGGCATGGTCGTATCGCGAAGCCTATCCTGAAGTTGTTCGCATTTCCGGCTTGGTATCGTTTGAACCGGACATACTTTCGGTGCAGCTCGGCGAAACCCAGCTTCACCTTGAGCCCGGCCAGGCGGTAATTCCTCACGGTCCCGATCGTGAACTCAGCGTTACCGAGGCGACACCTCGATAATAGAAAGCTCTGCCAGAAGGAACCTCGCTATGACATCGCTAACCTTTTCTGTCGAAGTGATTACCCTACCGGTGAGCGACGTTGATCGCGCGCTACGGTTCTACAGGGATCGCCTCAGCTTCCGCCTCGACGTGGACTATTCGGGGAACGACGCCTTTCGCGTCGTGCAGCTTACTCCGCCTGGCTCCGCCTGCTCCATCCAGATTGGTAAAGGACTTACCGACGCACCGGTCGGTTCACTCCGCAACGTCTATCTTGTGGTCAGCGACCTTAATGCCACGCGCACTCAACTACTCGAGCGCGGCGTTGCGGTCAGCGCGATCCGTCACAAGACGCCCATCGGAGCTTGGGAGGGCGGTTTCGCGCCTGGGCTTGATCCCACGCGCAGCGACTATGCCAGCTTCGCCAGCTTCTCCGATCCGGATGGCAATAGCTGGGTGCTGCAGGAACGCGGCTA
>DATEGO010000108.1:0-4120 GCA_035280065.1 Candidatus Acidiferrum sp.
GTCGGCAAACAGGAAGTAATCTTGTTGCTTCAGGATGGCTCGTCACTCGGCAGGAATCTCACTGATAGTCAGCGGCAGACTTCCCAGAAGCCGACTTGTGGCCCACCTGATTCTCGGGGTTCAACTTCCGTATAGCCCGTCACTCGGGCCCGATCCCGAAAGGCGCTGCTAGTTTGGGAGAAGGGAGACAGTCAACGTAGGGTCGGCGATACCTCCGCTTTGACGCACGTCGGCATTCGCACTATTACGTCATACAAATCGCCAGTTTGGGGCGTGATAGACTCCGCGTGGGGTAACTGAAGCCCGGCTTGCTCTAGGCGCATATCCTCTTAACTCATAGAGCTTAAGTGGAACAGGTTCGCGAACTACCGGCGACACCTTGAAGCAGCGGCACCAGGTACTTTTTCTTCTCTCGCTTCTTTCGGCGATCACCTATTTGGATCGCGTGTGTATTTCTGTGGCTGGTCCACGAATTCAGTACGCGCTGCGTCTGTCTCCAGTGCAGTGGGGTTGGGTGGGTGGCATTTTTTCAATTTCCTACGCACTGTTCGAGATCCCCAGCGGATACCTGGGCGACAGGATCGGTGCGCGAGCAGTACTGAGCCGCATCGTCCTGTGGTGGTCAGGGTTCACGGCCCTCACCGGGGTGTCATGGAACTACCCGTCGCTGCTGGTCACCAGGTTTCTGTTCGGAGCGGGAGAGGCGGGAGCGGGACCGAACGCGGCTGTCAGCCTTTCTCGTTGGTTTCCGCCGACTGAGCGAGCGCGTGCGATGGGCATTTTCCTGATGGGGGCCGAAGTCGGCACTGCGTTAACGCCGCTGCTTGTGATTCCGATTCAGCAGCATTACGGCTGGAGAGCTTCCTTCTTCGTGCTCGGATTGATTGGCGTCGGCTGGGTTGCTGCATGGAGGCGGCGATATCACGACCGCCCGAGTGACTCGGCGCGGATATCACAATGCGAGCTAGACGAGATTGGCCGAACCACAGGAAACAGCGAACATGCGTTGCCCTGGAGATCGGCTCTGCGCAGCCGAAACCTTTCGGCCATACTTCTTTCTGGTTTCTCGTACCGTTATGGCATCTACTTCTTCCAGTTCTGGATGCCAACATATCTGGTGAGCGGGCGCGGTTACTCGGAAACCGCACTGCTCTTGACGACATGGCTGTTCGCTGGCGGCGCGGTCGCGAATGTGACCGGCGGTTGGGCCAGCGATGCCCTCGTCAAGAGACTTGGATTGAAGGTGGCTCGCCGCACCGTGCCCTTTGCTGGACTCGTGGTTTCGGCGTTGAGCCTCACCCTCACCATCTTCGTTGTGGGAAAATACTATCTGCTTGTGCTGCTCACCTTAGGTTACTGCGGCATTACGTTCGCTCAGGCGCCGTGTTGGACGGTGTGTATGGACGTGGGCGTCCGTTTTACGGGAGTGGTTTCGGGCGCAAGGAATACCATGTCTCAAGTGGGGGCCACGATCTCTTCCATCGTTTTCGGATACATGGTGAGGAGTACTGGCAACTACAACCTTGCTCTTGTCCCTGTTGTAGGGATGATCGCTGTGTGCGCTGTGTTTTGCCTGTGCGTTGACGCCACGGAGCAGCTTTTCCCCGAATCCACTCGTAGAGTTCAGACAGCTCATTCAGTTCCAAGACCGTGACCTGAAGGTAGCGGGCCACCCTCACAAGTGGCAACACGGATTGCACCCGTCATCGGTGGGCAGAGTATCCACGATTCTGGACGAGTGGTCGGCAATCCAGAAGTTATGAGCCGTCTGGCGCTAAGTTCCGAGTTGCCCGTCATCCGGAAACCAGGTGCTCCTATTTGTTATTACTAAAAGCGCTTGGCTTGTAAATCGAATGAATAAAATCATTTTTGTACCAGACGGCCGACGGCCATCTCCACAGGCGGCGTTTTGGTCTCCAGCACAGCATCGGCGACGATTTCACCCATCACTGGGCCATGCTTGAAACCATGACCTGAGCCTCCGCCAACGATCCAGACGTTCTCCGCCTCGGGATGACGGTCCAAGATGAAATTGTGATCCGTTGAATTCTCATACTGGCAAACGCGGCTTTCAAGTAGCGGCGCGTCGGCCATTGCGGGAAAACGCATGCGCAAGTATTCACGCGCGGCGGATAGTTTCTCTTGCGAAATCTCACGCTCCATTACGGAGGGATCGATCACCGGTCCGCGGGTATCGTCAGCAATCTTAAATCCCCGCCAGTGGTTTCCCGGCACGCCGAAGAACGGACGTTTGCCTCCGTCAATCCAGGTCGGTAGGTGATCTTCCGTGAAGCGCACATCGCCTGCGGGAGTTCCGAAGAAGAAGACCTCCTGACGGGTCGGAGTGATACTGGATGCCAAGAATGGGAAGACTCTGCCGTGCCAAGGTCCAGGTGCAAATACATAACTGTCAGCCTTCAGAATGTCGCCCCCGCGCACGGTGATCCCATCCATCCGGTTCGCCGTGACTCGGCCAGGAATGGCCTGCGCTTGTTGGTATCGGCCGCCGGACTTGAGAAATGCGTCGAACACCGCCTCGCACGCGCGTCGCGCGGCCAGAAAGCCTGAGTCCGGCTCGAAAACACTCCATGAGACGCCATCAAAATTCATCTGCGGCCAATGCTTGGCGCAATCTGTGCCCGAAAGTTTCTCGAATCGAATGCCGGCTTCCTTCAGTACGAGCAAGGCAGCGCTTTCATAGGAATCATCCGCGCCAGCCATGCGAAGTGCGCCACTTCGAAAAAACAACTTTACATTCCACCTTCGTTCATACTCTTGCCAGAGCTGTAGGGCTCGCGACACCATCTTGACGTACAAGGCGTGCGCAGGACCGTACGTAGCCCGGATCGTGCGAGTTTCTCCACCTGAACTGGCACGCGAATTTCCCGGTCCCCACGAGTCGAATAACGTGACCCTTGCGCCTCTCTGCACGAGATGGAGCGCCGTCCAACCCCCAAATGCCCCAGCACCTACGACGATGACTGAAGGCGTAGACAAACTCGGAAGTTTTGGAGACCCGACAAAGTAAGTGGCACCCAGCAAAGCCGATTCCTTTAAGAAGTTCCGCCTTGAACTCCGTCTGCGCACCGTGGACCTCGCATCGAGCCGACCGTTGGTACGCGCATTCTAACTTGCGCCCACAAATTCAGTCGACCGGAAGTTCTGAGAGGATGGTCGGCAATTCGGAAGGAATCGCCTGAGTCATGGTAAAACGCGCTTACAGGAAAAGTCGGTTCAAGCATCTGTGCGAGAGGGGTGTATCTATCTCTGGGCCGTGCGCGTAGAAGTCGTAAACATCCTCGGCCGCAAGAATCCTGATACCGCCGTGAACAACGTTGACGCTCCCAACTTTGGCACCTTCTCTGGCGGTCAGGGCCGTGCCGTCTCGCTTCGCGTGCGCTTTGCTGGCCGAAAATAGCAGTTAGCCTCGAGTGGTGATGAATTGCTCGACGCGTTCACGCTAGCGGCATCGCCCGCTCGTCAGCGTTTCCAGTCGCAATTGTTGCGGACGCCGGTAGCCGACACCGCTAATCGCGCCAGCGATTAGCTCACAGGCTCAAACAGCTTTTCCTTGGTCTTAACTTTTGCTTCGACTTCCTTTGCAATCTGCACGGAGCGTTCGGTGATTTGAGCGCTGGTTTGACCAGGTTCGGGCTTGAAGTCAATTCCGGCCGTCGCAATGATCTTTCCTTTGTCGTCGTGGATCGGGATCGTCACGTCGTAAACTTCTTTGCCGTTTTCTTTCTCTTTTTCGACAAAAGGCTTGTCCGTCTTCATGGCCGTGAATTCATCCTTGTCGCACTTTTCGCCGATGCCTTTCGTTTCGCTGGAGGCGATCGTGACGCACTGGTTCTTGCCCGGAGGAGTAGCGGCAAGCTCAAAGCCCATCAGTTCCGGGTGCGCGGCGAGGGTCTCGGTGACGAGCTTCTGCGCGAAGATTTTCGCTGGCGCTTCAGTTTGCGGAGTGCTCGCGAGGCTACAGACCATCAGAGGCAGAGTACCGACAGCCAAAAAACTGATTCGTAAGATCCATCGTGAAGTTAGCATGATCCCTCCTTGCAGCGAGTTTTTTCGGAGCCAGCGGGCCGGCCGGGAAATGCTGGCTTGCCCTAACGTTGAA
>DATEGO010000109.1:0-56136 GCA_035280065.1 Candidatus Acidiferrum sp.
TCAACTCAAGAATCACGGAGTCCGGCTTCACGACTGCATCCACGCCGGGCCGCATGACGATTTTCTCGACCCGGGCACTCGTTTGCGCCGGAATCCAGCGGATGTCCTCAGGAACCAGAGTTCCCAGCCCGTGGACTTCGCGCAGCATGGGGCCGCGCTTCACTTCATCGGTCCAGATGGTCGCCCGGTCCACTGTGGGAGCCGCAGGTCGCAAGCGGGAGAGCCCATAGCTCACACCGCCAAGAAGAAGTAATGCCACCGAACCGTAGATAATCCGCCGGATTTTCTTTGCACGTGCATTGGAAGGTCGTTGAATGTCCATAATTGAATGCCCTATCCTTGGAACGCAAGTCCTTGGCCCAAGGTTCCCTTCTCTAAGTCCCATAACATCAAGGAATTAGGAGGCTTACGCAGTCAGAGGTTAGCGCCAATTACTCGATAATGGGATTGCCCGTCCCATCTCCGAACAGACTAGCGCTCCTGCGCCTGAGTGGCAAGCCGTCTGGGTTAAGCGGTATCGGGCATGCGCAAGCTAGCTTACAGCGTAAGCTAATTTGCAGTGCGATGAACTTTGCCTCGCAAAGCGGCAACAGGAGCGGCAAAACTTCAATTTCGCCAGCAATTTCTGGTGACGCCGGGCTCTCTTGCCGTTCAGCAGCGCACTGAAACGTGGATCAAGAGCTCGGCAACGAAGAGACTCCGAGTGCCAGACAGTTTGGTATGTAGAATGCTCACATACGCCTAAGAAGGCCGTCTACATACCGAGAGACTCATGTCTAAACGCAAAGATCGCTACCAGAATCGCACCGAAATCCTGCAGGGCACTTTGGACATGCTCATCCTGCAGACTTTGCAGTGGGCGCCCCGCCACGGATATGCCCTGAGCAGGGCGATTCGCACGAACTCCGGCGAGATCCTGAAAGTGGACACCGGCTCGCTTTATCCGGCACTCCACCGGCTTGAGCGCAAGGGCTGGATTGCCTCGGAATGGAAGACTTCGGAGGTTGGTCCCCGGCTGCGGGTTTATCGCCTCACGCAAGCGGGAAAGCGGCAATTGATGTCGGAGCGTTCGCGCTGGGAACGCCTCATGGCGGCGATTGCGGGAATCCTGAATCCTGCTGAAAAGGAGAACATGCCATGAAATGGTCGTTTTGGCGGCGAGAACGGCGCAATGAAGAACTGCGGGAAGAGATTCAGGCTCACTTGCTCCTTGCAGAGCGCGAAGCCATGGAATCCGGCATGACAGAAAAAGAAGCGCAGCATTCTGCTCGCCGAGAATTCGGAAACGTGGCCGTCGCAGAAGAGGTCACGCGAGACGTGTGGGGTTGGCGCTGGCTCTTCGATTTTTTGCAGGACGTGCGTTATGCCATGCGCAGTTTTCGCCAGCGGCCCGGCTTTGTCGCGGTCGCGCTGCTGACTCTGGCGCTTGGCATCGGAGCGACCACGGTGATGTTCAGCCTGGTCAGCGGTGTGCTGCTCAAGCCGCTTCCCTATCCGGAGCCAAACCGATTGGTTGCTGTGAATGGGCACACCGACGGTTGGAACGAAAAAATCAACGGAGAACAGAAACTTGCGTATTTGGATTTCCTCGATTGCCAACGCGACAGCCATTCGCTGGACATGGCCGCGTTGGTCTTCAACTCGGGAACGCTCAGCGCGCCAGGCGATCCTCAATATGTCAACTACTTCGAGATTTCGCCGGAGATCTTCTCTGTGCTGGGTGTCCCTCTGGCGCTAGGCCGCGCTTTCTTGCCCGAGGAGGACAAGATTGGCGCCGCACCTGTGGCGATTCTCGGCTACAGCTTTTGGCAACGGAAATTCGATGGAAGAGGCGACGTGTTGGGCAGTTCGCTCGTTCTCGAACAAAAAAGATACACCATTGTCGGCGTCGCGCCCGCGGGATTTCAGCTTTACGGAAGCGAACCTGAAGTGTACACCGCGCTCGGGCAGGACGCAGCGGGGTTCTTGCACAATCGTGCGGCACAGCCCGTTCATGTGGTGGGCCGCTTACGGCCTGACGCAACACTGACGCAAGCGCAGGCGGAAGTTGCGCTTACAGGAAGCCATTTAGCGCAAGCCTTCGCGGACACGAACAAGGGCCGTTCGCTGCAAGTCAAACACTTGGAACCGCCCATTGGTGACGTGGGTTCCACGCTTTGGTTGCTCTTGGGCGCTGTCGGGCTGGTGCTTCTTATCGCGTGTGCGAATGTGGCCAGCTTGATGCTGGCGCGCGCGGTTTCTCGCGAGCGCGAGTTGGCGATGCGCGTAGCTCTAGGGGCAAGCCGCGGACGATTGGTGCGACAGTGTCTCACCGAGAGCGCCCTTCTCGGGCTGGCGGGCGGGTTGCTGGGCGTCATGCTGGCGAGCGTGGGGCTTCATCCGTTTTTGGATTTCTGGCCAGGTAATTTACCTCGTGCCGAAGAAGTTCAACTTGATTGGCGCGTGCTGGTTTTTACCTTTGCAGTGGCCGTTTTGACCAGCCTTCTTTGTGGCCTGGCACCCGCTTGGCGCGCACCTGTACGCGAAGTGGAACAAATTCTGCGCGCCGGAGCGCGAACGGCAACCGCCGGCACACGCCGTTTGCATTCAGCTTTTGTCGTTTCGGAAATGGCGCTGGCGATCATTCTTCTGGTCGCCGCCGGGATGCTTGGGCGCACCCTCTTGCATGCCTCTTCGCTCGATCCTGGCCTGGACATCCGCAATCTTGTGGTTATGCGCGTGGGCCTCTCTCCGGCTACGCTTGCTGATCCTGCGAGGATTCCTGCCGGGTGGCAGGACCTGGTTGATCGCGCGCGGCGCGTTCCGGGTGTGGAATCCGTTACTGCCGTGGACATCGTTCCGTTGCGCGAGGGCAACAATCAAACCGGCTATTGGACGACTGCCGATGTCCCGCCTGAGAACAAGCAGCCGGTGGCGCTGGCCAGCAGTGCGACGCCGGATTATCTGAAGGTGACGGGCATTCCACTGCTCGAAGGGCGATTCATTGATGACCATGATCGCCTGGGAAGCGAGCCCGTGATCGTCGTGGACGACGTCCTGGCGAAAAGCGCGTTTGCAGGACAGGATGCGCTCGGAAGAAACTTGTGGATTCCCGGGATGCCCTGCCCTCAACCAGACGACAAAAAGTATGTGGAATGCTCGACACCTTACAGAATTGTGGGCGTCGTCGGGCATGTGCGTTACTGGGGCCTCGCCAGCGACGATCAGGCCCAGGTGCGCGCTCAGTTCTACTATCCGTTTGCGCAAGTAGCGCCGCCCTTTTTGCGGCGATGGTCACAGCTTATGTCCATCGCCGTGCGCACCAGCGTTCCTCCATTAACCTTGGTCGAACCCTTGCGGCGTGAATTGCGCGGAGCTGCGGGGGACCAAGTGCTCTATCAAGTCCGCACGATGGAACAGCTAGCGCACAATTCACTGGCACTGCAGCGCTTCCTGTTGCTTTTGTTTGGCATTTTCGCCGGCCTGGCATTGGTGCTCGCGTGCATCGGCATTTATGGGGTGCTGGCATATTTGATGGGCCGGCGCGTGCCGGAAATCGGCTTGCGGATGGCCCTCGGCGCAAGCCCTGCCAGCGTTACGTGGCTAGTCCTTCGGCAGAGTCTGGGAATGGTTTTCCTGGGCGTTGGTATTGGCACGATTGCCGCCGTGGCAGCAGGACGCATTTTGGAGAACTTGGTAGAAGGCATGCAGCCGACCATACTCTCGACTTTTATGGTTATGATTCCGTTCCTCGTACTTGCAGCCATGCTCGCGAGCTTTGTTCCCGCACGGCGAGCCAGCAGGGTCGATCCCCTGAATGCCCTGCGCCAAGAGTAGATTAATGGGCCTGCTCTGAAGGATCTGGTGATACAAGGACGTCGCCGCTTAGCCATTCGCACTGACTATTCCGTCGGCAACGCAAAAGCGACATAGACGCCGCCGGATCGCGACTTTGGATCCTTGCCCCCTCCTGCGGCGATGACAACAAACTGACGGCCATTCACCTCGTAGGTGGCGGGCGTAGCATTTCCCGCGTAAGGTAGCGTGGTTTCCCAAAGAAGCTCACCGGTGGATTTATCGTAAGCGCGAAACTTCTTGTCAAAGTTCGTCGCACCGATGAAAAGGAGTCCGCCGGCAGTTACGACCGGGCCGCCATAGTTTTCGCTGCCTGTGTTCGTCATTCCCCTTGCGGCGAGCTCGGGATACTCACCCAGCGGGATTTTCCAAACATACTCCCCGGTGTTGAGGTCGATGGCATTCAGCGTGCCCCACGGAGGAGCAACTGCCGGGTAGCCTTCAGGGTCAAGAAACTTTTTGTATCCGGTGAAGCGATACTTCATTGCGACTGGCGACGTGCCTGAGGCCGTGACTTCCTTGCTTTCGCCGCTTGCGAGGTACTCAAGCAAGGCATATACCTGGTCGTCCGTTAGGTTCGGAAACCCGGGCATCCTTCCCTTTCCGTTTTTGATGGTCGTTGCAATCTCTTTCCACGGCATGCGGTCGGCGATGCCAATCAAGGTGGGTATGGCGGGGGGCGACCCAGTCATCTTTTCACCGTGGCACACGCCGCACTGACTCAAGTAGATTCCCTTGGGGCTGTTTTCGCCCGTGTTTTCCGCCAGAGCTCCTGTCCACGCCATTTCGTTTGCGTTGACGTAGATGATCCCTGTTTCCGGATCCACCGCGGGCCCGCCCCATTCCGCGCCACCGTCAAAACCGGGAAATATGATGGTGTCCTTACCAACAGTAAAAGGAACGAATTGACCCTCACTGCGAAACGTTCGAAATTTCTCCACTGCCCATTGATGAACTTCTGGCGTTCGGTCGGTCAGAAGATCTTCAGTGAGATTTTGGCGCGAAAAAGGGGCCGGATGTGTGGGGAGCGGCTGCTCGGCGGCAGTGACTTCACCCGGCACATCGCTGGGCGGATACTTCTTGTATTCAATCGGGAAGAGCGATTTACCGCTCACTCGTTCAAACAAGTAGACGAACCCCTGTTTCGTAGTTTGCGCGACAGCCTCCACTTCTTTCCCGCCGCGCTTTACGGTAAGCAAGGCAGGCGCTGAAGGAAAATCGCGGTCCCAAATGTCGTGCCGAACTCCCTGAAAGTGCCAGAGTCTTTTTCCATTTTCAGCGTATAAAGCGATCAGGCAGTTTGCGAACAAGTCTTCTCCCGAACGATCACCACCGTAAAAGTCAAACGCCGCGGAACCCGTGGGTGCGAACAAAATGCCATGTTTGGCATCGAGCGCCATGCCCGCCCAATTGTTTGCGGCGCCGCTTGTCCTCCACGCTCGCTTCGGCCAAGTGTCATAGCCGAACTCGCCAGGATGCGGGATGGTGTGAAAGGACCAGCGGAGCTTTCCAGTTCGCACATCGTAGGCGCGAATGTTTCCGGGCGGAGCGGGCAACGTCTCTGGATTGCGTCCGCCAACAATGACCAGATCTTTGTAAACAACTCCCGGGCTCGTCAGATAGATGGATTGTGATGCCGCGGGTTGCCGTCCCAGGTTTTCGCGCAGATCGATGCGTCCCTGTCTGCCAAAAGTTGCGATCGGCTTTCCGGTGGCCGCGTCCAGCGCATACAGAAAGTTCAAGACCCCAACCAAAATCCTGCTGTTTTTGCCGTCAGTCCAAAACGAAAGCCCGCGATCCGGCTGCGTTCCCTTGATTCCCGAATCGAATTTCCACTTAAGCTTGCCCGTGCCAGCGTCCAACGCAAACACCTTCTGCGTGGGAGTGATTCCGTACAGCACACCGTTGACAATGATGGGGCTCGTTTGCAGTCCGCCTTCTTCCTCGGTGTCGAAGCTCCACGCAACGGCCAATTGCTTCACATTGCTGCGATTGATTTGAGACAGGGTGGAATAATGACTGTTCTCCGGCGCGCCGCCGTATACGGACGAGTCATGCTTTTGGGATGTTTCGCTTTTCGGCTTACTTTGCCCGGAGTTTGCGAACGCATGGAACGCCGTTACGAGGGTTGCGATCGCAACAAGCGCGATGGCAATTCCGGAAATCCTCTTTTTCGCGCCTGCAAAAGGAGGCGGCGACATTTCTTCTTGAGTTGTATGGACGAAGTAGCAAGCCAATATCTGCGGCTCGCTGAGCCTGGAATTCCGCGGAGCTTTTTGTTTGGGCTCAAGCACGGCCGAGGACTAGGCGATCAAAGCGTTTCACCACGTCGCGAAGATAGGCTTCGTCACCTCCCTCGAGCTCGGTGACGGCGCTGCCCGAATAACCGATGTCGGCAAAGGCTTGGCGGACCGCAGCCCAGTCCACGTCCCCATCGCCCAGGTTGACCCAGGCGTAGCCGTCTTCCTTGCGTTTGAAATCTTTGACGTGAACGTGGACGATGCTATTTCCTAGCGTGTGAATCCAATCTTGCGGGTAGCCGTAAAGCAGCACATTGCCCACATCGAACCAAGCTTTGATCCACGGGCTTTGAAATTCACTGATATATTTCGCCATCTCAAGCGGGCTCAGAAGGAATTTGTTCCAAACTTCCTCGATGGCGATAACCACTTTCAGTTCTTCCGCGAGCGGAATCAGGGTGCGAATCTCCTTCTGCGAGCGCGTCCATGCGTCATGGTAGGACGTTTGGGGATTCACCACGGCCGGCACCAGCAACACGGCGTCGCAACCCCACAACTTGGCGTTGTGCAAGGACGCGCGCATGCCCGCCAGGCTTTTCTCCACAGCGGCGCGATCGCTCGAAGACAAGGGATACTTCCAATGATCCATGTTCATCACGGAGTCGATGTGCATACCTGCGGCTTCAGCGGCTTTCTTGATCTCTTCGGCTTTGCGTTCGTCCGGCTCCGTTGGTGCTTGCACGACTTCGAAGCCGACGTCTCGCGCCATCTTGTAACGATCAGCGATGCTGAGCCTCTCCGGCAGCATCCCGAACCAGACGCCTTTTTTGATGGAGAGCGCCGGCGGAGACACCCGAGTCTTAGAGGTTGCGCCGGCCACCAGCGAGTTCGCCAACGCTTCGCCGCCGAGACTCGCTGCGCATGCGGCAGAAACCGAAGATTTTAGAAACTCGCGGCGTGATGGAGGACGCATGGGCAACCTCAGCGCAGTTTATTCAAGTCGATTTTCGAATCCCATACTTCTTTGGATTTCATCGTTTCTTCCCATGTCACTTCGCGTGCGGTGTAAGCGGCCGTGCGCGCCATCATGCAGGAAAGAGCGGATTCACTGCCCTTCGCGGCCTGGTTATGGAAATTTCCGCTGGTGATGCTTTCCACGAACGCTTTCTTTTTTTCGCGGTCCGCAAATTCCAGGTTGGAGGTGAAGTTTCCCGTGACAGAGAAGGCTTGTTGTTCGGCGCCGGGCTTCTGCGTTAAAGGCGTCTGCCAGGGTTCATCGCCCCAAATGCCAAGCGGCCCAGTGTAAGGCGATTGGGAAGTCCCTTTCGTGCCGAAGAAGCGTTCGGTCACATCCCACCAGCCCTTGGCGAACTGCGTTGAGCTGAAGGTGACGTCCACGTTGTCGGGATAGTGGAAGACGACATTGTAATTTCCGAAGACGTCGCCGTCGTTCGCGGGGCGGCCGAGGCGGCTGCCTGCCGCAGAAGCCCTCAATGGGTGGTTTTTGAGAACCCAATTGCAAATGTCAACCACATGAATGTTCTGCTCGACGATGATGTCGCCGGAAAGGACGCGGTCGTACACCCAGTTGCGCAGACGTTTCTCAACGGGTGACGCATTTGGCCAGGCGGGCCGGTCGATGTAGCCGGCCAGATAGTGCGCTTCCCCGCAGACAATGTTGCCGAGTGCTCCACCATGGATACGCTTTACGAGTTCCACGAACGGGGGACAATCGCGAATCTGGAAGCCCACGTCCAGACTGAGTTTGCCCTCGGCGCGTTTGCCAATCTCGATGACCTTCAAGGCGCCGGGGACGTCCACAGCCACCGGCTTTTCGAGATAGACGTGCTTTCCGCCAGCGACGATGGCTTCCAAATGGTGAGGATGATAATAGGGAGGCGAAGCAATCACGACTGCATCCACTTCTTTGGAAGCGGCCATCTGCTCGTAGGCTTTGGGACCAACGAATATCTGCGCAGCGTCAATGGCTGAGTAGCCCTTGCCCTGCTGCATGTCGTCGAAATGTTTCCTGGCGTTGTCCAGTTGATCCTGGAACATGTCGGCCAGCGCCACCACGCGAGCGTTTCCCGTATCAACAAGGTTCGACGCATCCTCCGTTCCACGCCCGCCGCAGCCGAGCAAGCCGACGCGCACGGCGGAATTCGCAACCGTGCCGCGCACCAACTCCGGCTTGATCAGCATCGCCCCGGCCGTGGCCGCCGCCACGCCGATAAATTTCCGACGGTCCAATTCATTTGAGAAGTTTGATCGCTTTGCATCGCCTGCCATACGTCCTCCTGATGCTACGAACTATCCAATCAGTTTTTCCAGGTAAGCCTTTGCTTCCCGAACGTCCGCTACTTGTTGCGGGCCCGAAATCTCGCGCTCAATCGTGACAGCGCCTTGATAGTTGAGCTGCTTCAGCCGTTCAATGATGCGCGGAAAATCCACTTTGCCTTTGCCAATGGGGACTTCTTTGCCGAGGTCTTTCGGATTTGTCGGAAACAACCCGTCTTTGGCGTGGATTCCTTGGACGTAGGGACCAAGCAGTTCTATCGCGTCCATGGGATTCGCTTTGCCGTAGAGAATCAAATTGGCTAGATCAAAATTGACGCCCTGATTGTCCAGGCCCACATCTTGAATGGCGCGCACCAGAGTGATGGGCGTCTCCTGGCCGGTCTCATAACGGAAATTCTGGCCGTTGTTCTTGCAGTAGCCCACGACTTCCTTCATCGCCGCGATCGTTTCTTGGTAAACCGGATCATTGGGATTCTCGGGAATGAATCCGCAATGCGTCTGGACGGCCTGGATTCCGCACTGCTTTGCAAAATCCGAAGCTTTTTTGATGTGGGCGATTCGCGCCGCTCGCGTCTCGCGTGGGACCAAGCCAATCGTCAGCGGCCCTTGGTAAAAGTCCCAGACTTCTTTGCCGGGCCCTCCAACAACCAGCGACGTCGCCTCAATCTGATGCTTCTCTAGCGCTTGGCGCAGCTTGCCGACAAGTTCCCTATCAAACTCACCCATAGATACTTGGCTGGTCGGCAAACCGAGGTCACGCACCTTCGCCATGGCCGCATCGGGATCCTTCCCGGTGCCAATGATCAAGCCAAGGCGCAAGGGCTTTTTTCCGTCGTTGGCGGCGACATGGGGCGCGCTTTGAACAACGCTAAGTGGCTTTGGGAGTGGCGTGCCTAAAACAGGGTCGCTTTCTGCGACTGTTGCTGCGCCAAAAGGAGCGGTCAACGCTACGGCTGCGGAAGTTTGCAGGAAGGTACGACGATTCTGTCTATTCATGCTCACCTGTCACGCCAAATTCTACGCCTGCTGCCCGGCAAACCGCGACCGCATTTTATTCCGGCTTCAGGTAAATGTCTTTCCAACGCACTTTCACGCCGCCGCCCGTGTGAATCTGCAAACCGATGACGCCATCGGTGAATCTTGGCGCGGCGTCGGTAAAATCCACAATCTTTGTGCCATTGAGCTGCGTCACGATGTGCGCTCCATGGACGGACACTTCCAGCTCGTTCCACTCACCGGGCTTCAACGCCTGTTCGCCCTCTGCCGTCGGCTGCGCCACCCAGCCGCGGCCGCCGCTCTCGTACAGGCCACCGGTATGCTTGCCTACGTTGGGATCCACCTCCACTTGCATTCCTTCAATGTCCGGCCCGTGCTGCGGGTCAATACCCAAAATCTTCGAGCGAAGAAACACGCCGCTGTTCCCTGCCGCTTCGCCTTTGAACTTGAGGCGCAGCGTGAAATCCCGGTACGTCTTTTCAGTAGTCAGATACCCGTACTTGTTGGCCGTGCTCTCGCAGAGGATGGTTCCCTGCTCCACGATCCACTTTTCGTCGCCGTTCTTCTTCCAGCCACTGAGATCTTTCCCGTTGAACAAGGGAACCCAGCCGCTTCCCTGCGGGGCCTGAGCCCATGCGCTGAGACCGAGCAATAATGCTAAAGCGAGTACCCCACGGCATCTTTTCACGACAAATCCTCCGATTCTGTGTAATTGCAGATTAGGCGCGAGCACCGAATCACCTTTAGGGAAAAAATGAAAAGAGCCTTCGAATCTCTTCCTCATTAGGCTGGCGTCCATATTCCGTAATTTCAAAAGCCTCGGCGTGCTGAACGCCAGCCGCCTGTGCGCCATAGCGTTTCTCCAATGCTTCCCGCCATTCCGGCTGCAGTTTCCTCTCCCCGCGCATCGATGCGGCCAGCCATTTCTTCCGCTCTACCGGATCCTTCGGCACCTGCTCAAACTGCCCTTCGGTCCACGGCAACCACTCGTAGAATTGCGATACGTGCGCGTCCAGCATATTGATCTTTTTTTCGAACACATCGTCAATCGACACAACAATGTCCGCACGAAAAGGCTGTGGCCGTGTGAACCGGTCGCTGTAGTACAGAAAAACGGGATTGCGCTTGAGCGCCGGCGTGTCAGTCACCAGGTCTGGCACGATCACCATGTACGAAGCGTCCTGCACCAATACTCCCGTGTAGCGATGATCTGGATGATAGTCATTTGGCCGAGGCGCGATGACGATGTCCGCTTTCCATTGGCGAATCTCTCGGATCACCTGTTCGCGCACATCCAAGGTGGGCAAGAGCTTGCCATCGTGGTTGTCCAGGACTTCGTACTCGATGCCGATGCGCCGCCCGGCCTCCTGCGCTTCCTCACGCCTGCGCTTGGCGAGTTCTTCTCCGCGCATGGACTGATGCCCCGCATCGCCGTTGGTCAACGATACGAACTTCACTTTGTCGCCGCGCGCGGCATACTTGGCGGCGAGGCCGCCGGCGCCAAGGTCGCAATCATCAGGATGGGCGCCGAAGGCGATGACGTGGATTGGTTGATTCTGAGCCAGCGCACTTAGCGCCAGAAGCAACAATACAGCGAAAGCGCATGTAAATCGTATCGCAGAATGCGCAAAGCTCTTGGAAAGCACTCTTCCAACCGATTTCAGCAGGTTCATTTTCACGGGACGGATTATATATCCCTTGCTTACTTCGGCACCGTTATTTTGGGGCTTCGTCGAGGATTGCTTCGGCTTTCGGATCCCAATAGATTCTTTTCCCTGTCCAATAAGAGCGCGCTGCCATCATGCAAGCGACAGAGTGCGCGAATCCGTGATGTACGGTCGCGTTCGGTTGTTTGCGGCTGCGGAGACATTCCAGCCAATTCGTCATGTGCGAGGGCTCCTCATCACCCATACCCGTCGGCGGGAGATTCGCGTCTCCCGGCAACAAGAGGTCTTTGACGGCTCGCTTGGAGTCAACCGTCAGGTCGTCTTCGTGATTGCCTTTCTCTTCCACAAGCTGCCAGCGCGGGCTGCCCTCGCCACCTGTATTGAGCATGGTGGCTTTTTTCCCCATGATTCGGGTGAAGCTGGGTGAATCGTTCCCAAAACTGGTCGAATAGCTCGCCATGAATCCATTCGCGTAAGTGAAGAGGGCCTGAAAGGTATCGGGATTTTCGCGGCCGTCATGCCAGGCAAAAATCCCGCCGTTCGCCACCACGGATTGCGGGTAGTCCACGTCCATGAAGAAGTGGCAGAGGTCAATGCCGTGGCTCATCCATTGGTCGGCGATGCCGCTCGAAAAGTCTCTGTAGAGGCGAAACTCAAAATGAAGCTGCGGATCGAACGGCCTGTACGGCTTGGTCATAAGCCAGGCGCGCCAATCGGTGTCCTGTTCGCGAACCGTCTTCACTTCAGGACGCCCTCGCCAACGCGGCCCATGATAGTTCCAGACAATCTCATATTTCGTGACATCGCCGAGAGCACCGGTGCGGATCAGGTCGCGTGCCGCAATCTGATATGGCTCGCTGCGATGTTGCGTGCCAATCTGAGTGACTTGATTCCGAGCAAGAACAGCATCGCGCGCGCCACGGACCTCTTCGAGCACGTTGCCCATGGGCTTTTCGCAGTAAGCGTCTTTGCCGGCTTCCGCCGTTAGCTTCAGAATCGGCGAATGCGAATGTTCGGGAGTGGAAATCATCACCCCGTCCACGTCTTTAAGCGCCAACAGCTCTTGCGGATGCTTTAGAGCACGCGGTGCCTTGCCATAGTATTTCTGATTGTTGGCAACGGCTCGTTCGAGGTTGTGAGTCCACACGTCGCAAACCGCCGAAACCTCTACGTTCTTTTTGTCTTTGAGGAACGCAACGATACCGTCGAGTTCCGTCCCCCGGTTTCCAACACCGATGTGTCCGAGCGAAATCCGATCGTTCGCCCCAACGATGCGCGAGTAAGAGAGCGCCGAGCTGGCCATGGCCGCGCTACCTGCCGCAGTGGCAGCGGTTCCCGCAGCGACCGCCGCGGTCTTTTGCAGAAACTCTCTCCGGTTTAATTTGGCATCAGAGCTATCCATAGCTGTTTCTCCCTGCTTCGGATTCTAAGCCTCCCCTGTCACAACGAGGGGGCTGGCCCGGAACTGCCCATGATTTACCAGATCAGCTTAAGGGCGAACTGGAGCTGGCGATTGCTGGCGGCAGTGCTGCTGATGCTATTGAAAGAGCCAATGTCGTCGATGGTGAGCGAACCCTGCGGGAACCTGCCAGTCGCCGCGTCGAAGTTCGGCCACGAGTCGAGAAAAGGGTTAGGCATGGAAAAGATGGGATGATTCAAGAAGTTAAAGGCCTCGAAGCGGAATTGGAGTTTCAACCGCTCCGTCAACGTGGTGGTCTTCATCGCGGAGAAGTCGAAGCTTACGTACTTCGGTCCGCGGAGAACGCTGCGCCCAGCGTTGCCGAAGACTTCTTGAGAAGAAGCAATCGCGAAAGCGGACATGTTCCACCAATTCAGGAGTTGCTTGGGACCGTTGTTCGGATTACCCAGGAGGTCACAGTTGTCTTGCTCAAAGGCAACTATGTTGACCGCGTCGTCTTTACTCGCATCCAGGCAGGAGGCCGGGAACCCGGTTCGTACCGTGCTGATTCCGCCAATCTGCCAGCCACCAAAGGCCTTTTCGACGGGACCAGACCAGCCCGATCCCCAGCGCCGGCCCTTGCCGAAAGGCAGCTCGTAGAGAGCGCTATTGGCCCAGTTGATTTTGGCGTCGAAGACCGAAGGCCCATAGTCGAGGCTGAGGTCATAAATGTGCGGAGTGGCCTGGCCATTTCCGCCATCTCGCGTGGAGGAAGCCGTGTCCATGGTTTTCGACCACGTAAAGGAACTCAGGTATGAAAAACCGCCAGAGAAGCGCTTTTCCACTTTCGCTTGCAGGGAGTTGTAGTTGGCCGAGGTGGCGCTTTCGAAGAGGTTAAAGAACGAAGCGAGGGAATTGTATTTTGGCGGCAGATAGGTAACGGGCTGCAGAACCTTGTCGCCTTGCATCGCGGGAAACTGCTGATTTTGATCGGTGAGGTGAGGTAAGTGAGTAGAGGCTGAACCCACGTAAGCGATTTCGAAGATGAGATTGTTCCTGAGTTCCTGCTGTATCCCCAAGCTCCATTGCTGGACGCGCGGGGTTTTCAGGTGGGGTTCGACGACGAACATAGAAGGCTGACGCTTGAGCTGCAAAGTGTTCGCGAACACCTGGTCGACAATAGTAAGCTGACTGCCCTTGCGGATCAGTTTGGCAGAGCGCGGTGCATTTCGGGCAAAATCAAACCAGGGATCTGCGTTCATGGGCGAGTAGAAGATTCCCGCGCCGCCGCGGATGACGGTTTTGTTGTGTCCGAAACCCGGAGTCCAGGCGAAGCCAAAGCGCGGTGAAACGTTAGTCTTATCCGTGAAGACAAGGTTATGGCCCAGGCGGTTATCTCTTACAAAAGGCAGATACGTGGGTGACGTGGGAACTGAGTCGAGCTGCACGCTGGGATCCCAGCCTTGATAGGGATCTCCCGAACCAGGACGGACAACCACGGGAATTGGGCCTCTGAGATCCACATTGACCATTGAATCCTTGAGGTCGTGCCAGTAAGGGGCGACTTCGTATCGCAAACCGAAGTTCAACGTGAGATTTCGCCGGAACTTGAAGTCGTCTTGAACGTAATATGCCTGCGTCCAGCGAAAGAGATGGACGTGAGAATCGCCCGTGGCGACTTCAGAATCGTTGCTGATGCCGAGGAGCATGGAAGCCAGCGAAAGTCCACCCGCAGTATTGCCTTGTGCGTCAGGCACCGTTGCAGTAGCGAGCGCGGGATTCGTAAAGGAGGCGCGCGCAAGATTGTGAGAGAGCAGGTTCAGATTTTCGTGACGAAAATCTCCACCCGCTTTGATGACATGACGTCCCTTGATCAGCGACCAATCATCGCCATATTCGTAAGTCGCTTGAATTTTCCGAAGCGGATGGCCAAAGGAATCTTCGCCAAGGCTCTCGAATTTGTCACCGCCACCGCTGAAGCTCGGAGTCCCAAAGTCCACGGGGTCGGACGATGCCCCAGATATCCCCAATTGCTGCACCACGTTGGTTTTGCCTGCAAGAGGACCGGTGCGGCTGCCCCGCGCACGAACATAGTTGACTTTGGCCTCATTGACCATGTTCGCGGAAATAGACCAGGAATGATGAAGGCCGAACGTCATGGTCTTGACGGCCTCGGTTAGATCGCGTATCGGCATCAGGTCATTATTAATTACGTCTTCGCGGCCCCAGGAATACCTTCCCCAGAGGTTCATATTGGACTTCATAACGTAGTCGATTCGTCCGGCGGCTTGGTCACGATTCGTGGGGACGCCCGCTACGGCAGAGAAGTTGTTACGGAGGCCGGGTTGGTTTGGCGCGGGCACATAAGAGGAGGCGAGAAAAGCTGCGGTTGCACCGTTCCAGCACTGCTGTGGAATCTTCATGCCCGGCCAAGGCACGTCGGTGGTGGAGTTGGAATTGAAGCAGCCAGCAGGAAGTGCATTGCCGGTGAGGAACTTGGAGGAGCCATCCGTGTTAGTGTCGTGTGGCATATAGATTGGAACGCCGTAGTCGGAGAAGTCGCCATTCTTGACGTTGGGCATGGGCACGGTAATTCGGCCGGAGAAGTTTGTGCGGTCCCTCAATGCTTCATAGGCGCCAAAATAAAACAGCTTGTCCGCCAAAATTTTCCCGCCCGAGGTTGCGCCAAATTGGTTCCTCTTGAAGGGCGGCTTGGGCGCCCCTTGGCCGAGGTTGATACCGTCAAAAAAATCTCTGGCATCAAAAAGTTCATTTCGCAAGAAGTCGTAAGCGGAGCCATGAAATTGGTTGGTGCCGCCTTTCGTTACGGCATTGATTTGAGCGGCGCCCCGGCCATACTCGGCAGTGTAGGAGTTGGTTTGGACCTTGAACTCCTGGATTTCGTCGACTGAGGGAATAGCGGCAACCGTATTGAAGTCGGGCGAGGTGTTGACGGCACCGTCGAGAAGGAAATTGGTATCCTGAGCGCGGGCACCGCCGACGGAGTATTGGTCACTTACACGACGGCCGACGTCGCGGACCTCTTGAAATGCGGTATTGCCGTCTTTAGTAAAAGTGACCCCTGGACCCAGCGTGGCTAAATCGAGATAACTGCGCCCATTCAACGGCAAATCCTCTACGCGCTTGTTATCGATCACTTCCCCGACCGTGCTTGATTCGGTCGAAAGCAACGGTGCCTCCGTAGTGGCTATCACCGTGTCCGTCGTCGCTCCGACTACGAGTGTCACGTCCACGCGCGCCTTCTGGTCTACCTGCAGCTCAAACGCGGCAACAGTGGACGTCCGGAAGTTGGCATGCTTTACCGTCACGGAATAGTGGCCAGGCTCAAGAGCGGGAATCGTGTAATCCCCGGAGGCGTTCGTGCGTGTCACGAAATGCGTGTTTCGTTCAACATTGGTTACTGTGACCTCCGCGTCGGGAACGACTGCACCAGACGAATCGAGAACAATGCCCGTGATGCTGCCGGTTCCAATCTGCGCGAAGCTGCTGGCTCCTGTGAGAAGAAGCATTGCAACGTAGACGAGGACACCGAAAAGGGTTCCATAACCGATGACCTTCTTGTCCTGACGCATAGTTCACCTCTCTCCTGGATCGAACAGCTAAAGCTTGAGAAAAATTCGACGCCGGTCTAGCCAGTAGCACAGGTACCACATCACCAGCAGTACCGTGGTTGCTTGCGCGACAGGAGCCAGCTTTCCGATAAAGCTGTAATAAAACGTGAACACGCCAACGGCGCGGTCGAGCCACCTGTGCAGAACTTCACTCACGAAATAGATGAAAATCGAATTCATGCCCACGACAAGAAGCGGGAAACTCCATTTCCGGCATCCCAGGACCTCGACAATCGTGTAGAACCCGATCAGCATGAGAAGCACCCAGCCCAAGCTGTACAAAATAAAACTTGCAGTGCAAAGTTGTTTGATAATAGGGATCCATGGGCGCAGCGCAAGCGCTGCCACAAAGCACAAGATCATTCCGGTGGCTAGCTTTTTCAAATTGTCCACGTGCGCCTTGGATTGCATCAGCAAGCGTCCTACCCAAGCGCCGTTTAATGTCCAAACAGTGCTAGGAATGAAGTTCAGCGTGGAATAAGCCGGGTCATAGTCATAGCGGAAAATCGCGCGGTCCACCACGAGGCCAATGTGATTGCGGTGGGAAAAAGGGCCGTCAGGACCTGGAAACGCGAAGAACAAAGCGGTCCATCCGGCGAGCAGCGCGATGCCGGCAACAGCTTGATACTTCCAGCTCAATTTCAGAAGCAAATATGTGATTGCATAAGTGAACGCGATTTGCGACAGCACATTAATAAGCTGCGGCTTAATCGTGCCCGCCCCCACCCAGATAATAATTTGGCTCAGGATGATGAGGCGCAGCGACCGCGACAGGACGTGACGAAGGTTATCGCGCTCGGTGGCTCCAAGCTCTTTGCGCCGCGCCAACGCGAACGGCATGGCCAGGCCCACCATAAACATGAAGGCTGGCTGAATCATGTCCCAGAGAACGCCGCCTTCCCAAGGCACGTGGTCAAACCAGCGCGCAATCCCGCCCCACTTGGGATCGCCCTGTAATGCGGAAAAACCAAAGCCCTTGGAAGCAAGGATCAACATGATGAAGCCGCGGTAGGCATCGAGGGACGTGTATCGTTTCGGTTCCGCCCCGGCGTCGGGAGGTCCAAGCTTCACCGTCACTGACCTGGTATGGGGCTCCTGGGTTGCGGTCGCCAACTTGCCCCCCCTAGGGAACCTGGAATCATCCCTAACAACCTGCAGCGGATGACCTAGCCCTGTGCATGTCGCCTTGTGGGCGCGAGTGTATCACCTTTTTGAAGCGCCAGAGTTAAGGACTGGACCGCCCACTTCAAATCCGGCGGACCAGCCCCTGCTCCGTCGCCCGGGTATTCCGGACGAGAAGCAAGACGAGAATCATCGCGACAAAAGGAACCATGCCGGCAACGATCACGATGGGGTCAAAAGAATGCACTCCTGCCGCCTGACGCGCATCGGAGAAGTGGCCAATCAAAAAGAATGCGATGATTGTGCCGATGCCCGCGCCCGTTCCACTCATGCCGCTCACTGACGCAACTGATTCGCTCTTGAAAAGATCCGATGGCAAAACGTTGGCGATGGTGGAGAACGCCGCATAGGAGAATGCGGCCAACGAAAACAGGAGGGTAATCGCCCACAACTTGAACGTTAAGGCTGTGGGGATAAGCAAAAGCACACCGAGGCCGCCAAATACAACCATCGCTTTTCGCGCGTTGCCAAGCGACCAGCCTCGCCTGATTAGATAATCGGACATGGCCCCACCGAAAAAATTACCCAGGTCACTGGCGATAAAAGGAATCCCCATCGCGAATTTGCTGTTTTGCGGCGTGAAGCCTTTCGCGAGTAGATAGATCGGGAACCAATCCGTGACGAAGAACCAAACGGGGTCCGTCAAGCCCTTGGCCACAATCGTTCCCCAGGTCTGAGGCAACTTAAAAAGGCCGGCCCAAGGCGTACGCGGCTTACCTTCTTCCGTATGCAAGTCCCGTGTTTCCGCAAGGATCATTTGGCGTTCGGATTCGCCAATGCGGGGATGTTCTTGAGGTGCGTGGTAACTACGCCGCCATGCCATGAGCCAGAAAAAGCCGAGCAGTCCCGGAATGACGAAGGCAGGGCCGCGCCCCCATCGCAGGTAGATGGGCAAAACGAGAAAGGGAGCAATCGCCCCACCAATGGATGACCCGCTGTCGAATAGAGCGGTTGCCAAGCCACGCTCACGCTTAGGAAACCATTCAGACACCACTTTCGTCGCGCCCGGCCAGTTGCCTGATTCCCCGGCCCCCAAAAGGAAACGGAACGCGCCAAAGCTGTAAAAACCCTTCGCTAGGGGAGTAAGAATTGACACCAGCGAGTACCACAGCACCGTTAGGCTCAATCCGCGCCTGGTACCGACGCGGTCCATCAACCTTCCGCAAAGGGTTTGGCCTATGGTGTAAGCTGCGCGGAATCCGATCCAAAGAGCAGCGTAGTCGGTGTTGGTCCAATTGTAGTCGTGTATCAGGAACGGTCCCAGAACGGAAAACGTCTGCCGATCAATATAATTAATGACCGTGGAGGCAAAAAGCAGGCCGCAAATCCACCAACGTAGACGCGGAATGGGCCGCCGCTTAGTGCTGTCATCGCTGATCATGCCAAGGGCACCGCGTGTGACCTTCCTTTACTGGCCTTGCGTAGCTACTAGCCTCAAGTTGAATGGCCACGTCGCTGGTGTCGCCCAGCTCTGTGCCTAAGCAAAGGCTTTTCGTTTTTCCGGACTCAGCAGAGCGGCCGAATGTTGATCTAGAAAAACTGTCGTGTTCGCGTGAGTGCGCAGGATGGAAGCCGGCGCATGAGGGCTGACTTCGTCTTCAAAACAGGATTTCACTGCCTGGGCTTTTCGCGCATCGGGCACGATGCAAAGGATCTCCTTCGCTCTCAAAATCTGGCGCACGGACATGGAAATCGCCCGCTTGGGAACCTCAGAGAGATCTTTAAACCAACCTTCTCCAACTTGCTGGCGGCGGCAGGGCTCGTCGAGGTCAACGATTATGTAGGGTTCCTCGGTTTGAAAATCCGCCGGCGGGTCGTTGAACGCGAGATGGCCGTTTTCGCCGATTCCCACGAAGGCGATATCGATCGGTGCAGCCGTCAACTCGGCGGACACGCTGCGGACAACTGCTGGAACATCTCCTTCACCGTCGAGAAAATGATATTTGGTGATTCCGGTCTTGTTGATGAGGCGTTCGTGGAGGTACTTGCGAAAGCTGGCCGGATGCGAAACCGGCAGCCCGATGTATTCGTCCAGATGAAACATTTCGACGCGCGCCCATTCTATGTTCGGCATAGCGGTCAGAGCGTCGAGAAATTCGAATTGGGAAGCGCCTGTAGCGGCAATGATCCGAGCCTTGCCGCTACTCTGTATCGCCTTGCAGAGAGAAACGGCAGCCTGCTCGGCCGCAGACCGGCCCAAAGAGGCCTTTTCGTCGTAAGTCTTAATGACCATCGGAGAGCCCCAGCATCTTCGACAAGGTCCCACCCATGATCATTTTGCGCGTGTGTTCGGGAACCGCGCACGCTTCGAATAGCGCGTGATATTGCTTCACGACCGGCTCGATTCCGTCCAGGCCGTTGTCCGAGCCGAAAACGATTTTTATGAAGGCGCTCGCGTCGCCACCCGGGGTCTTGACTGTCCATTCCGGGCTTTGCCATTCCGTGTTCGACCACCAGAAAGTTTTCTGGAAATCGGCGAGGCGCGACTGCATTTTCGTGAGCGTGGAACCGCTCAAATCCCAAAACACGTTGGGATTCCACCGCGCAATTTCCGCAGCCCACTCGTATTCGGGATTGCCGCAATGAGCGCCGAGGACGGTGATTTTTGGAAACCGGCGGGCAATTTCTTCCAGGTAAATTGGGCGCATGCGGCCCGAGGCTACATCTTCGGGTTCGTCGAATTTTTTTCGCAGCACGATGCCGGTATGGAAAAGCACGATCCAGCCGTATCGGTTCGCCAGTTCGTACACCGGAAGATAGGACGGATCGTTGTAGGGCTTCTTCACAAACTCCATCTCTCCCAGGCCGCGATAGCCCATCGTGTGCAATTCCTCCACTTGTTTGATCACGTCCGCCGCGTCGAGGTCCACAAAGCCAAACGGAATGATTTGCGTAGGATGTTGTTTCGCCGCATCAAGGACTACTTTGCGGTTCGCAAAAGGTGTGAGCACGCACGCTGTGAGATTCAGGCGGTCCGAGAGTTTCAGGAGGTCGTTGATGAAATTAGAATTTTTCTCGTCGAAATGCACGTGCATGTCCACGATGCGATCAGACGACGCAGGAGATTCGGACGCCGCATTCGCTAATGCATCCGGGTTGTGGAGGCTTGCGCCAAGCAGCTTAGACCAACCCGGGAGTGCGGCGGCAGCGCCTGCGTTGCTTAGAAAATTTCTGCGCGAGAGAGGATTGCTCATGAAATTGCTCCTTTTCTGGAACTGAGGGAAGTTTTCAAGAAAGACTCGCGGTGGGCGCGGTCGCGGAGGGCTTCGGTGCCTCCGGTGCGCGTGGTGGAGAGGGCAGCTACAGCATTGCCGTACTCCAGGCACTCTTCCAGGTTGCAGCGGAGGATGAATTTATGGAGGAAGCCTGCGTTGAAACTGTCGCCCGCGCCCACGGTATCCACAGGCTGAACCGGGAGAGAAGGCGCATGAAAATGATTCTTGCCGCGCTTGGCGATTGCGCCTTTCGGTCCGCACTTGATCACCACAATGGGAACGAGGAGTGAAAGCGCTTCAAGCGCTTCTCGAACATCGTTTGTGCCCGTCAGCGTGCACGCTTCCCGTTCATTGGGGAAGAAGATGTCCACGTTCTTCAGCACGGACTTGACGTCGTCGGCCCAAAGATCCTCCGGGTCATCGTTTGTGTCGAACGACGTCGTGAGGCCCGACTGTTTCATTTGCGAAAAAAGCTCAGGAATCCTGGGGCGAAGTCCTCGCAGAAGAAAAAAGGACGAGAGATGAAAATGGGAGGCGCTACGAAGATAGTTCAAATCCAGGTGGGCAAATTGCAAGTCTAACGTGGTGCCCAAATAGGTGAGAATCTGGCGCCGCTTACCGAGGGGAAGAATCACGGTAACGCCGGTGGTTTTGCCCGAAAGAACCCTTACGCCGGAAACATCCACGCCGCTTTCTTGCAGCCGGTCCACGCAGAATTTGCCGAGGGGATCGCCGCCGATGCAGGAAGTGAAACCAACGCGGCTGCCCAAAAGCGCAGTGTTGTGAGCGAAGATCGCCGAAGAACTCCCGAGCGTTATCGCAAAATCGTCGGCCAGGTGTTCGCGTTCGGGTTCTAGCGTTGCAGGCAGACCGTACAAAATCAGGTCGGCATTTAGTTCGCCGACAACGCTGATGTCAAAACGATTCACCGCGCCGTCTCCTTTTCTAAGACGGGCTCGACATGAACGGTTGGCTCGAAGCGCGAGACATCACCTTTCTCAATGCGAGCCGGAAGTGGCGCGAGACAATTGGCTGCGCCGCAAGCGACCGCGAGCGCCAGGCTGCGTTCGAAGGGAAGGCCCGATGCGGTGGCAAAGGTGAAACCGGCAAGAGCGGAGTCGCCGCAGCCGACTGTAGATTTGGCGCGCAACGGAGCCGTCCAAGCATGAAGGGCAGGTTCATCGCGGTGCTGAATTCCGACGATTCCGCGATCGCCCAAGCTGATGGCTGCGGATTTCGCGCCGCGCTCCAGCAGTTTGCGGACGGCTTGCTCAGCGGAGACAGGATCGTTTACCGCAATCCCGGTCACACTTTGCGCTTCTTCGCGATTGATTTTGATAAAGTCTGGCCCAGCAGCCAGAGCTTCAGCCAACGATGCACCGCTAGTGTCGAGGAACGCAATGCAACCGAAGGATTGAGCCAATTTCAAAAGGACAGCAGAGGCTTCCGCAGGAACACCCGGAGGCTGGCTCCCGGAGATTAGCGCAATTTTCTTGTCCGCCACGCGCTGAAATCCGGTCGCGCAAGTTTCTCGAAATTCGCGCCATTCGGCTTGCTCAATTGTTCCTCCCGGCTCGAGGATTTCGGTCACGCCTCCGCGAGCTTCTATGATTTCCACGTTGACGCGAGTGTCGTGTACCGTGGGCACCGAGAAGGCTTCGATTTTCAAACGGTGGAGCCCTTCCATCAATTCGCTTCCCGTCGCGCCGCCTGCGAAACCAATCCACTTTGGATTTGCCCCCAACCGTTGGAGTGCCATGGCTACGTGCGCGGCCTTACCTCCTGGCGTGCGATGGACTCCGGAGGCACGATTAACGTGGCCGATTTGGAATTCGTCCAACACCAGGCGCGTGTCAATAGCAGGATTCAAGCTCACACAGAAGAAAGCGGTATCATGACCGCACGCATCTGGCTTGAGCTTATTCATTGGCGGGATACTTTTCCGACCAGGGCGTGGCGTGCTGCAGGCTCGCATTGACGGCGCGGATGTTTTTCACGCCTTCGGTCTCCAGCCACTTTTGAAGCGCGTCCACTCCGCCCCGGACAAAAACGCCTACCCCGTCCTTCCAAGTGGCGCGTCCGCAAAGGACGCCGCAAAAATGCACGCCGGCATTAGACGCAAGCTCGAGGGCTTCGTTGAACACACGATTGCTCACGCCTGCGGATAGAAACAAAAACGGTTTTGCGGCCGCGTCCGCGGCGCGGCAAAAAAGTTCGAGAGCATCCTTGCGGCTGTACACAAACGTTCCGTCGGAGGACGAAGAGCCCTGCACGTAGGCCATGGTTACGGGGACTCCGACTTTCAAAACGTCCACGCAATAGCGAGGCTGCGAGAATTCCTTCACGGCGCTCGTCAGGATTTCCGGCTTGCAACGCGCAAACTCAGGGCTTTGCTCATCCACACCGGCCTGGTAAGGAACAATTTCAAGAAAAAACGGGACGTCCGCGCCGGCGCATTCCCACCCAACACGCTCGACCCACGCGCGCTTGCGATCCATGACTTCCGGCGCATCCGACAAAGCATAGTACAGCAAGACCTTGATGCCGTGCGCGCCCGCGTCAAGCAATCGCCGCACCGACCAGCCCTCCAGTTGCCGCGGGATGCGGCCGGGTACGTTAGGATCGTAGCCGCTAACCTCGTAAGCCATCAGAAGTCCCGCGGACGAGGCGCGCTGAGCAGCCGCGGGCAAACCGTATTGTGGCTCGAGAAGAACGGCGCTGGCGTCGGGAGAGAGCGCTCGAACGACGAGGGATTTGAATTCTTCCAATTGTTCGCGCGGGACGGCTTGTTTCTCAATTTTCAGCTCGGCGGCGAACAATTTTCGCAGCGCGTCGCGCTGGTCTATGGCAAGCGCAGCAATGACTCCGCGCGAATCGGAGACGGATTCTAGTCTCTTGCGCTTGCCTGGCGACAGCTTCAATCCAATCCTCCGTCAGGGAGTTGCGCACAGCTTTAAACGTTCTCTCGCAATCGTCCGCGAAAACATCTCCTGCGAAAAAGGGGCGAACCCGCGTCCGCCCCTTTGCTCATGTTAATTGTTTGCCTTGCCGCGGCCTAGAACGTAATCCTAAGCCACAGGCGGACGACGTCAGAAATTGAGCCGCAGGGCCAGTTGAATGACGCGCGGATCATGCGCCGCATCGAAGATAATGCCGAATGTGCCACAATCCACACAGGTATCTGGATCGCCTCGCCCCGTGCGGTTAAAGACGTTGAACATGTCTGCGCGAAACTGAGCGCTGACTCGTTCTGTAATCCGCGTGTCCTTCACGATCCCAAAATCCTCGCCGCTGTGGCCCGGTCCGCGAGTGTGTGGCAGGAAACCCGGAGAATTTCCAAAACGCAGGGCGAAGCCGTTGCCGGGCGAAAGAGGCGGAGTCGCAAATGCTGCGGGATTCAAGTACTGCGTCCCGTTTGTGACGTCCAAACCACCTGAGGGCACGGTCTGTCGGACTCCCGGGACCACATCCGCGCGCAACCCGAAGAAAGAGAAAAAACCGGGAGAGAAGGATGACGTGATGACCAGCGGGTCGCCTGAAGAATAGTTCTGAATCGCCGTGAGCTGCCAACCGGAGACCAAGCGATCGAGCGGGCCGCTGCTAGTCAGCCATCGCCTCCCATGGCCAAGAGGTAGCTCATAGATCCATGTCAACTTCAGGACTTGTGGGAAGTCAAAGCTGGCGATTGCCTTTTCCGCTTTACGGTTATAAAAATCCTGAACCACTTGGCTACCAGAAGCTGAAAGGGCGCTGTCCGTGTCCGTGAGGGTCTTGGACCAGGTATAGGCACCAATGAAGCTCAGGCCGTGCCGCGTGGTCTTGCGAGCCATGAGCTGAAGCGAATGATAAGTGGAGCTGCCTATGGTCGGATAGTTGTTGACCAACCCCTGAAACTGAGGAAAGGGCTGGATGGCAGCAGCCACTGTCTTGTCGTAGTTGTTGTTCTTAAAATCGGGATAGGGCAGCCCGGTGATTCCGAAGCTTGCCAAGATTGGACCATTAACCGGGTCCGCCAAGTCCGTCGCCAAGTCATCGGCAAGAAGATCTCCTAACGCCATGTACTTCGCGGGGGCTTGGTTGTATGAGGAGCCGAAGTAACCGTTCAGAAGGCGTGTGCCTTTCGAGCCCACGTAGTCGGTCTGGAGCAATATCTCGTGGGGAAGCAGATACTGGAATCCGGCGCTCCAGTTCTGGGCATAGGGCTGTGCTGCAGCATTCCTGGGCATGAAGTCGAGGAATTGCCCGTTGGCCGACGCGGGGTCGCGATTAGGAAGCGTTGGTCCCGTGTATGGAGGAACACCTATTTGTGCTTGCGTTGGCAAAGCTGCGGATTTCAATGCCGACAAGTATGTAACTGGATCCTGGCTGAATCCGGTCGGAGAAGCTCCTCTGTTCAAATTCACAGCACTGTTGAATCCGAAGAGGTTGAGGCTCCCGAAATTGTTCTCGATAGGAGGACCGTAAGAAATTCCGTAACCGCCACGAAAAACCAGATTCTTGTAGATCTGGTAAGCCAGACCAAAGCGTGGCCCTACTTCTTTGAAATACCAATCTTGGAAAGAATTGCGATGAATGCAGGTCGAGCAACTGCCAAGGAACACCAAAGCCCCGCGAATATTGTCGGCGCCAGGGTTGGGCACTGTCGGGTCGAAGCCGGACTCACGGTTTAGCGCTTCTCTCTGGGGTAGTGGAATCTCCCATCGGAGCCCAAGATTGAGAGTCAGCTTGCTCGTGGCTTTGAAATCGTCTTGCGCAAAAAAGGCATATACACCGGCGCGATAACCCGGCTCGGTCGTGTATACGGAGCGGCTACCGTGATTCACGGCCCCCAGGATAAAGCTTGCAAAAGGATGACCAGTTGACGAGGTGAAGCCGGGAAGGGACGTCTCGCGATCAGTGAAGGAGAAATCACCTGAGAGAGGACCGGGTTCGTAAGTGTTATAACGGTAGCGACGGAATTCACCACCAAACTTCAGGCTATGCTTGCCGCGCAAATAGCTGAACGTATCCTGATACACGTAACTCTCGGACGGGTCGACGTTCTTGCACCCGACGCCAAAGAGCGGCGTGACCTGATTATGACCGCTAAAGCGCATGGGCGGGAAACAGTCGTTGGGAATTCCCGGAATTCCAAGCTGCGGCGTAACCTTGGCGTTATCGGTAATGTTGTTCTTGTTTTGAAAACGGTTGTACCCTATTGAGAATTCATTCACACTCCGGGTGTTGATCGTCCATGAATGGGCAATACGTAATTGCGGTCCACCCACAATCTGCCTCTTAACGGGGTTGATCGGCTGCCCAGGAAACGGCAGAAATGTCCGGCTGTTGTTCCTGTTATAGCGGTCCCTCTGATTCCATGTAAAAGATCCCCATATCTTTTGCTTGCCGGTGAGGACGTGATCGATCTTCGCGGTGTAAGCGTTCCTTGACAGGATCGGGCAGCAGCCACTGAGTCTGAAGGCATTATTTGTATTCCCGGACAACGCCGGACCGGGAATCAGTGGTAAGAGAACCGAGGTTGCTTTGCTAAACTCTCCGGCAGGAATCAAATTCAGGTTGCCTCCTGAGGAAAAGGGATCACGAATAACCGCGTCGGCGTTCGCCGTTAGACCAGTCACAGGATCGACCTGGCCCGCGGTCACTTTGCGAGTGGTTGTTGGATCGTAGATCTCATTCTTGAACACGGGACGACCCAAGGCGTCCGTGCCAACCCGAGCGCCCAACCAGGAACTAAAATCACCACTCTTCATGGCCGCCGTCGGCAGGGTCATTTTCCCAGCAAAGGCAAAGCTTCGAAAGCGATCACCTTCGTAGTTGAAGAAGAAAAACGTATGATCTCTTCTGATTGGCCCGCCGATTGTCCCTCCAAAGTTGTTTTCCTTCTCATTGTCTTTGGGAGTGCCAAACGTATCCGCCAATACGCCGGCCGCATTGAAGACGGGGTTCTTGTTGTACTCAAAAAGCGACCCATGAAACTCATTCGTGCCGGATTTGTAGCTGAAATTGGCAACTCCACCGCCGGTCTCGCCGTACTCAGCCGAATAGTTGGAAGTCTGGACCTTGAACTCCGCGATAGAATCTGTCCCCGGACTGAATTCATCCAGGCTGCCGCCGCTGAGGTCGTAACGGCCGATAGTAACGCCGTCTATCAGAATCTCGTGGCTGAAGAGCTGGCCGCCATTGATGGAGCCAGAAAAAGTATCGCCCACGGTTCCGGGTAGACTGCTGAAGATGAAAGTCTGAAGTTGCCGTCCTCCATCGCCAACTTCAATGGGGAGCGTCTCAAATTCTTGGGGGCCCACGGAAGAGCTTACTTCTGCAGTGGAGGGCGTGAGCAACGGCGTTGCCGATGCAACTTCTACCCTTTCAGATTGGCTGCCAACTTGGAGCGTAAGGTCCACCGTAACCACCTGCGCGACTGGAACGACGATCCTGTCCGCAACTTCTGTTTTGAACCCCTGCTTTTGCGCTTCCAGCCGGTACGTTCCGGGAGGCAGCGCCACCCTGTAATACCCTGCACTGCTAGTTGTGGCAGTCCAGTTCACTCCGGTTTCAATGTTTGTAATGGTCAGAGGGAGATCGGGAACTGCAGCGCCGCTCGAATCCTGTATCGTCCCCGTAATCGCGCCGAGATTGCCCTGCCCAAAGACATTTTTTGTTGTCGAACAGAAAACTGTCAAAAGCACGACGCAAACCCAAGCAACTGTGCGCTTCAATGGACACCTCCAAAGAATCTGCGGCAAGGGTGTAGCACAATAGGAAAGCAAACACAACAACAAACAAAAAATAAAATGGGCAACGAAAGAAGACGAAAGCATTGGCAGGCCCTATACTTTCGTTTGCTTTGACTGCGAAAGAAGATGACCATATACTTCCTACCATTGGAAAGGGTGCATGAGTCCTAAAGCCCGGCTTTTGACCGAACAACGTCGCCGAAACCTATTGGATCTCGTTGACCAACAAGGCCAAGTCACCGTGGCCGATATGGTGAAGCGCTTTGCGATTTCGGCCGTCACCATCCGCAATGATCTGGATGCGCTTGCTTCTCTGGGAGCCGTGGTGCGCTCGCACGGCGGGGCCGTCCGGCGGCTGGAAGCTACCCAAGACTACCCTCTCCGCACCAAAGAGACTTTGCATCACGAAGAAAAGGTCAAGATCGGGAGAGCGGCCGCTGAACTGGTGCAGCCGGGTGAGACCATCATTCTCGATTCAGGGACGACCACCGCCGAAGTTGCACGACACCTGAAACGGATGAAAACGCAATCGCTAACGGTCATCACCAACGCATTGAACATTGCCATGGAGCTGGCCGACTTGCCGGGAGTATCCCTAATCATGATCGGGGGGCTGCTGCGGCCGGTTTCTTTTTCGTTCGTAGGACCGCAGGCGGAAGCAATGATGAACGAGTTTCACGCGAACCGTTTGTTCCTGGCGGTCGACGGTTTCGATTTAGAGAACGGCCCTTCCACTCCTGATTTGCTTGAAGCTCAGCTCAACAATGTGATGATCCGTTCGGCGCGCGAAGTGAATGTTGTCACGGACTTCAGCAAATTGGGCCGCCGCAGCGTTTCGAGAATCGGGCCGTACGGTCGCATCCGGCGTTTGATTACCGACAGCCGCGCTCCTCAGGAATTCACGGAGGGGCTTCGCAAGAGAGGAATCGAAGTCATTGAGGTTTAGCTTGTGGTGTAGCGCTCCCGAGCGCCACGCGGCTGAGGTGATGGGACATTCGCGTGTCCGGCGCAAGCAGCGCTTCCCGCAGCGAATCGTTCGATTTCTGCGCTTCTCCGAGCGCAATTTGCAAAACCCCCGCGGTATAAAGCGACGAACTCGAAGAACCATTGGTTCGTATACTAGATTCGGCCAGCGACAAGGCAGCGTTGAGACGCTCGCGCCACTTTGCGAGGTCGTAGCCGTCTAAGTTTCGGGCCGAGGCCCACGCCCAAACAATGTCCGAAGGCCCATCCGCCTTAACGGCACGGCGGTACGATTCGTCCGCTTCCTTCTTTTGCCCGCACGACAGCGACACTTCCCCAAGAAAGAAGTTACTTCTCGCGGAATCCAGAAACGGGGCGAGCCCGTCTTGCGTGAACACCAGGCCGTTCACGGGAGAACTGACGGATTTCGCAGCGGCAAGCGCATCCTTGCAGCGGTTCGTTCGCGCGAGCGCCAGCGCGTGTTGCAAGTTGACCTCAATCCACACCTGCCGAACGTTCGTGCCCCCTTCTTCGCGCTCAAAGAAGCGGTTCTTGAACAAATCCATAGCCGCCTCATAGTTCCCTGCTTCCGCGCGATTCAAGGCAAGTTCATAGACCAGCGGAGTTGGCATGCGGCTCAAATCGGGATAGCGCTCCAGCACTTTCACCCGCTCGGCTGCGGATTTTCGAAGGAACGCCATCGCAACGACTGCTCCGGAATAATTCACAGGGTTTAAAGGGTCGTTCGCGATCCCTTCTTCGAAAACGCTTAAGGCGCCGGCGAATTCGCGTTTCATGTGAAGCAATGCCAGGCCCATGCTGGCTTGCAAGATGGGGATTTTCGGATTAAGCGCGCGGGCACGATTCCATTCGGAGAGAGCGGCGTCCGTCTGGCCACGCGCAAAGTGCCACGTTCCTAGAAGATAGTGTGCGGTCGCGTCTTTTTCGTTCTTTCGAATAGCGGCGCGCAGTGCCCGCTGCTCTTCGACGCGGTTCGGGAAAATGTACAAGGTCGAAAGTCGCGAAGCCTGCGCGTAGTCTTTTTCCGGAGATTCGCCAAGTTTCTCGCGGCAATATCCGCGAAAGTAGACAACCAACGGATGGTTCTGCGGCGCGACCGAGCCCGGTTCAGCTTGATCGCCTCTTACGGTCGGATAATCCCGGCTGAGAACCTCTATTGCGTTCCGGTAGAGTCCCAGGCGCGCGTATTCATAAGCAATGTTCAAGACACGATAGGGATCGCCCGCCAAATGCGCAAGGTCTGGCCTTCCACTCTCCTCGCGGAGAAAATTGCTCAAAGGAAAATGCGCGAGTTGCTCTTTGGCAAAAGCTTCCGCCTCTTTGGCCTCTCCAAGCGCTTTTCGAACGGCAACCAGTTCTTCCGCAGCGCGCGGGTCTTCGGGAGCCGATTGCAAACTCAGCGTCAGCAATTCCTTGGCCTGATTCAATTTGCCTGCGCGAGCCAGCAATTCCGCAAGACGCACAGCAGCCGCAGCGCGAAAGTCGGGCAGCCGCAGAGCCTCACGGTAAGCGTCGGCTGCCTCTTCGTCTCGCTCAAGCCCTTCATCAGCAATTCCCAAATAGTAGGAAATTTCCGTGTCGCTAGTGTTTCTCTTATGAACCTCAAGGAGACGTGGAAGAGCTTCCTCAAAACGATTCAGGCTGGCGTCCAAACGCCCCGCGGCCTTCAGTAATTCAAAGCCGCTCGGAAACTTCTGCAGAGCCTGCTCATAAGTCTGAGCCGCCGCTAGCAAATTCCCATTCAGCTCCTGGTCTTTTCCCAGTTGAAGCCAGTCGTCAGCAGTTCGCCGGCTCTCTTCTGGAAGCTTGTAAGAAACCTGTGGGCCGACCTTGATCTGGGATTCCAGCACCCAGTCATATTGGCCTTCGGTTTGCTTTAGCAACACAACACCGTTGCCATCTTTGAGTTCGAATGTGAGGCTCCCAGCTCCGTTGGGAATCGGAATCTCCTTTTTCCAAACACGCTCGGGGGTCAAATCCACTCTTTCCTGTAGCAAAGGAGCGGTGCCATTTGGACTATTCTTATTTAGACGAGTGCTAGTCTCATTTAGAATAGTGATCGTCGTTGCTGGAATCTTCCGGTTGGCATTAAACGCTACTTTCAAAACGCCGTTGCTTCTTTCCAAATGAAAGACTCCGACAAGATTGGCTCGCGAAATCCCGCCCGTGTCGCGCACAGGCATCCAGTACTCCGTAAAGGAAATCGCTTGACGCGGTTCCAGAAACGCGTACGTCTCTTGGTTACGAAACAGGCCGGCTTGCAGCTCGACGTACGCGCTGTTGTTGTCCGAAAGAGCTTTGCGCCAATCGAGGCCATCCGCGTCCACGCCCCAGGACCAGACCTTCTTTGCGGGCACTTGAAGATACTCGGCAAAATGCGCGGTGCCTGTGTTGGTGTGGGGATTCCACACTCCCATGAAGTCTTCCCGGCTTCCATGAGTGAATAACGAAACGGGCCCATCCGTTTGGTTTCGAATGACGCTCAAATCTTTGCCTTGCGCATCAACTGGCCAAGGCTGCACTTCAGCAAACCCATGCGCCGCAGCGAACCGCTGAGCATATTGGATTCGGGAATCATCCCACACCTGCACACCCGCGTTGTTCCACCAATAAAAACGGTGGCGAACGTCGCTGCGGTTGCCGAGCGTGACGTGCTGCTCCAAAACCGTGGAGCCGGGGCGGAGAGTCAGTTCCACCATCCATTCCATCCCATAGACCCTGTCGATATTGCCCACCGTCACCGAAGCGCTTCCGTCTGAATGTTCGGCGAACGCATAGTTCACCGGGGACATCGAGACCCAATTATGGGAAACGGGAAAATTGAACTCGACGCCAAAGGCCGCCCACGCTCCTCGATATCCGATTCGAGCCTTCTTGATCGAGGGATTCGCGTAGAAGATCGGTTGCCCGCTGATTTTGTCAACGCAGGTATAAAGATGGCCGCCGATGTCGGGCAACACCGAGCATTTCAAGTACTCATTCTCGAGATAAACGGCGCGCCATTCGTGCTCTGCGCGCGTGTTGGTGATTTCGTTTCGAAGCGTATACGGATAATTGAAACGGCCGGTCGAGAATTGATCAAAAGGAGGATTGGGGTCCGCTTCTCCCTCCTCGTAAGTCGGTAGTTTCAGGACACCTTCCCATACTCGCGCTTGGCCGCAAACCGGTATCGAGGAAACGAGCAGGAAGACGAAAGCGGAAGCCCACTGCGCTACTCTCATTCCAAAGAAAGAGTTTCCCTGGCGCGGCTTCAAAATCATCTGTCCCTCAGTATTTGTTTGCCCTGCTTCCTGACTCTTGCGAACGGTTACGGTCGCTGTTTCACGAAGGTGCATGCAGAGGGAACTTCTCCACCACGCGACTGATTATTCCTTCTTCCGAAGGTGAATCAGGGAGAAGGCCTTCTTCCAAACAGCGGAAAAAAGCCAGGAGCTGCGCCACGACGACATGCATTGCCAGGTCATCATCCTCGCCAACCTCACTCAGTCCGCGGCATTCGATAACTGCATCGCCATTTCTTACCGCGGAGTCCGGGATGTTTTCACCTACGATGACCTTCAGCAGGCCAAGCCTCTTTCGATCCAGCTCGCGCAGCAAATCCAACTCATAAGCGCGGATCGTGCGATCTGAAGACAGGAGACAAACGATCAAAGTGTCGTCCTGTACGTAACTCATGGGGCCGTGGCGAAAGCCCAAAAACGTTTCGCAAACCGTTGTCACACGCCCGGCCGTCAGCTCCAGCATTTTCAACGCGGCCTCGCGCGATGCCCCAAAGCGCGACCCACTGCCCAGAAACACAGCACGCCGGAAATCCGCGGCCGCAACTCTTGCCAGCGCATCGAACTTCGAGTGGATCAATTCACTCGCCATTTGGCTCAGCTTTTCGCAGAGTGTCCGGTACTCATTCGCTCTCTCGAGCATCCCCAGGAAGCGTACAGCCAACAGCAGATTGGTAAAGCTGCTGGTCATCACAAGGCTCTTATCCAGCGTTTCGCTGGGAAGCGTGACGACTCGTACGTTCTTCTTTTCGTTCCAGGCCCTGGCTAATCTTCCTTGCTCGTTGCAGGTCACCACGAGGTGCCGGATTTGAGGCTCCGCGCCTTGCAACAATTCAACGACCCCGCAGCTCTCCGGGCTGTCGCCCGACCTCGCCAGAGATACGAGCACTCCAGGCCTACCCGGTGGAAGACCCTTTCCGCCGTACATCAACAAAGTGCCACCGCTGATCGATTCGGTGGGAATGCCAAGGGCATTCTGCAAAGGGAAACGTACGCATTCCGCTGCATACTCGGAACTACCGGAGCCAGTGAGGGCCAGACTGTGAATTCCTTTTAGGTCTTCTTTCAGGGCATCGCGAAAGGCGAGCATTCGTTCGCAGGTTCTCAGCCAGGTCCAAGGCTGCTGGCAGATTTCTCGAATCGTGTGGAAGTAACCCAGCCTGTGCTGCTCTTCTTCAGGCCTTCCAAGCAATTCTGCCGCTTTGCCCTGGTCTTTCGCCAGAGCGCGTTGCAATTCCTCTTGGGTCAATACGTGCGCACCGTCCATACAGTCCTGCGGTTTGCAATTTCCTTTAGGCTCTCTAATCCGCGCTTCAACGTCCCGGTTGCAGCTGCGGAGTTACAATATCGAGGGGACGATCTTCTCCGTCCACGGAACCATACCAAACGCCGCCCCCGAACGTCGTAATGTAAACCATCTTCGCGTTCTCTGGATCGGGGATGACGCGATGCCCCCACTTAAAATTGAAGCCCGGTATGCGCGTCCAATGTTCGCCCCGGTCAGTTGACCTCCAGGCGGAAGATTCAAAACCGGCCGCATACAAAATGCTTGCGTCGCGAGGATCGATCGTGACGTCATAAACATGGCGGTCGCGTTCCAGCACTTGCCTCCAGGTTTCGCCTGCATCTGCTGACAAAAAAATCCCCCCGCCATCACCGTGTTCACCTTTATCGCGGGCCCACGACGCCAAGTAGAGACGATTCGAATCGTGCGGATCTACTGCCAACCCGTTCGGGGCATTGCTTCCTTGGGGCATCGCGACTGGCGTCCAGTGCTCAGCGCCATCCGTAGAACGATAAGTCGCACCATCGCCATCGTTTCCGATACTCCCATCTTCGGATCGTCGCGCTACCAAGACGTAAAGCGCACCCCTAGCGTCCCTCACAATTCTCCAAGCAAACGGCTCTTTCTGCGTGATGCCCGCATTCTTCAGCGTCCAGCTTTTCCCGCCGTCTATGCTCTTGTAGACGCCTCGCCCAAACGCCGCAACATAGAGGACGCGAGCATCCGGCGGGCTCGTAGGATCCAAAAGAATATGCGTGGCCGCCGTTGGCTCCATGCCGTTATTGGACTTAGTCCACGTCCGGCCACCGTCCTCGCTGCGGCAGACTCCGCCGCGATAGTCCAGAATCGTTTTTCTCCTCCACATCTTCGGCCGCGGCAAATCATGCGTCCAGCTATTCACGCTCCACACGCGGCCCTTCACCGCCGGATCAAATACGATCCAGTACGTCGTGTTGATCCACTCTTTTGGCACGCCCTGCGTCGAACTCGCCCAGGATTTTCCGCCGTCTTCGCTGCGGAAAAGGCCGATGTCCGTCGTGGAGATGAATTGCCGGTTGTGATCAAACGGGTCAAAGTGGTAGCCGTAAGCGTTGGTAACGTCGAGCCCCGTGCTGAACCATCCGCTTCCTTCCCTTTTTGAATAGACGGCGACCCAATTTGCCCCGCCATCCGTCGTGCGCATTGTTCTCCCAAGGTCCGTCCCGTAGCTGACATTGGCATCCTGGTCGGCCACCGTGAGCGCCAGGGGATTCTCTCCCCAATCGGTCCCAAACCGTTCCGTGATCCACGCGTCATGAACGTTGGCGCCGGACTTCGCAGCCGGGCTGCTATCCTCTTTCCAAACCAAATTCCAAGTTCGCCCAGCGTCCGTGGTCTTGGCGACGCCCAGCCATTTCACTCCGTTTTCTTCCAGGCCGTTGTACGAGACATAAGCGGTATCGGGGTTATGCAGACTGGTTGCAATGGCGCGCAGTTTTCCTTTCCCCGCCCCCAAAGTCACCTTCCGCCAAGCTACACCCTCGTCGTCGGACACAAACGCCGCTTCATCACCAATCGCGTAGACGATTCCTTTGCCATCCTTCGTGAAACCCGCAGACATATCCGTGATTGTCTTAACGGGAGGTGCCGGAATCTTTCGCATTCCCGATGACGTTTTCTCCGCAATAAAATCCTCCCCTGCGATGAGCAGTGTCCTCCCGTTTGAGGGAGAACTCGGATTCACCCAAATCTTCTTGGCCAATGCGGGCAAATCCGCTTCTTTTGTCCAACTCTGGCCGCTGTCTCGAGAGGCAAAGAGAGAAGAAGTTCCCTTTTTTCGATCCCCGGCGGTCACGTACAAAACCTTGGAATCAGAGGGATCGATAGCCATCGCTGTAATGCTGCCTAATGGATTCGGCTCGGCGACGATGTCCTCGTCGGAATGGTCGGAACTCATTTTGACGTGCCTAATCAAAGAGGGCTTGGGATAAATCAGGTTCCAAGTCACACCCTGATCCTCGCTACGCCACAACCCGTTGGACTCCGCGTAGATCACATTCTTGTCCAGCGGGTCGAATACAAAAAACTGCACAACGCCCCGTAGATTGAACATCCGCCAGGACTTGCCGCCGTCGTGGCTGATGTAGGCGCCCGTCATGTCACAACTAACCAGAACTGTATTGAGCTCGTGCGGGCTGACAGTCGGGTGAAACATTGCTCCGCCGCCCCCAGGTCCGATTACCCTGAAATTCCCTGGGCGAGGCGTGTCGCCATTACCATTACCGAGGAAGAAAAACCCCAAGAGGGCGTGGAGAAAGAAAAGCGTCATCTCTTTCCTTTGCTTTCCTTATCATTCGTTTCGCTTTCTTTCTGGCAGAATCCTTTCCCTTTGTCAATCCTTTTCGCCTCTTTTGTTCGAAGACCAGCTAGCTTGCGACTTTCAAGAGTCGGGCTGCATTCTCGTAGTAGACCTTCTTGAGGATTTCATCCGGCAATCCCAACCCGTAAATCCGCCACCGCCCCTGAGGAGGTACCTTGGCCGGCGCGTAGTCGAAATACTCGTCTTCCGTTTCCAAAAACCGGTAATAGATTTCGTACAGCAGGTCGGTGAAGACTTGCTGCGGCGTGTCCGTCCCGTGAGGAACGGCGTCCGTTCCAAATAGAATTCGATCCTGATACTTCTCAAAGAACTTTCTACTCATGCGCGGCTGCCGCCCAAGCTCTCCGATGCGCGCGCCCATCTCCACGTGCATGTTGGGAAAGCGATCCATACATTCGCTCACGTAAGGAAGGTTCTCTGCGTCATTGCCGACATGAAGAACAATGAACTGTGTTTTGGGATGCCGCTCCAGCACTCGGTTGCGCGCTTCCAAGATTTCGGCGTTGCTCGGAAAATCCTTTCCGTGAAATGACCAATCCCGATGATTGTTCAGCTCCTCAAAGCGTTCGTTGAAGCGGTCAATCGGCAGAAAGAAAGCCTCCGGGTCCGAAACATGGATCGCCACCGGAATACCCACCGACCCGCAAGCTTCCCACATGGCATCGAAGCGTTGGTCATCCACTTTCACCAGCGGCCCCGTCGAAATGTTCTCGCGCAAATACAACCCGAGCGTTTTCAGGATCTTTAATCCGCGGGCACCTGCCTTGTGAGCATGGACAATCTCATCCGCCTGAAACTGGCCGTATCCCGGTTGGTTGGAACGTTCCCACCAAGGCTCAGTAAAAGTTAGAAAGCGGTCCGGGTGCGGCGTCTGATATTTTCGAATAGCTTCTTCCAAACCTTTTCCAACTCCACCCGTGAGATTGACCATGATGCGAATGTTTTTCCGGCCCATCAGGGGCAGCAAGTCTTCTGCTGGAGCGAAGTACTCCATTTCTTCGCCGATCCCAACGCCTCCCGAGTGCTTGGCCTTCGATGAAAGATGAGTGTGTATATCAATGACGGGATAGCGCGACTTGGGCACTTTTGTTTCAGGAACGTGCAGCATGCTGCGCGGCTCAAAATCCTTAAGTTGCAGAGGCAGAGGCTTTCCCGGCTTGTCTTCTTCCTCGCCTGGCACCGTGACGCCGCCTGCAGAAATCCCGCCCGCCGCCAAAAGCATTCCCGCACTTTCTAGCAGCCTCCGCCTCCCAATCTTCCCCATGTCCCCTCCTCTACAAAACTTTCCGTGCTGCTTTCTGTTGTTCCTCGGGCTTCGTTCTTCTATATCGTTTACTTTCCGTTGTCAAAGTGCGATAAAGCCGTGGGGACTGACTGATGCCTGCTTCCAGGATTCGCTTTTGTCTTATTGTCGGCGCACTGGTGTTCGCAACACTCGCTGCTTCTTCTGCACGACAGACTGCCAGCAATCCGGAACAACCCTACACCAGCCGTGTTGAAGCTGAGGCAAAGCATTCTTCCGCGGATTTCCTACCCGATGGCGATCTAACTGCACCAGCTTGGAAGCAAGCGAAATGGCTGGAATTTGACAATGATGCCCCAGGCAAATCCCATTACCGCGAAGTGACTACGCGCGTGGCATCGCTGTGGACGGAAACGCATATCTACTTTGCGTTTTCGAGCCACTACGACTCGCTGAACATTTACGAAGGAGAAGATCCCAAACCGGAGCGATGGCAACTTTGGGACCGCGACGTCGTTGAAGTTTTCCTGAATCCGCAGCCCGAGCGCGTAAATCATTATTTTGAGTTTGAAGTTGCCCCCAACAACCAGTGGATTGACCTGGAAATCGACAAGACCAAGGACCCTTTCAACGACGCCTCCTGGAATTCCGGCTTTGAGCATCGAACCCGCATCGACGCTGAACATCACGTCTGGACCGCCGAGATGCGCATCCCGCTAGCGACGATGAATGCGAAAGATCCGCGTCCCGGCTCGCAATGGCGAGTCAATTTCTTTCGCGCGGCGGGAAAGGGCGGCGACGACCACCGCAAGTTCCTCGCCTGGAGCATCATCCCCGAAGGGAAGACGTTTCACGTACCAACGCGGTTTGGAATCCTCAAACTTGTGAACTAGGACGTTCTTCTGTGGGTAATTTGCGAAAGGACGCGTGCCTAGTGGATGTACGCGCCACCCGGCAGCAGAAACTGAATCGGCCAGCTCTCCCGTTTTTGCTCCAGGAAATCAGACCACTTCAGAATTTTCCCATTTGGCTCGGGCAAGAGGCTCATCCCGGGCAAAGTCTCAGTAATGGCACTTGCCAGCGTGTAGGCGTCGCCCGCGGCAGTAACAGCGACAACATTCACGCTTATCTTTTCTGTGGCGAATCTTCTGGCAATTTCTGCGTCCTCCATCATTTGCAAGAAATACGGCTTTCCAATCAAAAGCGAGTTGTACACATGATTCGCGAGCACGCCGGAAATCGGATTCACATACGCGTGGTTGAAATCGAGCTTGCCCAAAAGCGGATCATCCGGAGAAACCGCGGTATAAGGCATGCGCGTCTCGCCGAGCCCGCGAAAATCAAACGAGATAATGTCAAAGCCCTGGTCTAGAAATCTCTCGATTTCAGGCCAGTCTTCCGCCGTTGCTTTGCCGTTTTCCCCAAACCACAACGCAGCTTTTCGTTCGCCGGCGCCGGGTTTCGGCTCGGCTTTATGAATGTACAGCAGCGGCATTTCAAGCACGGCGCTGTGGCGCAGCAAGTAGCGATCAATCGTCACGTCGTCAAATTTCGAACTGCCCGCCGCCTCCCAAGTAATTTCCCCTGCTTGCGGCAAAACGCCAGTATTCTCGTGCACGCGCCAATTTTTCACCCCACTGTATTTGTCTCCATAGTATTCCTTCGCAATCGCCCATACGCTACCGCCTTTATGTTCCCCGTAATACTCGCGAATCACTTCCATCAGAGTTCTCGCGTCACTGTAGTCGACAAGGGCCTGTCCGGTTCGCGTGCATCGTAAGGTTCCCCCGTCGAGCTCCTTCACAGGAGGAAGGCCAGTTCTCGCAGGCATCCGATTAAAATGATCGAGAAAGTCGAGCGCAGCTTGCTGGTTTTCCGTCGAATACTGATGACCGTTGTAGCTTTCGGCCATCGCGACGCGATCTCCATGTCTGAGTCGCGCGTACAGCTTCTGAATTTCCCGAAAGGTTTTGCGCGTCCCTTCGATAGGGAAAAAGTCGAGCACCGCTGCCGCCACCATGACCGGGCGCGGATACATCAATAACAGCAGCCCCGGATGATCCACGCCATTGGAAATCATGCCGTACAAATCTTGCTCGGGATCGCTGTCCGGATCCACGAAAAACCGGTTCGCTATCCGCATCGGCAAAGAGGTGATGTAGCACGAGGGCACAGCAACTTTTATGCGCGGATCCAACGCCGCAATCAGAGCGGTTTGCGTTCCTCCGCCGCTGGTGCCGGTAATGCTGATTCGCTCGCCATCCACGTCGGGGCGGGTCAGCAGATAGTCCACCGCGCGAATTCCGTCCCAGATTTCCCACCGCGCCAGGTTCGCTCCCGCCAAATAGGCCAGGTTCCCCATCACCGCGTGTTCCGCGCAAATCAAGTTGTAGCGGCTCTTTTTCGCTTGCGCGTCCCAGAACTGGCTGCGCTCGCCTTGCCCGATCGGATCCCAGGAAATCACCACGTAGCCGCGCCCCGCGAGTCTCTGGCTCAGCGCTTGATAATGAAATTTCCCGTCGGCTGCATGACCCGCAGGCACCAACACCGCCGGATGTTTGCTTGTGTGATCGTTTGGAACGTAAACCAACGCTGTGACATAAATTCCAGGCAAACTCTGGAAAACGAGTTTCTCGATGGTGAACCCGTCCATCGGAATCTTGCCAGTGATTTCCGCATGCAGGTCCGTCTTCACCGTGGGCAATCCGCCAATCATCTGCAGAAGTTTTTGCCGCACACCTTCTTGCAATTTCCGTAGGCCCGCTTCGTCATGGACGGTGTCCCAGGACTTTTGGCGGGCTTCGTCTTCCTTCCACGCTTGTTCCGCTTGGTACCGCAGGTAGGGCGTGATGCGCGGCCCCGATAACAAGGGCTGCTTCAATACTCGGAAAAATTCGGGCGAAGGCGGATCAGTTCCAGCCAGCAAGCAAGACGCGCTCACACCCGCCAGCAAAACTCCGATGCACGCTCGAATCACGGCGCCTTCACCGTCAGCGAGCCCATGGCGTACCAGCCGTCTTCCTGACGGCCCTCCACGGCAAGCCGAATTGCAGGCTTACCAGTCCTGGGATCCAACATCGCAACACGAACGTCGTAGCTTCCCTCCGCCAGATTCTCCGGCACATATAACATTCCATCGTAGACGGCGTCTCCCGGAAGCCATTTGCGAATGTCCACTGGCACCGGAATCACAGTGGCCGCTTTCGCAGAACGCAATTCCATCGCAAGGGTAAATTCCTTGTAAATCGGCGCGATTCCTTCGTTCAGCCACCACATATGCACCGGCATCATGGTTCCGGGCGCGACAACTTTCGAATACTCCAGCCGCCTCAGATTGAATCGGTAGCCGATTTTCTTCTGAAAAGTGTCGAACTGATTCTTCCACTCGTTCGGTATCGGCGCAGATTTTATATTCACGGTGCTCACGTGCCAGCGCAGCCCTTGCTCGAGAATGTAGTCCAGGTCGTAGCCTCTTTCCTTCCAGCCGGCCACTGTGTAGCACGTTTCGAGTGAAACGGGACTGCGCTGCCAAACATTTGGAATTCCCGCGCGCACAATCTGCTGCGGATAAATCTCCAGCATTTCCGCGGGGAAATAGGGATTCGTCGAACTCGTTCGCATGTCCCCCCAACAATCCAGCCGCCATCCTGCGCCGTGCTCCGTCCCGTACGTGAGCGCTTGCTGTTCGTCAAAATTCATGAGCAACGTCGTTCGCGGAAAAGCTTCGAGCCAAATATCAATCAATTCCTTTTGATACTGGAATGGAGGCATGTAGGGGCTCCAGCCTTCTCCCCAATAGCCCACGGAAGAAATGTCCACGCTGTCGAGATAAGGATTCCCGTCGTAACGTTTTCCCGCTTCGGCGACGAGCTCGCCCCAATACTTAAGATACGGAGGATCGCTGAAATCGGGCTGCCAGATTTGGCCGTCTTTTTCCGTGGGTTTGTTAGCGCGCCGCGCTCCGGAATTTCGATACCACTCAGGAAGCGGATCCTGGCTGGAATACGGCATCAGGCGAATCGCGAGAGTTTGCCCGTGTATGCGCGCTTCTTCCAGTGCCAGATCCACGATCTCCCAATGAAATTTTCCTGGCTCCGGCTCGAGAACGTTCCAATACCAGCGGCAATACGAAACCGACGTGTCGGGAAAATCAGGCTTCGCTGCCGCTTGCGGCAGCTTCGTCACAGGCCCCACTTCCGACCACTTCAAAGGCGGATTTGGCTCTTGTCCGTTGAACCGCTGAAATGTGGTGATACCCATTCCTGGATTGACAAGCACGTCATGAATCGCTTTCGGCCGAATCACGACAACATTCGTTTGTGCAGTCGATGGTCGCGGAATCGCGAGCGCAAGAAAAATCCAAAAACACAAAATGTGGGGCCGCGTAAACTCGCTCATTGACCGATGCATCCCGAATTCTCCATCCCGTTGAGAAATCTCGAATGCACACTCTATCGCTCCACGACCATCTCTTCAATTCACAAAAGAAGCCAGGTTATTTGTCCGGGAGGGCAAACGCTGCCAGAGTATCGGATACTTTGCCTCTGAAGTATCCGCCGCCTCCGGCCGCAATCACGATAAACTGCTTGCCAGTTTTCTTCCCCACATAGGTGATAGGAGTCGCGTGCGCGCTCGCTTCCAGGTGCGTAGCCCACAATTCCTCTCCGGTTTTTGCATCGAACGCGCGGAAGCGGCTGTCCATCGCCGCGCCGATGAAGACCAATCCGCCGGCTGTCACAATCGAGCCGCCGAGATTTGGTGTGCCTGTTTTCTCCTTCAATCCATCCATGCTGCCAAGCGGCACTTTCCAGACGATTTCTCCGTTGTTCACGTCAACGGCATTCAGCGTTCCCCAAGGCGGTTTCTGGCACGGCCACTCGTTTTCATCCCAAAAACGGGCGTATTCACCGTTTTTCGAACCTCGCCGGTATTTTTCCGGCGCGCCATCCGCTTGCGGCAGCATCGCGCCTACGGCTCCGAACTCGTTGGTGTTCACAAACAAATAGCCCGAAGCCTTGTCAAAAGATCCTCCGGACCAGTTCCCTCCTCCAAGCGTGCCGGGCATCACTAACGTCTGCTCAAGGCCGTAAGGCGTGTACATCCCGCGAGTCTTCAGCGAGTGAGCCAACTCGGCGCAATGTTGGTGCGACTCTTTAGTGACTTCAGTGATGTCGGCTTCGCTGAAAGTCTGCCGCACCAGTGGTGGCGGCTTGAGCGGAAAAGGTTGCGTCGGCCACGCTTCCTCGCCGGGCACGTTGCTTTCCGGAACGGGGCGCTCCTCGACCGGAAACAGCGGCTTCCCCGTAAGCCGATCGAGAATAAATACAAATCCCATCTTCGTCACTTGCGCGACCGCAGGGATTTCCCGACCAGCACGCCGCACCGTGATCAGTACTGGCTGCGCGGGCATGTCGTAATCCCAAATGTCGTGGTGTACCATCTGGAAGTACCAGCGCAGCTTTCCTGTAGCAGCATCCAGTGCGACCAGCGAATTGGCAAATAGGTTCATGCCTTTGCGGTCCGCTCCGTAAAAATCGTAAGAAGCGGAGCCTACTGGCAAAAATATCAGGCCGCGCTCGGCGTCTACGCTCATGATCGACCAGACGTTTGCTCCGGTGCGACCCTTCCAAGCATCTTCCTGCCAAGTTTCGTGCCCGGCTTCTCCCGGTTGCGGAATGGTATGAAAAATCCAAATCAGCTTGCCGGAGCGAACATCAAAAGCGCGCGCGACACCGCTCGGTCCTTTGGAGGGATATTCGGGAACGGCGGCTCCTGTAATAACGAGGTCTTGATAAATCGCGGGAGGCGAAGTTACGGAATACTCGGCGCCAGGAAAAGCGTCTGTAACTCCGGCACGAAGATCGACCGTTCCGTCTTTTCCAAAATCACGACACGGTTTTCCCGTTTTCGCATCGAGCGCGATCAATCGCCCATCAAGAGTGCCAAACAGAATTCGCCGCTCGTCACCGTTCTTGTTCTGCCAGTGCGAGACTCCGCGATGCTGGAAAAATTCCCGTTGTCCGTCATGCCCGGCTTGCGGATCAAGCTGCCAAATCTCTTTGCCACTCTCCGCGTCGAGCGCAATCACACGATTCGAGGGAGTGGAAAAGTAGAGCACGCCATCAATCACGAGCGGCGTAGACTCAAACGGGGCCACATGGTGCCGGTCGGTCTCATTGCCGCCGCGGTCCGCCTCGCCCATGCGATAAGTCCACACTCTTTTCAACTTGCTGACGTTGCTGCGGTTGATTTGCTGCAGCGTCGAGAATCGCGTGCCGCCAGCGTCGCCTCCATAGAATCGCCACTCCTGCGCGGAGAGCGGGAAAGCCAGAGAAAGTAGAAGAAAAAAGCACGCCGCGGCGTCAGCCCAAATCCCTGAGTTGTTTTTTAATTGAGGTCGTGCCGTGAGCTGGTTTTGTGCCGCGGCCGTTCTAGGAGGAAAATAATGAGCGGGACTTGAACCCGCGACCTGCGGATTGCTCCGGGAAATGCAACTAGTTGATTCTACTGGCTCTTTCTCGCGCCTTGTATCACGGTTTTGCACGGTGTTTGGGGCTTGTTGTCCCCTGCTGTTCCCCACGCCCGAAAGTCAGTGAGTTTTCCCTAAGGTTTGGACGCTGCTCAGACAGAGTAACATCGAGAGGCAGGTGTTTGTAATTCAACGGCACCGATCGCCAGTCTCGGGGCCCTAAAGCACTGTAAGGAGCTGTTATTACACCCTAATTGCACCCAGATTTTGCCCGGACCGATGCAAACGGGAATCACCTCAACGAATACTGGACAATTCGACCAGATATCCGAGCCGGTTACTTCCAGTTTTTCCGACAAACCGCTAACTATGGGTCTGTGCTCCTGCCGTTTCCGCGAAAAAGCGATGCGGCCAGTTGCACGAAAGCCATCGCCGCAAGCATCGACCGAGGAGACTGTCAGCGGTCGTAGTAACGCCCGTTGACCTCTTCCCCGACAATCGCGAAGTTACACGTCGAAGTCTCGAGAGGATCGGACTTCCACGAGAACCCGATCGAGGGTACTTCTATTTGGGCCTCAAGTTGACACGAAGCGCGAGTTCCTGTGAACTGAAAATGTTTTGACGGATCTTCATATTTCAGTTGCTCTCCGGTCGATTTCCAGATCATTTTGAAGCTCATCCGCCAACGCGGTTGATCGATCACCGGAACGTTCTGCATTTCCAGAGCGAAGGTACTGCCTTCCGGACTTACCGTTAGGCCATGCTCGGGCACAGGAACAACCCAGTAAAGTCCCGAGGGTGCGATCGGAGGGTGAAGATCGTGGATTTGGTTTGCCGGGACCGCCGGCCCCTGGAACAGGGTCAGTCATATATGGGTGAACGTGCCATCCTGCGCCATTCGCGCTGCCCAGTACTCACCCTGCATCACGCCATAGTCCGTTGTTGCACTTCCAAAGGCAACGCGATTCACTCGACGGGCCACTGAAGTTACCGATGGTTTGGTCGAGGTCAGGCTGCCGGTTGGGCGGCACGGAGCATGTCATCCAACCCTTATGATTGGGGTTGCCATAGCCATCAAATTGATGGGGAGCGGACACGATGCTACATATCGAAGCTCTTCTTCCGCTTCTCCTTGCGGCGCCTCGGCACGCGCATTGACGGGCGTGTAGGTCAAGACATTCTGCGGGAGTTTGCAGTCGTAAGAATCGACTACCGAAACAACGTTGTGGAGTTTTAGCAGTAAGGGTCGGTCACTCATAACTTGATTTGACGGCGTGAGCAGGAAGAGATATACGAAGCAGGCCCTTCAGAATTCGGGGTACCCAACGAAAGCTACTCCCGCGTCAGAACTGACGAGCCGGACGTAAGAGGAGGTCATGGTGAAACGCGAACGCGTGTTGCAGGTCGCCTTGGGATTACTGGGCCTCTTTTATGTCGGACTGATTTATCCGCTGTACACCGATCTAGCTCATTCCAAGTGGCTTCTGGAAATGAAAGATGCATGCGAGCCGATGTTTCTCAGTTGGTTTATCGCGCTCGGTCCCTTTCTGCTGCTGGCTGCCAGAAAGCCGTCGTCGCATCGCTCCCTGATTGCCTTCGCCGCGTGCCAGAGCCTGGCGCATGCTGCGGTGATGACCATCCAAACTGTGGAAGCATGGAGCCACGGCGTTCATCGCGATTTTACGGATGTTGTCCTTTCCGGCGTCATCGGGGGGATTTTGCTGGCACTCTCACTACCAAGACCAGCGCAGCACGCAGACGCACCAACTGCCGAAGCATAGTGGTTCCCCCGATCCGCCAATCTGCTCGTGGTTCCCTTTTGAACGTGACGCCTTATAAGGCCTATCGAGAAAACCACTCAACGGGCGGTTTGAGTGCAAAACCGCGAGGCGCCGCCACTAATCAACCCCCAGCTTCGCGGATTTCACTCTGTATGGGAGGGAGGCGACCAACCCTTTCCTTTACTGGCCGCCTCCAAGTTACCTCGGACGAAGGAAGCTTAATTGTCCCGGCACGTTTGTTGGACCTGCCAAAAGAAACAGGGTGCAATCCACCCGAACCGCTACCGCTACTTCCGGGGTGAAGCATGAAGCCCTTACGCCGCAACCCAGTCCATAGCTTCTTCGGGCGTCTGAAAAGCACGGAAGCCTTTTGCCCCACCAGGCCTTGCAGCGTCTCGTACATGCGCCCGAGACCATAATCGGCCAGATTCGGAACGATGATGGCACCCCTGGCGTCGGGCGAAAAAATGTTTCGTTTGTGCGAACTGGCGCAATTCCTCGGAGGAAATCTTGGCCAACGTCCCGTACGAGAAATCGGCAATGTGGGCGAAAGTATCCAGCGGAACCCCAGTATCAGCCAGGGCGTAATCGGCCTCGAAACCAAGGAGTCGCCAGCATTGCCCGCCGATTTGTTTGTCTACGTCATGGCCACTAACACGCTCTACCAGATTACCTCCACCCCACTCGTGGACGAGTCACTCAACGACATCAGCGTTCTCCCCAATGGCGACATTCGTGTTGTCTGGGCGGCAAATGATGGCCCCGGAGGCGAGTCAAACGTATACGCGACCACGTTCACGCCGGCGGGCGCCGGAGACTTTTCGTTCAGCGGCATTGTGCCCATGACAATTGCAGCGGGTGGTTCTGCTTCGACCACCGTGACGGTGGACCCGGTCAACGGGTTCAGTGCGGTGGTGAACCTGAGCGTCTCCGGACAGCCTGCCGGCGTGACCACCACGCTCTCGCCTAATTCCGTGACACTGTCGGGAGGAAATTCGGCTACTTCTGCGCTCAACGTCAGCGCGGCGTCGTTTGTTGTGCCGACGAATTTCACGCTGACCGTGACGGGCGCTTCGGGCGCGCTGAGCCATTCTGCGACGGCGAACGTCAGCGTCACCGCGACCACAACCAGCACCAGCAACTCCATCGGCGACATGCTGAATGCGGGGTGCATTGACAACGCGGGAATTGGGAACGCGCTGACGAGCAAACTGTCCGCAGCACAATCCGCGGGCAACGTGCAAACCGCCATCAACACGCTGACGGCGCTAAAGAACCAAATTCAGGCGCAGGCGGGGAAGCATATTCACACTGCGTGCACGATTGGCGGTGTGACGTTCAACCCGGTCAACGTGCTGTTGCTCGACGTGCAAGCGTTGATTGACAGCCTGCGCGTGAGCCTGATTCCCGATCCCATCACCGGGTATGTTGTTGACGGCAGCGGGGTGGGGCTTGCGGGCGCGACGGTGAGCGTTATCAACTCAGGAGGCACCGTCGTTGTCACGGCCACTACGGACATCACGGGCTTCTATTTTCTGGCGACGACAGGCGTGCTGACTCCGGGAGCGAGTTACACCATCGCGGTCACCGGGTTGCCAGCGGGATTTGCGAACGTGACGCCGCCGAATCAGGCGTTTACGTGGCAAGGAAGCGTGATCGCCTTTGGCAACTTCGTGCTGAATTAACAGGCCGCGGACTAGCAACGCCGCCCCAAACTCTCGTAGGGGCACGGAGTGTCGTGCCCGCTCCGCGGATTAAGACACGGCCGTTTGGTAGAGGACCACATGAAGTACTTAAGGATGAAAGTTGGCATGGGCGGCCGTGGTTTTGGCGTGCGGGGCAGTTGCCGCGATTTTCGAATTTCTATTTATTTTCGAATTTCGAGTTTCCGGAGGACGATCATGACCCTGCTCCACAAAAAAGTTGTTTGCCTCGTGGTTCTCTCTGCGGCGCTCTTGATTCTGCCAGGACGCGCGGCGGCGCAGAACGTAACGGCGAATGTAAGTACGACGACCATTACGCCATACGCTACTGCAGTCAATCCAGTGACCAACAAAATTTACGTGGCCGATCATGGATATGTTACTAACGGTTACGGGGGCACCGTGACGATCATTGATGGGGCGACGAATGCAACGACCAGTCTATCGGTGTGGAGCGAGCCGGGCCCCATTGCCATCAACCCTGTAACCAACAAGGTTTACGTGGGCCACTTTGATCTCTGCTGCAGTTTAGGTATTACGGTGATCGATGGAGCAACGAACGCGATTAGCAGGATCTCGGCGAACTCAGGGAGCACAGCCATTGCGGTCAACCCCTTGACTAACAAGATTTACGTGGCTAGTGTGCAGAATCTGGTGCAAGTAATTGATGGAGTAACGAATACAACCACCGACGTGCCGGTAGGTGCTGAGCCAACTTCAGTCGCGGTGAACACCGTGACCAGCAAGATTTACGCGGTCAACTATTTGAGCAACGACGTGACGGTGATCGATGGGGCCACGAACATAACCACGAGTGTACCCGTGGGCTCGCAGCCATTAGCGGCTGTCGTGAATCCCGCAACCAACAAGATTTATGTGTCTGATAGCTTGGGTGTGACCATTATTGACGGCGCAACCAACATGACCACTAGCGTGCCTGTCGCGGGCGGCGCCGGCCGAGCAGCAGAGAGCCGCACAACGCGGCCCCGCCACAAAGAGCCGACAGAAGCTTGGGTGCGTTCATAACGATCCTCCGTGATGAAATGGCGCAAATCTAGCTACCGCCTCCCTGGTCGATCAGAGACTGGCACGAATTGGTTGCTCACCTTGCCGGAGCGAACGCCGGCTTGCAGCAACTATGGGCTAGCGAATGAAATGTCGCCTCAAACTAGAAAATGAACTTGAGGGCGAATTGAATCTCGCGCGCTGTCGTGCTTGTCTTGGACAACACGCCTGGCGCCCCGAGCGCTCCCGTGCCATCGAAGATGTCCGTGTTGTCTGGAGTCACCGGTGGCGCGAAGTTCGGATGGTTCAGAATGTTGAAAATTTCGGCGCGGAATTGCACGTTGAAATTCTCTGAAATCCGCTTGATGTGATTGTTCTTAAATACCGAGAAGTCCATCTCGGTTATTCCCGGCGCGATCAAAATGTTGCGCCCGGCATTGCCGCGAAGGTTAAAGCAAGCCAATGGCGGAAGGTAACTGACGCTGGGATCTCCGATGGCCACGCCTAAGCTTGGTGGAGCTGGGTCGCAGTTGGCGCTCCAAAATGCTTGGTCCGGTGCCGTCGGGACGGAAAAGCACTGCGTTTTGACGTAATTGTCGACGCTCCCAGGATTGGTTAGGGTCTTACAACCTGGACCGCCAAGCCGATTTGGATACGCCCAATCATCATTGTTCAATGAGTTAGCAGGATCGGAACCAGTCCCCCAGGTTGCCGTGAAGGGAACTCCGTCACTTGCGCTGAAGATGGCTCCCAGTTGCCAGCCATCAGTAACCCATTTTGCGGGGCCGGTAAACGACTTGGGTGAAGGAACTAGCCACGTAGCATTCAAGACTAGCGCGCGCCCTACGTTGAAGTCGGAAAGACCACGACCCAACTTCGTGTCGAAGTAATTCAAGCTGGAAATGGAGTTGCCGAAAGCGTCGCCAGCAACAGTTGCCGAACTGGTGTCGATGCTCTTACCCCACGTGAATACGCCCTGCAGCTGAAACCCGTGGCTCATGCGCTTGGAGACTTGCAATTCCAAAGCATCGTAGTAGGAGCGCCCCTGATAAAACATTCCGCGGACGGAGTTGTATGCGGGGTTGAAAGGATCGGGCGGATTACCAGCATTCGGTCCGCTCGTAAGGTTGCCGTTGGCATCCACCTGGGGCCAAAGGTATCCCGCAGAGGTTTTTGTCGGCAGAATTTGATCGAAATCATCTACCCGGAAAGGTTGATGTACGCCACGAGAACCGACATAGGCAACCATGGCCGCCAGGTTTGTTGAAAGCTGATACTGCACGTTCAGGTTCCATTGCATAACGTAGTTGCGCTTGGGATTGGGCTCGACATAGGTGGTGCGTAGCCGTCTCGACGGAAGCGGGGACGGCAGGCAATCAAAGAATGCATTGGGACAAGTAAAATCCGAAGCGCCAAGGCGCGTATATTGAAAAAATGGAGCGGCCAAAGTCGTTAGCAGTATGTATTGGTAAGGCAATGGCAGCACGTCAAACATCCCAAAGCCGCCTCGAACAGCTAATGTCCCTCTGTGCATTGGGTCCCAAGCAAAACCGATGCGTGGCTCGAAGTTCTTAGTTGTGGGGTTATTGAAGAATGGTCCCACACTGGCGCAACCCGTGAAATTGACTCCACAGATTGGTTGCACATCAGTGGGAGTTCGCAAATTGGCAATCTTGCCGTTAGCTTCTGTGGGAACGGTTGACATTTCATATCGCAGACCTAGGTTGAGCGTCAGGTGGGGCCGCAGGCGCCAGTCGTCCTGTATATAGGAGCCAATCAGATTCGTGCGCAAATGGCGCGGTGTAACTGTGCTGACTACTCCTCCCTGTATCCTCTTTGGAACGTTCGACAGAAAGTTTGTCAGGTTAGTGAACTGCCAAATTCCATTCGGATCCGAGAACGCGGTAACCTGCAGCAACATGCGCTCGAAGGCGCCACCGAATTTGATAGTGTGCCTTCCTCTGTTTAGGAAACCGTCGTCATACGCCTGATAGGAATTCCAGTCATACAGGTAAGTCGGGAGGCTGCCAACGCCACCGGGTAAGAGAGAAAGGCCTCCACCGACTTGAACTTGTGCCGCGGTCCGGCCGGAGAAGGAAGCAAGCGCAGTATCCGCAGCGGCGGGATTTATCGCCTTCAGGCTCTCATTGTTGTTTACCAGCGCATGATTAAAACCGAAGCGAACAGAGTTTCCGATCGTGGGCGTAAAGCTGTGCGTTTCCTCAACGATGGCCATCTGCCTCGACGTTAAATTGCTCAGCAAGACGTTGTTGAAGGAGTCGGGGGACATGTAAGGAGTACGGTCAAACACATAAGTGCCGAAGAGACTGTCCTTGTCGTTGAATTTATGGTCCATACGAGACGTCACGAAATTCTCATTCACGATCCGTTGCGCAGCAAAGGTGAAAATTGCAATGTCGGGATTCTGCGACAGCGGAGGGCCGTTCGGGACGGGAAACAGTGGGAAATACTGCAAGACTTTATTGTCGATGCACTGGTTTGATTGGCCCGGTGAAACTAGTGTCTGGCCGGCGGGGCACGACGACACAGGAGGCCCGCCGTTCGCAAGGATGCCGTTGCGGGCATTCTGACTGGGCACAAAATAGTCAGCGGATGAGCCTTTAGCCTGGCGGATGCCTTCGTAATCTGCAAAGAAGAAGGTGTGATTCTTGACGACTGGTCCGCCAATTGCTCCACCAAACTGGTTCCGCCTGAATAGCGGTATGGGCTGATTGCCCGGATCGAAAAAGTTCTTGGCATCCAGTGCGCTGTTGCGCAGAAATTCGTAAACACTCCCGTGAAACGCATTGCTTCCTGAACGCGTGATGGCGTTCACGACGCCCCCTGAAGTCTTTCCATATTCGGCGGAATAGTTGCTTGTCAGGACAGAGAACTCTTGAATAGCGTCCACGCCCAAATTTCCGCCGAGCACACTGCCGGGTCCGCCGTTTGCATAATCGTTGAGACTGGCACCGTCGAGACGATAGTTGTTTTGCTGCGGCCGCGCGCCCGAGATGGTTAACTGCTGACCGAAGCCGCGATTGCCCCTGTCAGCGCCCGTTTCAAAGGAAGGTTGAGTTTGAATCGCATCCACACCGGGCTGGAGGGTTGCCAAATCCGTCCAGCTGCGGCCGTTCAATGGAAGTTCGCGCACCGTGTTCGCGGTAACGACGGCGCTGATGTCCGAACTGACAAGCTGAACAGCGGGAGCCTCTGTCGTTACTTCGACGATTGTTTTAGCGGCGGAGCCCACGTGGAGAGCGAGGTTAAAGGTTTGTTGAGCGCCAACCGTGAGTAAAATTCCTTTGACGGTCTCTGTCGTGAAGCCCTTTGCAGAAACAGTGATTTCATATTCTCCGGGTAGGAGGTTGGGGGCGGTAAAGAAACCGTCCGGATTAGTCGTCACGATGGTGGTAATTCCCGTGGCCACGTTGGTAATGGAAACCTGGGCCTGAGGTATTGATTTTTCCGAAGGATCGGTGGTGGTGCCGGAAATCGTTCCACCAGCGACCTGAGCCCTCGCTGAAACTGAAAAAGCGATTCCAATCAGCAAAAAAAAGACACCTACGCAGAAAAACACACCATGCACAGAAGTTCTTCGAGAGGACACGAATCACCTCCACACTTGCAGCGGAGCCTATTGCATGGCTTTCAATTGTACCTTAATGCAACATTAATTTCTGTTCAGGTAAATGTTTTGAGCACATTTCTGTGGATTGCGGCGTGGGTAGAAGGATGGTGAACGTGGAACCGATGCCTGGCGTGCTTTCGCACGTTACGGATCCGTCGTGCGCGCGCGCAATTGCCTGAGCAATGGCGAGCCCGAGTCCGCCGCTATGTTGCTCACCGTTTCCCGGCCGCGCGGCACGGTAGAAGCGCTCAAAGATTAAAGGCAGATGTTCCTTTGCGATTCCGATGCCTTGATCCTCAAAACGAATTTGAATCAAACCGCCACTTTGTTCGAGGGCGACATGCACTTGCTTGTTAGGCGGGGAATACTTAGTCGCGTTGTCCAAAAAAATCAAAAACAATTCGTGAAGAAACACCTCGTCGCCAACATAAGCTACCTCCCGGTTAAGGTCCCTCAAGATAGAAATGTTCTTCGAACGGGCGCGTGGAGCGACCAGCGCGCAAGCCTCTTCCAGGATTTCATTAACATAGACTGGTTCGCTTTCAAGGTGCAGCTGTCCCGCATCAGCCATTGAGAGCGTGAACAACCCCTCCACGATTCTGGTCAGTTTCTTCATTTCATCGTCAACAGCCGCGAGAGTCTTTCGGTATTCCTCTGCGGTGCGTGGCTTCGAAAGAATCAATTCCGCTTCTCCCTGAAGGATCGCAAGAGGAGTACGCAATTCGTGAGAAGCATCCGTGACGAATTGACGGAGTTGGTGAACAGCAGAATCTACGCTTTGCAAAAGCCGATTGAATGTCTCTGCCAGACGGCCCAGTTCGTCATCCGGCGAGGCAACGGGCAAAGGTGACCAGAACCCCTGGCGATCCGTCACGCGTTTCGCCATGAGCTCGGCATGGCGTGTGAGCGCTTTGACGGGCGTTAGACTTCTTCCCACGTAAAAAGCGGAAATCGCCGCGGTAAGCAGCAGACTCAGAGGGAAGAGCAGCAGGGTAATGCCTCCAAAAGTATCCAACAAGCGATTGGTCCCGAAAGTGGGGATCGCGATCACCAGGAATCGCCTCCCTGCGGCCTGCCCAAAAGGGATAAGGGCAACGCGAACGGACTCCGACCCTCCAACAGAACCTGCTCCAAATACCGCCTGTGAACCGTCCAGTTCTAAGCCTTTCAAGTCGATGGGATTGGCCAGGTTTCTTGAACGCTGGAGCACTTTCCCGTCCGCATCAAGAAGTTCGAAGAATTGGCCGGGGATGTCCAAGCGCTCTACATCTCGGGCATTTGGCTCCGAGACGATATCCGAAATAATGGGCCGGGAGGTCTCCACCAATTGCCGGTTGAGCTGTGTCGGAATGGCATGGGCGAGTAATCCCCAAAAGGCAAGATAAGAGGCGGCAAGAAGAACGCCCACGACAGAGCAAAAAAGCACCATCATTTGTGACCGGAGGGTCTTTGCTCTCATGATTCCAGGGCTCCTAGGCGGTAGCCAACGCCACGAATCGTGTGAATGAGTTTCCCCGACCGGTCGTGATCAATTTTCTGACGCAAACGGTTGACGTAGACCTCGACGAGATTCGTCTCGCTGTCGAAATGGCAGTCCCACACGTGTTCCACGATCTCACTGCGGGTAACAAGTTCGGGGGCGCGAAGAAGCAAAAGCTCAAGGAGCGCAAATTCTCTGCTGGTGAGCGGGATTACTTCTTTTCCGCGGTTGGCGCGGCGGCGGTGCCGGTCAAGTTCTAGGTCTCCGTAGCGTAGCCTGGCATTGCCGCTATGGAACCCGCGCCGCACGAGTGCCCGAACTCGCGCGAGAAGCTCCGTGAGCACAAAAGGCTTTGTCAGGTAATCGTCGGCTCCTGCATCGAGGCCCTCGACTTTCTGCTCGACAAGACCACGCGCGGTGAGCATCAAAACCGGAGCTTCAATGCCCCGCTGCCTCAGCTCACGGCAGACCTCGATACCACCCATGCCCGGTAGCCGGACATCCAGAAGTATGGCATCGTAAGTCACGTCCGCGCTTAGCTCGAGCCCCTTCTCACCAGACTCGGCAATATCGACCGCATAGGTGTTCTCGCGGAGCGCTCGCGCGATGAAGCTCGCCACCTTGCGCTCGTCTTCAACCAATAGGATGCGCATACATGTTGTTTACTATCATGAAGGACGCCTTTGCGCGAGTGAATGATTGGCGATTCATGGTTCGCGGGACATCGCATCCGGCGATACGAGGTGGCTTGAGCTCGTCGCCGCTCTCCTCACTTTACGTCGTTGCGAATCACCTGTCCGCCCTTCATTACAAACTTTATGCGTTCGAGCTCTTTAATGTCCTTCAGCGGATCGCCTGTAACTGCAATGACATCAGCGAACTTTCCTTTCTCGATAGAGCCGATGCGGTCCCGCCACCCCATCATTTCTGCTGCGACGGTCGTTGCAGTCTGGATAGCCTGCGCGGGAGTCATGCCGTATTTAACCAAATAGGAGAATTCGGCGGCCTGCGTCCCATGAGGGAAAGGACCTACCCCGGATCCAAATGAAATCTTCAAGCCCCGAGAAATCGCGAGGCGTCCGCTTTTCTCGCGCATTGCTTCGAGACTGTACTTGCCACCTGTCGATTTGGAATCGCGCAAGGTATAATCGGACAGAGAGTAATGGTAAGCCGTTAGTTCGAGATAGAGCCCCTTCTTCTTCATCAAATCTGCAGTAGCTTCGTCCAGCTCGATAGCATGTTCAATAGTGTCGGCCCCTGCTTGAACGCAATTGCGCAAGCCTTCCCCTCCGAAAGCATGGCAAGCAGCTTTTTTGCCATGGCGATGCGCCTCATCCACTATGGCTTCGACTTCTTCCTTTGTGAACGTGGGGTTGCTAAACAGCTCGCCATTCGGCTCGAATTCGTAGTCAGACGTCGAATGAAACTTGATCCAGTCAGCACCATAGTGGATTTGTTCTCGAACGGCCTGGCGAGCCGCCCAGGGATTGTCGACGGCCTGGTAGTTCCCCGGCAGACTGACCTCGGGCGAACCCAAGATCCCCTCACCGGTGGCCACCAGCCCCATCGTTGAAACTTGCATACGAGGGCCCTGGAAATAGCCGCGATTGATCGCCCTTTTGATGTCGACGTCTGCATAGCCTCCACCATGACTCATCAGATCCCGCAAGGTTGTGAACCCAGCGCGAAGGTCCTTTTGCGCGTTAGCAAGGGCAAGAAGCGTGCGGTACTCGCGAGTATCGTTGATGGGGCTAGCAAAGGGCGGGCCGCCAGGTTTGATCTCATCGAGACCGAAACCGAATACATGCGTGTGCCCATCGATCAATCCGGGGAGAACCGTCGCCTTGCTCAAGTCAATTACTTGCGCGCCTGAGGGAATCTCGATCTGGCCGGCCGGGCCGACGGCCGAGATCTTTTCACCGTCAACAAGAATTACCTGGTTCTCGAGAATTCTCCCTGAGTTGCTGTCAAACAGACGCCCCGCCCGAATCGCGACGTTCTGTGCCCGTCCCGACGGCGTCAGGGCGCCCAGCAGAATGACGATCACCGCGTTGATCCTGCAGAGTTGCACCAACGCTTTCGCCCATGTCAGTCTCAAAGCAATCCTCCTGGGAGAATCTCTCTCTTCATTCAACAACAAACTGAACCTAGCTTGGTCGGACAACCACGATGTGTCTTTGCAACTCTGTTTTAGAGAACTTCGAAAGCTAAGATTGCCGCACTCTCGGTCCCGTGCTGCGGGACAGCTACGAAATACCGCTTTAGTGCGGGGACCAATAAGGCTGTCCTGCCCATCGGCCCGGTTGGAATTCTTCCGAGCAACTTGTAATGGTCAGCATCAGTTTGCTCGTAAACATCCGCGCTTCCATCAGCCGCGGCATAGAGACGGTGGCTGGCCGCATCGTAGACAAGATCGTCTACACCTTTAGTGATTGGCAAGGCTGTGAGTTCGCTGCCGGAAGTCGTATCAAACACCACGATATCCCCGCCGCGACAAGCGATAAACAAGCGGTGATTCGCTTCGTCTAAGGCCATCGCGACGTTGGTCTTGCTCTTCGTAACCGGCCAGCTCGCCACAATCTCGCGTTTGTTCCGGTCGATCACGTCCACTTTGCTCTTTGCTTTGTTGTTCACGTACATTCTCGGGCTGGACTTTTCAAGCCTCATCGCTTCAAGGGTCTCACCATCGACTTTTATATCCGCCACCTTTTTCCCGTTCGTCGTATCCACGACGCTGATCATGGAATAAGTTTCATGGACGTCGCCGCCGCCGTTGTCGATATAAAGGAGTTTTGTTTCCGGGTCGTATCCAATCGAGTCCGCATCGAGCAACAGCTTTACGGTTGAGAGCAACTTATACGAGGTCGCGTCATAAATTTTCAGTTCGCCGGCTTCCCCGTCGGTCACATACAAACGATTCAAATCCTCCCGGTAAAGGATTGCGTGAGGTTTCTCGATGCCTCTGATTGTCTGGACAAGCTTGCTACTCTGCAAATCAAATACGAGAACCGCTTTGTAACCTTCTGGCGTGGCAAACAGCCGGGTGGTCTTCATATCAATCGCGAAATGGTCGAAATTCCCTTTAATGTCGGGAGACAACTTAAAGGTTTGCACCAGCTTCAGCGGAGCGGAGTCTTGAGCCCGCCCCATGACTGTGAAGACGGCAAGGATCATCGTCAGGATCAGAAACCGTTTCTTCATTTTCTCTCCATGCCAAAAGAAATGTGGATTTTGGTCCATCGAATTGCAAGAGATGGTTCTACAGTGCAGCGCGAACTTCGCCGCGGAGCGGCCAGTCCAAGAATAATTCAACGGTCCTCACACCAACTTAAACCAAGATTAATTTCTGTTTAGCCCAGACTGCAATCGAGGGTTTGATTGTTCGCTCTTAAATCAGTCCGATTTTGTGATCCAAGAGCTGCCCTTCCCTACGCTCCTGCTCGATGAGACATTGACTAATTCAGAGAGCTCAACGAACATCTCGCGTCCAAGGATAGTTGTTGCGAATGAGAATAGTTCTCAGAAGAATCCACGCGGGGCTTGCTCTCGAATCGTTTGTTTGTTGCGGCTGCGCAGTACTCCTGTTCGCGGTTTTCTCAAAAGCGCAGCGTCCTGGTCCGGGAGGGCCCTCGAACCGGCCTGCCCCAGTGCAACGCATCTTGTTGCTCAGCATAGATGGAATGCATAACCTTGACTTGGAGCGACTCGTCCGCGAAAGACC
>DATEGO010000110.1:0-60778 GCA_035280065.1 Candidatus Acidiferrum sp.
GGGTACTCACGGACGGATGAAGACTTCAACGCGCAGTTGAAGGGAGCCATCAGCCGGAGCGGGAAGTACATCGCATTCGATAGCAACATGGCATATGCGCACACTGGGTGCCCGGCGAACTTCCAGACGGCCACCAACTGCTCCGACGTCTACGTCATCAAGGTACAATAGGGCTGTAACAAAAGTTCGACCGCAGGGAAAATGCAGAACGGGGCGATTGAGGATGGAATGGCCATCCTTGACCGCCCCACCGCATTTTACGTGGGGTTTTGAAGCACTAAAGGGGGGATCAACGCGACTAAGGGGTTTACCGGATTGCAGAAGCGCCTTGCGGCAGGTCTCATGGAAGGCAGAGGATGACGCAGTTATAGACGAGCCTGCCTTCGAGACATGGGATGAGGAACAGAACTTGCTTCAGGTGTTCGCGACTGATCTTTTCGTTCGTTTTGGTCTGGGGAATACTTGCCTACGCTGAGAAACTCGATGGAAACTCCTTTTTCCAACAGCCGCATGCGCTGAACGCGACCTCTAATCTACAGGTACCGTTGTGTGGGCAGCTCAACGATGGGAAAGTACATCTTCCACCGGATTGGGTTTCCTTCATGCCTGCCGAAAGGGGCCACAGTTACACTGACCCAGTCTTCGGCTGTCCGGTGCTTAGGTTGACGGACAGCAGCAGAGAAGAAACGCTGACGGACGGGACGCGCCCCAGTTATGTACACTATTACTCCACGCTTTCTCCCCTCAGTGCTGACGATACCTTGCTGCTGATTACTTCCAACGCCGGGACTTGGCGTATAAAAGACACAAAGGGGAACGTCGTCGTGTCTGCGGGCAAAATGCCGGCAATGAATAATGGCCACCCTGTTTGGGACGCTTCGGATGGAAATGTTTTCTACTACGCTTCCGGGAAGACGCTGTACAAGGCGACCGTCCAGGGAAACGCGGTCAAAACGACGGAGCTTTATACATTCAAGGAATACCGCGGCATTGTGTCGCCTGACGCGGCCGACTTGTCGCAGGACGGCGACCATATCGCGCTAGTGGGGCAAAATTCGACCAATACGTTGGACGTTTTTGTGTGGTCGCTCGCCAAGCGCACAAAAACTTCGACTTACACGACCATCTGCAAGATCGAAGGGGACATCACCGGGACGCAGCAACCCGGTTGCATCCACAAACTGCTGCTCACGCCGAATAACCTTCTGGCCATCGCCTTTGCCAAAGATGGGTCCGATGCGGAGCAGGGAGCACGGCTGTGGGATGGGAAAAGGCTGATTCGCCTACAAGATGCCACGAACCATATGGACACCGGATACGATCTGAAGGGGAATCCGGTTTTCATCGAGTCGGGAAACTCGCATTACACTCCGGGATTCGCGAATCCCTGTACAAGCGGATGGGGACTTGACGTGCGGCAGTTCAATGACACGTCGTTGTCTTCGTGCCTGCTCGACAAACTGCCAAGCTGGCATGTGAGCTATCGAGGCAGCTCTTCTCAGCCTTGGGCTGCGCTGTCTTTCTGTGATAACCGGAAGCCTGGTCCGGAGCTTTTCAACTACACCATGGGATTTCAGGCTCCTTCAAGGAACAATTGGGAGCTTTACGAAGACGAAATCATGCTCGCACGTGTGGATGGCGGCGAAATTTACCGGCTTGCGCATGCGCGCTCGCGAAGCGCAGAAAACTATTGGGCCCAGCCACATGCGGCCATCAGCCGCGACGGCAAGTATGTGATCTTCTCGAGCAACATGGCGTACCCGGGCGGTTGTCCCCGGAACATGCACGTTGCCAACGAGTGTATGGACGTTTACATGATCAAAGTGCGCTGACGCGGATGCAGAATTGGTCTAGCGGTTCTAAGCCGGGCGCGATTCGTTTCCTCCCAAAGTCAGCTTGCAGCGCACGATAGAAGTAGTGAACTCACGCGTAAGCCGGTTGTGAAGCGGGCGAAGACGCCGGATTGGAACGGCTTCGAGGAAGTCGAGCACGAACGGGCTTTGCTTCACAAGTCTTTCAAACCGCGCGATTGTCATCTGATTGAGCCCGCCTTCCACTTCCCCAAAGCGTGTAGCGCCGTCGCTGCGTATGTCCGACCTCCACCGGATCAATGCTCTTTCCGGAAAAATCAGGTGCGCCCAGGGAAAACGGAGAAGAGGTGTCCCCGAGAGGGTGGTACCACGTGGGGCCGAAGCTGGCGTAGACCGCGCCGTCCTTCTTCAGGAGGCGGGACATTTTCAAGAGTATGGCGGCGGGGTCGCTGAAGTGTTCGAAGGAAGAACGCGGCCTCCTCTTTCCAGCGTGACCCGATTTGATTTTTCGGCATAGACAGGCCCTGCGGCGCCTTTTGTGGGATCAGTCCCCGTGCAATCCTCCGGCGGCTGTGGAGACCTAAGATGGGGCCCTTAGGCTCTCGGCGACAGGTTGAACGGTTTTGCCAGCGGCCTTGACCGCTGCTTCTCCAAAAACTGCGGGAGCGGAGGCGGGAACAACGTGCCTAGCTTCACGCAACCGGAGGAACGGTTTTTCGATAACATAGTGGCACAACAGCGCCGCGCAAAACGCGAGAAGCAGATTTTGCGGGAAGCGAGACGGCCAGGCTGCTGAGTCCCGATTCAAAAACAGTTGCTGCCACAAGTAAAGCGAGTAGCTTAATACCCCAACAAAGACGAATGGCGCTGAGTTCAACAAGCGGCCAGCCCAGTCTTTCGTGTGAACAGTGGCTCTGCAGACGCAGAGTCCGATCAGCAGATTGATCAGCGTTTCGAGGATGAGCCAGCGAATTCTGCCGCCCGGTTTAAAGTTCAAAGCCCAAGCTGCTAGGGGGACCAGGAAAAACAGCCGGGAGTCGATCATCTTTCGGAACCAGGGACGAGCCAGAAGCTCATCCTTGTAGCCTGCCAGTAGGCACCCCGTGGCAATGGGGTCGGCGATAGTTGGGAAAGAATTGCCGATAGACGGCACCTGCGAAACCCAGAAGTAAGCAGTACCCAGTCGCACGAGAGGCGCAAGCAATATGACGGCAAGCGCGGCTTTCAATCCTTTCCGGGTTCCCAGGAGCAATAGCGTGGCGGGCCACAAGAGATAAAACTGTTCTTCCACGGAAAGCGACCAGAGGTGCCCTACCCACCACGACCGATCCGGAAAGAAGTTCATCGTGTAGGTGACGGCGTGAAGCAGGTCGCCACGATTCAACTGGAACACACCAAAGAGGTACGCGAGCGCAATGAAGAGAATGAAACAGTAGGACGCCGGGAAGATTCGGATAGTTCTGCGAAAGTAAAACTCCTTGAGCGAAATCGTGCCCGTTTTCTCGGTTTCTCGAAGAAGGAGGAAAGTAATAATATAGCCCGAAATGACGAAGAAGACGCGGACACCAAGGTTGGCAATATCGCCGAGGTGGCCCCAGAACGCAGGGTTGTTGTAGAAGCCGAGCGTGCCGTCCAAGTGCCCGCATAGCACGAGCAGAATGGAAACTGCCCGCAAACCATCAAGACCCGGAACGCGCTTCATGAGTTTACACCCGGTCCCCCGGAGGTCAGTGTCAAGGCATCCGCCTCCTTCGTTGATTGGCGCCACAAGGATTCACACGGACGACGTAACTGCTTTAGCAGCCCCCAAAATGTCTGGAAATCGGGTGATTGCCGGATTCCCAGCTGGGCATCCTTCTGACGTCCCAAAGTAGGGGCCAAAGGCCTCAAATGGGTTCATTTTCTTCCCACGAGGATGGTTTGCCGATTTTCTGCATTTGCGAACGATAAAGGCGTTTGACGAGTTTGCTGCCAGGGCGATAGACGCCTTCGAGGGAGGGGTGGACGGGGCGCTCGAGGCAGGCGCCGTAATCCGCCATACCAAGCCCTTTGGACTCCGGAATCAGAGAGAATTTGCGGCCGAGTAACTGTAGGACGTCCAAGCGAAAAGCGCGAAATGCCGGATTGGAGTCATAGCGCGACACAAGCAAGAGAGTCAAAGCGTAGACCACGCAACCGGCCAGGGCGGTGAAAAGGAGGTCCGGCCAGGTATCGACGTCAAAAATGAAACGGCAGGCAAGGAACGTGGCGGCGGCCGGAAGAGACAAAAGGCATGGCTTCACGCACCCCTGAATCAAATAGCGGCGCAGCGGAAGATCCAGAATCTTGCAAAGGTGACGGGGAACCAGGACCAAACTGGTGAGGAGCAGAGTGACCGCCATGACGATGGCGAGCCCTTGGAGGCCGGCAATTTGCAGGGCCACGGCGCCAAGTACAGTGATGGAGACCCCTTCGCCAAGGCGGTACCAAAAGAGCTGTTTGTGCCGCTCGATGCCAAACAGCATGGATTGAACGCAGCATTGCGTGGCCGCTACGCCGACGCCGAGCGTGAGAAATACCAGAAGGCGATACGCGATGGCGTATTGCGGACCGACCCAGAGGGTGAGCAACTCTTTGCCAAAGATAAAGAGGAAGGCGGCGAAGGGAGCGAGCAGCAGGAAAGCGCTTTGAACGCTCATCTGAATGAGTTCGCGGAGCTTGGCGAAGTCGTTGCGGGCCTCGAGCTGGCTGGAGAGTGGATTCATGATTTCGGTCATCGTGCCGATGCCCTCTCCCGGGAAGGAGAGGATTTTCATGGGGAGCGAAAAAATAGTTACAGCTATGGGAGAGAGAAAACGGGCGATCAAGACAGGATAAATGTAGGTGCGCATTCTTTCGGCGATGCCGACGCCGACGCTGATGGAGCCGTAGCGTAGCATGTTGCGAAAGACGGACATGCGAATCCATTTGGGGTGAAGAGTGAAGCCAGGATGAGCGCGGAGGGCGAGAGGCACCTGAATACAATACGAGAGCAATTGAGAAAGAATGGTGGTAGCGCCGACGGCGAATAAGCCGCCGCCAGCGTGGAGCACATAAATGATGGCGGCTACACGGAGCCCCAGGCAGGTGACGGTGGTGAGATACACCTGATCGAAACGTCCGGCGGCTTCGAGAGAGCTGGCGAAGACAATGAGGGGAAGCATGAGGCCCTGGACAAGGCCCGCAAGAAGGAAGAGCGATTTAAAGTCGGCGAGGACATTGCTATGAATCGAGAAGAAGCGAGAAACGGGGGCAACGGAAAGATGTGTGGCAAGAATGACGAGGCAGCAAGCGCCAAGGTAATAGTAGAAGGCTGATGCGACCACTTCGTTGACTCTCTCGTGTTGATTGAGTTCCTTGTGCTTGGAGACGTAGCGCAGGATGGCGGACCGGACACCGGCATCCAAGATGCCGTAGTATCCGACGAGGTTGGTGGTTAAGACCCAGACTCCAAAGGCTTCATCGCCCAGGCGATGGAGGACATAGGGAGTCAGGAAAATGCCCACTGAAGCATTGGCAATGACGGCGACCCAACTGGTCGTTACTGCTCTGAGAACAAGAGAGAGGCGCATGAATCCTCAAGAAATTTGTGTCTGCTGGACAACGGGGAGGCGGCCTTTCGACCGAAGCGGATTATTCCTGGAGTATTCGTGGAGCAGCGCTTCCATCGCCTCGATATTTTTTCGCGCGTCAAGCGGTTGTGTCGATTGTAACTGCTAACTCGAAAGGGCTCTCTATTTCGAGGGGGTTCCGTACTCGACGCTAACTCCGACGGCATCACCCCAGGACCCATTTGCGGGGTTGCTTTTGTCGAGAGGCCGGCGCGCAACTAGCGTGTCTTCAAGAAACAAAAATTCGATTCCCGTATTCAAAAAAGTTTCGATGGCTTCTCGTGGTGTGTTGACGATGGGCTGGCCTTTGACGTTGAAGCTGGTGTTCAAGACCATTTCGCGTCCGGTAGTTCTTCCGACGGCTTTCAGGAGCGTGTGAAACTCTCGGTTGTCAGCGGGAGAAACAGTTTGGACGCGCGCGGATCCGTCCACGTGAGTAATGGCCGGCAATCCTCTACGATGCTCCGGCCTGACATCTACAGTCGTAATCATGTAAGGAAATTCGGAGAGGGCGGGAACTTCAAACCATTTGTCGACTTCGCGCAATGTGACGGCAGGAGCGAATGGACGGAAAGCTTCACGCATTTTGACCATGCCGTTGATTCGATCACGCATTTCGGGATGCCCCGGATCGGCCAGGATGCTGCGATGTCCCAGGGCGCGCGGGCCGAATTCCATGCGACCGCGATACCAACCAACTACGTGGCCATCCGCAATTAACTGGGCGGCGTGCGCGCAGGTGTCCGAAAGATTCACAAAGGAATGGACCTCAATACGGCTGTCAAATTCTCTGAGAGATTCCTCTATTTGGGCTAGCGAATATGCGGGCCCATAAAACGGCACGGGAATGCGCGTGTTATGAATACAGCCATTCTGAGCGGAGCGAAAAGCGGCCGCTCCAAGAGCTGAGCCGTCATCGCCGGCCGCCGGTTGGACAAAGATTTCGTCGAAAATCCCGGACTGCACCAGTTTTCCGTTGGCCGTGCAATTGAGGGCCACTCCGCCAGTGAGAGCAAGGCGCCGCAATCCGGTATGTGTACCGAAGTGTTTGCAGATGTGCAGCATCGTGCGATCGAGACATTCCTGAAGAGAAGCTGCGACATCGCGGTGCTGGTCCGTTATTTCATCATTTGGATGGCGTGGCTTGATCAAATGTTCAGTGAGGCATTTCCGAGTTGCGAGATGGTTTTCTCGCTCGTCGCGCGTCCGATTCATACGAAGAAGCGGAATGCGGATGGTTCCGTCTTCGCGAAGGTCGACGGCTTGTTCGAAAAAGGAGCGGAAACGGGCGGGGTTGCCGTAGGGCGCGAGACCCATAATTTTGTATTCGTCTGCGTTGAAATCGAACCCAAGATGCAAGGTCACCGTGGAATAGAGAATGCCGATGGAGTCGCGAGCTGGTATTTCCGTCAGCTTTTCCAGTTGGCCGTTGCGGGCGTGATAGATCGAGGCGCTCTGCATTTCCCCCATGCCGTCGACGACGAGAACCAAGCACTCTTCCCAGCCAGAACAAAAATAGGCGCTTGCCGCGTGAGCCTGGTGATGATCCACGTGGCGGACTCGGTCTGTTGGGTAGCCATCCAAGTAATGAGCAACATGGGCACGGACTGCTTCGCGCGAGTAGACATCTCTATAGAGAGCGGCCGTAACGGGATCGAAACTGTAAACCGCGCGATGCGGCGCGAAATCGAAAGAATGGGCGATCTCGTCCACGTCGCTAATTGCGATACCACCTTCGGCAAGGCAGTATGAAATGGCGCCGATGGGGAAGTCACCGGTATGTTTTTTTCTGCTGAATCGTTCTTCGGCTGCGGCGGCGATGAGCTTGCCGTCAATAAACAACGCAGCCGCAGAGTCGTGTCCCTGGGAGATGCGATATTCGCGCTCCTCGAGGTTGGGCCAATGCATTTTCTTGAATGGTATGGACTTCTCGAAACCGCTAATACCGAGAATGATCATCGAAGTGATTCTCCCGTTTCCTGATCGCCATGCTCAGCCACCTTGCAAGCGCATCCACCACTCACCTTCCAATCTAGTAAGAAACGTGTCGCCTTGCTGAATGGCTTGCCACAGGTCCGTTCGCTTGGAATGGACCAGGACTCGAGGGCCACTGACGCTGAATAGGCAGCGCTCTTCGGAGAAATCCGCCATGAATTCCGGATCCATGCGTCCGGAGATGGCACAGGAATCGAGCCTCATAGCGTGGTAATAGAGACGATCCAACACGCACCGGATCGACTTTTTTGTGGCCACGAGTTGCAAGACCTGACTCACGCCATTCGGATTCAAATAATACATATACCAACCCACGATCTGCCCCCGGTCATTCCGAACCAATGATTTGCGTAATTCGCCGTGGCATTTCTTTTGCTTGGCTTGCTCCAGGAGCCAGCGCAAGGAGGGCGCGTCGTAGTGCGGGTAGAGCGACTTAGTGCTTGCGAATTTTGGTAATTGCTCAAGCAGCGTTTCCCAAGTGAAATCCTCTTCGGGAGGCTGCTCTACTTGACGAAACGGGCTTTGTCGCTTGTGTGCGGCCAAAAAGTCCGCTGCCGCGGAGATTGGTCGAAGCGCCCATTGCACGGGAGCGGAGAGCCCGCGCTCTTTCCATCGTTCAAGAAAATATCGGGTAGGGCTCAAGAGGCGGGTCCAATGGACGCTATAGGGGAAAGCGATCGAGCCGCCCATTCCTTCCCAGATTTTTCGGCTTGCCTCGTTCGCTCCATCTGTAAGAGACAAATCCTGAGGACCAGCAAAGAAAGCCCTTTGGAGTTCCACGGCCGCCAGACGATTTCGAACAGAGGGATCCACCATGAACTGGCTGGAAACGGCGACGCGAATCGGACGCCCTTTCATTCGCATGGGACGCGGGATCACACCATAGAAGCCGCCAATCTTGCCCCCATCTTCCTGATAGAGATAAGAAGGAAGTTCCTCGTCGTACCAGGGATTCTCAAAGAAGAGCCGCCGAAAATGGTCCTCGAGTTCTGGGGGAGGGATAGAGTTTTTCGGGAAGACAGTTTTGTGCAGGTCTACGACCTGAGGAATGTCGTCAAGCGTAAACGCGCGAATTCTCTTCGGGACGTCATAAGTGCCTTTTATGGCTTCCACCTTGGGGAGCATCGCTGCACTTGCATGGGCATGGCCAGCTTGCGAAAGGAATTCACTTGAGGGCAAGGGCATCGTTTCCTGACGGCGGCTTTGACCGAGAAGTTTTCGCAAGGGGATTCTGTTATATTCTCGCTGGCTCAAAGAACTGGCCCCCCTGCTTTAATGGCCATTCCGCAAAGCAAGGTGACACAGGTTCCTCACCACCGTAAACTGTTCCGGGTCCACGTCAATCAGATCAAGTTTGTTCCCGGTATGATTCTCTATGAACAGGACGAGGTCAACAAAGGCAAACGAATCCAGGAGCCCGCTCTCCAGCAGATTCGTATGTTCGGTGATCTCCATGTGGTCCGAGCCATTGTGCCCGTTCTCTTTGACCCAGCGAACCGCCAGATCGATGAGTTCTTGCTCTGCGACTGCTTTCATGCTGCACCTTTGAGTAGGCTCGCGAGCTTCCCACGATCAATCTTCTGATTGGAGTTCAGAGGAAGCTCGTCGATGAGATAGATGCTTTTAGGAACCATGTAGTCGGGCAAGAGAGCGCTACAACTGGCTAAGACCCTGGCCTCATCAAGATTCCTAACGCCGGAGACAAACGCAACAACCCCGCCGGCGCTTCCATCATTAACAGGCCACGGAACGGAAACTACCTGTTCTGTACCGCAGGCTTTGCGTAACACGCTCTCGATCTCCTGCAATTCGACGCGGTAACCACGAATCTTGATCTGCTGGTCGATCCGGCCCAGATAGCAGAGGTTGCCGGCTTCATTCAGTTTCACGATATCGCCGGTCCTATACCAAAGCTGCTCCTCTTCACCAGGAAGAGGAAGAAACTGTTTGCCGGACTTCTCGGGATTGTTCCAATAACCGTGGGCAACCTGTGATCCGGAAAGCCGGAGCTCGCCCTCTGCCCCCTTTGGAACGGTTTCTCCCCGCGGATTCGTGATCCGAAACTGCTGCCCTTCGAAAATCTGGCCGATGGGAACAATCCCGTTTACGCACTCCATGGGTGAGCTTGCGGAGTCCCAACGGTAGTGAGTGATGGCAATGGTCGTTTCCGTTGGTCCGTAAAGATTTTCGACGATGGAATTTGGGGCAGCTTCTTGCCAGGCTTGCGCGTAGGCCCCCGGTAGAGGTTCTCCGCAGAACAGACTGCAACGGAGCGATGGAAAGGAGCCGCGCGAAAGGAGCCGCATTTTAGCCAGTAGTCCAGCGACGGATGGCACGGAAAACCACATCGTTAACTGGTGATCGCGAATGAACTTTGCGGGCGCCATGACTGATTTTTCAGGCACGCAATACAAAGAAGCTCCGCGCTCCCAGCAGACGAACATGTCGTGTACGCTCAGGTCAAAAGTGAGATCAAATTGCTGAGAGAAGCGATCGTGTTCATTCACTTCGTATCGTCGGCTGACGTAGTCAACATACGAACGTACGTTTCCATGGCTGATGGGGACGCCCTTGGGCTCACCGGTGCTCCCAGAAGTAAACAGGAGATACGCTATATTCTCAGAACCGACGTCTGCCCTGATGGGAAACAGCCCGTTCTCGGGCAACTGGTCTGCAAAGATGAGACGGTGGCCGTCTATCGTTACTTGCAACTTGTCACGCTCATGTACTTCCGGCAAAACAACGGTCAAAGGACCATCCGCTTGAGCAAGCAGGTTGGGTAACTGCGAGAGGCACTCTTGGCCGACGATAAGGACCGAGCAGCGGGAAAGACTCAGCATTCGGCATGTTCGCTCCAGGGGGAACTTCGGGTTTAGCGGCACATATCCCTTGCCAGTTGAAAGAGCGCCCAGGATGCCGGCGTAGGCTGTCAGACTGCGACATGCCCAGACGGCGGCAAGTGGAGACCAATTCTGTTCGTTGTGCACGATCGCGGACGCAATTCGGCTGGCGCTGTGGCACATATCGGAGTAACTTACGAGTCTGCAGTCAACGGCAAGAGCTGTTCGCTCCGGGAAGCGCTCAACGGATTCAAGAAATCCGTCAATTAGACTTCGAAATCCATTCCTTCTTTTCATTTGTGTTGTTTTGTTGCCCCTGATCAGTCGAGTAGGACAGCAATGCGATTCCCGTTTTGGATCGTCAACTCAGGCCAATAGCCCTAACTTTTCCGTGGCTTGATCAAATACAGCGCTGGCATGACGCAACTCTTCTTCGTTGGGAGGTATGTCCAAAATGAAGGTCCGGTACCCCAAGGAAATGTAGCGCGAGAGTTCCTCCGCTACGGGTTCGTAACTGCCCACCAAGTAGGGACAGAAAGTCTTGTATTGTTCAAAGGGCCGCAACCAATAGGTGGTCCGAGCCGCTCGGGTTTTGTTCGCGGTATCGGACAGTTGTTTGTGCCAGAGAGAATCAGAAACCTTCATAGCTAACAAGTGCGTGAGTTCCCCCTTGCGATCTTCCGGGAATCTTTGCTCGGCAACTTCCCAGGCCTCGTCCTCCGTTTCTCGTGCGATGATCCCCACGCGAATGCCGGATTTGAAGCCGCTGCCGACCGGCTCAGCAGCGCACTCGCTTGCGGGCCGGGGATACTTCACAGCCGTAGCGCCAAGTTTTGTCGCTGCGTCCAAGCCGGCATCCGAAGATCCAGAAACAAATATTTCCGGGAGGAGATTCGCAGGAAGGGAAGGCGTTATTCTCAATTGGTCGATCCGGTAGAACTCTCCGTGGAAAGTAACGGGCCCTGGGCTGGACAAGAGTTTATTAATGATCGCAGCGTATTCGATCAACCGTGTGTAGCGTTTGTCATGCGGAGTTGTGTCATTCAACGCCATGAGGTCGTTTTTGAAGCCACCGGCTACCATGTTCAAGTACAGGCGACGATGAAAAAGATAGCCGAAAGACGTCACCATTTTAGCCACCGAATATGGGTGCATATAGACAGGCTGAATTGCGACGAGGGGGCTTAGCGTTTTTGTGCTTTGGACGATAATTTGAGAGACCAACCAGGGGTCTATGAGGGAGTTGTCTGTATAAACTAGAATTCCCTTGCAACCGCTCTGTTCGCTCCATCGAGCCACTTTCCTGACTTGACGGGCATAAGACTCCTGATCCTCGAAGCCGAAAGATTGGGGACACGTCGAAAAAAGATCAACAGGTCTTTTGGCTCTGTGGGGAGCCACGTTATTCATGCGGGATGTCGATCCCTCGGTCTTGAATGGAATTCCTGATGGCAGGCTTTCTTTGCTCGAAAGCATATTGTTGCCTCCTCGAATTGCGGTTTCAGGTCTGGCATTACGACGGCGGCAATGGCGCCGACTAAAAGGCGCTCCGGGAATTTGCCTGGGTCTGCAATAACCTGCTTTGTTGAAGAATGTCCTTCCTAAGGACACGTAAATTTCGTTCCCAACGAACTTCGAAGGGAGGTTTTGCGAGCAAGTATGCAGCCAACTGGTCTGCGTACATCGCGGCTCCGCGATCGGTGGAGTGTGAATCGTCGTAAAACGCTTCCGTTGTCTTCGGGATCCGGGCAGCAAGGTCGAAGCACTCCAGGTGCTTATCTGCACAAACTTGCAGCAGTGCGTCATTCCATGCGTTCATGGCTTTTTCCAGGTCTGCCGCTGAAAGATACCCGGCACTCTTGTCGTCCCACGGGCCCAATCGTCCGCCCCAAAGTAGAGCCTGCTCGTCCTTGTTGAGCGTAGAACACCACAATGTGGGCTGAGTGGCAAAGATGCAGCGAACATGTAGAGTTTCACATTGACTAGCGAGCCGGGTGATTCTTTGGCGGTATTCCGCGAGACCAATCGAGAGATCCGGAAGCGGAAGAATGGGCGCAATGGTCCTCCGCCTTCGCCATTCCCACAAAGGAACCTGGGTGCTCACCGCGGTTTCTCTTGTAAGGCGCTTGAGACCCTCGCCAAAGGTTTGCTTCGCCCGGATATACAAGCGCGATTCTTTGTAGTAGGGGCGATCAAAAACGGCCACGCCGCGCGCAAGAATGGATCGGCGCAGGGAGGCGGCTCCTTGCTCCAAAAATTGGTCGGTCGGCGCACCGTGGAATGTCAGCGTGGCGCCCATGTCCGTTTGTCCTAACACCAGAATGACGGCATCGACTCGGGAAAAAACCGGGAGGGCTTGCATTACCGCAAGATTGTCAACGGTAGTGTGTCCCGACACGCCCGCGTTCGCCACCCACACGCGGGAATTAGATTGCTTTTCGTTCAATTCCTCCATCAATAAGTGAGACCATTCCCGGGTGTCGTCCTGGGCCTCATCTTCAGTAGTGCTATTCCCGATGGTTATGATCTTGTAGGTTCCTTGAACGCGGGCAGGTTCCGACGGGCCGCGTAGTCCGATTTCGTTAACGCTAAACGTCGAAACTCCAGGCACCGGTATGCCCAAGTTAGAGGGGCGAAATTCTGAGCGTGTTTTCGGCGGCCTTAACGCTGCGCCGCCAGACTTGGGCACAAAGAAGGTTCGCAAGGCGATTTCGGAGGCCATCAAGCAAAAATAAATAGCCCAGAGCGCAAGTACTGCTGTTCGCAGCCTGCGGAGAACAGCGTATCGCTGACTGCTGAATAGCATGGGCGCCAGGACAACTGCCATCCATAACCCGCATGCCGCGAGGACTGCTTTGTCGCTGAACGGCCGATAAGCGGCATCCGGTTGAGCATGCCATGCACCCAAGATGTCTGCAGTGATCAAACCGGGAGGCAGAAGTTGCCCAAGATACAAGATCCAGTCAAATTTACCTCTCACAACTTGATCCGCCTTCGAGTCCGATTCATTAAAAAAGAATTGGTCGTGACACTCAATGGAGCGAGGATCCATAACTGGCTTTCTCCGGAGCCTGCTGAAAGGTTCGCTGGTCACCGAGTGCTTCGTTTGGCGCAGCACTGATTGAGGCGCTCAATGAAGGGGCCATTGGAAGTGTAACTTCGGCGCCAGCCGCTCCCTTTCTGATGCGACGAAGCGCGCGTCTGATCGCACCGACGAAGTCAAATACAGACTGCAGTTCCAATTCAAGCTCCCATTGGCTTGTGTACAAGTTCTTGCGAAATAGGTGGCTTGACGGCCCTTTGTTTCCGGATGAGGCCTCTCCGCCAAAAGAGGAGACAAAATGAGAATAAACGGATGCGGCCAGGTGCATCGCCTCGGGAGACATGTTCTCGTGTTGTCCATACGGAAACGCAAACAGGTGAACTGGTTTTCCAAGCTGGGCTTCTAAATCCTCTTTAGAACCTAGGATCTCCGCTTGCAGTTTTGACCGATCCTGGGTATTGCAATCCATGTGAGTCCGCGTATGGCTCCCAAACTCGGCGCCCCGAGTACTCCAATACTGGATTTGATCCCAGGTCAAGGGGAGAAAACCCGTCACTCCATTGGCCGCGTCATGCTCAAATTCCTGATGAGTGTCTACGGGATGAGTCGTGATGAACAACGTGGCGGAAATGCCCGCTTCGCTGGCTACTGCTCGAAGACTCAAGAAATTGTCCGCATAACCATCATCGAAGGTAAGCGCAACTGTGGGGACTCGAACCTTGCCCGAACGCAAGAGCTGCGTCGCCTCAGAGAGACTAACGATGCGGTAATACTTTTGAAGGTACCGGACTTGACGTAAGAAGTCTTCCGTCGAAATTGCCATTCGATGACGACGATCCGATACCAGATGATGCGCGAGAATCAGAACTGGGTATCGCGATCTCAAACGGCGATACACATTCCGAAGTACAACCCATGGAGAGCAGAGCAACGCAACATCGAGACACAGCTTCCAGCTAGGACGACAGGGCTTCGAGGGAGCTCTTTCTTGTGGGATTGGTTCCGCGTCTTTTGTAAGTTGCGCAAGGCATGGCCCAAGAATCCGGTCCGCCCACAACTGTGCGGCCTTTGAGGGATTGGAAGAGTTTTCAGCGAGCATGCTGGCCACCGATTGCAGCAGCAGATCGTCCGCTATGAGGTCGGTCTTGAGCGTGAACCCTATTAATCCATCGGAGGGCTGCCACGGGAGAGTCACGGAGGCAATCGTGTATGGCGGTTTTGGACTCCTCGCGAAATGTTCCAAGCAGATCAATGCACCGCTCTTGGGTCCTGTCGGATCATGATTTACCCGGTGGCGGCAAGCGAGGATGCAGTCGCAGTGCAATTCAACGCGCATATCCTCTACTGATGGAAAGTCTCCGAGCAGGATCACGAGGTCGACGCGGTCAAAGCTCAGGGCGCGCAGAACTTTGGCAATGTTCTCCTCTTTCATAAAAACAAGTGGCCACGCGGCTCGAGCGCATCCCTTTGTTAATCTGTTCATTGTGAAAGTTCCGCGATCGCCCAAGCCGATCGGACATCCATGGACAAACCAAAGCAGAGATTCCACCAATCCTTGCAGAATCGAGTGAAGGACACTGCGCACCTTGGATGTCCATCCGGAGGAAACAAGCATTTCGCCCCTTGCGATCTGTCGTTGGATTGCGGGAATCGATCGGAGGGATCGCTGAATGACGCCGCAGACCTGGACTCCGGGAACCTCGTGCCGGATTCGGTTCACAAAGTTCCAAGAACGTGAGGGCCGAGCATTGGAAATGATAAGAACACGAATGTTTTTCATTGCAATTCCGATTGATTGACCAGGTCAGTTTTGATTCCGACGTACTGGAGAAATGTCGCGACGCAGAGCGACCAAACCTCAGTAAGCATTCCGGTTGTGGTACTTGGGAAAGAGAGTGAGGAAAATAATCCGCAAATCAAAGGCAAAGCTCCAATTCTGGAGGTAGTACAGGTCATGTTCGACGCGCTTTCGAATGGAGGTGTCGCCGCGCCAGCCGTTGACTTGAGCCCAACCTGTGATACCGACTTTCAGGCGATGCCGGTTGTTGTATCTGGACACTTCATTGAGGAACTTGGCGACAAAACGCGGACGCTCGGGTCGCGGCCCCACGACACTCATGTCGCCCTTCAAAACGTTAAAGAACTGCGGCAGTTCGTCAAGGCTCGTTCTGCGCAAGAAAATGCCGAGCGCCGTGCGACGTGGATCGCCCGGAGTCGTCCACCGCGCATCGCTTTCGGAAGGATCTGCTACGCGCATCGTCCGAAATTTATACATGCGAAATATTTTTCCGTTCAGACCCACGCGATCCTGGATGAAGGAAATCGGGCCCGGCGACGTAAGTCGAATCAGAAGCGCCATCACCGCCATCAGAGGTGCAGTCAGAAGAATGGCCAGTGTGGAGAATGCAATATCGAAAGCCCGTTTCATCAGTGAGTAGCGAATCGATTCGGTGGGTGTGGCGGTTAAATCCAGGATTTGCAGTCGGCCGAACTGGAAGAGCCTTTCCCGGATTAGCATATGGTCTCCGAAGTCGAGGATTGCGCGCACCGGCAGGCAAAATCGCTCCGTAGTCTTCATGATTTCCGGAATGTCGGAGAACCGATTCGGCGGAAGGGCAATAATGACTTCATCGATGTCGTCGTTCCGGTTAATCGTCTCGGCGATCTGCGGAAAGGAATATACAGGCGCGTCATCAACGGCAATAGTCTGATCGGGGAGAGCTACGTAACCAATCACTCGGCAGAATGAAAGCGGCCCGCGAATCAATCGGTGAGTCGTTCTGCGGGCAAACCGGTCCGCTCCGATGACCAGGACGCTGCTAAGGTTCCGAAGCCCGGAATGGTTGTGTACGAGGATTCGAAACACAGCACGCATTGCCAAGGCAGCGAAGAGCAAAATCACTCCACTTAGCGCCAGGAACGCGCGGGAGAGATCTCTATAGAGATGAAAGAAGAAGAGCAGTCCGAGGAGCATGGCATAAGTGGCGGCACAAGCGGGAAAGGCTGCTTTGATCCCCGTACGTTCGCGGAACAGTTCTTGAACACTCGTGACACGGTAGTATTCGCTCAGGATTGCCCAAACGACAGTCGTAAAGAGCACCAAGTTGAAATAGCTGTACTGGTCGACTCCAGTACCGGGATGTCCCCCCAAGCGCCGTATATACTTGGCGGCGCCAAATGCGAAGAAAGGCAACGCATAGGCCACAAGCCTTAGATAGAAGTGGTAATAATTTACTAAGCGACGCATAGGCTCAGGGTCTTATCCAGCATGTGAACGGATTGGATCGGTGCGCGTTATCAGTAGGACGTCCAAATACGACCTTGCAATTTTTTTGTCGAAAGACCGTTCGAGTGAGATGGGACATCCCTGCTTCTCTAGACCGCTCCAAGATTTTCGGGTGAAGTACTTCTCAACCTTGCGTCATGAGCCGGATTAGGCTTGAAGGCGTGGTCTGGAGTCCCTCGCGAAGAAGACGGGGCTTTCCTGGAAAGGCCGAGGAGCCTCGCATCGGGCTGAGCTGCACGAGCCGTAGGAATCCACGTGAGCTTGCGATGCCCTTTGAGATATCGAAGGAATCCCAGCAAAAGAGCGCCGTTCATCGTGCAGAAGTGCAGAGGAGCAGAGAATAGCGATGCGGGCTTTCCTCTTTTCTTCAGGCGATAACCTGCGTAGGCGCTTAGGTAGAAGGCGCACTGCACTGCGAGGAGTGTCGCGAACCCAGGTTGCTTGATCAACAAAGCGCTGCAGAAAAAAGCGACCAGAAGCAGCAAGGGAGTGAGCCAGCGCAGGACTTTGTGAGAGAAGAAACAGAATGCGAGAAGACCTCTTCGTGGATCGAGGCATTCAAGATTTGCAAACAAGGTCTGGTAACCGCCAGTCGCAATGCGTACTCTACGGGCAGACTGTGCATAAGCGGTTGGGGCAATCTCCTCGATGGCAATTGCTTCCGGGTCATAGACCACGCGGTAGCCTTGCAAGCGGATTTCCAGCGGTATCTGGAAGTCTTCAATGATGGACTGTTTGCTGGGGCGGAAAAGCGCGCGCCGCAGGGCGAGCACGCCCCCGTTGCCGCCGAGTGTGCAATTGAGACGATTCTCCAGAAATTTTAGAGCGGATTCGTATTTCCAGTAGAGTGACTCTGCGGCTGGATCGGTGCCCGGCACAACAACCCTGGTCTCTTCTCCACTCACTGCGCCAACTTTTGGATCGGTGAAGTGACGCATCAAATTTCGAATGCAGTTCCGTTCGAGTATCGTATTAGCATCTGTAACCACAAGGATTTCGGCGGACGTTTGTTGCGCCAAGGAGGACAAGACTCCGAGTTTTCCCCGGCGTTCAGAAAAATGAACCACGCGAATCTGGCTGGATTGAAGCTGGGCGAGTAACCCCGCAGTAGTATCAGTAGGAGCATCGAGTCCAATTATGATCTCAAGAAGGTCCTGGGGATAATCGAGATCGAGCGAATTCTTCACCTTTGCTTGAATCACGGCTTCTTCGTTATAAGCGGAGATTAAAACTGCCACGGGAGGAAGATGTTCCAAAGACAGCGATTGGCGACGGGCTGTGCGGCGCAACAAAAAACTCAGGTCTGACTTTGCCTGGGACAATACGGACAGGGCAAAAAGAACGAGCGGATACCCAACATAGTTGTAAGCCACGGCAAATATACAAGTCCAAAAGATCAGAGCCATGCCGGAGAGCTTCATAAGGTCCATCCAGGGTTCAAGTGTTGTGGTTGTGACACCAAGTTCCGATCCGTCGATGCGCCAACCGCCCGACCAGTGGCGGCGATATGGTGAACTCCAACCGCAACCGCTATGGGGCCGGCGTAGAGGAAGTAGTCGTAGCCCTTGTGGGCAAAAAACGCACCGAGCATGAACGCCAACAGGCTGACAAAGGTGGCGCGTGCCATCAGGTTCAACTCGATGCTTTGCGGATCATCAATCGTTGCGCGCATGACTCGCTTCATGTTGCGCAAAACTGTTCCAAGCAGAGCGAGGAACAAAAGCAATGCGGGTACACCGGCTTCCGAAGAGATCTGGGTGTAGGTATTGTGGGAACCAATCCAGGCAGCCGGTTCAGCAAGTTCGGTCCCGTTGACGACATCAAAGTTGCCCAGGCCTAAGCCGAACAGGGGATGCTCCAGGGTGTATGTCGCAGATCGCATCAGGAGAGTGAAGCGCTCCTGTTTAGACAGGTCGGCGGATGCTTGGACAGCATTAGCCGAGGCGGAATCGGCCTCAATGATAGTTGCGATGCGCTGCCAGAACACGGCGGGGGCCAGGCAGATTGTGACGATCAAGGCGAGGATGGTCACCGCTCGAACAACGCTGCCTCTCGGGCTGCCACGCGCTACAACCAACGAGGTTAATAGGACGGAGAAAGCAACGACCAGGGTGCCGCTTCGAGATGCTGTTAACACTTGCATCCAGGACATCGAGGCGATAGCCGCCGCGAGCAGCGCCGTTCGCAAGGTTGAGGGCCTGGAGATGAACAGCGCCGCCATGTAGGGGATGATCATGCCTAGGGCAATGCCCAACGCATTCCAATACAGGAAACCCTGGTTGACGCCGACCATACGCTCTCCGATTGAGCCACTGTCGCAACCGAGGCAGGTTTTCCACGTCATCTGAGAGGGTGCGGCGAGCGAGTAAGCAGTGACTGCGAGTTCGCTTAGGATGATGGCCCAAAGGACATAGCGAATGCGCTTGAGTGTGACCAACGTCTGCGTAAGCAGGAAGAAAATAAGGGCGGTCTTCAGCCATATCTGCATCAAAACAATGAAGCTTCCGCCGCGCCAGTAGGCGAATGGCACGCCAGCCGCAAACCAGACGGTTAGTAAGAGGACTAAACGTAGTTCAGCCGGCCAGGTTAAGGACACGTCCCCCAGCAAAAGAGCCCAAAGGAAAGACGCCCCCGCGCATATCCCGAGCAAAAAGGTTAGATGTAGTGAGCCAATAGAGGGGAAGACGTCTTCGGGCCTGGCATAGATTGCCACTGTAAAGAGACATACGAACAGGAAACTAAATTTGGCCCTGGGGCGCAGCTCATTGACGGATTCGGTGTCCTGCTGCAGCTCGATTCTGGGTTCTTCAAATGGTTTTGCTGTGATCATACACTCACGCGTAGCATCTGCATTTCCGCATTTGCCGTGATCCTGGGCATCATCTTTCGATTTATCTGGTTCAGGGTCTCTGCCATTGCGTCCACGAGGGCGTCCCAATCATGATTGTTGACGACGGTCCTGCGAGCTGCTGCCCCAATTGCGTCGCGGAGGGAAGGCTTTCTGAGGAGTCTAATAACGGCCTGGGCAAAGTCTTCGGGGCGTTCTTCAATGCAGATTTCATGATCCTTGTGAAAATGCAACCCCTCGGCGCCAATCGGTGTGGACACGACAGCCTTAGCCATGGCCATTGCTTCTGGAATCTTGATGCGAGTTCCGCCGCCGACACGCAGTGGCACAACGACTACTTCTGCTTGCGAAAGGAATGGGCGAACATCGGGAACCCATCCGGTAAGTTCCACGTCTGGTGATTTTGCGGCGATCGCTCGCAGGCGTGGCGATGGGTTTCGCCCAATAATGGCAAAGCTTGCATTTAGCACTGACTGACGGATGAGCGGATAAATATTCTCCAGAAACCACAGTATGCCGTCCTCATTAGGGTCCCAGTCCATGGAACCAACGAAGGCCAGTCTTCCAGGGCGCGAATTCCCACTTGGGTCAAAGAAAGCGGTATCCACTCCGGTGAGAACGGTAGAAACGTGACGTATTCCAAACTCGTCTCGAATCGTTTGCTGGTCCTCTTCAGAGACCGTTAGAACATGGTCGAAGGAGTGACAAACGCGGGCTTCAACCGGCCGCGTTCTTCTCCATTCCCTGCCAAAAACCAACTTGCGCAGAGGATGTTTCTCCACTTGCCACTTTCTCTTCCTGAGTTGGAACTCAACGTTATGCTCGAAGACGACTTTGGGTTTGAAGGAGCACTGGAGCATTGGAACAGCCGTTTGCAAGAAGTCGCAGAGCAAAAGGTCATAGCGATGCCGTGCCAGCAGACTCTCGACCGTGGATCGGAACCGAGGCAAATCGCATTTCGCGAGAAAGTAGGGAAGGCCACTAAACTGGTTGGTGACCACTTCCTTGTAGAATGCAGGCGAGTACTTTTTCGTCTCCTGCCAAAATACGGGCGTATAGCTTTCGAACAAATCTCGCATCCCGCGAATTGCGGCGGCATCGCCGACCGGATCCGCAAAGGAAACGGCATGAATCGACCCCCGCTTTGCCAAGCGTGAAAAGATATTCAAGGAGCGGACTTTTCCGCCGGTATCGGACGGGTAGAGGGGCTGACGTAGGGTGAGCAGAATCTTCATCGAATTAGCCGATTTTAGGAAAGCAAGACAGGTTCAGACGTGATTGCCGCGCCTGGTGTGCAAAAAGCTGCCTCGTTGTAGGCGCTCTTCGAGGCCGCAAAACTGGCGTCACCATCCAGAAAGATACGGCACCACAGCTCAAAATTGAGAAGCCGCCAGCAGCCTTCCGTTGCGAAGGAGTCTCCATGCCGATGCATGTTTAGGAGGTGTTGGACGTAGCCCGGCTCGATGAGTCGGCGTTCCGCCAGGCGTGCGTCCATAAGAATTGCTTCGAGTTTCTCAAAAAGCTGATTCCTCAACCATGGCCTGACGGGAGTAGGGAAACCTTTCTTGTTGCGTCGAAGAACTTCGGGAGGCAGGTCGTTGCCCATAGCCTTACGTAGCAGGTACTTGCCGCCCGAAAAGCGCAGCTTGTAGCGCGGAGGCAAGCCAGCCGCGAATTCCACCAATTTGTGATCTAGGAAGGGAACGCGGCTTTCGATAGATGCAGCCATGCTCATTTGGTCTTGCTTCATGAGCAGTTCGACCAGGTAAGTTTTCGTGTCAAGGTACAACAACCGGTTCAGGGCATCTCCATCCAATGCGCCGGAAGGAAAATACCGCATAGAATTCGCGTAAGCACTGACGTCACGAAGTTCATCGTTGAGTTCCCGCGTGAAAAGCAGGGGCTGCTTGTGCTGAGGAAAAGCGGCGTAGAAATTGTCAAAATAGATCTGTTCAAAGCTGTCTGGATGATAGAGGAAAGAATGACGCAGTTTGCGTAACACCGAATCCGGACCAAAACCTGAAGACAATGTTTTGCGAACCGTTTGCTGGAAGAAGCGCGGAACGAGCTTTCGGTAGATTGGCCCACCGCGCAAATTCAATAGTGCGACGCGATACTTCAAGTAACCGGCGAAAAGTTCATCCCCACCCTCACCGGTCAGCACGACCTTCACTTTCTTGCGGGCCAAGCATGAGACAAAATAAAGCGCAACGCTCGATGGCCACACGAGAGGTTCATCCTCGTGCCAAATCAGTTTTGGCAAGCTCGCAAAGAACTCATCCGGGCCAAGAATAACCTCGTTGTATTCCGCCCCAATGTGTTTTGCGACAGCGCGCGCATAAGGCAATTCACTGTACTGGTTTTCGGCGTAGCCGACGGAGAACGTCTGGATGGGCTCCTTCTTAAGTGAGGCCATTACGGCCGCGATCGAACTCGAGTCAAGGCCGCCACTTAAGAAAACTCCTAGTGGAACATCGCTCATGAGATGACCGCGGACGGTCTCTGTGAAGAGTTCGCGGAACCGTGAAATGCAATCACCCTCATTGAGGGAGTTCTCGGGTCGACAGCTATCCAAGTCCCAGTATTGGGTGATGTGCGGTTGAGGATTCTCGGCCGAAAGGTCGAGATAAAAGCGGTGCCCCGGTAGCAGCTTGTAGACGTTTTTATAAAGCGTCTCGTGCGCGGAGAGATAGCCAAACGTGAAAAACTCGGGAAGGGCACGACGATTAAGGCGCCTCTTGAAATCCCGCAGCTCAAGAAGCGCTTTGATTTCCGAAGCAAAGGCGAATCGGTGGCCCGCAACCGCATAGTAGAAGGGTTTGATCCCGACTCGGTCCCTTGCGCAGAAGAGCCGACCGTGTTGCGCGTCCCAAATGGCAAAGGCAAACATGCCGCGCAAGTGGAGAACACAATCGTCGCCATACTCTTCATAGAGGTGAATAATTGTTTCGGTGTCGCTGTTGGAATTGAAAAGGTGCCCGCGTTCTTTGAGGCCGGAGCGAAGTTCGGCGTGATTATAAATTTCGCCATTGAACACAATCCAAACCTTTCGGTCCTCATTGCACATTGGCTGATGGCCGCCGGAAAGATCGACAATGCTCAGCCTCCGAAACCCAAAGCCAACCGGGCCGGAAAAGAGCCTTCCTTGGTCGTCGGGACCTCGATGGCGAAGGACATTGGACATGGCCTCCAGCTCTTCCACTGGAAGCCTGTCCGCATGCATGTCGATGATCCCGCAAATTCCGCACATGGTTTGTTTTATACGCTTAAGAGATGGTCTTCTAAGATTTAGGACGTTGCTTGGTCAAGACACAGCGTTGAATCACATTTGCCTTAAATACGGCTTCGGGTCATAGAGCGATTGCAAATACTTGTCTTTCTTTGGAGGTTCTTGGCTGACTGCTGAATCAAAACAATTCAAGGTTACGGATTCACACGCGTCTCGGCTCCATTCGCTCTGCTTCACGGGTAAATTGGCACCAAAAATTCGGCGGCCATTGAGCTCAAAATATCTGCCCCCACAAATCACGAACTGGCGCACAGTCTTACGAGAATCAATGGAGCAGTATAAGAAGGCGGCATCACTGGCCCATGGTCCCACGCGCCAGTTTCCCGTTCCGTCCGCGAAGAACAGATGGTCTTCCGCATTGAATGTGGAGTACCGGAAGGACTTGACCGGGACGCCCGCAATACCCGATTGCACCTGGCGAAGGAGTCCCAAATGCGCCGCCACTTCCGAGTCAGGAATCAGCATGGTGATGAATTCTGTAGGCAAAGCTGCGTTCGTCCTCAATCGAAAAGTGGGGGAAAGTTCCTTTCTACCGTACACAGGTGAATACCAATCGTTGGACACTTCCCTTTTACAGCTGCGATCGGCGGCGAACAACAGAGCCAGAGGTGAAAGCTCATCGCTAACGAAGAGGGCGCCTCCCGGAATCGCTCGTAGACAGCCGGGCGCGAAGTGCCAGGAGACCTCAAGTTCATGGAGTTCTGTTCCCTCAAGAACGTCATATATCGCCCAAAAACGTGATTTCAAGTGGAAAATGCATCGGCGATGCCGGACAGGAGAAGAGAGACGGAAATAGCCCGTGTGCGATGCAGCGAGGAAATCGAAAGACTTCCCGGTTACCCAAGAGCTTACCGTCGCATTGGCTCTCCCGCTCCATTCGAAAGGCCCTTCAGGTGCGGCTTGGCTCGAATCGTCAACCCGAACCGTGTTGTGAGCCGCTGTTCCGCGAAACCAGTCCCGTTCACCGCAGGAATCGGCGTACGTAAAAGTGCCGGCATCAATCAGCAACGCTTTGCCATTTCCCGATAGTTGCACGCTTAGTGCGTCTGCATGACCGTGACCACTGCGCCCCGCACCCTGTGGCCCCGCATCTACGAGGAGCTGATACGAAGCTGGGCCCGAGCTTCGCATCACATAAATTCCGCTCGCTTCAAGAGCTAAGGAAGTTTCCGGCTGCTTTTGATCGGGCAGTTCCTTGAATTGCTTCACGCCTCTCGTTCCAAGCAACCAGAGTAGCTCCTCAGTGATCTGATTTGCCTGGGCCTTAAAGTCAGGCCGATTGTAGAGCACGGCGCCAATACTCAGGGGATCAAGCGTGTGTTCAGGCCGATTGCGTTTCGCGTCGAAGACTCGGCCCCCGTCATCATCGCCGAATTGTGGCACATGCCCCAATGTGGCTAGTGCAGACGTAACCTCGAGCATTTTTTCAATGGTTTTTTCGAAGACAGGAGGCACGGGAACATGATTTAGCGCTGCCAGGATCCGGGAGTGGAGGAAAAAGTCCAAAGCATAGGTGTGATAGTACATTGATTGCTCGAAGTGCAACCCGTCTGGATGCACTTGTCGCTCTGCTTCATTCAGAATGATTTGCCATCCGCACTCCTGCCAAGCCGCGGCGGACGGAAGCCCCGGACACAAGGTACCGATAAAAAAAAGGCCAACGCCCTCTCCGAGGATGTGTGTATTTGGAGAGAAATACGTAGAAAGGAAGCGTTTGATATGGCGCGCGTTCAAACCGAGTGCCTGGCTAAGGTCGAAGGGAAATTCCTGTGGAAGGGCAGGGCAGCCGTCAACCAAATGCCAAGCCCATAACCAGGACAGACTTCTGAAGGCTACTTCCAGACTGCTTGCCCAGTTGATACCCATTGGATAAGGGTTCTGTTCATGCCAGTGATACCACTGCCGGAACAATTCTTCGGTGTACCGCACTTCTCCCGTTAGTCGATAGGCTTTTGCCAGTGTTACCAGATGCTGATGACGGTTTAACTCCCAGGTTACCTTGGAATCGCCAACCTGAACGAAGTCCAAATACGGGACTCGAAACCATGGACGCATAGGAGCACGTTTGCCATGCACTGCATCGAGATGCCAGTCGATTTCTGAGCCGTAGGCCACTCCTTCGTATCCCAGCAAATCAAACCGATGTCTGCAGATCTCTTCGGCACGCTCCACGATTTGCTCGGCTGTCTGAGGCAATAATTCCCAAAGGGACGAAAGGATATGCTGCAATCCCTTGTTTTCAAAAAAGAAATGGCTAGTAAGCCCCGGCTGATGTGGGGAGTCGCGATCGCAAGCCGAAACGCCTATTCTGTACATGGCGAGATCGCAGTGCTTCGCAAACGCCTGCCGTGTTCGCACACAAATCTCGTCCCACCCCATCTCGGTGAGACGTTTGAACCGTCTGATCCAATAGTGACTAGTCGGCACTGGCAAAATCCCGCGTGAGTCCCCTTGTGCCACAGGAGCGATCTTCGAGCAGCCAATCGGCAGTGCGCAAAACGTTATCGTCTACTTCCTTCAGCCGCGCTTGCTCCTTGAATTGTGAATAGTTCTGAGTCAAGGCGATTAGCTTTTCGCACAAGTCCTCCGAGTTGCCTTCCCGGTAGGTAACTACGCTTTGTGGCCGGTTGCCGTTCTCGCTTGCAACTACGGGTATTCCGAGGGACAGCGCTTCAAAGATGGAAGAAGAAACGCCGTCGCAGGTCGGCGTGCGAACATAAGCGAGACAACGGCTCAGCAAAGTTAAGAACTCGTCGTGTGAAAGATTCCCCAGAAGGAGCAGTTGGTCACGTTCCGGAATGGACCAGCTATTCACGTAGGTCCTCGCAGCAGGCATCTCCTTGGAGGGGAAGCCAAGCCAGATGAACCCCGCATCCGGATAACTCTGGCGGAATCGGTGCATAGCTTCGCGCAAGACAGGCAATTGGTACTCAGGGCGATAGGAAACGTAGCAAAAGAAAACGGGATGGTGATTTTGGAGGAAGCTTTCTACGCCATGGGCCAATGGCGTTTGCTGGAAAGCCGTGTGCTGGCGTGAAAAGCCAGGGATAGCTGTTATGCGACCAGGTTCAATTGCATAGCTTTCAATGGCTCGCTTGACTTGCGAATTGTTGCAGGAAATTTGTCCCGCCATTCGGAAAAGCAACTGAAACGGCCAACGCAGCCAGTAGTCGTGAGGCCGGGGAAAGTATTTTTGATGGAGACCGCCGCGCCAACTCAAAGCCACCGGGCGACCTGCAAGCCGTCCAATTACCGCAGCGGTCAGAGCCAGCAAATAGCCCGTTCTGGACTGGCCGTTTACATGCACCTGAAAGCGGTAACCTTGAAAGGCGAAGCGAATCAGCTTGAGCAGATAATCCATGCCGTTCTGAACATCAACGTATTCATGGCTCTTTTTCGCGCGATTCTCGTTTAAGTTAAGGACATCGCACACAATTCCGCGGTGGCGAATTTCTTCCACGAGGAACTTTGTCTGCATGGCCCAACCGCATGCTGGCGGCGGATAGTTTCCAATCTGCAGAATTTTCACGCTCGCCGATACTTTGTCTTTGTTGTTCATTTTGACCATGGTTGCCGCGATGATTCGTGGTGGCCTGCCGGACCCTTTTATGCTGATGGCGAACTGCCCCGCTGCCTCTTCACGCTGACGCTCAGCCAATGCAGGGCGTTCCAAGCTTGCTGGGGCAGATTTGCCCGGAGCCACTCCTTACCTCTCGCCATGGCGTTTGTCGACGAAAGATAAAAACTCCCGAGGCTTTTAGGCCGCGCAAAGCGCAAGTTCAAGTAAGCGCCAGGCATGGCTCCCCACTTCTGTTTGTGGATCGCAAGTCCGCCAAGGAAATCGTAATGCCTCACGCCAGACTCGACAAAATGCTTCAACATTGCTGCGCGCAGCGCGTAGCCAACTTTTTCGGCCGAAAATGTTGGGTCGAATCCTTCTTGCAAAATGTAGACTGTGTCGCGATATCGAAAGCAAAATTGCGCAGCAGCGGCTGTTCCGTTCAAATCCAGGAGCCACAGTTCCAACCAGCCTTTTCGAAGAAAGCATTGCCCCATTTTCAGGTAAAACTCTTTTCGCTGACGGGAGATAAAACTGCCCGGCTCGTTAGCGAGGTTCCATCGCCTCGTATGAAGGGAGAAGAGAGTCTCCAGGCCCGTTGCTAAATCATCGGAGTTCTCGCAGCGGCGCACATTGACTTGATACTGGGCAGCCAACTTTCGCGGATAGCGCGTCACTAGAGGGCGGAATTCCGGTGAGAGTTGTTCCACGTATTGCGCCCACGATCTTGGAAGGTGAATCGCGGAACAGGGACACGTTCCTGAAGTGAATGCCCAATGGGCGCGCTCAAGCTCGTCTAGCAGGCCGTTCACAGTGAGAGAAGCTTCGAATACCGTATTCAGAGAACATACGTCCCAGGCTTGGTTCTCCTTCAACCAGTGCAAGAGAACTTGTGCGCAAACGCCTTCGTATCCAGGCCTGGCAATGAGGTCAAGATTATCGGAATCCCCGGAACCATCTCCGATGAGGCGTAAGTGCGCCAACTTTCCGCAGAACGAGGTCTGGATGTGGTCGACGTAGAATGGAGCCAAGCCGGCAAGGAAACCATTTTCCTTCAAGAAAGCCAATGCAACCATTTGTCGATTTGAGCCAAAGGCTTTCCACCACGATCTCAGCCATTCCGGTGTAGAGAAGATAGATAGGGATGCGTTCTGCCGCAGAATTGCTTCCCACCCAGGAATCCAGCCTTCCAGTTGTTCCCAAGAACTTAGCGTCGTACATCCAATTGCTTCGCGGCCGACTTCAGCATCCATTCGGGGTTGCGAACCGGATGAAGGAATGATCCCCGAGCTGCTGATCGTTTGGGATGTGCTTGAGTTCATGATGGGAGTTGGCCTGGTCGCCGTAGTCGCTTTTCGAGTCCAGAGATTATTCAACTGGATATCGCAATCCAGCGTTCAACCCTCTAGACGTGCGTGGCCTGGTTCCATTTGTTTGTGTCAAACAGCAGACCAGTCGGTGCTTTGAAAGCTTCGTTGCGTGCGAAGGGAGAACGCAAGTCAACGATCAACTGGTCTGGCCGAACAATAGTTTGCAGGACCTCATCACTTAGAGCGCTGGTACCAATAACCACAACCTCTGACTGTTTTACGACATCTTCGAGACTTGTGGACAAACGTGCCCCGATGTGCGGGATCTCGTCTTGAATGAACTGACGATTGGATCCAGTAAGGCGACCTAAAGAAACGTACTTGTCCCACACTTGAACTTCGCACCCCTCTCCGAGGAGCCGTTTGATCAGTTGAACGGAAGGGCTCTCCCGAAGGTCGTCTGTCCCAGACTTGAAACTAAGGCCAAGTACACCGATTCTTTTCCGTTTTGTTGCTAACACTGCTTCCACGGCCCGTTCCAAGTGAGCTTGATTGCTCGGCTGGATTGCGCGCAACAATGGCAAGTCTAAGTCCAACTGCTTTGCCCGGTAATCGAGTGCACGAACGTCCTTGGGCAAGCAGGACCCGCCGAACGCAAATCCGGGTTCCAGGTAGGCCTTGGAAATGTTGAGTTTCCTGTCAGCCGTAAAGATTTCTGTTACTGCTCGCGCATCTACTGCAAGCAGGCTACATAGAGAGCCAATTTCATTTGCAAATGTAACTTTCAACGCATGGAAAGCGTTGCATACATACTTGACCATCTCTGCCACGCCTAAGGGTGTCTCAAAGATTTTTCCTGGTGTGCCTCGATATAGTTCGCGCAGCTGCTCCAGATGAGAAGACTGATCGGCTCCAAGAACAGTGATAGCAGGGTTAAGAAAATCGGCAACCGCGCAACCTTCTCGTGTAAACTCCGGATTGGAGCAAACGGCGAAGTCGGCTTCGGCACGCTTCCCGCTTGCAGCTTCGAGTGCGGGAACGACTAAAGACTTCGCTGTTCCGGGCAAGACTGTACTGCGAATGACCACCGTGTGGAATTCCTGCTTTTGTCGCAGTGCTTCGCCAATATCTTGAGCACAGCGCGCGATACTGCTCAGGTCCAAACGGCCGCTCGACAGGCTTGGCGTGCCCACGCAAACAAAGGTAACGTCAGACTGGAATACAGCGGACAACGCATCGGTAGTAACGCTAAGTCTGGATGAGTTGCGGCCCTCTGCAACAAGTTCTTCGAGACCGGGTTCGAGGACCGGCGCTCGACCCGATGCCATTGCGCTTACCTTTGCCTCATTTGCATCGACCCCGATGACATAGTGACCTGCGCGAGCTAGGCAGGCTGCTGTCACGGCGCCTACGTAACCCATTCCAAAAACGCTGACGCGAACCATATTTGTCGCTCCACTATTTGGTGATCGTAGAACACCAAAGACTTTTTCGAATCGTCCGAGAGGTGGGCTTTAGCTGCCCCTGTTGGCTTCACTGAGAGGTCTAGCCGGGAGATGACGCCCGGTAGAAGGCCGCGGATTCTTATAGAGCTGCCGCAGGCTTGCCATAACGCTTGCGAAGTTAAACTGCGTCAGAACTCTCTCTCTGCCGGCGGCCCCCAGCAGCTTCCGCAGTTGTTCGTCCATCAACAAACGCACGATGGCGGTACAAAGGGCTGGGGGGTTCTCTGGAGGAATCAGTAGCCCGTTCACTTCGTTTTCAATGATCTCTGGCACCCCGCCCACCATTGTGGCAACAACCGGCAGTCCTGCGGCCATGTACTCGAGAACAGCGTTTGGCAAGCCCTCCGATCTCGAAGCGAGGACTCCAATATCACAACAAGCTAACAAAGCTGGGATATCGGTTCGATGTCCCAGGAAGATGAATATCTCTTCAAGCCCCGCGGCTCTGACCTGATCTTCAAAAAACGGCCGCATCTCGCCATCGCCGGCTAGGAGGATTCGCGCTTCGGGGCACATTTCATGAATCGTTCGCGCAGCCTCAATCAGGTCGCCATGCCCTTTCACGCCGAGGTGCATGTTGGCAACCATGACTATCAATTTGTGGTTCGTGCTGATTCCTGGAAGCAGTCGCTTCCTGTCGGCGATTGCCTGAGTAAATTTCTTTGTATCGATTCCGTTGTAAACAACGTGGATGAGATGTGGTGCAAAGCCATCGCGCGTTATCAATTCCTGCCGAACGGCTTCGGAATTGACTAGTATTTTTGTCGAAAACGTCTGAATTCTTTTGAGAATCTTCCGTCTCACCGGCGTATACCACCACCAACGCGCGAGGTCCCTGCGGCTCGAAATGATCACGGGTACCCTTGCTAGCCAGGCGGCAGGAACTGCGAACAAATTTGAATACACATCATTCGTATGGACGACTCTAAATTGTCTTTTGCGAATGAAGGACACGAGTTTTAACATCTGCAGAATCGTGTTCGGCCGAAGCAGGCTTCCTCGAACGGGGAACTCAATGTGCTCCAGTCCGGCCTCATTTAGCCTTCCTTCGAGCGGGCCGCCGGCACGCAGACAGCCGACAGTCACGCCATATCCTTCTTGTTTGAGTTGCCGGGCCACTTCCACGCATTGAGTCTCGGAACCTCCGAGCTCCAGCGATTGAATAAACATCAGGACTCTTGTGCTGCCTTGCCGTGAAGAAGTAGCGGGATTCATGTCCGACCTGTCTTCCTGTTTGGATTGGGAACCTTATCTGTCATTGCCCTTGCTCAAATCGCTTGTCGTTCTTCTTGGTTGGATGCTTACACCCTGGCCCATTCGGGTGAGCCTTGGCCAATCGTCGCATCACGAAGCGATAAACTGCGCGCCCATTCACCGGTCGATGTGACGGTGCACTGCTTTTCCATAAAGTTGCGGTGCCAGAGCTCGAAGATAAGTAGATGCCACAATTCCCAGGAGCGATCGCGGATTCCTTTGCGATGTTCCAGGACGCGTCGTCGTACTTCATTACCTTCAAAGTAGCCGCGTTGCATGGTTCTCGGCTCAAAAAGAATGTCCAGCAGGGAAGGGGAGGCGTCCTGCCGGAACCAGTGGCTAAGCGGCATGGAAAAGCCTTGTTTTGGACGATACAAGACTCTCTTGGGGATATTCAATCGTTCCGCCAGCTTTTTCAAAACGTATTTGAGTTCGCCGAACCGGAGTTTCCACCGCGGCGACAACGCAGCCGCCCATTCTGCTAAGAGATGGTCCAAAAAAGGCGCTCGGACCTCCAGCGAATTGGCCATGCTCATACGGTCGACCTTCGTCAAAATGTCGCCTGGAAGATACGTTTTTGCGTCGAGATACTGCACTTCACTCAGCGGATCCGAAGCAGGACCGTGTTCAAGAAAGCGAAGGAATGAGTCGTTGGGTGATACTTGCTTGTCGGCCCAAGCCTCGAAATCTCTGGAAAAGACATTCCGTTCTCGGTTTCCTGTGGGCAGCAGTGACACTCCATCGATATAACGTTCCCGCGGTGGCAAAGAAAGGTTGTAGAGGAACCTGCGCCCGCGCCAACTCGTGGGAATTAGCGGATGCACGGACTCCCGATACCACCGCCCCATGCCGACGGGAAACAAACGAACTCGTCTGCGCCCGAGATAGGAGCCGTACCGTTCGTACCCAGCAAACAGTTCGTCGCCTCCATCTCCGGCCAGCGCCACCGTGACGTGTTGCCGAGCAAGGCGGCACACATGATAAGTTGGGACAATGGACGAGTCGCCGAATGGTTCTTCGAGGAAACTCGTCAAGAGGTGTACGGTTTCTTCGATGTTTGGCTCTACGTAAAGTTCGTGGTGCTCCGTCCCAAACGTCTGCGCGACGGCCCGGGCATGATTGCTCTCGTTGAAGTCTTCATGCGCGAAACCAATCGAAAACGTCTTGACCGGGCGCGAGCTGAACCGCGCCATCATCGCGACCACTATCGAGGAATCAACACCTCCGCTTAGCAACGCCCCCAGCGGAACATCGCTGATCAGCCGGATCCGAACCGCTTCCGCCATCCGATGTTCGAGTTCCTGCAGGCATTGCTCCTCGGATTTGGGCTCATAGGTTCCGTAAGCCGGCAGGTCCCAGTATTTTTGGATTTTGATTTGCCCGTTCGAGAATTCGAGCGAGTGTCCCGGTGGCAGCTTCTTAATGCGTTTGAAGGATGTGTCAGGATCAGGGATATAACCGAAGTGGAAGAAACTCAACAATCCCTGCGGAGCAATCTCAGCCAGCTCCGGTGCAGTCGCTAGGATGGCCTTGATTTCCGAACCAAATAGCAGCCTACGGCCGTCCATAGCGTAGTACAACGGTTTTTTCCCGAAGCGATCGCGCGCGAGTAGCAGTTTTTGCTTTCGTTGATCCCAGAGGGCCAGCGCAAACATTCCGCGCAGATGCTTCACGCACTCCGCCCCATACTCCTCGTACAAATGGACAATGACTTCCGTGTCTGAGTTGGTGTAGAAGCGGTGGCCGCGCGCTTCAAGGTCGGGGCGAAGTTCCGGGAAGTTGTAGATTTCCCCATTAAAAACAACCCAGAGATTCCGATCCTCGTTGTGAATGGGCTGATGTCCCGTGGACAAATCAATGATACTAAGCCGCCGCATGCCGAGCCCCACGCGGCCGCTCACGTAGATTCCTTCGTCGTCCGGGCCACGGTGCACGATGGTCTGGCACATTTGATGGACATCCGCCGCTTCGGCGGAGTAACCGGGCTCGTTGCCGATCATGCCCGCTATGCCGCACATAATTCCCGCCCGTATAGAGTCACTTCGACCTACCCATATAAGAAGCGGCGCGGTTCGGAAACTCCAAGCAGATACCCTGGGTCCTCTGTTTAGGAGCTAAAAGGCGGAAGAGCTTAGAGCGGTAGTCTGTCCTGATTGCTGTGGAACCGAAGTCACCCAAGCGCTGTCAACTTCCACTGCTACAGATCGCTGAAGCAAGGAAACCGATAACACCAGCCGGTAGCGCCCTTTGAAATTAAGCAGCACTCCCTCCAAGCCGCAGAGAGGGCCGGCTTCCACCCTGACTTTTTGTCCTACCTTCAGAAATGGCCACGGGTGCCGAGGCGCGCCAGCCTGCACTGCGGTTTGGAGGGCCATCACTTCTTGTTCATCCACTGGAATCGGCGTTTTTCCAATTCCTACGATTTGGATAACGCCTGGCGTCGTAAGAATAGGGAGCCGATCCAGCAGATTGAACCGGCAAAACAAGTAACCAGGGAAAAGCGGTACTTCGAATTCCTGCATCCGATCCGACCAGCGCCGCTTGCAATGGTAAAAAGGCAGAAAAACCTCGTAGCCTCGGCCGCTCAACTGCTTGCCGGCGAGACTCTCGTACCGGGTCCTGGTCTGGACTGCAAACCACGAATGCGTTTGATCTGTGTAAGTCACACTTATTGTCCGCCAAGTCTCGGCAGTCTTCTATGACCGGTCACTTAGGAAAGCAGGCCAAGCTACCGCCATGAGAGTCCCAATCACTGACTCAAGGAAAAAATCTACTAAGAGTTTTCGCGCAGACTACGGCCCACCACTACAGATTGGGCAGTTTGGACATCACTTCTTGTCCATTCCGAATCCGGCATAATACGAATAACCGCCGTAACTGGCGCGTTCGTTCGCACCGTTCAACACGACGCCAAGAAGATTGTTCCCGCGAAATTCCTGTAGAGTCGCCTTGACCATGTCGTGGGCCGTTTCACCTGCCCGAACCACCACGAGCACCCCATCGCAAAACTCCGCAATAATGGTGGGGTCCGCCACTGCCAAAACGGGCGGCGCATCTATAATGACCCAGTCGAAAATGGGGCCCATTCCATCCAGAAAGCGCTTTAGCGTTCCGTTTGCGAGTAACTCTGAAGGATTCGGTGCCGACCTGCCCGCCGGAACAAGGAAGAGCTCTACTTTCGGATCTGCCTGCAGGATTGAGAATTCATCGGCTCGGCCGCTGAGATAGTCGCTCAAGCCGGGCGCAGAAGGCGCTCCAAGCCGCACGTGAAGCCTCGATGCACGCAAATCGGCATCGATCAGCAGTGCGCATCTTTCGTGTTGGCGCGCGATCGCAAGTGCCAGATTTAGCGCCACAAAGGTTTTTCCTTCGCCCGGCAGAGTACTTGTTACAAGCAGCGTTCGAATCGGGTTCTTCTCGCGCAGCCGGTAGAGACGGGAGCGCAGCGTTCGAAACTGTTCCGCACAGAGAGCCGAAGATTGCTTTGTTGAGAACACGTCATAGTCCGGATTCAGCCTCCAGCCTGGCTTGATGCACCTCTGTCGTAACTCTTCGAGTCTCAGGCAGCGCCCCGTCGCGGGCATTTCTTTCCGTTCGGGTGAAGGCAACAACTCCGAGGGCGCCAGAACGTCACTGTTGCCCACAAAGTCGAGCGGAGAGGGATCTGCAAGCCGCCAAGCGGGTGGTTTTTGCTCCTCTGCCCTTTTCAAGGCCTCATGAATACGGCTCATAGTTTTCCCTCGGACCCGACGGCCAGGGAAGCGGGCTGGCGCATTCGTTCCAGAACACTGGATAAATCACGCAACACCTTTTCAACCGATGTCAAATTGTCTTGATACGCGCTCAGCGGCATCGTGCGCACTGTATTAAGGTCCAGCTCAAATTCGCGCGCGACTCCCTCAATGTGTTCGGGAGTAACCGTCTTTTGCTGATCCGCGAAACAGTTGATCAAGGCATGCTCGCAAAGTACGTTGATGACGCGCGGAATTCCTCCTGCATGCCGGTGGATGCTCTCGATGGCTTCCGGAGCAAACAACGGTCCGGTGCTTGCTCCCGCAATTCGCAGGCGCTCTGCAATGTAACCCTGCGTTTCCTCCAGAGACAGAGGGCTTGTCTTGCATCGCACGGTGATCCGTTGCCGGAGCTGCCTTAAGTGAGGCTGGCGAAGTTTTTCTTCAAGCTCGGGCTGGCCCGAAAGCACAACCTGCAGGAGTTTTTCGGTAGATGTTTCCAGATTGGTAAGAAACCGGATCTCCTCCAACACCTCATCGGAGAGGCTCTGCGCTTCATCCACGATCAAAACCGCCGTTTGCCCGCTGCTGTACCGGTCTAGAAGCCAACGATTCAGGCGCATCAGAATTTCGCTCTTCGAATGCGACTCGCAGGGAATCCCGAGGTCGCCCATCAAGCACTCAAACAACTCGGAAGTGGTCAGGTTCGGATTAAAAATAAATGCAGTAGCCGCGCGATTCTGCCGAAGCCAGTCGAGCACCATATTGAGCAAAGTCGTCTTACCCGTGCCCACTTCACCGCTCAGCAGGATGATGCCCCTCCGGCCGCGTATTCCGTAGGCCAGACTGGCCAGTGCCTCTTGAATCTCAGGGGTTAGGAACAAATACCGGGGATCCGGATTAACCTTAAAAGGGCTCTCTCGCAAGCCAAAAAACTTTTTATACATTTCTTTCTTTCCACAACGACCCAGCAAAACTCAATTCCGGCCGTCTCCTGCCAGGACCTTGGTTGCGAATCTTCCTCGCACTCCCCATGTGGGAGATCACAGCCAGAGTTTGCACTCCCAGTAAGGTCTCGACGTCCTGCCGCGTTCGAATCGATTTGTCTCGAGCCTCCGAAAGGTGAACGATGCCGACTCCGAGGGCTAGTCCTGCGCAGAGCCCTCCTAAGGTAAAAAGGTTGCGATTCGGGAACGAGGGTCTTTCTGGCATGCTCGGAGGGTCGAGCACTTTGAATTTTTCCGATTGCTGCTGGTTTTCAAGGGTTGTCGCCATCTGCGATTCATTCTTCTTTTTTAGCAAGTCGTTGTAAAAATTGAGCGCTGTCTCGTGGTCGCGCGTCAAAAACTTGAATTCCTGCTGAATCGCGGGACTTAATTCGATCCGGCCCTGAACGGCGCGGACCTGTCGTTGTAGATCCTCTTGTTCTTTGGCTTTTTGGCTGATGTTCAGCTCGGCCTGACGCAGTTGCGCGCGATACTGTTGTATTTCCGGCGTTTCCGCTACAAGACCTGCAGGTTTCTGCGATTCGGCTGCGCTGTGCTTCTCCGCTGGTGCCGCCTCAATTTGTTTTTCTAGCTGCGTAATCGCAGCTTTCACCTTGATGACGCTGGGATGCTTGTCGGTGTAGCTCCTCTGCAGCACACCAAGCTGATTCTTCAGGTCGCTGAGTTGTTGATCGAGGGTCTTGGAATTCTTATCCTCCGAAGTGGTCCTCAATGCCGCCAGTTGCTGGGTCAACATGGATTCCAAGTACGTCTTTTGTTGGCGCGCCTGGTTGAGACCTTGGGTGGCCGCCTCGAGTTGCGTCGTCATTCCCGACAGCAGAGTCACGTTGGTTTTTTCATCTTCCGGCAGCGCTCCTATGTGCCGGCTTTGAAATGCAGCCAGCTTAGCGTCTTGCTCATCCAGCTTTGCCTTGGCATCTGTCAATTGTTTGGCCAAGAATTCCGTCGTATCTACGGTCTGCTTTTGGCGTTGTTGGATATTCTGGTTCCTGAACATCGAGCTGACTTCATTGCAGATTTGCTGAGCCAGGTGAGGGTCGCTGAGTGTCACGTCCACTGTGAAACCCGGCAGTTCGTGGGACGAAGTCCCGGGCATGGGATTCAGCGGCGCCACTTTAATGGACTGTCTTAGCCGCTCAATCAGCACTTCCATCGGCACCTTGCTCAGGTCTCTCTTGTACGGGTTGAATTGCGCCACAAGGTCCTGCAATCTCGTACGGCTCAAAATCTCTCCCTGCATGCTCGCCAGACGCTGATTCACGTCTTCGCTCACGACCGGCTTGACGTAGCTGTCTGGGACCACCGGCTCTTCTACCAGAACCATGGTGTGCGACGTATACTGCGCAGGGATGACGGCTGCCAAAAGCAATCCCGTTGCGGCTCCCAGTACGGCCATCGTGAGGAACAGCCACTTCCGCCGAAGCAGAAGCGTCACGTATTCCTCAACACTCAATTGGCGATGAACTTCCACTCCTTACCTCTCTCCTTCTCCCCCCTAATGGCTTCTGGCTGAACGTTACCGCATCTGCGCGCCCGACAAGCTACTGCCACAAACAAGCCTTCCGGCTCAAGGCCGCTAGGCACGAGCGGATGTCTAAAAAGTTGACCTGCTTCCGGTCGAGCGGTTCCCCGGATTCTGTTTGAGCCCTCCTCAGGTGGGCTCGCGCTTGAAGGGCAGCCTAATAAACGATGGTTCTCCGGGCAATCGGGCACGTTCCCCAACCGAATGGGTGCAAACACTTGAAGTACGCGTCAAGGGAAACCCCCCAATTTTCCTATAGCCATCGACGTCATGGATTCTGTCCCACATCCTTAGTTTGAAAAGCTGTCAAAACACGAAGTCGCGAGTGCGGTAGAAAATTCCTAGCGTAACGCGGTCCCTGTCCGCATTTAGTGCAAACGGCACGAACTGGTTTGTGCGTTGGCGCAGGTAGTTGTATCCAACATGCAGGCTCAGGTTTCGCGCAATCGGGTATTCGATGGCCATACCGGCTGCCTGCGTATTCACTACACCTTTTCCAGTGAGTCCTTGCAGAGCTACGGACCTTGCATTCGAACCGGTTAGGGCCACGTCCCATCTCCCCGCGAATCGTTGGCGGAGCTCCACGCCCTCATAAGAATTGGTAACCGCGGCCAGCAGGCCTCCTCCGTCCGTCACGAGTCGTTGCCCAGTCAGCCGAAAAACTGTCTGATTGGAGCGGAAAGTCACTGAGCCCCCGCCTCCGGGGCCCCATTGCTGGGTTGTCAGCGTGACGGTCGTGTTTCCTGGTTGCAAAGGATTTGTCGAGGGAACTTGAAATTGGCCTATCGAGTCGGCGTACTCCCCCCCTCCGAAAATGCTGAACGTGACAAACGGACTGGCTTCCCACAGCAGCTTCAAGTACGCCCCCTGCGCTTTTGTGTGAGGAAGCTGGCTAAAGCGAAGGTTCTGGAATCGGTATTCCAAACCCGTCGTCAAGTGCCTGGTCATCCGGTAGTTGTAACTTCCCGAGATTGTGTCGGTCTCCGTGTTAGAGAGGCTCGTCGCAAAGCTGGGATTTGGATTACCTATGTCTTTGAAGCGCCGGAATGCATGCCCGCCCGAAAAATCAAAGGAACTGCGGAGGCTCAAGTCATATTCAATTTCTCCCAAAGCCTCATTGGCAAATTGGCGCGCGAACGGTGTAATGAGGGTGTTATTCAAACCGGGGGAACCGCCGACAGGAAGGGAAACGTTTCCATTCGTCTGCGGCTCCAGTACGCCAGTTGCATAATCCAGCGAATCCCTCAATCTGAAAAGCAGATGACGTCCTGCGTGAAACTCGTTGTCAAAGTCGAGCCGCTGGTCCAATTGATTGAAATTGCTGGCGGTCTTGTAGATCAGCGCGTTTGGGCGGTAGTCCAGCCCAAGCCTCCAACTAGGCTTCCGGGTCCACAGGCTCAGCCGCCCGCCCTCTTCAAAAACGTAGTCCCGGATGCGGTGCGCGTTGTCCCCTAGAATGTTGTCATCCCAGCTTGCCGAACTGTGCGCTTCCATCGCAAAACCGTTGGGCTCGTGTTCCTCCGTGACGTAACGCGAGTTCTTCTCGGGCTCCTTGGGCGGCGTGGGCTCTTGTCCCAGCGCGGCTAGAGCAGTGCCAGTCAGGGTTAGAAACGCGGCGATTCGGAAAAGCGGTTTCTTCGAGTTATCCATAAGACCCCTACGGAACGATGATGGTGTCCCCAGCCTGCAACTGGATGTTTTCCGATTCATTTTTCCCCTTGGAAACCTGCTTGTAATTGAAGGGGAGAGTGATCGTGGTTCCTTCGGGAGTTTTTCTCAGGATATGAATATTCTTGACCTTGGCGAAGTCGCGGAAGCCCCCTGCCTGCGCTAAGCCTTCCAGAACGGTTGTCGGCCTGCCTAGCGGAAACGTTCCTGGATGCTCCACTTCGCCCATGACGCTGAATTGGCGGCTCTTTATTTCTTCGACCACAACCGTCACTTCGGCATCCTTGATGTAGTCATGAAGTTTCGCGGCTATCGTTTCCTGAAGGTTGACGGGCACCACACCACTTGCCTGGACCTCCCCGATCAGCGGCATGGTGATCTTGCCGTCCATTCGTACGGGCACTTTCTGGGAAACTTCCGGTTCGTGAAGCACGTTGATGGCGAGCAGGTCTCCAGGCCCGATGATGTACGATGCACTTGCACTGGCGGAGCTCGGGGCCGAAGAGGTATTTGTGTCAGCGGAAGCCTTCTGAGGGAGAACCTTTGCCTTGTGCGAGCTGTTTTCTTGGCCCTTTGCACCTGCGGCTGCCGAGCAGAATACGGCTACTCCAACGATTATGAGTCTCCTAAGACGAGTCGGATAAGACCGAACAGTCATCTCACCACCTCGATTCTTAAATGGTCGTGCGGATCCCGCAGCACTTCGTGGCTCCGCACAAGTCTGCAACCCTGCCTGCAGACCTATCCAGACTAGGAAGCAGGGTCCTTAACCACAATCCGGTGAGTACACGAAACCGCATGTAGGTAAATTTCCTACCGTGCTCCCGAGAGAGCGTTACATGGTTTACCTGAACAGAGGCGGTCCCAGGAACGTTCGTGTCCCCGCGCGCATCCTGGGCCTGACGATGATGTCGGTGGAGTTCGTCGTCGCCGATCGCGAAGGCGTGTATTTTGTTCCGTGAAGAAGGCAAGTACAAGTCGGGCGAGATTTATTCCACTCTGAGGGATCCAAGGTTATTGCAGCAATATCGGGAATGCTTCAAGAAGCGCCTCGAAGATATTCGGAAGCAGCAAAACGCAAAAAAGTACGCGAACCCATCCATTTCCCACGAATCACAAATCGCCTTGAGGAGCGGTGATATACTCAGGGAAGGGGGCGACACGGTTTCGACGGAAGCTGTGGCGACCCGAAGGCATGCCGGGACCCACCTGCCCGTAACTTGGTGGAAACCTAGAACTGCCAACAACAACTTGGCACTTGCTGCCTAATTAATTAGGCGCACGTCTCCCCGAGCTTTGCTCACGGGCCCGGCAAGAGGCGTCGCACGGTGAGCTGGCCCGAACCTTTCGGTCCGTAAGGTTCGGGCGAGATTCATCGGACTAGCCGGCTGCGTTTCTTGCTCATTCTGACCGCGGCTGGCGAACCTAAACGAACTGAGCTAAGCATGTAGGCTTCGGGCCGTAGCGCTTTTCGGACGGGGGTTCGACTCCCCCCGCCTCCACCATTCTTTCGCCTTGATTTGAACGGGATTACACGCACGTCGTTTCCCGTGTACCCGTCGTGTACCCCTTGTTGCGGTTCGTGGGTATGCCAAGTGCGCCGAACATCGGCTTCCAATTGTTCCTGCCGTGCCCGAACCCACGGTGCGTAATGTTTCTCTGTAATGCGCACACTCTGATGTCCCAAGAGAATTGAAACGCGCTCAATCGGCACGCCCGCGAGTAGGAGTTCCACAGAAAACGTGTCGCGGAAACGATGTGCGTGGCCGTCCGGTACGCCGGCCAAAATGAGGAGCCGCTTCAAACTGCGCTGCCAATCCCCCACCGCGCTTTTCGGTTTCGATAGTCCAGTCCAGAAGAAGTAAGTGCTCGCTGGAATCAAGTCGAGAGCCTTCACAACGAATGGAGGGAGCGGGCAATAAACCGCAGTGCCTGTTTTCGCCGTAAACAAAAAAAGTTTATCGTCCTGAATACGATTACGGCTGAGCGTGACCGCGTCGCGGATTCGGAGCCCGCTATAGCGGAGGAGGAACACCAATGCCCGCAGGCGCACCGCGTTTGCCTTGTCTGGATAAATATCGCAAGCCTTCAAGATGCTTGCCACCTCCTCCCTCGTGAACGGAGCTGTCGGCGGCTCGGTGATCCTCGGGGGCTTCAAGTGAGTTGCTGGATTAGTGGGAATCCAGCCGCTCTCATGCACGAATCGGAAGAAAGCACGGAACGCTTCGAGTTTTTTGCGCGCTGAAATATTCTTGTTCTTCCATGAGGCGCGGAATCGACGCACCCAATCTATGTCGAAGTCAGTGATCCACGGCAATCCATGCATCACCGCGAATTCTTGTAACTGTCGGAAGAGCAGGCGGTATTTGTAGAGCGTAGGCTCGCGCAAATTTCGAGCCTCGGCATCTGCCACAAACTTATCGCAAACCTCTTTGACGGTCGGCGGCTTCGGCTTTTCCACTCGTTGCCCATCCGCCTCCCACTTGCGCACAAGATCTTGCGCCCGCTGCCAGTCTCGGATACGGAGCGATTTGCGTATCTCAACTCCATTCAGAGAGCCATCGACCCAGATCGGACATAAACAGCGCCTGTAATCTCGCCCTTCCATTCGTTGCTTGCAGTTTTTGCGGTGACGACGATAGATGGTTAGCATCGTAGAAGACTCCTAACGGACACCGGACCTCGATGATAAACGACGATGAACGCGTTCGAGCACAGTCTGAGGAACGCGCAGCGTGACGTAACGTCTCTTGTGGCGTTGATTCCGCTCTCCTAGCACAAGCACACCCGGCTCGTTCTCAAAAAGCTCACGAACTTTATCTGGACTCAAGTTCCACATTTCGGCGATTTCCGTAACGGCATAATGCCGTTCGATGTGCACCGAGGTCTCGATTTGGGATGGTACGGCCATTGCGTGTTAGTGACTCCTATAGGGTCTAGAAGGTCGTCGAATTGGCTCACTGGCTTCCGAGAGAGCTGCGGAAAAGATTCTTCTTGCTTTCAGCCACCTATCGAGCTACGCTAACGTAAACATCGTACATCGATGTAGGAGAACTTGTCAACCATGATGTCGATCCTCAAGAAGAAACCCCGGCATGAGGTTATCTCGATTCGACTCAGCGAAGACCGCCTCAAACTGTTGGAGCGCTACCAGAAGGTTCTTGGTGAACAACGTGGACGCGAGGTGTCCTTGGGAGAGGCCGCCTTCCTGGTTATCGAGGAGCGCGTCGAAGGGATGGACCGTGAAACAGCTCGTCATGAAATGCTCAGCACGCCGACCGCTTCGCTCTATCGCATTCGCAAGAAGTGGGAGTCGCAGCACACGCTGTCTGCCCCCGAGTGGGATGTTCTCGCGCAGTACGTGCAGATCGGCACGGAGGAAGAAGCTCAGGAGCCGCCGCTGCTTTGGCCCGCGATTCCATCCAGAGAGTCATACCTCAGGTTACTCGACGCCTTCGAAGCCGTCTATCAGAACCGTAAGAAGCATGCATCGAAGCACGCCTGGTATTACTTCGGAAACCTTGGCGGCCACTTCACCGAGGTTCGACTCTCCGATGATGACGCCGAACAAAGACATCAAGCAGTTCTGAAGCAAATTTCGCATCGCAAGGAGATCCTGAAGTCGGCGGAGAAATGGCAGAACCCCGGCACAATTGGACGATGCTTCCTAGCCGCCATTAGTGATGAAGGAGTCGAGAGCACTAGACTCGATCAAATCCTTGCCCCGTACTGGCCGACGCTCTGGGGCCTCGCCGCTCGGGGCCATTGGGTGCGACATGACCGGCAGCCCGTGCGACCAACGGGTCCAAACGAAGATGATTTTCGCCGCCGAATTATCTTGCCTAAGCCGCTCAAGGTCGATGACCTGAAGCTCTCGTTTACGACGACAGGTTGCCCTGAGCTTGGCGTGTATATCGACTTTGGCCCAACACGCCGAGTGAACTATCTCATTGCTCGGTACCCCGACCTGGCCGAGTTCCGGGCCATGCTCGAAGGATGGTCGGCCAAGAATTCGTGGAACGGCAGGCATTTCCTCACGACGCTGCCCGAGGAGAAGGGGCCAACGTTCACGCTTTGGCTTCGGCAGAACGATGTAGGCATCGACTTCACCGAGACCGAATGGAACGCTCTGCGCGACCTGTTCCAGAAGGCGTGGGAGATCCCCGAGCTTCAGCGGTGGATGCAGGAGCTGCAATTGGAGTATGGCGAACAAGGTTGATAGCGCGAATCGTGGGTTTGCGCCGCGTTTTGCGAGGAGCGGTGCCTACGGCACCGGGAGTTGGACTGACACGTCACCCCCAAACGGGTGCCGCATAGCAACCAAGGTTGCTATATGGGAACTTCTGAAAATCGAGCGGCTTACAGCAAGCCACTTCACACAGAGCGCAACACAGCAACTTTTGGTTCCCGTATGGGAACTTGTTGATTTTATGGGGTGAATTCCGTGCCCGCACTTCGAACCAAATCCGTCAGCACCAAAGTCACTGACGAGGAATATGCGCAGTTTGAAGCCCTAGCAGGCGAGCAAACCATCAGCGAGTGGGCGCGTGATGTTCTGCTGAAAGCAACGAAACCAAATGCAGGAGAGCAAACCGTTCTGGCCGAAGTTTTGGCGTTGCGGACCATCCTACTAAACATCCACTTCGTCATATCCCAAGGGCAAACGCTGACCGTAGAGGAGATGCAGCAGCTAATCGAGCGAGCGGACCAGAACAAGTTGAGCAAGGCGCGACAGCGTCTTGCCGAAGCAGCAACAGGGGGTGTGCCATGAAACAGAGGTGGGGCCGAGAGGATGATGCTGGCGAGTTTCCAAGCGATAAGGCGGTATGGACTATCGGAGCGTTTTGCGTTGCCCTGCTCAGTGTGTTCGCTATCGCTGGTTACCGCTACATGCGGGTGTGGACTCCGCTCCAACGGCACTATCTGACGGCCTACGTAGGCACGCCGGTAGCAGGAGCCTTCCGCACGGACGGCTGGTACACGTTGTTGATGGCGGTGACGCGGAAGGGTACGCGGATGGCGCTCGACAACGAAGTAGAGCCTTTCGTTACAGAGAAAGGCGAGGGCACGTTTACGCTGACCGAAGAGGCCATCAAGGTAGGTGACTTGAAGCTCGAATGGCAGCGCGCACGCTATGACAATGCGAAGTTGCATGAGTTCCTGGGCCACTGGATTTACCAGGACCAGACGCTCACCGATCTGGTGCAACCGGCAGTGTGGGGCGGCTTGGGTGTGTTGCTCGTGGGTCTCATCGTGGCGATCCCGATGGACTCGGCACGCAAGAGAATACGCAAACATGGGCGTCGGCTGAAAGGACCGGAGCTTGTGACGGCGCGTGCATTCAATCGCCGCAACCGTTCAGACGGTATCGGCTTATTGCAGCAGCGGAGCTTCACGCAAAAAATACTCTGCAGGAAAGCTTGGCTGCGTCTGCCGCGCGAGATCGAATCGAGCCACATTCTGGTTATGGGTGATTCAGGCAAAGGGAAGAGCGCGCTCATCCGCCAAATCTTGTTGCAGACCGAGGAGCGCGGTGAGACGGCCATCGTGTACGATCCCGCGACGCCCGCCGACTACGTGCCCTACTTTCTTACTCCGTCGCGCGGCGATCTCATCCTTAACCCGTTAGACCAGCGGATGCCCTACTGGACTCCGGGAGACGAGCTGCGGCAAGGCGCCGATGCTCTCACATTGGCCGCGTCGCTGTTTCCCGACCGACACAATGAGAATTCGTTTTTCGTAGAGGCCCCACGAAAAATCTTTGCACACTTGCTCAGTTTCCGCCCGACGCCACAAGAGTTGGTGTCGTGGATGTCGCACCCGGAAGAAATCGACTGGAGAGTGAAAGGGACAGAGTACGCGGCAATGATCGACCGGGATTCGCCACCACAGCGCAACGGCGTGCTTGGCTCATTGAGCATGGTAGCCGACGCCATGAGGCTACTGCCGAGTGAAGCGGAGACAAAACAGCGTTGGAGCACGCTCGAATGGTCGAAGGAACGGCGCGGCTGGTTGTTTCTCACGAGCACGCCGGACACGCGGAAGCGCCTAGCGCCGCTCATCAGTCTGTGGCTAGACATGCTCGTGCTGCGCCTGATGAATCAGGGCCGCATTAGTCCGCGTCCGGTGTGGTTCATTCTGGACGAGCTGGCGACTTTGCAGCGGTTGCCGCAGTTACACACGGCAATTACGGAAAACCGCAAGTCGAACAATCCGGTAGTCCTGGGTTTTCAGGGACGCAGCCAGTTGGAAGTGCGTTACGGACACGAAGCGGAAGCCATGATGTCTCAGCCTTCGACCAAAATCTTCCTGTGTACGAGCGAGCCACACGCGGCGAAATGGATTAGCGACACGATAGGAGAACAAGAGATCGAGCGGATACGGGAGAGCCGCACAAATGAGCAGTTCCCACAATCGCGCAAATCGAAGAGCGACAGCCTCGAACGCGAGGTCAGGCCGCTGGTGATGGCAAGCGAGATCAGCGGCCTTGCAAAGATGCACGGTTATCTCAAGTGCGGAAATCTCGTGGCGCGGATGAGTCTCCCGTATATCGAGCTTGAGAGCAAAGAGGCGCAATACATTGAGCGCCCGGCACTCTCGCTGCCCGAGGAACCGCCGAAGGTTGCGGCGGCCGCAGCAGGAGCAGGCAAGCCGTCGGGGAATGGAGCTTCGTGGCAGAAACTCGTACCAAACGAACAGCAACAAAGTGAGGACCAGAAAATCGAACGAGAGCCAGTGTGCAGGCAAAGGGACTTTTTCGAGTAGGCCAACACATGCTGACCATCTCCAAGCCACTGAGCGCAGGTCAGGCACAGTGGTATCACACGGAAGAGTTTGGTAACGCCCGCGAGAACTATTACACCGAAGGGGAGCAGATTCGCGGGGAGTGGCACGGAAGGCTCGCCGAACGGTGGGGACTACACGGCGAGGTTCGCGAAGAGCATTTCCAGCGACTCTCTGAAGGACAACACCCGATCACTAGGGAGCACCTAATCCGCCGCCAAGCAGCCAGAGAATACATGAACAGGCGCGGCGAAAAGGTAAGCGCGATGGAACACCGCGCAGGATGGGACGCGACGTTTTCAGCCCCGAAGAGCGTATCGTTGACCGCCCTCGTCGGCGGAGATGAACGAGTCAGAGAAGCACATCGAGAAAGCGTTGGCGTCGCACTTGACGAGCTAGAGCGATATGTCCAGGCCCGCATCGGCGGGAATCTTCCGGCAGAGACGACAGGCAAATGGATAGCGGCGAAGTTCGAGCATGACAGCGCAAGGCCCGTGAACGGCTATGCCGCACCGCAATTGCACACGCACGTCGTTTTCTTCAACCTTACCGAGACCGACGACGGGGGCGCACACGCGCTACAGCCACGGGAACTGTACAAGACGCAGCAGTATGCGACGGCAGTGTATCGCTCGGAACTGGCCCATCGGTTGAAAGAACTTGGCTACGAAGTCGAACGCGGCGAGAGCAACCAGCCGGAAATCCAAGGCTACAGCAAAGAGTATCTGGAGGCATCGAGTCCCCGCCGCCGGCAGATCGAGGAACATCTCGCAACGGAAAACCAGCGAGGAGCAGGGGCGGCACAGGTCGCCGCGCACCAGACACGAGAAGGAAAGCTCGAACTCTCACGCGAAGAGATGCAAGGCAGGCACAAAGCAATGGCCGCGCGCTTCGGCAATCAACCAGAGCGGGTTGTCAAAGCGGCACGGGAGCACGGAGAGCGACTACAGCAAGCACGTGAAGAGAAAGCCATGAGCCAGGCCGTTGCCTACTCAAGAGAGAAAAATCTGGAGCGTCAGGCAGTGGCTGAGGAGCGCGAGTTGCTGAGGGATGCACTGAAACGCTCAATGGGTGACGCCACGGTTGCGGAGGTTAAAGCGGAGTTCGAGAAACGCGTGCAAGCGGGCGAGTTCATCGAAACGAGCAATCGCGCGCCGGGCCGCGCGTTCACCACAAGTGAGATGATCGACCACGAACGCAACACTATCCACGCGATGCGCGCGGGGCAGAACCAACACGAACCAATCGCGAGGTTCGAGACACGCCGAGACATCGCGCAAGACCACTCGCATTTGAGCGAGAGCCAGCGCGCGGCGGTCGAGCAAATCCTGTCGAGCCGCGATCAGGTGACGGCGCTTGAAGGCGTCGCCGGCGCGGGGAAAACTACTTCTTTAGTTGCGATCCGCGAAGCCGCCGAGCGAGAGGGCTATAAGGTGGAAGGCTTCGCGCCGACATCGCGCGCAGCGCAAAAACTCGGAGAAGCGGGAATCGATTCGAGCACATTGCAGCGGCATCTGACACGGAGCGAAGACCCCCATGACGGACAAAAACGCCTCTACGTTCTCGACGAATCGAGTCTCGCGAGCACGAAGCAGATGAATGAGTTCCTCCATCGGTTAAGGGAAAACGACCGCGTGCTGCTGGTAGGTGACACACGCCAGCATGAATCGGTAGAAGCGGGCCGACCGTATCAGCAGCTCCAAGAAGCGGGGATCGAGACGGCACGGCTTGATGAGATCGTGCGGCAGAAAGACCCGGCACTCAAAGAGGTGGTGGAGCAACTCTCGCGTGGCAATGTGCGAGAAGCAATCGAACGACTGGATACGCAGGGCCGCGTGCGTGAAATTCCCGACCGCGACGAGCGGCTAAGGGAAATCGCAAACGACTATGCGACTAAACCCGAAGGCACGCTAGTGGTCTCCCCCGACAATCAATCCCGCCGCGAGATTAACGAAGCGATTCACCGGACGATGCAGAGCAAGGGCCAGGTTGAAATAAGAGAACACAAGCAGCGAGTGCTTGTGACTCGGCAAGAGGTCACCGGGGCGGACCGGCAGTGGGCCGCGCAATACCAACCGGGTGACGTGGTGCGCTACACGAGAGGCAGCAAGACGCACGGCATCGAGGCTGGAGAGTATGCCCGCGTCGAGCACGCGAACGAGAAAGAAAATCTAGTAACGGTGAAACTCGAGAACGGCGAGCAAGTGAGTTACGATCCCCGCCGGTTGCATGGCATTACGCTCTACCGCGAGACAGAGCGAGGATTCAGTCAAGGCGACCGCGTGCAGTTCACTGCGCCGAATCGGGAGCGACACATTGCGAACCGCGAGCTAGGAACCATCGAAAAGATCGACGATAGCGGCAACCTGCAACTACGCCTCGACTCAGGCCGGGCCGTCGCATTCAACATCAAAGAGAATCCACATCTCGACTACGGCTATGCAATGACGAGCCACAGCAGCCAGGGACAAACCGCCGCCCGGGTGCTAGTTCATGTGGATACCGAACAGGCAGGCGAAAAACTCGTGAATCGCCGATTCGCGTATGTGGCGGTGTCGCGTGGACGGTACGACGCGCAAATCTACACCAACAACAGAGCCGATCTTGCACAGGGACTTGAGCGCGACTTTTCGCACCGATCCGCGACGGAACAGACCCGCGCGCCGGAATCAGCCATGCAGAAGATCGAACCATCCTCGACTTTGCGACAAGGGGCAGAGCAAACCATGGCGCAGGGACTCAACATAGGGCGCTAAGTGGTCGCTAAGAGGTTTTGAAAGGAGTTAAAACACTGAAGCCGACCCAAAGGTCGGCTTCGCTTCCTGCCCACTAAGGGACAGGGGGGATACACAACGTATTATACTCCCTTGCCGAGTAGCGTCAATGGGGCTCGCCCTGGCCCGCCCGGCAGATTTCCAACCAGGAGAATTCGTGGCTAAGGTCAACGTTTACATCGATGGATTCAATCTCTACTACGGCGCGTTAAAGGGGACGCCGTACAAATGGCTCGACTTGGGCCGCCTTTGCCAAGCTCTCCTTCCCTCAGACACCATTCAAGAAATCAAATATTTCACAGCAAGGGTAAGCGCTAGGCCAAGCAACCCGACTTCGGCTCACGACCAAGGTTTGTACATTCGAGCGCTGCGAACACTTCCGAATCTGACGATCAAATATGGTCATTTCCTCACACACACAGTGCCCATGTATCTGGCAGCAGTCACTCCCCCTCAAAGAGTCTGGGTCGAGAAAACCGAAGAGAAGGGATCGGATGTCAACCTCGCATCGCATCTCGTTCGAGATGCTTTCCGCAAACAATTCGAGGTAGCTGTACTCATAACGAACGATTCCGACCTCGCAGAGCCGGTACGGATCGTTTCTCAAGAACTGCAAATGCCAGTCGGAATTCTTAACCCTCACCAACATCACAGCAAAGAACTACAGCGATACGCTACCTTTGTGAAAAGAATTCGGCAGGGTCATCTGGTCGCTAGCCAGTTCCCCGCAACCCTGCAGGATGCTAAAGGGTCCTTTTCAAAGCCAGCCGGTTGGTAGTCGGCTTCCTTGACTGCGGCTTCCCCGGGGGACGGGCCATGTATTATACGCCAGTCAAGTAAGGTACTCAGGCGGGGACCAGACGGCTTCTTCTCGCGGCGTACTCAGTGAGTGTCGAAGTCGTTGTACTTTGTTCCGAGTACGATTGAGACGTAAATTTCGAGCAATGCTTGCCTTAGTGGGTCGGTTTCTTCCACAAAGCGCAAGTCCATCTTCCGCACTCTTGCCTTTGCTTGCGTGAAGGCTTCCGCAAAAAGTGGCTCTACTGACAAAGCCGCTCGTGAGCCTTTGATGGAATATGCGGCGACGGTGCGGCCTGTTACCTCACGTGCGAGTTTGAATGCAAACACCGCTTGATTGTGCTGCGCTCCTGCGACGGAGTGTTGTCGCAATCGCTGTCGCAGGCGACGAGTTCTGCCCACGTACAAAGTTTGCTCTCCTTCGCTAAACAGGTAGACGCACTTTTCGGGGAGGCGTTTCGGCAAAGCAGACATCTTTACCGGAGACATTTCCATGAGGCGTTCAAACGATGGGTGAAGGCTCTCTACGTACTGCTTGAAGTGTTCATGCATTTCGATGCTCTACTCTGACTTTTGGCACGAGTCTCGCCACGCTACTCGGAATGTGTAGGCTGCTCTGAACCCGGACCACGGCTGAAATATTTCCGGGTCACATAAGTGGACACTGCAGCCAAAAGAAAACCCGTTATGCCCGCCATCGCACGAAGAGCAAAAGTCGGACGCAGCACCATTGGTCCGTATTCGGGGTTGAACCACAACTCGAATAGGCGGTCTAGCTTACCCACAAGAAACCCCGTGATGAAGACGGAGACGACCTTCGCAAATTCTTTGAATCGGTCAGATTCACTTCGGTAAGGATGCGCCAGTATTCCAGTTCCCCATCCTGCCACCAGTCCGAGAACCGTAGCGAGCCACGCCAGCAGATCACGACCGAGAATAAGAACAACCAACAAAATCGCGCCTAGCAGTACGGCGAAGCCGAGACTACCCCACTGTTTGACTTCCTTAGATGTCCATTTTTCGCTCATGGCTCCAGATTTCAAAAAAGTCCGCTGTTTGCAACGAACTCGCTTCAAACTCGGATTATTCCCGCTCAGCCTTCTCGATTAGCTCTTCCGCTTCCTGAATACCGATACTCCGCAGTTTCAGATTCCCGTTGTCGTTATCCACGACGCCCTGTATCCGCTTGATTGCCATGTCCGCATTCGCCTTCTTGTATTGGTGTCGGCGAAGCAAGTCGAACAGGGCTGCCTCGGAGACTCTCTTGGGATATTCATGCCACAAAACCAGGACGGCAGCTTCTCGGGCGGACTTGGCGATGTCCACGTAGACTCGACCGTCAATTTTCTCTATGAAGGGATAGCGTTTCTTGGTGACACCGTCCACGATGGCTTTCGCCGCGTCCAAGTCCATGCCGTGCTGCGAATACCGGACCATCTCAGCGAGAATCCACGCACAGAGGGGCAGCGTAGCTGCCGCGTCCATCTCGTTCGCTTCAATTTCATCCGCATCATGGCGGGCACCACGGTTGCTGGCAACCTCATATGCGAACCGGCAGGCTCGGGGAATCGTTAACCGCAGGGAATCGGTCAGCCCCCTTTGCTTGTCTATCTGGTCCATGATGTTTCCGGCTTTAAAGTTCTTTCCAGGCGGAACCACTTGACCAGCATGACGCCATAGAGCCTTTAGGACCGCCTCGACGAATTTGCCCGCCTTAGCGTTCGCATCTTCCCATTCGCGTTTCTGGAAATCCTGAACCATCAGCGTGAAGTGACGGACAGCGCGTCGGCGTGCTTCCCTTCAAACTTGTCCTTCAACATCTGGTTGATGGTTTTAGGCATCCAAGATGCCTTTCCACCCCGGCAGGACAATGTAGACTCCGCGCTTGGGAGAATCTACCCATCCGTTGTCTTTGGCTCTCGTCGTATAAGCAAAATTGAACTTGCCGCCGAGGAGAGGCTTCATCCTGTTCCACTGCTTCTCGACATCGACCATCAGCACTTCTTTTTTGCCATCCCCCTTCGTCAAATACGCAATGAGCAAGGCGAACTTTTGAGGGCCACTCAAGTTGGGGGCGTGCTGCTTAACAAAGGCGCGAATTGGAGTTAAAAAACTTAACGGGGTCTTGGGGGACTTAGGTGCGGGAGCTTTCTTCGCTCTTTTGTGCGGGGCTTCGGAACTCGGGACGAGTTCGACCTCGCCGTGATAATTATTGCCGTCGTCATCGGAAACAATAATTGATACTTTCAATTGGACACCTACTGTGCGTAGACGTACTTTTTCTTTTCCTTGAATCTACGGAGTCTCCGGTTCTTCACTTCGGTTCGCATCGGTCCAGACAGTCCGGTGAGTGGATAATTGTGGCCCAAATCCGCGAGCTTGGACTTAATCTCAGCCAATGATTTTGGTTTCTTGAAGAAGCCCTCCTCACGCAGGTCTTCGGCTAAGCTCGGGAAAGTGACCTTTCCGGCTCGTTTTCCAGCTGCCTCGGCTTTCTTAGCCGGAGCACCTTTACCTTTCACCTTGATGTCTTCGAGTACAGCCGAGATTTCTTCCGGCGTTCCTTCTAGCTTGACGACAACACCTTCAGGCGTCTCGATGTGTGCTTTCGCCATCCCAACACCCCCGTTATTGCTTAGGCAAACCGATGTCATAAGCATATCATGGCAGTTATGAAATGGCAGATGACAAGCAATAGTGGCGACCTTCACGGGACAGGAATCCATGTTTAAGCGATTTCTTGCGCTGAGTGTCTTCTTCACTCTGGGCGTGTCCGCACAGGTCGCTTTCGACTATTCGAAACGTAGGTTCTCTGCTACGAACGCGCACTAGTGAGACATGCAGAAGACAGCTTTGGTTCGGTGCTTGAGACAGAACTTACAAAGCGTGGAGAGAAGTTGCCATAAGGGCGAGACGACGTTGGACATCCTAGCTGGTCTGAAAGACAAACTCCGATTCATCGAGCGCCACTACGCAGCGGCATCCGACTCGTTCCGTGAAACGAAGCGAAAAATCGAAGACGGCGAAGCGCCATTTGAGCCGCCGCCGTTCGACCCTGACAGTGCTACCGATTTCGACCCGCCGTTTTTGGAAAGATGGCAGGAGGCAGACGAATCCCTCAACATCGAAGGACAAGCCGCCCTGAAATTGCTTCACAATGCATTTCACGACTACCTGAAGTGGTTTGTCGATCTGAGTGCGGTCAAACTCACGGCGTCAGGGAAGAATTGGCTTGAGCGTTATAGGAAGCATTTTCGCGATGCCTACGGCATTGACTTCGAGCAGGGACCTGTCCCACTCGATGAACTGGAAGAGGTCAATCTGGCGCGGAATGACACAGAGCATAGTAGCGACCCATTCGGCATGACTCGACGCCAGAGTGGAGAGCACCAACTGCGATTCCCCACGGGCTTATTCGTGGATGAGACCGACAAACAAATAGCTCAATCCTCTAGAGACACCTGGCCCGGACGGATTAACGTCACTGACGAGGGCCTGAGAGAAGCAATTCGTCGCGTGGAGACTTTCTGTGAGTGGCTGGATTCGCAGCGACCCTATTGAAATCTAATTGACGCGCGGTAACGAGACCACCGCCTCCACGCTCATGCAGACGAGTGTTAGCGCCTGAATCCGAACACACGGCGTGCCGTCTCTGGCGTGAATGTTCTCGACGGCGCGAGTTCCCTCCGCTCTTGCTGCCTTCAAGGGGCAGGCCCGCTGGCGCGGCTTCCTAATATCGCCCTTGACTGCGGCTTCGCTGCGGGAGTGTTCTGGCTATGGGAGGCAGGCGATCAGGGACCGGCAAGCCAATGTACGGCGTTGTGAGCAACTTGATGCCAATCGCCAGAGCTTCATTTAGCTCTTCGTCGAATTCTTCACCGATGCCAGGGTGCAGGCTGTGATCGGCCTTAATTTCGATCATCATACAGTTAACACCAGAGCCGTGGGATTTGTTCGTCACTTCTACCTTCGGCACATTCTGAGCATGAAACTTTGCCCGATTCACTCTCCTAACGGCCTCTACTGTCCCGAAACCTTCGCTGATAAAGCCGCGCACCTGCCCACTCCGGATCGCATTCTTGATTTTGCCCAGGGCAAGGTAATTGGGGCTGTTTACGTGCCGCTCCGGGAAGACCATCCTGTTCCAGACATTGGTATCGAATGTGACCCGCATCGTCGGACTTTCTCGCACCGTTTCCGCTTCCACAATCCACTCGCATGATCTGCACAGATCGAAGTTGGGAAATAGGGATTATGAACTCGGAGATTCAGCTATCACGGATAGCATACGTCTAAATCTTGCCCGGTAATGGCAAACGGCCAGCGTTCAGGAAAATCTCGTCCTGGATTGCTTTCGGAAAAACTGGTGCCAAGCCGACTTGTGGGTACTAATCAGACTCAACAATGATCCTTACACCTGCAGACTACTGATCCAAGCTGGACTGTTCTAGCGTCGATTCGATTTGATCGCAGCCGGCCAGCCCGGCAATAGAAGCTAGAGGGCGACCAACTCGGCCAGCTTGGCCGCGACGACTGCCATCGTATTTTCCTGAGTATTCAGGCCGTTTCGCGAGGCGAGCAGGGGGCTGATTTCGCGGAGAGCTTCGTACGTCGTGCCGTGCACAACGGGGACTAGCTGCTCACGCGCTAGGAGTACCGATAGCTCTTTGTCGGCGATACTCTCTCCTTGGAGACGGCGCAGCAACGCAGGCGTCACCAGCACGATTCCGACTTTCGACTTCGCCAATCCCTTGTCGATTTCGCGAAGGAACGGTGTACCGAGGCCGATGTCTTTTTCGCTGAACCAGACCGAGACACCGCGTGACTGGAGCAGATCGTATAGTTCCTTAGCGGCCCCTGCCCGGTCATCCCACGCATGGCAGAGGAAGAAGTCCCGACCTTCAGGCAACGGCACTAATTTTTCTACGGTTTCGCGGATCGGCGTGAGTGCACGCACCTCAGCAATCGTGTAGGCCACGGACGAACCGCCTCGCGACCAGCGCGGCCTTGCGCTGCTACCGGATCCGCCGCCGCCGCTCCAGCCGCCTCCGCTACTCCCCGACGAGGGGTAGGACGGGGCCGAGTACGCTCCGTAACTGTAGCCGCTGTAGCGGCCATAGCGACTACCGCATGCAGGGCAGTCCGCTGCGGCAGCCGCCGAGCGATGGCCCCTTACGGGTGCTGTGCATCTAGCCATGTCGAAAATGATACCGGTTACCCTCGCCGCTCTCAAGCGCTAGCGCAAAGCGACTTCGCCCCTTCCGCTGTGGCCCGGTGTCCAACATTCTCTGTCACTCGGTTTACGGGTACACGACCTAACCTCCCGTGAGGCGCAAACGCCAAACTTGCCCCCGGATCCCGTGCCTAAGTCCGACAAGCCGACTCATGAGGATCAACTGATACGATTACGGATCGGTTGCAGAGCCTTTCAGGGGAGATCGCGCATGAAGTTTACCTATGACGTTGCCTGTGAATGCGGCGGACGGATCGTTTTCTCGACTACGGGTGAGGAGAAATTCGGTCCAGGCGAATGCTCGTCATGCAAAAAGACGGCCTATCTTACCGATCCCCTAAGCGTGAGTGTCACGGCTGAAAGGCTCCTATATCGCAGCAAAGCAGAGCTGGAAAATGGAGACTACAGTGTTTCAATCGTCATCGCGACCATTGCAGTCGAATCCTATCTTACGAGATTGTTCCTGAAGCTTAAAGGGATGGAGAATTACGCGACCACCTTTGAACTTCCAAACGAGTCAATGGAGGCGCAGTGGGAAAAAGAATACCCGCGAAGCGGTGGATTTCTAAAGCCGAGTGATTTTGTAGCACAGCGATTCACCGGGCTGACATTCAACCAGTTCGTTATGAGCAACAACATCGTCGCCGCGCACGCTTTCTTAGGGTTGCCCAAGACCAAGAAGGCACCGCCCTCAAGGTACTTTCAGGACGAGCTGTTCAATCGCCGCAATCGGATAGCGCATTGGGGTTACGTCAATTCGACTCGGCAAGAAGCCGAACATTGTCATCAGATTGCGGTCGCGATCGTGACGATCTTGAGGGAGATGGACCGTTTGAAATATGGAAATTCCTGAGCTTATGGGACGTGATGAGCGTCTAGTTGCTCTTCGCGATCCAGACAGTAAGCACCGAAAAACGGGCTTACCGCCATCAAACTCCCGGACGGTCGGCAATGCGGAAGTAATCCGGGAGCCTTTCAGCGCTTCACTCGCGGTCCCGAGCGCGTTGTGGAAATTGAAACCAACGCTTCTCCGGGATTGTCATTCCGATCCGAAGGAGCAATCTGGGTCCAATCAGGGTCCGATAAGCCGTGGCAAAGAATTCCTTAGCGTTCCAATGACGGGCTGTCAGCGCCGTTAAGTATCACTAAGTTCTCGCAAACTGCCACTCTGTCACGGCAGAGGCTGCGCGTTCGAGTCCCGTCGTCCCCGGCATATTTTCAAGTACTTGCTGAAATTTAGCTTCGACCTCCTCGCTTCTGCGCGATGACTAAACCCCGCGGCGTGGGAAGCATGACGACGGGCGCTTTCCCGGCTGCGAACGAAATACGACGAGATGATAGATCAACGCGGCGCGTGTGTGTAACCACTCCTTGCAGCAGACGGGGCCGGCGCCGTGGCATTTCGAGGTACGATTGTTCTCCTAGCCGGGCCCCTGCTGAACCTGGTCCTTAGTTGGCGAGTCATGGAAATATCTGTCGCCAAGAACTTCGACGACTATGTAGCCGTAATTGCGGCGAACTCTCCCCATGCTCTTGTCATGGATTGGTGGAGACGACTCGACCTCGCCCTCCAGGACTATGGCGACATGCTTAAGCCGATGATCAATTCCCAGAATCGCGAGGCAATAGAAAAAGCTGTGTCGCAGGACCAGAATCTTGGGCCTGGAGTTGCCGACCTAATCCGCGGACTGCGTCAGTTGCGAAACCGGACTGCTCACGGATCGATCAATCTCTCCGCCGAGGATGCTACCTCATACGCGAAACAGGCATTCAGAGTGATCGCGGCCCTAGCGAGGTGCATCTCGGAACGGAGCACAATCGGTTAGGTATGCTTCGTACCCTCGCGCTTCTTCTGATTGCCGCAAACCTGGTATGTTCTGCTGATGGTGGCATAATGGCTTAGGTTGACATGATCCAAGAACGCACGCGCGGTCGACTTCTGTCAGCATTACGGCTTGCATTCTATCCAGCTTTTGAGCCGGTGGAGACGAAGCACTTCCAAGCGCTCACAATGGAGGCCGAGAATGCTCGGAGCTCGGGAGACCTGGCCAAAGCGGAGAAGCTTTATTCAACGGCAATGGCTGAAGCGCGGACCTCGCCTGATTCCTCGCATTTGAACCACGTCCGCCATGGGCTTGGGCGAGTGTACCAAGAGCAGCGCAAATATCGCGAAGCGGAACACATTTTCCGAGACTTGCTTCAAGAGGCTGTAAGTTCTCCTCAGCCCAACACCCAAGTTCACGCTGGACACATGTGCCTTGCGGAGATGTATCAGGATGAAGGCAAATTCGCGGCAGCGGAGGAGCACTACAAAGCGGCGGTGGCGGAAACCGAGAAGACAGAATTGTGGCCGGGGCGTGGATTCTTCTGTTCAACTTCCATGTGGCTTGCGAAATTTTACGTTGCGCAGCATCGGTACAGCGAGGCTGAACCACTGTTTCAACGAGCGCTGGAAATTTACGAAGCCGATGCCAGCCCTGATTCTTATTTGCCCGCTCATCTCCAGGACTTTGCGAAGTTTTATGAGGAGCATGGAAAATACGAAGCAGCAGAAAAGTTGTATCGACGAGCACTGGAAGTGTGCGAGCAGTCGCGCGGCGCTTGCAGTCCATTTACGGTGCGGGCCTTCAATGATTTGGCTAGGTTCAGTCGAGCCAGAGGCCGGTATGCGGAGGCGGAAGAGCTTAGCCGCAGAAGTCTAGCAATTACAGAGGAGAACGTAAGAGTCCAGAGTACTGCATGGAATAAATTTTGGCGGCGCTTGTGGAATCGCAAGGAGATGCAAGCCAGGATCAGCCGGAGTCAAGTTCCCATCAGCGGCGCGCTCGACCGGTTAGCCGAAGCTTATGAGGATCAGCAGAAATATGTTGAAGCCGAGCCGCTGCGGAGACGTTCGCTCGAAATCAAGGAGCGAGCTTGGGGAATGTCCCCGTCGTTCTTGGTTGACTCGCTTTCGGCGCACGCCAATCTCCTTTACAAACTCGGCCGTGAAGGAGAAGCGGCTGCGTTAGACGAGCGCGTCAAGGGTATACGCGTGAAATATCCGCAGGGATCAGTGCGCTGCACTCTGCGCACTATGTCGAGGCCCGCCAAGCCAAACCTTCGTTGGCGGTTCTCTATTTTCGTAAATGCCATTCTTCACCCTTCTCGGTTCCAAGCCAATAACCATTAGCCGCATGGCTGCTGCCAAGTTCCTCTGAATGAAAACCAAGAAACCATGCGCCTGAGGAGATCAGCAGGCCCGCAGGGAGCTGGCCCTTATCGCCAAAGGCCCGTAAAGTCCCGATCTGGGAAGCCACTTTGGCGTCGATGGTCCTCGCCCAGTTAGATGTAAAGTCAGTTTGCTGGAGCCTGGTCAATAGCGACCTCGAAATCCCGTGTACCCGCCGTGTACCTGACTTCGGCGAATGTAGTGTTTTTGACGTTTCTCGCGTTTAATGAAATCAATAAGTTACGTGTTATCAGTCGGGGTCAGAATTCCGACTCCCCCCGCCTCCACCATTTTAAAATTAGTGTAATCAATGGATTACAGCTATTTCAGGCATGGCTACGTTCCAGTTATGTTCCTATTGCGCTTTAGTACTGGAGGGAACTGGAATCTCCTCCACTTCGCGCTGATCGTTGATACGCGAATCGCGTCACGCAAAGGTGTGATGACTTGTTCTCACGCCAGGCACTCTACTGTTGCTCCCGGCCAGTGGCGGCGGGGAAGTGCATCCGGCTCACCACGTTTTGAAAGCGAGGGTCGGAGCGCAAAGGCTCAAGCCACGGAGTGGAGTTGAGACCAACTATCTCAGGATCGTGAGATTTGTATCCTGCTTCCAAAGCTCCCATCGCCTCTTTCTGCTTGCCCATTCCGACAAAGGCTGTTGCAAATAGCAATGAAGGCGCAGGACTTTTCCGGCTGGCGGCCCGCATTTCCTCCACAAGCTTGCCGGCTTGCTCCATGTTGCCTAGCCGGCCGTAAACATGAGCAGCGATCGAGAGAAAGAAAGGCTCGCGTTGCGAAAGGGCCAGGCCTTTTTCAGCGTCCTGCAAGGCTTCTTGGTACATCTGCTTCTGCAAGTGGCCCATGGCCATGTCTAGGTACGCCCGCGGATCATTGGGATCCAGCTCGACGATTCTGCGGCCTTCGTCGATGGACCGGTCATATTGTCCGGCGCAAATTGCCGCAATGGAGGCTAGCTGCCTGTTGCAGTTAATTGCGTCGATCATATTGGTGATAGGCACGGCTGGATCCATCATCGTCGTCAAGCTCGTGTTGGCGTTGGTTTAGCTGGCCGCGTTGATCTCGGACACGATCGAGCTTCATAGAATAATGATGAATCCCCAAAAGCAAGCTATGTCCGGCGCCTGATCAGAAGGAAGGTGAATCCTTCGCGCAATATTTACAGAATTGAACTGTGCCTGAGGGAACAGGGGGGAGGTTTCCGATACTTGGCCTTGGCTGGATCTTCTTAACCTTCAACCAGCACCGGAACCAGTCAACCGTGACAACAGGCTCATATAAGGAAGGCTAGGTTGTTTCCGATTGCAAACGGGCCGATTGCGTCCTCAATTCATCGGGAGGCACTTCCACTACTCTGCCATCACTCCAGATGTAGATTGGCAACCCTTGGCGGGCGTGTTCCACAATTACTTTATCGACGGCAGCTTTGAGCGCCATCTCGGCGCGCACTTCCAGAGGCAGGTCGAGGACGTTTGGCGGCGGCTCTGTCATGGCTTCCCGTAGCGAGTAATCAGCGTGTCGTAATGCTCTCGATTCATTATACGGAGGCTACCTTGTTTCTCAAAGGCAATGACAGGGGGCGTTGCGCCTGCGTTATCAAACAGCGTCCAGGAATCACCGAGCGGGCGATAGTGGAGCAAGAAATTGCGAATCGAGCGGTCAAATCGCCGGCGCACCACGACTTCGGACACGTCGTGACCGCCTTCCGAGACTCTGGCTCTCACCCTGGTCAACGCAAGATCGACCGTCGGAACCCATCGAAAGAAGATATGCGCCTCATACCCACGTTTCTTGAGATTGCGAATCAAGCCAAGATGGCTCCGACCCGAAAGAGTCGTCTCAAAGCCGAAGCTCTCGTTGCGCTTCGCTTAGAGTTCTATTTCTTCAAGCATCAAGAGGCCGGCCGCCACGGGCGACGGGCTTGTGTGAGATGACCCACATCTTGCCGACCCAGCGATCAGCCTCCATCGGAAAACCAGCGGCGCCGCCATTGACCGCCCGAATCCCTAACATCTCTCCTACCGTAAGCGCATAGACCAACGCGCACTGGACAATGTTGCGGACGAACTCGTTTGGTCCCATGGGACACAGTCAGCAGTCCCGGTCCGTAGGCGATGCCGGGATTCCGCGAGACGCATAAAATCGAATCTCGAAATCCGTGGCATATCGACTCGGCCGCACATTAGTTCTTAGGAAAGTCCGGACGTTTGCGCACCTCGCTCGCCTGCCACAGATGCCGTCGCCCATGGGCGAGCATGACGGCGATGCCCTGTCCCAGGCTTAGCTTGAGCAGTTTCAAAAAGGGAGTGCGGAATTTCGCGCGCGACAGATTCACGCCGTCGGCCTGCTTAACAAGCAGCAGTATGTGATCGTGGATGACGTTGAAATTCGCTAGCCCCGCAGCCAGCGTCTGCTCTTCGCGTGGGGTTATCTGCTTAGGATTCTTGAAGCGCCTCTTAGCAGGCGCATCCATGGAGCGCACAAACCAGTTGCCAAGCCGTCCATGGCGAAACGGACCACTGCCAAGGAGTCCCCTCGCGCGGGCGTCAACAACGCATTTTCCCAGCACAGGAATGTAGATTTCGTCGGTCAAGACTATGTGGGCTATGCATTGCGCCATGGACCAGGAGTCCGCCGCCGGGCGCCAGTTGTACTGAACGTAACCCAATCCGCGCAGCAAGGCGGCTGCCTGATCCTTAAGTTCGGCGATTTGGCGAGCGTACTCTGCCAACTCAGAATTCAAAGCGAGAGATGTAGTAGCGCTCATAACGAGACGGCCCCTCCTTTACCGTTACAGGATCGAGCGAGTGCGAGAGTTTGGCAAGTTTCATTTACTTGACATTATCAATTATATGTGTGCTAAAGTCAACTGTACGAGGAGGTGCCCCATGCCGGAGCATAGCCTTGACGGACAGGTGAGCGCGATTCGTGCGTTCAATCGTTTGTATACTCGCAAGATCGGCGTCGTAGACGGAATTGCCAGCAGCCCCTTTTCTCTTGCCGAGGCGCGAGTGCTGTATGAGCTCGCTCACCGCGAGCAGCCCACGGCCACCGACATCCGCAAAGAGCTCGGGCTGGATGCCGGATATATGAGCCGCATCTTGCGTGAGTTCGAACGCCGCAGGTTCGTGACGCGAGAGCAGTCAAAAACGGACGAACGGCAAATGTTTCTTTCACTGACCGCCAAGGGGCGGAGAGCTTTTGACCCGCTTGATGAGCGTTCGAATCGCGACGTGGCCGCAATGCTCGAAGAGCTCTCGCCAACCGAGCGGAAACGGCTGGTTGATGCGGTGCAGACGGTGCGCAGCCTGCTTGGCGATAAAGCGGAGCCAAAAACTCCCTATTTGCTTCGACAGCACCACCCGGGCGACATGGGTTGGATCGTCCATCGCCAAGCAATCCTCTATGCCGAGGAGTATGGATGGGATGGAACATACGAGGCGCTGGCGGCGGAAATTGTGGCGCAATTCATCAAGAATTACGATACGAGGCGCGAACGCTGCTGGATTGCGGAAAAGGATGGAGCAAGGGTTGGTGCTGTCTTCGTCGCGAAGGCATCGGACGAAATCGCAAAGCTGCGGTTGCTGCATGTTGAACCGGAGGCGCGTGGCCTGGGAATCGGCAAGCGGTTGGTTGAAGAATGCGTCCGCTTCGCACGGCAGGC
>DATEGO010000111.1:0-15411 GCA_035280065.1 Candidatus Acidiferrum sp.
TATGTATTTCCAGTACGCAGCGTGCAACGTCAGCTCCCAGATGTTGTGGCGCCCCGCACCCGGGCGCCAAGCTGCCTGCACGACCGAAACACCCTTGAGGGACTGTTTCAAGTTCGGCCCGTGCCACGTTTTTTTCTCATATGCCTCATCCAGCAAGGCCAGCACCAGTTTTGCTGTTTGCTCTTTCGTAGGACTCACGCCACCCTCCTCGGGGGAAGCAGTATAACCGGGTCCGGTATAAATTATTGGTTGCGGAAAAGAACTCTCGTAGACTTTGCGAATGAAATCCGTTGGGAAGCAAATCCGGCTGAGCGCCACGGACCTGAGCAACCACCTGGCTTGCGGGCATCTGACTACGCTGGATTTGCAAGTAGCATTGGGCCAAAGGTCTGCCCCCAAGATTACTGCTCCAGATTTGAAGGTGATCCAGGAACTCGGGTTGCGTCATGAAAAGAAATACCTCGCTCACCTTTCGGCGCAGGGACTGACCGTCGAAAACCTCGGCCGCATTTCTCTCAAAGAAGAAAAACGGCTGATCGAGGAGACCCTGGCGCTTATGAAGCGCGGCGCAGAAGTGATCGCCCAAGGGGCGCTGAGCGACGGGGAATGGTTTGGGCGGCCGGATGTGTTGCGGCGCGTTACAACGCCGAGTCCCACGACGGGTTGGGACTGGTCGTATGAAGTATTGGATACAAAACTGGCTCAAGAGACAAAAGCGGCCACAATTCTACAGCTCTCGTTGTATTCCGACCTGTTGGAGAAAATTCAAGGAACGGCGCCAGAGTTTTTATATGTGGTCCCACCAAGCGCGGACTTTGCCGAAGAAAAATATCGAGTGTCCGAGTATGCGGCGTACTACCGCTATGTAAGAAGCAGGCTCGCCGCTGGGGTCCAAAGCGGATTGTCGCCCGCCGATACGGAAAGCCCGACGATTGCTCCTGCCTCGGCGGGCACCCAGCAGTATGAGCTGACATTTACCAAGAGAAACGACGGCGGGGCTCCGCGGACCTATCCCGAGCCCGTGGAACACTGCGACGTATGCCGGTGGTTTCGGGAGTGCGACGAGCAGCGGCGCAAGGACGATCATTTGTCTCTGGTGGCGGGAATCCGAAGGCAGCAGAGAAATCAGCTGGAAGAATGGAACACCAACACGATGGCGAAACTAGCGGTGCTGCCGATTCCGCTGAAGGAGCGGCCTAGTCGGGGCTCGAGAGCGGCCATCGAACACGTCCGGGAGCAGGCGCGCGTGCAGGTAGCGGGACACAACGGGAACAAGCTAGTACATGAGTTATTGCCGGTGGCGGAAGCAACGGGTTTTTGCAGATTGCCCGAGCCCTCCGACGCCGATGTTTTTCTGGACCTCGAAGGTGATCCATTCGCGGGAGAACAAGGATTGCAATATCTGTTCGGCTTTGTGGCTCAAAACGAACGAGGCAAATTGAGTTACGAGAAACGATGGGCGTTGAACCGCGAAGAAGAGAAGGAGGGCTTCGAGTGGCTGGTGGACGAAATCATGCGGCGGCGCGAAGCGAATCCGAACATGCACGTGTATCACTTCGGCGCGTACGAGCCGGGAACGCTGAAACGATTGATGGGCATGCACGCGACGCGCGAGGACGAAATCGACCGGATGCTGCGCGCAGGCGTGCTGGTGGATTTGCATCAAGCAGTCAAACAAGGCGTACGAGCGAGCGTGGAAGAGTATTCGCTAAAGAAGATAGAGGCGTTTTACGCGTTCGAGCGAAAGACGCCGTTGGATCAATCGCGGCAAGCGATGCGGTACATGGAACACCGGTTGGAACTGGGTTGGGGCGAGGCAGAGATGCCCGAACAGGTTCGCGAAGTGATGGAAGGATACAACGGCGAGGACTGCTTTTCGGCTGCGAAACTGCAAGATTGGCTGGAAGGGGAGCGTCGCAAGCTGGTGAAAAGCGGCGTAGAGGTGCCGCGTTTTGTAAACCGGGAAGAAGAAGCCTCCGAAGAGCTGGACGAGAGACAGAAGCGCGTGGCCGCCCTGGTCGCCAAGATGACGACAGATATTCCGGCAAGCGCGGCCGAACGGACTGAGGAACAGCAGGCCCGCTGGCTGCTAGCGCAGCTCCTGGATTGGCACCGCAGAGAGGACAAAGCAGTTTGGTGGGACTACTACCGGCTGCGGGATATGAAGGACGACGAACTGCTCGAGGAGCGTTCCGCATTGGCGGGACTGCGACACGAAGGACACGTCAGAATGGAGAAAAGGAGTCCTGTTGAACGTTATTCCTTTCCGAAGCAGGAGACAGAAATCCGGCGGGGCGACAAGCTTTGTCATGGTGAGCTGAATGTAGGAACGGTCGAGCGGATCGATATCGGTCAGCGGATTATCGAAATCAAGCGAACTGGCAGGACTGCTGGGATGCACCCTACGAGCGTTTTCGTGGACGGGCGCGGTCCGAAATGGGAAGTACTGGCGGAGTCCATTTTCGAGTTGGGTAAACGACTCAGCGAGAGCGAAAAAGGAAAAGCGATTCGAAATTCTGCCGCGTGGGAACTGCTGCTCAAGAACAAGCCGAGATTACGCAGGGGAGAAACCTTAACTGCCTGGGGAGCGGAAACAACGGTTGAAACGGCTCGCCGGATTGCATCGGCACTGGATGCTTCCGTGTTTGCCATCCAGGGACCGCCGGGGGCGGGCAAGACGTTCACTGCCGCGAGAATGATTTGCACGTTGGTGCGAGAAGGCAAGAAGGTGGGAGTAACCGCTCACAGCCATAGAGCAATTGGAAAGCTACTCCAAGAAGTGCAAGTGGCTGCCGATGAAACCGAAATTAAAGTGAAGTGCGTGCGAAAGATTGGTGAAGAAAGCAGCGAGGAAGAGATCCTAGGTGTGGAAACGACGGACGATAATGCTGTGCCACTGGACCGATTGAATTCGAGGAGGGCACAAGTCGCGGCGGGGACGACCTGGATGTGGTCAAGGCCGGAATACGCGGATACGATAGACGCACTTTTCATTGATGAAGCAGGGCAAATGGCGCTAGCCGACGTGGTTGCCGCAGCGCGGGCCGCAGCCAAATTGATTTTGATTGGAGATCCACAACAGTTACAGCGCCCGCTGAAGGGAAGCCATCCGGAAGGAGCCGAAAAGTCAGCGCTCGAACATTTAATAGGGGAGCGAAAAACGATCCTTTCGGATGTGGGAATGCTCTTGCCTCAGACGAGAAGAATGCATCCGGATGTTTGCAGGTTTACGTCGCGCATCTTTTACGAAGATAAATTGAGCTCGCATCCGGTTACCCAGCCATTTGTACTGGACGGGCACCCACAATTCCGGAAGGCAGGATTGTATTTTGTTCCTGTGGCGCACGAGGGGAATCAGAACTCTTCGTCAGAAGAGATCGAGGTTGTGGCGCGGATTGTTGCAAGCTTGTTGAAGCCGAAGGTGAAGTGGTTTTATGGCGCTCGGAACTGCAGGGCACTGAAGAAGGAAGAAGACATCCTCATCGTTGCTCCGTACAACGCGCAAGTGAGTGATTTGTCAGAAAGATTGCCGGGGATGAAGATTGGGACAGTGGACAAGTTTCAGGGACAGGAAGCGCCGGTAGCGATTTATTCGCTGACCACATCATCGCCGGAGGATGCGCCGCGCGGGATGGAGTTTCTGTACAGCTTGCATCGGCTCAATGTGGCGACGTCGCGCGCGAAAACGGCGGTGATCGTGGTGGGGAGCCCGAGATTATTCGAGCCGGAGTGCCGGACGCCGCGACAAATGCAGTTGGCGAATGCATTGTGCGCGTACCGGGAAATGGCGATGGAAGTGGATGCGGCCTGTATTTAGTCTTTCCACTCATAGCGATAAAAACGCCTGCCCGAAGCTACTTGACGCGAGGGCATGGAAGAAAGCGGTGGCCAGCCACTGCACTCCAACCAAAGATGCCGCCCTAAAGGGACGGTGCTACATTTATCTCCTTACTTTTGCCCAAATTGCTGGAGGGTGACGTTGACCAGGAATGGGTTGTCGAACTCGGTGGTTTCGCCCCAGCCTTTGCCGACAACAGGGAGGAGCCTCGCAGAGAGCGGCTTATGCCACTTCACCGAGAGGCTAGCCATGTCTGCGATGATGAGCGAAAGCTGTTCGGCCGAGGTGTCGCCCGGAAGAGGGATGGTGTCCAAGCCCGTGCCGCACACGGCAGAGTAAGCCAGCAGCGCGTCCACAGAAATCCGTCCCTCACTCCATCGCTGGGCCAGCCGCGCATCTTCAAGGATCGGCAGCATTAGCCCTGAGTAACCTGTCTGCTTCACTTTCACGTCCTTAATGGCTGCGGTAATCGTAGCTGCGGCGGTCATTGTGCCGCTCATCCCAAAAGGCTCTTTGGTGAGGTTTTCAATGGCCACGCCAATCGAAGCGTCTTTTGCCGGCGACGGAGCCGGCGAGAGATCGATGCCCATGTAGGTCCAGCCGCTCTCGGAGTCTACGCGCCCGGCGTGATGCTCAACGTCGAAAGCCACGGTGGCGAGTGCATCGGTAAGGCGCTGGCGAGCTGAGGGCAGATCCGGAGCGTCCTTGAATGCGGCGGCAATCACGGGGGCGGACTCAAGCGCAATAGCGAACTGGTGGCCGAAGCCGGTGTGATACGCGGCGGGGAAAAACGGAGACAAAGGCGGCACGTTGGCGATGGCGGCAAAACGAAAATTGCCTTGACTGTGTTCGGTAGAATTTTCGAGTTTTTTCATGACGCGCGCCGCCGCCGCAATGGCGCCCCAGCGAACCCCGTCTTCGCCCGCCACAACCACCGTACCGTTCAGATTTTTCGTGCTTGCGAGAATTTCCCCAAGCAAGTCAGCCTGCGAGGCAGGGTCGTTCACCTTGAGCATGGCCGGGCCAATCGACATCGCGAACTTTTGCTGTTCCGCAAGCGCGTCCAGGAGTTTGAAGAAGGCGACTGCCTGCTGCGTGTTCATGCCCTGGATATATTCCGGGAAAGGCTGCGTGGCGATGCGGATGGTTTGGACTTGATAGCCGCGGGATTCGAAGGTTACTTGCGCTCGGTGCAGCATATTGAGCGCCTCGGCAATTTGGCGCTGGTATTCGCGCCAATCCAAATTGATGAACGCCGTGACGGCGCGGATTTTGGGATTAGCCGGATTAGCGGCGTTTGCGGCCGGCTGTTGCGCGGCCGCGTGTTTCGTTTGTGCTCGCGCAGGGCGCGCTGCTGCGGCTGCAGCAAAAGCTGTGAGTGCGATGAACGCACGAAAACAGAATCCACGACCAGATTGCATGCGAAATCTCCCGGAAGGCACGATACATCGGCGCAAACGCGCTTACAAGATTTGAACTGACAGCTGTTGTTTGAAAATGTACAGCAAAGCGGTCTAGACAAACGCGGAGATGCCTGTGACGCGTTCGCCGATCACCAGCTTGTGAATGTCGTTGGTACCCTCGTAGGTGTAAACGCTCTCGAGGTTGTTCATGTGGCGCATGATGCAGTAATCGTCGACGATGCCGTTGGCGCCGAGAATATCCCGGGCCTTGCGCGCCGTCTCGAGCGCGATGCCGACGTTGTTCATTTTCAGCATGGAAATGTGCGAAGGATCGACCTTGCTCTTGTCTTTGAGCCGGCCAAGGTGCAGCGCCAGCAATTGGCCTTTCACGATTTCCGTGATCATCCATGCCAGCTTTTCCTGCACGAGTTGGTGCGAGGCGATGGGTTTGTTGGCAAATTGTTTGCGCGTTTTCGCGTATTGCAGGGCGGTGTCGTAGCACGCCATCGCCGCGCCTAGCGCGCCCCAGCCGATGCCATAACGCGCCTGATCCAGGCAGCTCAGCGGGCCTTTCAAGCCAACGACACCAGGGAGCAGGTTTTCTTCTGGAATTTCGCAATCGCTGAATGACAACCCCGAAGTGACTGACGCGCGCAGAGACCATTTTCCGTGAACGTCCCAGGATTTGAACCCCGACGTGCCTTTTTCGACGAGAAAACCGCGGACTTTGTCGTCTTCGCCTTTGGCCCACACGACCGCCACGTCTGCGATGGAACCGCTGGTGATCCACATTTTTTCCCCGTTCAAAACGTACTTGCCGCCTTTTTTCACCGCGCGCGTGAGCATCCCGCCGGGATTCGAGCCGAATTGCGGCTCGGTGAGCCCGAAGCAGCCGATCGCTCTCCCTTGCTGCAAAAGCGGCAGCCATTTGCTTTTCTGTGCGTTACTGCCGTACGAATAAATCGGATACATCACGAGCGCGCCTTGCACGGAAACAAAACTGCGAAGTCCGGAGTCCCCCCGCTCGAGTTCCTGGGTCATCAAGCCGTACGCAACGTTGGACATGCCCGCGCAGCCGTAGCCGTGAAGATTCGCGCCAAAAAATCCGAGTTCGCCGAGCTGCGGGATCAGATGCTTCGGAAAAGTGGCGTCGCGGCTGTGTTTTTCGATGATGGGGACGACCTCGTTTTCCACGAATTCGCGCGCGGTCTGCCGGACGAGTTTCTCCTCGTCGTTCAATTGCGAATCGAAGTCGATATAGTCCACTCCGCCAAATTTCGCCATGCGATAGTTCCTTCCAAGCGTTCCTAGAGTGTAGCAACGCGCCGGATTTGGCAGCAACTTCGGCTCCTCACACAAAGCCCGGCTTGACGCAACGCGGCGCTGCGGCGAAACTTTTCATTTGCTATCCAAATGAGGAAATGTGCCGAAGAAACTTCCTGTAACCCAGAAGCGAAAAGTAGTGCGACGTGGCAAGACGCTTCCAACGCAACCCAAAATCCTGATTTTTGATGTGGACGGCGTACTCGTGGACGTGCGCGGTACTTACTGGCGCTCCGCACTCGAAACGGTGCGCTACCTTACCGGGAAGCGCGTGACCTACGCCGAATTGCACAAATGGAAGAGCAAGCCGGGGTTCAACGACGACTGGAGCATGGTGGCGGCATGGGTGACGGGGCTGGGCAAACCGCTCTCTTACGACGAAGCCCGAGTCGCTTTCGAGAAGTTTTACTGGGGCAGCGACGGGAAGCCAGGAAACGTGCGCAACGAGAAGATTTTGGTGAGCCCGCGGCAGATTGAAAAGTGGGCGGAGCGCTTTGAGCTGAATTTGTTCACCGGGCGGACGCGGCAGGAATTGTCGTATACGTTCGAACGCTGGCCCGCGACGAAATTCTTCAGGACCATCATCACGATGGACGATGCGCCGAAGAAGCCGTGTCCGGACGGCTTAGAGATGATTCTCAAGGGCCGCGATCCAGCAACGGGGCTGTACCTCGGCGACAACATTGACGATGCGCTGGCGGCACGCGACGCGGGCGTGACGTTCCTAGCGATTCTTGGCCGCGAAGAGCATCGCTACCGCGAACGCGCCGCGCACTTCCGCGAATTGGGTGCGCTAGCGTTGCTCCCCCGCGCGACGGAGCTGAACCGCCTCCTCGCGTAGAACAGGCGATGCATTTCAATTGTGTTCGCTGGCCACCTCAAAACCTCGGCGTCGAAATTAGCTCCAACCTCTTTAGCTGATCTGATAGAGTGCCCCGATCAGATCCTTGTGACAGGGGAATCTCGATGAAACGACGCGCGTTCCTGAACGTCACTGCGGGCGCTGCTAGCGCATTGGCATGCAAACCACTTTCCCTGGCCGCGGAGCCAGATCGGAAAACACCAGTTGTCTATCCTGATCCTGCCGTGGAGGTCATCGATCCGCGCTTTTCTAAATATGTTGTCGGAAATGCTGCGGTTGAGCGCGTTTATACGGGCACGCGATGGGCTGAAGGGCCGGTGTGGTTTGGTGACGGGCGATATCTTCTATTCAGCGACATCCCCAACAATCGCATCCTGCGATGGCTCGAAGACACCGGCGAGGTCAGCGTTTTCCGCAGCCCTTCGAATTACAGCAACGGCAACTACCGCGACCGGCAGGGAAGGCTGCTCACTTGTGAGCACGACACGCGCCGCCTCACGCGAACCGAGTACGACAGCACAATGACTGTGCTGATGGACCAGTTTCAAGGCAAAAAACTGAATGCTCCGAACGACCTCGCCGTCCATTCCGACGGCGCCATCTGGTTCACCGACCCGGGCTACGGCATCATGTCGAATTACGAAGGCCATAAAGCCGCGTTCGAACTGCCCACCAATGTTTATCGGCTCGATCCGAATACGCGCCAGGCGGCCGTGGTTGCCAGCGACATGGACAAACCTAACGGGATTTGTTTCTCTCCAGACGAGAAAAAGCTCTATATCGCGGACACGGGCGTTCCCAAACACCCCGGCGATCCGCATCCCCTTCGCGTTTACGACGTTGAGGACGGCGTGCGCCTCAAGAATGGCCGCCTGTTTGCCAACATGGCGCCGGGTTCATCCGACGGCATCCGCTGCGACGTGGATGGCAATGTCTGGTCTGCGGCCGGATGGGCGGGCGAAAGCTACAATGGCGTGCACATTTTCGCTCCCGACGGCACGCTCATCGGCAAAATTCATCTTCCTGAGACTTGCGCAAACCTTTGTTTCGGTGGCGCCAAAAAGAACCGCCTATTCATGGCCGCGAGCCAATCTCTATATTCACTCTTCGTCGGCACGCAAGGCGCGCAAGTACCTTGATGTCGGGAACGATTTGCTTTTTTGACCAGCCCGAGGAGGTCCAATGACGAGTGCAAGTATCCCCGCCATGCAACCGCCGCCCAAGAAAAAACGTTGGGTGCGATTTGTGAAGCGCGTGTTGATCGGCCTGATCCTCTTGCTCGTCTGTGCGGCCGTCGCGGGCGCGGCATATCAAGCAATCGCAAATTGGAGAGACGCGCGGCGGTTTCCGCAAGAGGGGCGTTCGATTGCTCTTGGCGCCCAGTTTCCCGGAGTCTCGCTGAATCTGAATTGTTTGGGGCAAGGCGCGCCAACGGTGATTCTGGAAAGCGGTCTGGGCGTTCCCGCAGCGGGATGGGATTTGGTGATACCAGATGTCGCCAAGTTCGCGCGCGTTTGTTCTTACGATCGCGCGGGCTACGGATGGAGCAGCCCAGGCCCCATGCCGCGAAACAGCGGCGAAATTGTCAAAGAGTTGCACGCGCTGCTTTCCGCTTCGGGAGAGAAAGGTCCGTATGTCCTGGTCGCACATTCTTTCGGCGGCTACAACGTACGAGTTTACGCCGACAAATACCCCGCGGACGTGGCCGGACTCGTGCTCGTGGATACCTCGCACGAGGATCAGGAGCAGTTGATGCCTCCGTCCCTGAAAAAACTTACGCAAGAACAGGTCAAGGAACTGGACTCACAGAGGCGTCTGATGCCGGTTCTCATCTTCTTCGGAATTGCGCGGCTGACTTCGGGTGATGAGGGCGAGAGCAAGCTCAGCAAAGACTTCCGAGACAAGATGAAATACCTCCAGCTGCGAACCAAATTCATCGACGCAGCGCTTTCGGAAATCAAGAGCTTCTCTGAGAGTGCAGAAGAAGTTCGCCGCACGGGAAACCTCGGAGCGCGGCCGCTGGTGGTGCTCACTGCCGGAAAGGACCTCGAGGCCAAGGACTTGCCCAAAGGCGTCTCCGTGGAGGAGATGCGAGACTTCAGGAAAACGTGGGTCAACGATCTTCAAGTACGGCAGGCGCGGCTGTCCACGGGCGGAAAGCAGATGGTCGTGCCGGACAGCACTCACATGATCCCCATGGAACGGCCGGACGCCGTGGTGAACGCGATCCGCCAGGTCTCCGACGCTGTGAAGGCGAGGCCTGCGCCGAAAAGCTGAGCGCCGGCAAAAGATAAGGAACCGGGCGCGCAAAGCATCCTTACGGTCATTTACAGACTCTAATGAGTGACATTTCCTGACCTCTGCTTGCTTCGGGAGAGAAGCGGAGGAACCCTTGAAAGCGCCCTTGAGAGCAAAAGACCTACTAGCTTTTTCATTCGTTGGATTGACCGGAGCGCTCTTGGTGTGCGCGCAAAGTTCGCGGGCGCAAGCGCCGGCCGGGCCGGTGGCCGCGCCGCCACCGGGCACAGCGCCCGCCGCGAAAGCGCCAGAGCCAACGCCGCTGCCGTCTCCGCGGCAGAGCATCCTTGGGGCGTGGAAATTGAACCGGGACGAAAGCGATGATCCCCACCAGCGAGTGCAAGACTCACGGGATTCGAATAGCGGAGGTTATGGTGGAAGGCGCGGGGGCGGAGGGTGGCCCGGTAGCGGAGGAGGGCGACGCGGCGGTTATGGCGGCGGAGAGAGTGATGAAGATCGCCAGAAAATGCACGAACTCCTCAGCCCGCCCGCGACGATGACCTTTTCGATGACCGGGGCGGAAGTGGACTTGCAAGATGACCATGATCGCAAGCGCGCGTTTATGACGGATGGGCGAAAGCTGAAAAAATCAAAAGAAGACAATTACCAGGAAATCGCCGCGAAGTGGGATGGCAACCGGCTGGTCACGGACGAAAAGAGTCCTCGCGGAGGAAAGATGAGCCGGTCCTTCGAATTGTCTCCTGACGGAAGGCAGCTCTACGAAAACCTCCACATCGAGAGCAGCGGACGAAACAACCACACGCTGGATATGCATTACGTCTACGATATTTCTGCGCAAACTGCGCAGTGATTCATGTCGTTTGGAAAAGCTTGCAGTTTACCTTGAGGGTGCGTGACGTCCTGCGCCCCTTCTTCTTTGCGGCTCACCTAATGCCGAGTTTGGCTTGAAGGTTACAATGACGCCTTCCTCTGTTTTCGGGCGCGCCGAAAACCACCCAGAATCATGAGTAGGACGGCGATTGGTGCCAGGGTCCATCGGTAGGGGCTGGACATAACAAAGGGGAGCAGCAAAGCGGCGGCTTGGAATGCGAGAAACAGGCAAAGGCCGGCTGCGATGATCGCGCCGATCAGTGCAAAAGGACTGCTGGAGAACGACATAGCCCTACCGCAAAAACCGAATGCGAGAGCGAGTATACCACTCAAGATGCCGCGTTGACGCCCGGCCGTTCGGATGCTATAAAGTACACTTCAAAGCGGCGGTCTGAAGCCCACCGTACGCTCCCCGGGCTGGAGCGAGGCGTGGCTGCCAACCCAACTGCCCCGCGCGAATCCGGGGTCAGAGGCGACGGAAATTTAGGCGTAACAACTTAATTAATGCCTTCCATCGGTCACCAGCTTGGCGAACTGTTTCTTGGGGCTGCGCCCACAGTCCTGATTATCCTCATTTTCTACTTTATTTTACGGACGCTATTCTTCCAGCCTCTGCTGAAAGTGATGGCCGAGCGCGACGCGCGCACCGTAGGCGCGCAGAAGGCTGCAGAAGCTGCACAGGCCGCGGCCGCCGAAAAGGTCAAGCAATACCAGGAAGCTTTGAAACAGGCGCGCGGAAAGGTCTACGCCGAACAAGAGGCCGCGCGGAAGAAACTGCTCGATGAGCGGGCAGCGCAGTTGAAAGATGCGCGAACCAAAGCTTCCGGGGAAGTCGGCACTGGGAAAGAGCGCGTAGCTAAGGAACTCGCTGCTGCCCAGCGCGATGTGGAGGCGTCCGTGGAGCAGCTGGCCGCAGAAATTGCGAAGCGTATTCTGCAAGCGCCACCGCGTCCAAGCTCACCGGCAAGAGAGGCTCGATGAGGGGGAAACGCCATGTATGGGTCGCTGCGAGCGCCGTCATTGCGGCGCTTTTCTTAACTCTGACGGCGCATGCCGCCGAAGAGGGCGGCGCGGCTGGCGCGGAAACGGCCACGGAGATCTTCAAGTGGATTAACTTCGCCATCGTTGCGGGTGCGCTTTTGTGGGTGTGTTTGAAGAAGGCGCCGGGATTTTTCCACGGGCGTGCCGAAGCCATCAGCTCCGCCATCACCAAAGCTGGCAGCGCAAAAGCAGCTGCCGACGCGCAACTGCGCGAAGCCGAAACGAAGCTCGCGAATCTCAATAAGGAAGTCGCGGAACTACGTGTGTTTGCGGAGCGGGAGGCCGACGCAGAGGTCGAGCGCATTCGCTTGGCAACGCGTTCGGACCTGGAAAAAATCGCTGCAGCCGCAAAAGCGGAAATCGGAGCGGCGGAGCGAGCAGCGCGACTGGAATTGAAGGCCCTGGCGGCGAAGCTGGCTGTGAACGGCGCGGAAGCGCTCCTCGTCAAGCAGTTGAACACACAGGCGCAGGCGGGGCTAATCAGCAACTTCGTGAAGAGCCTGGAAGGGATGCCGAATTGAAATCCGCGAGCCTCCAATACGCAAATGCGCTGGCGGACATCGCCCTGGAACAGGGCGCCGCGGAGCCCGCAGTCAAGCAACTGGAGAGTTTTGGCGCTGCGTACGAGCAGTCGGCGGAATTGCGCACGTTCCTGGCGAGTCCGGCGGTGAGCGTGGAAGCAAAGCACGCCGTTCTCGAGAAGATTATCGGGCGTATTGGCGCGGCCAAGATTATCCGCAATTTTCTTTTCGTGATTGCCGACCACCGGCGCACGCAGCTGATTCCGGAGATTGTTGCCACTTTTCAGCAAGTGCTGCGGCAGCGCCAAGGTGTAGCCGAAGCGGAGATTGCTTCCGCAGTCGAATTGACAGCGGCGCAGAAAAAAGAGCTGGCCGCGACGCTGGTGCGGGTCACGGGAAAGAAAATCGAGCCGAAGTATTCGCTCGATCCGGCGTTGCTAGGCGGCGCGGTGGTGCGCATTGGTGACACGATTTACGATGGTTCATTGCGGAGCCGTTTGAACGAAATGCGCGCCCGTTTGGCCGCGGAATGAAAAGGCTCTAGCTGCAAGTATTTTCGTCCAGGGTGTGACGGGCAGTTCTCGGTGAAGCGACGGAGCAAGCATGGCAAACATCAAGGCAGACGAAATTAGCAAGATTCTGCGCGAGCAGATTGAGAATTATGAGCAAACCGTTTCCGTGGATGAAGTGGGCGCGATCATCAGCGTGGGCGACGGAATTGCGCGTGTGCACGGGCTGGAGAAGGTGATGGCCGGCGAGATGCTGGCCTTTCCGCACGATGTCTACGGCATCGCGCTCAACCTGGAAGAAGAAGAGGTCGGCGTCGTGCTGCTCGGCGAAACGACGGAGCTGAAAGAAGGCGATGTTGTAAAGCGCACGAACACGATTATGTCCGTGCCCGTGGGCGAGGCGCTCGTGGGACGCGTGGTGAATCCGCTAGGACAGCCGCTGGACGGCAAAGGTTCCATCGCCACCAAGCAGCGTAATCCCCTCGAACGCATTGCGCCAGGCGTATTGGACCGCCAGCCCGTGCGCGAGCCGCTGCAGACCGGCATCAAGGCGATTGACAGCATGATTCCCATCGGGCGCGGCCAGCGCGAATTGATCATCGGCGACCGCCAGACGGGCAAGACCGCGGTGATCCTCGACACTATCATCAATCAGAAGGGCGGAGACGTTATTTGCATTTACTGCGGCATCGGCCAGAAGCGTTCGACGATCGCCCAGGTGGTAAAGACGCTGACGGACGCGGGCGCGATGGATTACACGATTGTCGTAGCTTCGTCGGCCGCTGAACCCGCATCGTTGCAATACATTGCGCCCTATGCCGCGTGCGCCATGGGCGAATACTTCCGTGATAACAAGCGCCATGCCGTCGCGTTTTATGACGACCTTTCGAAACACGCGCAGGCATACCGCGAGATTTCCTTGCTGCTCCGCCGCCCGCCGGGGCGCGAAGCGTTTCCGGGCGACGTGTTCTATCTTCACTCGCGGTTGCTGGAGCGTGCTGCAAAACTGAATGACAAGCTGGGCGCGGGTTCCCTGACCGCGCTGCCAGTGATTGAGACACAGGCCGGCGACGTTTCCGCGTACATTCCGACGAACGTGATTTCGATCACCGACGGGCAGATTTATTTGGAAGCGGACCTTTTTAACGCCGGAATTCGCCCGGCCATCAACGTGGGCATCAGCGTGAGCCGCGTCGGCGGCAACGCACAGATCAAAGCCATGCGCCAGGTGGCGGGTTCGCTGCGGCTGGACATGGCGCAGTACCGCGAACTCGCCGCGTTTGCGCAGTTCGGCGCGGACCAGCTCGACAAGGTGACGCAGGGGCAGCTTGCGCGCGGGCAGCGGCTGACGGAAGTTTTGAAGCAGGACCAGTACGTGCCTCTGCCGGCGGAAAAGCAGGTATTGATTATTCAGGTCGGCACAAGCGGTGCACTCGACACTCTGCCGGTGAGTGAGGTTCGGCGGTTCGAACGCGAGTTCTTGCAGTTCACGGAGACGAATTATCCGTCCCTGCTAAAGAACATTGCCGCGAAGAAGGCTCTCGACGACGCCATCAAGGCGGAAATCAAGAAGGCCGTCGATGCGTTTAAGGAACGCTTCACGGTAGCCGCTGCGGCCGCGAATTAGAGACTCTGACGACGAAAGACCATGCCCACACTTCTCGATTTCCGGCGACGCATCCGCTCGGTGAAGAATACCCAGCAGATTACGCGCGCCATGAAGTTTGTGGCGGCAGCGCGTTTGCGGCGAGCCCAGGAAGCGGCATTGGCGGCACGGCCGTACGCGAAAGAACTGGTGCGCGTGCTGCGCTCGACGATTAGCCGGATTGCGGAGCCGCAGCATCCGTTGCTGGCGCGGCGGCCGGAGGAGAGAGTTCTCGTTTTGGTCTTGACCGGCGAGCGCGGGCTCGCTGGCGCGTTCAACACCAACATTTTGCGTAAGGCGAACGAATTCTTCGGTGCGAATAAAAGCCGCAGGCTTTCTGTGATCCCGGTCGGCAAAAAAGGCCGGGACGCCCTGCGGAAGGCCGGGTTCAACCTTATCGCCGAATACATCAATGTACTGGCGCGCGTGGAATTCGGGGCAGTGCGTGAGATTTCGAATTTGGTAACGGATTTGTATGCCAAGGGCGAGATCGATTCCGTTTACATCATCTTCAGCGAATTCAAGACGGTGATGTCTGCGAACCTGGCGGTGGAGAAGCTCTTGCCGGTGGACGCAGCCCAAGTGCAGGAGGGCGGCGAAGGCACGGCGGCGAGCGCCCAAGTGGATTACATCTACGAGCAGCCCGAAGAGCAGCTTCTCGACCGGCTGTTGCCACGCTACGTCGAATCGCAGGTGCAGCGCGCGATGCTGGAATCGTCTGCCGCCGAACACGCGGCGCGCATGACCGCGATGGAGTCCGCAACGAAGAACGCTGGCGACGTGATTGAAGCGCTAACGCTGCACATGAACAAAGTGCGCCAGGCGGCCATCACCAAGGAGATTATCGAGATCGTGAGCGGTGCCTCCGGCACTGTTTAGGAGAAAGCATGGCGGAAAAATACGCAACCGTGGGACACATTGTGCAGATTATCGGACCGGTGCTCGACGTGCAATTCGAAGGTGGACATCTGCCCGCAATTTACAACGCCGTTCGAATCACCAGCGACGGCTACAACGTTCCCGAACCAATTGACGTGACCGCCGAAGTGCAACAACACCTGGGGGAAGGGCGCGTGCGCGCGGTGGCCATGGAGCCGACTGAAGGCCTCGTGCGCGGGATGAAGGCTGTTGATCTCGGCG
>DATEGO010000112.1:0-7640 GCA_035280065.1 Candidatus Acidiferrum sp.
CCAGGGCGGGACTATTGCCTAAGATTGCTTTCGTGCCGATCTCGGATAGGCCCTCATCTTGGGAATGTAAGTCGATAATGTTCAAATTGCCCATCATCGGGATTTCAGGGCTTGATCTAACGCCGTCAGCATCTGGACTAAGGGTCCCCAATGTCATCTCATTCTCTCTCCTCTTCTTCGCGCGTGACGATTACTTCCGACGTCTTTCCCTGGCAATCCATTCACCGATGTAGTCCGCACAATTTCTAAGTTCGACTCCGTTTGCTTCGCTGAGAGCAAGAAATGTGACTGCCTCGCGATTTATGAGAGTGACTTCCCTTAAATCGATGGCCACTCTGCCCCCTTCCTGTTTGAGCAATTCTCTAAGCGTGTCCACGTGCTCAGAGTCAATCCGTCCACTCACGCGCAACACAACAACGTCTCCTGCGAAACGTCGCTCGACTCTAAAGGCCATTGGCTACTGCAGCAGCCTTTCTGGTGTTGGTCGCGCCAGTGGCGGCAAGCTTGCCACGAGCATCTCAGTGTAGGTTTTTGCACATTTCGAGCCATTCGTAAACCATTGAAAATGAAGCAGTTCAAAAGGACGGAATCTCCTGTGTTACACCAGATCTCGTAAAATTCGTGATTTTGATAGTTTTCGTAAGAGCATCTTCAGCCGAACTTGAATTGGCTTCTCTGAATCTTCAGCGCTTTGATCCTGGAATAAAGAGTAGTTGGAGGAATTCCGAGCTTGACGGCGGCCCCGGTCGGTCCCGCAACCCGGCCCCTGCTTTCCGTCAAAGCCGCCTCGATCATTTCCCGCTCCCCGGTCTGGTTGGCCTCGTCACGCTTGGACGGTTGAACACGAGATGCCGAACTTGGCGATTCCATGAGCAGCCACGACTCATCCATCGAGAAGACATCGCCGGAACTTAGAATGACTGATCTCTCGACGAGGTTCTGCAGTTCGCGGATGTTTCCGGGCCAGTCGTACCTTTGGAGGCGTTCTAGTGTCTTCTTGTCAATGGCGCGAAAATTCTTGCCCGCACGGCTGGCGAAGCGCTTAACGAAATATTCGAGCAACATCAAGATGTCATCCTTGCGCTCGCGTAGAGGCGGCACTTCGATGGGAAATACGTTCAGGCGATAGAACAGGTCGAGTCGAAAGATCCCGATGGACGTAGCCGCTCTCAGATCACGATTCGTGGCGGCGATAACCCGGACATCTAACTTGATAGGCTGCGCCCCTCCCACTCGCTCGAATTCCCGCTCCTGTAAGACTCTCAAGAGCGCGATCTGGGTGTCGGGTGGAAGTTCGCCCACCTCGTCCAGGAAAATCGTTCCCCCGTCAGCCAGTTCGAAACGGCCCAGCCTGCGTTGCGTCGCGCCGGTGAACGCCCCCTTCTCGTGGCCGAATAACTCAGAGGAAATCAGAGATGGTGCAAGCGCGGAGCAGTTTACGCTGACGAAGGCGCGGCCGGACCTCTGCGATCGTTTGTGGACGGCGCGGGCAATGAGTTCCTTGCCTGTCCCAGTTTCTCCCATGATGAGGACTGTAGAGTCGGTGGGGGCAACTTTGGCGATGCGACCCAGGACGGCTTGCAGCGCTGTCGAGGTACCGACGATCTCCTCAAACATCGATGCTCGGTCGACTTCGTCCCTGAGCGCCAAGTTTTCTCTGTACAGCTGGTCTTTGAGCAGCTTAATCTCAGAAAAGGCCTTCTCCAGTTCAGCTCGAGCCTGCACTTGTTCAGTCACATCCACCGTAGTTCCGAAAAGTTCTACGAGTTCACCTGCGTCGTTGAAGATCGGATGTCCGGCGCCATGAAGATGCTTGATGGTGCCGTCGGGAAGTACTATGCGGTAATTCCCTTGAGACCCGGTTTTCTGGGCCAGGCATCTTTCAAAAAGTTCGCGAGCGCTCTTGCGGTCGTCAGGATGAATCCTATTATTGAGATAGAATTCGATACTGGAGCTATCTTCGTTTGGTTGGATGCCAAAAATTCGATCGCGTTCCGGCGAGGTTGTCAGTTTACCCGATGCAACGTCATAACTCCAACTACCTGTGTGGGCCAGTCTTTGGGCCTCAAGGAGATAGGCTTCGCTGCGCTTTAGCGATTCCTCTGCGCGCTTACGTTCTGTGATGTCGTTATTGGTTTCCAGATATCCAATGGGTGAACCGCTCTTGTCCCGCCGTAATGACCAACGGCTTGAGACTACAATCTGCCTGCCATCCTTTCTGGTTTGCACCAGTTCGCCTTCCCATCGGCCTGTACGCATGACTTCAGCCGTAATGTCCTCATGCGGAGCCGGGAAAACCGTTCTTAGCAGGTCGTGAGTAAGGGTTCCGATCACCTCTTTGGCCGTCCACCCATACAGCTCGTGGGCTCCGCGGTTCCAGTAATTAACACTGCCACGAATGTCGCGGACAAAGATTGCATCATGCGTCAGACCCAGCAGACTAGCCTGCTCCCGCAGAGTTTCTTCTGCGAGCTTCCGTTCTTCGATGTCCGTTAGGACTCCATACCATTTGAGAATGCTTTTATTTTTGTCGCGCAGCGGCACAGCGCGAACCAGAAACCAACGATATACACCCTCCGCCGCACCGCGGAAACGTGCCTCATCTTCGAAGGGCTCGCCAGTTGCCGAGGACACTCGCCACTTTTCCAAATGTCGCTGGAGGTCGTCCGGGTGGGTTACGCTTTGCCATCCGGACCCGGCTGTGTCCTCCGCAGACAAGCCTGTGTACTCACGCCAACCCCGGCTTACAAACACATTGGAGGGGCCGGGCAGGGCGATGAATACCATTGCAGGAATGTTTTCGATCAGATCGCGAAGCTCTTTCTCACTCCGACCGGCAGCCTCTTGGGCCTGCTTGCGATCGTGGATGTTCTCGCACGCGATCAAAGTGCGTAAGGACCGTTCGCCACTACCGGTTTGCGCAACCGCAAGCGCCTTTCTGATCAAAAACCAGTGATATTGACCGTCGGCCCGCCGAATGCGCGCCTCAGTCTCCAAGGGTTCTCCAAGAGTCAGAGCTGTGTTCCACGCATCGATGAATTGTGCAAAATCATCCGGGTGTATTGACCCCTGCCAACTCCATGCAGTCGCTTGTTGCGGTGGGCCACCCGTGTATTCCTGCCAAGCACGGTTCACACACTCAATCGAGCCGTCAGGCAGGGTACAAAGGACCAGTGCCGGAATTGTCTCGATCAGGTTCCTTAGATCTAGCTGATCGCTATTTTGTTGGGCGGTCATGTCTAGGGACCGTCATGTTTTACAAATACTAGCCTCGCATCTTGATCCGGCGGGTAGAATGAGTTTGGCCGCAGAGCATCCCGTGAGACCGCATCAGAGTGCGTACCAAATCCCCCGTTGAGCAAAAGGGCGCCGGAAACTGTGTTCACGTCGTACATGCACACAATCACGCAGGGATAGCGAAGCGCGAGCAGCGTTCCCCCCTTTTCAAGGTCGATCACCTCGTCGGCGCCACGACCGGGCAGCGGAGCTTGGCCCATCCCGAGGTTGCCAAGGTAGCGGATCGCCGTTGCTCCTTTGCGGACAGCAGCCGAAAACGCAGTTTCAATATTTTCCAATGTCACAGGTGCAGAAGACTCGCGGCGCAAAATCACGAGGCGTCCATCACGAATCACACGATCCACGTCATGACCCTTGCTTCGCAGAATATCCAGAACCCGCCGATTCGCCTCATCATGGCCGAATAGAACGCAATACTGGGATTCGTCCGCCATCCCAAGCTCCAGAAAGCGAACTCCGCATTCGAATTCCTGCGGGGTCCGCCAAAAATGGATGAGATGGGTTCCTAATTGGACCTGATCCTCGGTAATGCCAAGAGCGATCTTATTGCCTTGGTTGTTCATAGGGCCCTCCCACCGGTCGCCACTGTACGTTGAAGGAGATAGTTTCTACTTGTGCTTGACCAGCACACTTCATGTTCCTGGGAATGACCCCGCATGTCTACTGCTTATCTTGAGGGGCCAGGTGAACAGGCTTTTCAGAGTGACAATTCGAGGAAAATCAGCCACTAAGTATTCCGGCCCGTCCATTGCCCTCGATTCTGCTTTTGAGGCGGCCAGCCACGCCCACACTGCAAGCGGCGAACCAACACAGGTTCAGAATTTTGACTCTTCGCTTTTGACAAAAATGATGCAAGGAACAGCCGGCCTGTTGCCAGTACCGCGAGTTGCTCGCGTTCAGGGCCGTTTTCCGCGCGGAACCGCCTCGGTGACGGTGAGGTCGCGATCTTGGCAGTGGGGGACTACAGTTTGACCTGGCGCCAGCCCGAAGCTGTTTGCCATCGAGGTGCACGGAGACGATGTCCGGTTCAAATGACAAAAGATCAGAGATCCGGCCGACCTCGGGATAAGCCTGACGATACGACCACGCAGCCAGATGTGCGTCACCGATGGCGTAATAGTTGCACACCCCTTTGTAGGGACAGAAGGTCTGGTGTTCCACAAGAGTCAGAGCGGACTCGTCGACTTCGGCGCGTGGAACGTACCAGCGTGGCGCGAAGCCGGACTCGTAGAGAACCAAGGGTCGCCTGGTATCGGCAATGATGCGATCACTGTGACGGACCACGAGGTTACGGGAGGTTTGGCGGATGTCGATGCGATGGTAACTGTCCGCGGCATGACCCACGATTCGTTCGTCTTCTTCGTAGAATGCGTCCATGGCCGGCCAGGCAAAGGCTATCCGTCCCTGCAATTCGCACGCGTAGTCCGGCAAGTTGACATGCTGCCACGCTCCTCGCGGCGCGCTGTGCTCGCCCGCTCGAACCGTATACCACGAAGTGAGTCCGAGATCGTGGTGCTGGGTCGTGTGCTCGGTATGTTCCAAGGCATCCGCAGAGACATCGCTCTTCGGGAAGTAGGCGATCGGATAGTGACCTGGTTCGAAGAGCAGAATGACGTTTTCGCTGTCAGCGATCCAGGCGCCACCGAAGCGTACACGCATGCGCCGGCGCAACGGCTCGGCGTATAAGAGCCTCTTGGGCAGCGGCTCGGGTAGGAGAAATCGTCCGATTGCTCCCGGCGAGAACGGACCTTGTTGCCATGAGAGTCTCATGGCTCACCTCCTTATAGAAAGAGTAAACCCGGTTTCCCTCAGGGCGTGCAAGGTATGACCATCACCCATGCTTTGATTGGCTCCCGTCAGCCCAACTTCCCCAGCCAGCTGGCGATGGCCCGCCCGATCTCGTCCGGCGAATCTTCCTGGACGAAATGGACCCCTGCGACCGTCACCTCGGTCTGCGCTGGCCAAGCGCGGGCGGTGTCGAGATTCTTGCCGCCGCCGAGGAGCGCACCGGGCTCGGCCTGCACGAACAGCTTGGGCACACGGCTCGTCGCCAGCCAGTCCGCGTAGGCGGCCGCGATCGCAGCCACGTCGGCGGGCTCGCCTTCGATGGGGATCTCACGAGGCCACGTCAGTGTCGGTCGTCCCCTCGCCGGGCTCGGGGAACGGCCGCCGGTACTCCGCCATCTCCTCGGCCGAGAGGGTGCGCAGGATGGCCCCTGGCAGGATCTTCTCGACGAAGAAGTTGTCTTGCAGGACCATCTCCTCGCCGGCCTCGGAACGCAGCGCTTGCAAGAATGGACGCATGTTCATGATGTCCCAGTGGTCCCAGCCCTGCGGCCGCACGATCGCCTCCATGTACGCAATACCCTTCACGGCCTCGCGGTGGCGGTTGGCCCAGTCGAAGCCGAGAGCCGAGCCCCAATCATGGACGACGAGGGTGACCCGCTCGCGCACATCCAAGGCTTCGAGCAAGGCGTCGAGGTAGCGGCGGTGCTCGACGAAGCGATACGAGCCGGGGCCACTGTTGGGCAGCTTATCGGAGTCGCCCATGCCGATCAGGTCGGGGGCGATGCAGCGGCCTAGTGGCTTGAGGTGCGGCAACACGTTGCGCCAGAGATACGACGAGGTGGGATTGCCGTGCAACAGCACGATGGGGTCACCCTCTCCCACCTCCACGTACGCCATCTCGCGGCCAAGGATGCGCCGCCGCTGCTTTTGGTACGGAAATGCAGCAGAGATCGTGTTCGCTCGTTTTGTAGTAGCCAACTCTTTCATGTTCGCTTCTCCTGTCGTAGACAAACTCTTCGGAACGCAACTGTCGAGTTCTGAGCAAAGGCATTCATCTTGAAACCACACTTTCTGCGCGACGCCGTTCAATACCATTCGCGGCCAGGAAGTCTTTCATCGCTGCGGCAATTGCCACAACGTGCGTCTCAATCGCAAAATGACCTGTATCGAGGAATTGGGCGCGGTTTCGTCGCCCGCAGCACGGTAAAACACCCGGAGACCATCAGCTTCCACCCGGTGGACGGATGTGGGAGGCACGCTGAATTCGCGGCCACACGATGTCGTTTTGTTCATAAAGCCTTCTCCTGGCTGTGCAAAGATTGCACTTCGGACAATATCAAGGATTGCACTCATAACAACTTCTCTGGCCCTTTAGCTTTGACGCCCTGCGTTTACACACCCTTCTCAGCAAGGTCTTACGAGAACTTAGTCTTGGGTCGCGCCTGGCGTACGCCGTCCACGATCAAGTCGGCTCGCTCGTTGTAGAACGCGACGAGTCCGGCGATCTTGACGTTCTCGGGGAGCGGCGTCTTGTACGACCAGGCGAGGTCCGTGACCGTCTCGCCGCCGGCATTGACCGACCAGTACTCGGCGAAGCCCTTGTAGGCGCAGCCGGTGACGGTGTCGGTCGGAATCAGCAAGTCCATGCGCACGTCGAGCTTAGGGATGTAGTAGCGAGTCGGCAACCTGGTCTCGAACAGAAGTGTTGGCCGATGAGTGTCCGCGACCTTCACACCGTTGACCTCGATCTCTACGTGCCGGGAGCTGTGCAATATGTCAATGCGCGTGTAAGGGTCGTGTGGGTGGACGAAGACTTCCTCGTCCTCTTCGAACCATCCGTCCATGGCGTTCCAGTCGAAGCGGATCAGGTCGTGCAATTCCTCGACCGGTGACTGCGGATAGTGCCAAGCGGCATTCTCGACCAAACGGTTGCTAACCTTGACGTCGAAGTTGTGAGCATCACCCCGGCTCGGCGAGCGCTGGATGCGTCCGTTCGCAATGAGCAGGTCCGTGCGTACGTCCTGCCTCGGAAAGTAATACGCGGGGTAGTACGGAACTTGCCACACGAGCTTGAGGCGCTTCGTGTCGGCGATGAGTTCCCCGCCAAGGTAGGTTCGCACCCGTTTGGGCCCGCCCTCGATATGAACACGCTCTTTTTCAGTCATCGCACTCTCCCACGGTCAAAGGATATTGTTCACGCGATAGCGAAACACTAGCTCGCCGCTAGCATAATGGTCCTTCTCGATCTCTAGTCAGGCCTTCCCCTTCGACAGCTTCTCGGGATTGCACGCGCAAGGCCACCGTCGACGCATTCAGTTCTTCTCAAGAAATGCCCAACAAATCCTCCGCGCACCTGCAGCGAGCAGCTGGATAATCGGAGGCGAAAATCGAGCGATGTCGCTGGTGATGCTCCACGCGACGACAATCCGTCAGTGACGCAGACTCGTCACAATTTCGTCAGAGACCACGGAAACGCGATTGCTGTCATTTTTCGCTGTATCTTCAACTGAGAGAGTCCTTTAGATCGAATCTCCTCATTTCGATTCGTATCCGCC
>DATEGO010000113.1:0-14334 GCA_035280065.1 Candidatus Acidiferrum sp.
GAGGTCTTCCAGCGTTGGACCCGGCGAGCCAACCTCCGGTAACATCGGTCGCGATATGGGGATGGTGCCCCGCGGATTCTCAAAGAGTTTGAGCGCCTCTGCGGAGCTGATTTCCTGGTATCGATACTTTCGCCCTCGAAGATGAATGATTCGAGGCGCTGCCTCGATCTCAGCTGGGGCGACGGAAACCATTCCATCGTTGTGCCAGATCGAATCCCGCTCGTAGGTGATGATCGCCACACAAGCTGTTTTTATTGCAGCTTTTGCCGCTTGTTCGAGGGTTTCTTTCGTGACGAGGAGGGGCACATAGCAGTCTTCGCAGCCACTCGGCGTGCCGGAAAGAAAGAGGTAATAAGCATGCCGGTAAGTCGGCTGGTTACCCGCGCGAGACGAAGGCGTCATTCCAGTTACGCCCAGGATGGATGGAAAAAGCAAGAAGACACTAAATACCTGGGCAGCCCGCCTCATATATCCTCCTTGCTTTACCTTCGCAGATTCGTTCAAGACCATTCCTCGGCAGCCCTCGCCAGCACGCTCTGCAGAATCCCAGCCTGAGTTTAAACGAATCCAAAATGCATTTGTACTGGGGGAAAGTCGGGCGCCTTCGGGACGCATTTTAGCCTTGAATCGCCCGTAGAATGCAGCCAGGCGACTGACGAGATTGGTGGAGGATGGTCGGCAACCCTTCCCTTGGGATTATTTCAGGATTGCTCGTCATCCAAGCACAATCCCCGCAATGGGGTGCGGAGGAAATCATTTCTACGTGCATCTGGCTAACGGGGGTTACGATACTTGGCACACTAAGCTCATATAGAATCGACCCCCCGCGATACTGTGAGTCTGTCGGATATGAAAGTGACAATCTGGAGGTCCAAGAGTTATTGAGAAGCTCAGTCGATTCGCAAAATTGGAGGTCTGACAAAGTGAAAGGCGATCCGATTTCCATGCGTCAAGCTTTCAACTTTGCCTGGCCTATCTTCAAGAAGCATTTTGGCCTCTTTACAGCGGTTCTCCTGACAATCTTCGGTGCTTGGGTGATGCTGGAAATCGTAGTCATTGCGGGACAACGGTTTGGCATTCTGTTGTGGGCCGTGGCGCACTTAGCATTCCTAATCTTTTTAGCCGGCATGGAAGTCGGCTTTCTCCAAATATGTCTTGCCTTATCTGATGGGGGAGAGCCGAAATTCTTTGACACCTTTGCGCATGTGAGCTTGGGTCCAAAGTTCTTGGCTGGCCAAGTGCTCTATCTGCTGTTGGTCGTGATTGGCCTGCTGCTCTTGGTAGTCCCGGGAGTCTACCTCGCTGTTGGTTACGCCCTGTTCGGTTTCTGCCTGGCCGCCGGTGAGACGAATCTAGCGCGCAGTTTCCAACATAGCGCCATTCTGAGCACAGGCGCAAAGCCCTACTTGTTGTGGATTTTTGTTGTTCTTCTCGTCCTCAATGTGTTTGGTGCAAGCTTGCTTGGGCTCGGCTTATTCATCACAGTCCCTCTGTCAGTCCTCATTATGACATCAGTGTACCGACAACTGAGTGCGCGCGGACGCGTCGATTCCAGTGCGATTTCTTCTGGATGATAAACGCGCTGCCCATAGAAGTGCCCCACTCCGCATCGCATTTCGAGCCACCACGCTCTAACTCCCGGTTTGTCGGCAAACAGGAAGTAATCGGGGTTAGTTGCGGTTAGCCCGTGACTCGGGCGCGAATCATCAAGAAGGCGTCCGTAAAGCAGCAGTGGTCGATTTCGCTTCGACGAATACACGGTCCTATCAGAAGCCAGGTCCATCCGACGATCAGCTCTTTCAATAGAGAGAATCATTCCTCGCGCAGAAGTATCGCAGGATCAACCGACAGCGCGCGTTGCGCCGGAATCCACGTAGCGATTAGCCCCAGCAACGCCATCGCGAGAACAGTACCTGTCAATACCAGGGGATCGCGCGGCGTGGCCTGATACACAATGAAAGCCAGCACCTTCGTCGCAAGCAGACCCAGAACCAATCCAACCCCCGAACCAATCGCCAACAGTTTGAACGCACGTCCCAGCGCGGCCTGCAACACTTCCTTGCGTTGCGCGCCGAGAGCCACGCGAATTCCCAACTCCTTGAGCCGCTTGCTCACCGAGTAGGCAGCCATTCCGAAGATGCCCGTGATCGAAAGCATAGCGCCCATCATGCCCAGCACACCCAGCGATACTGTCGCCATGCGCGAGGGGAACAAAGTTCCGCCTAGTTCTGTGCTCCACGGGCGAATCGCCAGAACCATCCCAGGGTCGATGTCCCGGAGCACACTTCTCATGGCCACGGCAAGTTCCTGCGGGTCGCGACTCGAGCGCACCACCAGCCATGTCCAACTAGCCGGCGACTGCAGGAGGGGGAGGAACATCGCGGGCTGTTGGTCTTCGGTAAGGTTCTTATATTTTCCGTCTTCGACCAGACCCACCACTCGCACGCGCGTTCCATCCCTCATCTTGAAATACCGGCCGATAGCGTCCGGTATGGAGCCCAGTATCTTGCTTGCGAACTCCGGGTTCACCACTGCTACGCGCGGGGCGTTTGTGTCGTCATGCCATGAGAAGGCTCTGCCCGCCAATAAAGATGTCCCGGATGCGCGGAAGTAGTCTGGAGATACGTTGTACATATAAGGGTCGGCCGCGGCATTCGATGGGCTCAGATCCGCGGTTGTGTCGGTATAGACGATCCCTTGCCAACTACCGGGAGGTTCTAACGGCGGATAATTCACCGATCCTACGGAATCTACGCCAGGAATCGCTTGTATGGCATCGATCATGCGCCGTTGCATTGCGGGTACTCTTTCGCCGCTGTAGCCTGCTGTCGTCAGATCAGTATCTACCAACATCGCGTTCCGCGGCTCAAAACCGAAGTTGGTGTCCATGGAGCGCATGAGTCCACGCACAGCAACCATCGATGAAGTGACCAGCACGGCACAGATCGCAATTTGGACGACAAGCATTACGTCCCGCACGGTAATTCGGCGCCCGAACGCGCCTGTCGATCCCGCTTTGACGATCTCATACGGATTGGCCCGGAGGATCTGGCGTACCGGAACAATTCCGAATAGAACTCCGCTGACCAACGCCAAGACCAAAGCTACCAAATAAACGTTAGCGTCCGGACTTACCGGCACATGGAGGGGGAATCGCGGAAATGGCTGCCACACGCTCAACCGGCGCAAAAGCACAATGCTTCCCATAAGTCCCGCTACGCCTCCAGCGAGCGAAAGCAGCACGGATTCGGTGAACAGCTGGCGCAAAATGCGATTGCGGCTCGAACCAAGAGCCAGGCGCAAGGCCACTTCGCGAGAACGGTCGGCGGCCCGCGCGGCAAACAGGCTGCCCAGGTTGGCACAGGCCGCCAACAGTATCAAACCCGAAAGAAGCATCAATCCGGTGAGAAAAGCCCGCGTTGCCCCCCCCAAATAGTCGCCATGAAGACCAGGCCGCGCCAGCGTATAAGGCTCATTGCCTTCTTCTTTGGGATAGCCTCTTTTCAGATACGAATCCACGGAGTTCAGATCGGCAGTGGCCTGCGCCGGAGTGACTCCCGGCTTCAGATGTCCCACCATCTCAAACATCCAATGGATCTCGCGCGCGTTCAAGATCTTCTCGCCGGATAACTGCTCATGGTTCACGATGGGCACGAAGATATCCGAAGCGAAAAACAAGACGGTCCCCTGGAACCCTGGAGGCGCCACGCCAAGGATGGTGAATGGATGCCTGTTGAGTCGAACAACGCGGCCCACCACGCCGCGATCGTTCTGAAAATGGCTGTGCCAATATGCGTAGGAGAGCACGACATAGGGCGCGCTGTTTGGGCCATGCTCATCGGAATCGTGGAAGAATCGGCCAAGGTACGGTTGAATGCGCAATACGTCGAAGTAGTTTCCGCTGGTTTCGTACTGCCAGACATTGGATGGATCTTTGCCCGTATCCAGCCCTGACTGACGGATAGCAAAAACAGCCACATCGTCGAAGCTGCGATTGCGCTGGCGAAGATCGAGATAATCGGGATAGGAGTGGGACCCGACGTCGCTCCCGTGCTGGACTATGAAAAGGCTCTCTGCCTGAGGCACATTCAGCGAGCGCAGAATTAACGCATTCAATACCCCGAAGACGACTGCGTTTGCGCCGATGGCTATTGCCAGCGTCGCAACAGCCACCGCGGTAAAGCCGGGAGATTTGCGCAGCAGGCGCAGGGCGAAGCGAAGATCCTGTAGAAAATCTTCGATCAATGGCAGTCCTCGCTCGGCTCGATAATCTTGTTTCATCGCCTCCACCCCGCCAAACTTCAGCATGGCTTGCCGGCGGGCCTCAACCGGAGGTAAGCCGGCGCGAAGATTTTCGGCGGCTTGCAGAGCGATATGTTCCTCAATCTCTTCCCGCAATCGTTCTTCTTGTGTCCGCCTTGTCGCAAAGCTGACGATCCGGGTGAAGAAGCGCCTCAAAGATTTCATGAAAAATCCTCCGCTTTCACTTCGAAGAACCGAGCGATGATCGCTGCCGTTTGTTCCCAATCTTGGGTCTCGACCTGCAACTGCTTGCGTCCTTCGCGCGTGAGCCGATAGAAGCGCGCCCTGCGGTTATTCTCTGAAGCGCCCCACTCGGACGCGATCGCGCCTTCTTGCTCAAGCTTCAGCAGCACGGGATACAGAGTCCCTTGATTCACGGCCAGCAGATCGCCGCTGATCTGCTCGATGCGCCGCGCGATGCCGTAGCCGTGCAGCGGTCCCAGGACATCGAGAGTCTTGAGGACCATCAACGCCAGGGTGCCCTGGAGAACGTCCGTTTTTTGCTTCATAGTATTAACGATGCACCGCCATTTTGGTTTCCAACAGGAAGGATGGCACACTTCCTTTGGGAAAACAACAGGTCAGTGCCGAGCGTCCCTGTGTGGATCGATGATGCTGTTCCAACCGAGCGGAGAAGGTGCTTATAGCTGAATCGCCGGATGGAAACTATAGCAGGTGGAAAAACGCCGGGCTTATGCCTGGTTGAGGCGCTACCCGCAGAAGTGGTCGCACTTGGCATCTCGATCTGCGACACCAGGCGAGATGGCTCCCGGATTGTCGGCAAACCGGACAATGAGTCCCAGCTGCGACTTGCGACAGCCTCAACTTCCTGTTTGCCCGTAACCCAGGCGCGCCAGCAGGATTCACAGCTGAGTGTCGCATTTTTACTATTCTCGCCCACGCGGCCAGTCCAATATGACCTCATCGTGAAGATGGCCGGCGAATTCTCTGACTCCTTGGCAGCGCAAATCAAGAGCTCGCGCACGAGAGCTGCCACCGAGCGGTGGTTCTTTACTGGTTTCGGATGCGCGATGATGGCCGTAGCCATAGCCGGATTTCTGCCTTCCCTCGTGCATACCGGGACACGGCGGGCTCCGCTTTCGCCGCTTGCCGCCGCGCATGGGATTGTGTTCTTCATTTGGCTGGGCATCTTTCTGGTCCAGGCAAGGCTAGTGGCCAGCGGGCACATCGCTGTTCACAAACGCGTCGGCATAGCTGCCGGTGTTGTCGCGGCACTGATGATTCCTCTTGGCTATGTGACTTGTATTTCCATGGTGCGGCGAGGATTTGATCTGAGCGGCGATCTGAGAGTTGAGCACGACCCCGCTTACGAGGTCATATTCCCTCTTGGTGATTTGCTTATGTTCTCGACGCTGGTCACGGCCGCGATCGCTTTTCGTCGGCGGCCAGAGATCCACAAACGCCTGATGCTGTTTGCGAACATCGCATTGATGCCTGCTCCGCTGGCGCATCTGATCGGTCACGTACCTTGGCTCGCTTCTTTGCCCGCTGCGATCATTCTGATACCGATATCTTTCTTTCTCGCTGGCGCGGTTGTAAGGGAGCTCTTGATGAGGAGGGGAGTTCATCCACTGACGTGGGCGCTTGCCGCTGGAATCTTCATTTCTGGACCGCTTGAAGCTGGAATTATCGGCCCTAGCGCGGCATGGCACGGATTTGTAAGCTGGCTCGCCAAAATGTGAGTGGAATCCCAATCAGCGACAATCCAGTGGAGCATCTCCGTAGTACACTTTCGCTGAGCGCGATGCACACGATTCGCCTTACCAGTCCCGCACCTCCACTGCGGGAGTACGTCCGGTTCTACGCCAGCCGCGTGGTCCGAACCGGGAAAACCGCAGTTTTACACCCGGTGCCTGCGCGCGCTTTTCCAGTCGTTGACTTCATTTTCGGCGACCGTTTCCAAGTTTTGTATCCGAGCCAGTCGCGAATCGAAACAAGCCCTCGCGCCGCCGTCGTCGGTTTGCAAACCCACTGTCGCAGCCAACTGCAGTTTCAAGGATCAGCGGAATGTTTTGCGATCCTATTCCAGCCAACTGGATTGCATCGGCTATTCTCGACTCCCGCTCACGAATTGACTGATCACGCTTACGAAGCACACGCCGTCCTTGGCGCCTTTTTCTCGCAGTTGGAACAGTTGCTGGGCGGCACCAGCAATTTCGAAGAGCGCGTCCGCTTTGCCGACCGGTTCCTTCTGCAGCATTCTTCCGGAGCGCGTCGCTTTGATCGAATTTCAGCAGCGGCAAGCCAAATTCTCTGCGCCCGTGGCAATGCTCGAATCGCCGACCTCGCCAGTAATGCAGGATTGAGCGCGCGGCAATTTGAGCGGTGTTTTATGGAACAGGTCGGCGTGCCACCCAAGCTGTATTCGAGAATCGTGAGATTCGAAGCGGCTCTCGACAACAAGGCTCGCTCATTCGCCAAATCCTGGACGGACGTGGCGCATGAATCCGGATATTACGACCAGATGCACATGGTTCATGATTTCGAAGGCTTCACTGGCGGAACTCCGACTAGGATTTTGAGAGAAGCTGAAATGCTCTTTCGAGACCAGATTCACGCACTTCAATCAGGTCGGTATGCGGCGACGACGAGCGGCGATCTTCAATTGATCCTCTGAAGTTCAGTCTTCTTGCCACCCTGTCGAAGACGAATGGATAACGGCAGCCCGGAAACTGTCCAGAAAATTCCGTACGAGTGGTCGGCAATGCGGAAGTAATGGCGCAAATTGGGTCTGCTGGGATTACTTCTGGCTTGCCCGTCATCCGCCCAAGATCCCGTTACCCGGCAGATCCGCGGTCCGACTACACGTCAAACGCGCAACTTGGGGTAAATCCTCCGACTGAAATGATGGAACAGTCCCGCCAAGCTTACCTTACTCAGCTCGAAGGCTGATCATGGGGCTTGTGCGCACTGCGCGGATAGCAGGCGAAGCAACTGCGGCGAGCGCGATCAGGAGCAGTCCAGCGGCTGCGGTGAAATAGCTGCCGGGATCGAAACGCGTAACTCCGAAGAGTAGGGAATCAATCAGGCGACCCAACCCGAACGCACCCAGCGCGCCGGCAACCAGGCCGTAAGCTGCCAAACGTCCCACTTGGGAGACCACAATCCAAAGGACAGTACGGGGTTGTGCGCCTAGTGCCACGCGGATGCCGAATTCCCTGCGGCGCTGGGTCACCAGGTAGGAGACCAGCCCATAGAGTCCTACCCCCGTGATGACCAGAGCGGTAGCCGCAAACAGGGAGAGGAGGAACGTCGTGAAGCGCCGGGAGGCCATCTCCTCACTGAGAGCGGCGTCGAGACTGGCAAACCGGGTGATCGGCTGACCGGGATCCACTGTGTGAATGGCAGCCTGCAAGGCGGCACGGGCGCCCGAGCCCCGAATCAGGATTTGCATCGTGTGCGAGGGGCCCTGCCCGAACGGGTAGTACGATTCGGTGAACACCGGTCGATCGGCGCCAGCTCGTCTTGTATCGGCGACGACACCAACAATGGTGCACCACCGTGCGGTTGGGTTATTGGGAGCGTCGAAGGTGATGCGTTTTCCCATAGGGTCGCCGTTGGGCCAATACCGAGCCGCCGCGGCTTGGTTGATGATGATCACCGGCACCGTATCGGCGCGGTCTCGGTCGTCGAAGAATCGGCCACGGAGCAGTGGAATCTTCATCGTTGAGAAGAATTCGGGCGTGACCGCGTCGTCAGTTAACGGCATGTCGATCCGGTCCGGTCGCCCTTCAATACTAAAAGAACCAGAGTTGGGAAGACGGCCGAGGAAAAAATTGGTGATGCCGGCAGCCGACTGGATCCCGGGTGTGTGAACGAGACCTTCGAGAACGAGTTCGTAGAACTCCTTGACCTTCGGGTCACTGCCGTACCTAACGAATGGAAGTTGCAGTCGCGCGAGGGCCACGTTGCCAGGGTCGTAGCCGAGTGACACTTGCTGGACGCGCTCGAAACTCCGAATCAGGAGGCACGCACCTGTGAAAAGTATCACGGCGAGCGCCATCTCTCCCACGATGAGAACGGAACGGAACCGCCGGCTATAGCTATGACCGGCAAGTCCACGACCGCCCTCCCGAATACTGCTCGCCAGATCGTATTGCGACGCCTGAAGCGCCGGCAAGACGCCGAACAGCAAACCCGCGGCTATGGATGCCGCCAGCGCCAGACCGGAAACAGTGAGATCTAGCCTCGTGTCCCGCAACTGCGGGAGTTCGGGGGGTACAAGGCGGAGGAGAAGGGCCACGCCTCCATATCCGACCACGACTCCGACTGCGCCCCCAATGAAAAACAGCACCACCGCTTCCGTGAGCAACTGGCGCACTACCCGAGACCGACCCGCGCCGAGCACCGTCCGGACCGCAAGTTCCGAGGAGCGAGTTGCAGCGCGTGCCGAAAGCATCCCCGCGATATTCGCGCAGCAAATCAGCAGAATGAAAATGACGGCTCCGCTGAGAACCGCGAGCGCCGTGCGGATTGGCCCCGTAAGGTCGTCTCTCAGGCTGACCAAAGCGACGCCGGCGAGGTCGCGGTCCTCCGGATGCTCAGCGGAAAGGGTACGTGAAAGGGCATCCATCTCGCTCTGCCCGCGGCGGACGGTGATTCCGTCCTGCAGGCGTCCCACGACGTTCAGCCAGAACCCCTCGCGGCTCTGGCGCGTACGATCATCCACGATGAGCGGCGTCCAAAAATCGAGATCGCGCTCCGGCAAGCGGATCAACGGCGGCGCGACTCCGGTCACCTCGTAAGAGCGGCCGCTCAACTTCAACTGTCGGCCGACGACTGAGAGATCGCCAGCGAACTGGCGCAGCCAGAATTCATGGCTGATGACGATCTTGCGAGGGCGTCCCTGCTGATCGTCGCCGGCGTCGAAGTCCTGGCCATACTGCGGACGAACGCCCATCACGCGGAAGAAATCCGCCGTCACCTGGGCTCCGCGAAGCTGCTGCGGTTCGGCGCTCCCGGTGAAGATCAGGCTTGCGGAAATGAACCCGGCCACGCCCTGGAAGCACGGAGCGTGCCGCCAGTCTTCGAGCCGCGGCAGGTTCGAGATGTCGTGGTCAAACCCCTGCTTGGGATTGCGGATCCACACTCGAACCAGTTGATCGGGCTTGGCGTATGGCAGGGTCCCGTAGAGGACGGATTTCACAACGCTAAAGAGGGCGGCGTTGACTCCAATGCCCAGCGCCAGCGTCACGATGGCAACAGCGGTAAACCAGGGGCTGCGCCGAAAAGCACGAAAAGCGTAGGACAGGTCGCTCGCCAGCATATCGAGGTGCGCTCCGGGCGCATTCCACACGATCGAAAGACAGGCTTCGAAGAAATACAGCCATGTCCCCGCACGGCCTCGCTGCCATCCCCACTGGCGCCGGAAAACGGACACAACTTCGCGCTCGTAGTCTTGCCGGAACTGCGCGGGGTAAAGCCACAACAACATTCTGTAGACCCAGAGTGCGAGACGCGGCTCCTTCATGGGCTAAGTCCGTTTCGGGAGCAGGCCGCCCGAGCGAGCAGCTCGGAGCAAGCGTTCGAGCCGGCGCGCCTCAAGCTCCGCCACACGCCGTCCGGCCGCCGTGAGACGGTAGTAGCGCCTCCGTTCGTCATCTTCCGCTGGCCGCTCCGCAAGTTCCTCGATGAGTCCGTTTTCGAGCAGGCGGTGGATCGAGCTGTAGAGGGTGCTCGGCGTGATAGAGCGCACCTCGCCCGTCCGTTCTTCTATGTCTCGAAGAATCGCATATCCGTGGCAATCGCGATCGGCCAGCGAGACCAAGATCTGGAAGGTGTCGCGGCGCAAAGGGAGGAAGGTTTCTGGGGAGCGATCGTCCTCGAGTCGACGGGCCATACGGACCGACTATATTCCAGAATCTGCTATAGTGCAAGTCGGAATAGCTGGAGCCTGCCAGGATTCCTCAATTCTTTGGGACGTGGGTAGAAACCTACAACCTCGATTCAAGCCCGAATAACCTCGTTGGGAAAACGGCACTTCTAGATTGCGCGTTTTCCGGCAAGTGGATTACTTGTGGAGTCCGACGTGCACTCTGTACCCCTCATCCTTCAGCAGCAGCAAAAGATCGCACCGCGGTCACTCTTCGCGTAGGACGACCATAGGGTCCACCCGCGTGGCTCGACGTGCAGGGTGCGCTGTAGCGAGAGAGGCGACGAGAAACATCAATACACTCACAGCTATTAGCGTCGCTGCGTCGTCAGGCTTCACGCCGAACAAGAATGTTGCGATTAACTGCGAGACGCCGAGTGCAGCGGCAGCACCGAGCACGACACCGGCCACGGCGAGCCTGGATCCGCCGCCGATAATTAGACGGAACACGTCGCGGGGTTGCGCGCCAAGTGCGAGGCGAATTCCAAGTTCACGCGTGCGCTGTGAGACGCCGTAGGCCAGCAAGCTGTAGAGGCCCACGGCAGCGAGCACAAGCCCAAGGCCGGCGAACGCGGCGATCAGGTAGGCCGACGTTCGGCGCAGAAAAATCGAAGGGGATTCGGAGATCATTTGAGACATCGTTTCCACATCGGAGATCGGCACATCGGGATCAATCTCTCGGATCACCTGCTGCACCGAAAGGGACAAGCTCTGCGGCGGCACCTTCGTGCGAACCACGACGCTCACATTGGAGTCGGGCGACTGCGCCATGGAGTCATAGATGATGGGGTTGGGTTTGGCGTCGAGCGCCGTGGCGTTCTCATCTCCCACGATGCCGACGATCTCCCAGAGATTTGGCACTTTCGAGAAGGTAAAGTCGATGCGTTTGCCGATTGGGTCCTCATGAGGGAAAGCCCGGTCAGCCAGCGTTTGATTGATGATGACTACGTGCGGCGAGGCTCCTCGGTCGCGCTCATCGAGGAATCGGCCCGCGCGAAGCGGAATATGCATGACAGTGAAGTAGTTGGGGCTAATGTCGCGGCTGTTCGCTTCTATCGCCTCCTTGTTGGTGGCGCTGCGATGCCCTTCGCGGACGAACATCGAGGTGTTGCGTCCGCCAGTGAGAGGCAGAGTGTCTATCTCCCCGGCGCTCAGCACACCGGGCAACGCGTTCAGCTTTTCGAGCAGGTTGTGATGAAAGGCCACCAAGTCCGCGTCCTTCGAGTATTTCTTGTTGGGCAGCCCGATGCTCATCGTCAGCAGGTTGTTGGTTTCAAAGCCCGGATCCACGTGCAACACGGTCGCGAGGCTCTTTAGCATCAGGCCACCGCCGTGCAGCAGCACGACGACCAGCGCGATTTCCGCGACCACAAGGACGTTGCGCAAGCGGTTGCGACCGCGGCCTGCGGACGAGCGGCCGCTTTCCTGTAGCGTGGCGCGAAGCTGCGGACGAAACGACAGCAGCGCCGGTGCGAGTCCGAAGATGATTCCCGTCAGCACTGCCAGAGCCAGCGCGACCAGGAGAAAGCCAAAGTCCACGTGAAGACCCTGCCACGCGGGCATGGCCATTAGCACATCCTTCGGGATGCTCGCGAGTGTCGTAGGGAGCAGCCAGATACTGAGCGCAGCCCCAGCGAGTCCTCCGAAGACGGAGAGCACGCAACTCTCGGTCAAAAGCTGCCGCATGATGCGCCAGCGACGCGCCCCGAGCGCGAGACGTATGGAAATCTCCTTTTGGCGGCCGATGGATTGCGTGAGCAAAAGGCCTGCGAGGTTGCCGCAGATGATGAGCAGGAAGCATCCCATAACGGCCATGAGGAGAACTAGCACCGGCCGGACGGGTCCCACGATGTCCTCTCGCAAATCGGCAACCTGTACCCTTAGGTCCGCGTTGGAATCGGGATACTCGCGTCCAAGCTGGATGGCGAAGTTCGAGAGCGCGGCTTGCGCCTGACGCAAATTCACGCCAGGCTTCAGGCGTCCGACGGGGTGGAACCAGTGAGCATTGCGGCGTTGCATCCAACCCAGGATGCGGACCGGCATCCAAATCTCCGTGGAATTACTTGGAGCAAATACAAACTCGCGCGGTAGCACGCCGACAATGGTGCGCGGCTCGTCGTTGATCACGATCGTCTTCCCGACAATACCCGGATCGCCCCCGAAGCGGCGATGCCAGCCCTTGTAGGACAGAACGGCCGAGAGTTGCCCCTGTGGCAGATCCTCCAGAGGCAGAAAAAGACGGCCCAGCGAAGGTTTGACCTGAAGAACATCGAAGAATTTCGCTCCGCAAACAGTGAGAATAAGTCTCTCCGCCCCCTGGGGACCACGCACTGTTGCGCCGCGATTGGAATAGCCGTCTAGAATCTCGAAGACGTCGTTATGGTCGCGGTAGTCAACGAAATCGGGGTAGGAGAATTCGAAGGAGGAAGCGGTCCCCTTATCGCGGGAATTCCAGAGCTGGACAAGCCGGTCGGGATTAGGGTACGGCAGCGGGCGAAGGAGCGTGGCCTTCAGAACCGTAAACGTGACGGCATTCGCGGCGATGCCAAAGGCGAGGACCAGAACCACGGCCAGCGTGACGCCGAGATTCTTCCCGGATTGCCTCAGGGCATAGCGAAGATCCTGAATCAGTTGATGCATAGCGACACCTCTATGTGTGAGTGCGGCCTGGCTCGGCCTCGGTTACATGGAATTTGCGGTCCCGAACCGCGATCCGGAAAGGGATAGAAGAGATTCTGGACGAGTAGCCCAATCGCCAGGAATCGGGGGCAACTCACTAGCGAGCCGAGCCTCGCGTTCTTCATTTTCTTCCCACGGCGAACGCTAAAAGGCATCGTTGGCGAGGCCATGCACCTGATTTTCGGCTGCATACAAAACTTTCCCGATGAGCCCAGATCCAATATTTCGTGGTGGCGCTCGCGCGCAGAATTGATGTCAATGCCCACGCCGCCGAGGCGACCATCGAAGCAAACAGCAGGTGAACGCTAAAGCGATACATCGCGCGTGCGATATGTTCATGCACGTTTGCCTCCTCGAGTGCGGCAGTTCTTATCACTGTTCCTATCACTGCGGTCTGCACTCTGCAATGCCTTAAGGTCCCGTAGCGTAAGCGCGCCATTCTCGAGCAAATTGGAGACCAGCAAACGCGGCGAGCCGCCGAACAGATCGAGCAAATCGCGTACCAGCCTGCTGCGGTGTTGGCTTTTACTGAGGGATGGCTGAAACAGCTGGGTATTGCCGATCTTCTTTACTTTTCGCAGCGCGCCCTTCTCCTCCAGCCCTGTAGACGAGCGTCTGCACTGTTGTGTAAGCAACGCGTTCATCCTCGGGCAGGCTTTCCAGGACCTCGCGCACCGACGCGGTCCCGAGTTTCCAGTACTATTCTAGGATGCGAGTTTCGGCTTTGGAAAGATGCGGCTCTTTCATGATCTCCTACTCACCTCGGCCTTGCTACTACAAGAGACGGCATATTGGCTATTCTGGTTCCTATCGGAAAGAAAGCTTGTGGTTCGATAAACGAAACTGCCGAATCGCCAGCAATTCGGAAGTAATCCCCCAGTCCCAACTAACGGCAATCCAGGAATAACGCCAGTTTGCAACTACGGGTTCAAACGCGCCCAGAAATAGGAAACAATACAGCGGCCCGCGGAAAAGCAGTAGCTGGGGACATCTGGGGGACAAGAAAAAGGTGTTTGGGGATGGCCCGGAAGCTGTTAACTCACGCCAGAGAAACGAGTTATTGGATTTGAGGTTCTCTGTTAACAGCCGAATGCTCTACCATTGAGCTACCGGGGAACGGCGCAACAGTTTTGTTTTCATTCTAATACAGCCATCGAAATCACGCCACCTGAACGGTTGGTTCCACATTGGTTCCAACATCTGAATTTTTCGAACACTTTTCGTTAGACCAAGAAATCGGGCCGACTGATTCTCAAAGACTTAGAGTTCACGCTCGCCGAAAAATTGACGAGCATTCGGCACGAAGACCGAATGCTGTCCCTACAAAAAACTCCATTCGCGCCTGTCGGGTGCTGCATCTCTTCCGACAGGCCGAGATCCTCGGGAATCCGTCGCGAATCAGTTTGCTGGTTGCGTCCAATAACACAAGCAGAAAGTCGATTCGACACACACGGCACGCG
>DATEGO010000114.1:0-34043 GCA_035280065.1 Candidatus Acidiferrum sp.
GCAGGCGGTCGGCATCAAGGAAGTGCAAGACGACATCTGGCTGGTAAGCTTTATGGATTATGATTTGGGGTACTTCGATCTGGAGACTCGGGTGCTCGAACCACTCGAAAATCCGTTCGGCCCAAAAGTGTTACCCATGTCGTAGGTACGTTGTGCAGCCCATGTCTCCGGGCCGGACCCTTTGATTATGGCGCGCCCGGTGAGATTCGAACTCACGACCCCATGCTCCGGAGGCATGTACTCTATCCATCTGAGCTACGGGCGCGCGGCGTGGAACGTGTCGACACTCTCTATTCTAACTCGCCTCATGCGCTCATGCTAGCCGCATTCCTAGGCCCCACTGCCCTGCCTTCCGAATGTTACACTAGCCAATCGCCCGAGAACGAATGCCCTTTGCCAGCTTTTCAATTGCCTCCGCCTTCTTCAGCATGACCACGGAAAGCACCTGCACTGAGTCGGTTTTTTCCACCTCGGCCTTTAATTCGCTGGCCAATTGATAGAGCCGCTCAATGTTTTTCTTGATGTCTTTCTGGTTGGATTCCAGCATCGCCTTGGAGTCGATCTTCGGCTCCTCAGGATCTTCGTCCTTGGTCGGCGGTTTGACCGGCGGTTTGGTCTGGCTCTCCTGGGCACTCAAGGCGCAGCCCATGACGCCAAGAGGCACACTCGAGGCTAGAAACACGGTCAAGAATTTTCGTCTCGATTTCATCATCAAAAACTCCCTTTGGCCTTTCAACGCTATCCACAGCACAGGTCTGTGCTTCTGAACCGTCCTCCAATGTTATACTCCCCCTCTCTTGGAAATCATGCCTGGTTCTTTCAATCATTGGGTGGACTTGATGCTTCCTCATGCCCTGCAACTTTTGGGCATCCTTGTACTTGCGCTGCTGTCGAACAGCCTGCTCCGCGCGGCCACAAAGCTAATCGTTAAGCAAGCCACAGCGCAGTCTCGCCAGGCACAGCTCCGCGAACAGCAAACGCGCACGCTGGCAAGCATTCTTTACAGCACTGGGAGCAAGGTGGTCTGGGCCGTAGCTCTTCTGACTGCCATCGACAAACTCGGGATCAACATCCTGCCTGCCGTCACTCTTGCGGGCTTGGCCAGCCTGGCTTTAGGATTCGGTGCGCAAACACTGGTGCGCGACGTAATTGCAGGGTTTTACATTGTCTTGGAAGACCAGTTTGTAGTAGGCGACACCGTCCAGATTTCGAACTATAGCGGCCGCGTTGAACATCTCACCCTTCGACGGACCGTTCTTCGTGACGACCGCGGAGCCCTAGTGACTATCGCCAATGGCGAGATTCGGACCGTCAGCAATCTGAGCCGCGATTGGTCGCAAGCCTTTGTTGACGTTTCCCTTGCGCCTGAGACATCCGTCGAGAAACCATTAAAAGCCTTGGAGGCCGCCGCAGCCGCATTGCGAGGTGATCCTGCATGGTCGCAGGCCCTCGTGGATGGTCCCCGAATCCTTGGCGTCCAGGATTTCGATCGCACCGCTTCGACGATTCGGCTGCAGGTACGAACGGTGCCGACGCGGCAAGACGAAGTGACCCGAGAGTTGCGTCGGCGCATTCAGGCAGAGTTTCTCAGGCAAGGAATACCCGTTTCGAGCGTCCAGCGCATCGAACTTACCGGCGTTTCTCATTCCTTGCAGGAAGCAGCGCAGCCGGATACTGCAGGTTAGCCCAGGAGGATTCGCCATGGCCCAAATTACTTATGACGAAGTGAACCTCATGCTGCGGCTTTACGATTTGAGGCGCGAGCCGCGTTTGCGGCAGGCGCGCGCCTGGTTTACCGAGAACTTCCACCCCACATCCCCTGAAGACATGATCGAGAAATATCCTCAAGGCAGCGAAGAGAACACTTACATCCGCATGGTGATCAGCTACTGGGAAATGGTGGCTAGCATCGTCAATCGCGGCCTGATCAACGACGAGCTGTTTTTTGAGAGCAACGGGGAAATCTGGGTGGTGTGGGACCGCATGCGCACCATCGTTCCCACCTGGCGCTCCGCCTTCAAGAATCCTCACCTGTTTCAGAATATTGAAGAAACCTGCAAGCGCCTGGAAGGCTGGCGGGAAAAGCGCGCTCCCGGGTCTACGGTGGCCATGCGACAAATGCTCGGGCAATCGAAATCAAAAACCAAGGTTGTTTAATGTTTAACCGCAGCCGGCCTATCGTCTACGCCAGGCAGTTTCCGGAGTAAGTTCGCGAGGACTATCGGGCTGTGCTTTTGGAGCAGCCAGCTTTACGCAATTGCGCCCGCGGCTTTTGCGGCGTCAAGGCACGCTGGTGCCCATACTGCGTGACTCCAAGGGGTGACTGGTAACCAAAGAGAGCGCTTAGAGGGCAGAAGTGACCGAGGTACCTGCTGCTGCGAAGACGGTAGACATTTCGTCCCCTGCAAATGACAGGAAGCACTTTACAACGACAGGGTCGAATTGAGTTCCGCTCGACTCGGATAGCCGCCGAATGGCTTCTTCGAAGGGCAAACCTTTCCGGTAGGGACGCGAAGAAACCATGGCGTCAAAAGCGTCCGTGACTGAAACAATCCTCGAGACAATGGGAATCTCCGACTCCTTCAGGCCCGCAGGGTATCCTTTGCCGTCGAAAAACTCATGGTGGTGAAGAATGTCCAGCGCGGCGCGTTCAAATCCTGGAAGCATGCGAAGAACCGCCCAGCCATATTCGGGGTGTTTCTTCATCAGCGCGTATTCTTCCGAGTCGAGGCGTCCCGGCTTGCGAAGAATGGAGTCCGGTATACCTACCTTGCCAATATCATGCAGGAGCGCCGCGACTTCGAGATTTTGAAGCGCAGCTTCTTCGAGGCCGAGTTCCTGCCCCACGCGCATTCCCCATTCCGCGAGGCGCGTGCTGTGAACTCCAGTATTGAGATCCTTTAGGTCGAGTAGCTGGTTGAAGGCGCAAATGACCGAATTGCGCAACGCAGAAGCCCGCTCTTCAAGTTCCTTGATCCGGAGGGACTCCGGCGCCGAAAGAAGCGGAGAGCCTCCTATCGGCGCCGGAATTTCACCCTTGAACATCAGCGATTACAGACAGAGCACGAAGCATGAGCCTGAACTTGAACCAGAACCCGATGAGCTCGAACCGTTCACCCAAGCCGAAACAGCTTGATAAACATTGAGTCGGCCATGATTCAGGTCCGGCGTAAGGGCTTGGGCGTTCGCCAGAGCATTCGCAACCTGCGACTGGTTGAAACCCGACTGCTTGGCACTGAGCATCAGAGCTACGGTGCCGGCAACCAGAGGCGAACTGAATGACGTACCGGACTCGCTTCCGTAAGTCCCACCAGGATAAGTGCTGATTACGTTTTCTCCTGGAGCCGCAATCCAGACATCCGCGGAACCATAATTAGAAAAGGATGAGCGAGCATCCCAATTCGTCGTCGAAGCGATGCCCACAACCTGGCCATTCATGGCCGCCGGATATACCTTCGCGTTGGTGCTTTCGTTGCCGGCTGCCGCCACGAGGACGACGCCAGCTTTATTGGCGTAAGAAACCGCATTTTGCAAGCTGGGTGACGAAGAGCTGAGGTCGAAACTCATATTCACTACGTTCGCATGATTCTGGGTGGCGTAGTAGAGAGCGGCGACGATGTTGGAAAGATAGCCGGTCCCATTCGCAGAGAAGGCCTTGAGAGGAAGCAGCTTGGCATTGGGAGCGACAAGGTGCACTAAACCGGCAGTCATTGTTCCATGTCCGAAGGCAACGTATGGCGAGCCATCCAAAACGGCAGCGGTTGACTGATCCAAAACAGCCGCGGTGGATTGCTGTACATACCCAGGCTGTTGACCTTGAACATTCTGGTTCGCAATCGGGGCGCCGGTGACATCGAGCCACTCTGAAGCACCCGGCTGGTTGCGAGTAAAATCGTAGCCTTGGAGAAGAACCGGATGTAGAACCGGGTGATTGGGATCAACGCCCGTGTCGATGAGCGCCACGATGCCAGTGCCGCCGATGCTAAATCCATTCTGGGCATCTTGGAGTCGAATGATCTGGGCCGCAGGTTGCGCTGCGTAGCCATGCCAGACTACGGTTCCGTAATAGTTCACCGGCGAAGTGTCCCGCAGACCATAAGGAATGCTTTGAAGAGCCGGTTGTGGCAGGGGCATGACCTGATCGGCTTCGATGCTCACGATCCCGAGTAGCGATTCAACGAGATTCACTGCGCCGTTGACAAGATTGGCGATAAGATTCCCGGACGAAGTGACCAGATAGGTCTTGCCAATTTGTCCGTCCAAGGATCCTTGGACCTGACAGCCGAGAAGATTGCAAAGATTCAAGACGGAGGACAGGCCGCCGGTGGTTTGCACGATGTAGCGGTTCTGAGCGGCCGCCGGCCGGGAACATGTGAACATTAGGACGATCAGGGCGAAGATTGTGGTTGTCCTGCGTTTCATAGATTACGACCCTCGGAGGGCCTCCCAAGAAGTGAATTCCTCAGCTATCGCCCGGATGTTTGCCCAGCTAGTCTCGCGGGTGAATCCTTCCGGTCCAATAGTACGACTGTGTCTTCCCGGCCTCCCGAATTGTCCATCGCGCTTGGTACTTTCGTACCGAAAGCGCGCTGCGCGGCCAATTTGGAAAGGGTTCAAAAATCATTTGTCATCCTGCCGGATGCGGCCGAGCGCATCGCGAAGGGAAATTACAATAGGCACGCCGTCCGTGTCCGCAAACGTGATTTGCAGGTCTCCGCTGTTCTTGATCTCAAAAGCAAACTCCCCGTTTTGGTTGCTAACCGCATGCACGACGTGACCGCGCAAATTCGAGAGCGTGACGCGCACATCCTTACCGGCGATTCCGGGATGGCTCACGTTCAGGAGCTGCCCTGTAACCATGAGATCGTTGCTGCCAGGTTTAGCTTCGATTGTCAGATCAATCTGAAATGGATCCGCGCGATAGAGCATTTGTCTTAGGGTTGAATCGGTTGCCGTTGACCGGGCCCCTTCGACAACGGGCTGCTGGAAGCTGTCGAAGAGAACCGAAATCCGGCTCCTGGATTCCTTTCTTTGGCCTTTCAAACCAGCTGCGGCAAACGCCGCTTTCACAACCCTTACTGTGTCCGCCGACGGCTGGTAATTCTTTTCCGCCGCTGCCGACTTCTGCACGAGGCGCCACATGGAAACCGTTTCCTGACACCGTTTGCATTGCTCTTTCAGGTGTTTCTCCATTTCCTCTAACTCACTCGGAGAAACTGCCTGATTCACGAAATCGATCCACTCCTCCGTCGTAAAGTGCTTCATCGTTCCCCCCGAAGTCCTTTCCTTCCTTGGCCAATCCCCCAGGGCTGAGAATCGCTCTTTCTATAAGGGAAGGCAAAGGGCCAAAAAATAGACAGGTGGCCACCCTAAAATGGAATCCGGTGTCTTTATTCAAGCCCTTTAGAATCAGTCAGTTTCCCAACAAGAACAAATGGTGCCCAGTAAAAAGGGTGCGGCTTCTCCCGGCGCAGTTCGCGCATGGCATGTTGCAACGCCGCCGGCATGTCGGCGCTTTGAATGTAATGCCGGTAAAAATGCCCCATCAGTTGAGCTGTGCTTTCATCGTGAACGTCCCATAGAGAAAGCAGCAAGGTTGTTGCCCCAGCGCAAAACAAGCCCCGTTGAAGGCCTAGCAATTCGTCGCCGGCGGCCACGAAATTCATGCCCGTCGCGCAGCCGCTCAGCGTCACCAACCTGGCATTCAGCTTCATCTGGTAGAGGTCGTACAGATTCAGGTATCCGTCGCCTAGACGAATCCCCGAAAACATCGGGTTGTCCTGCCGGTACATTCCATGAGTGGCGATATGGAGCAGCCCGCTTTCAGCCCCCTTTTCCCGAAGCAGCGAAGAGGTCGCCTGCTCCCCCAGGTGGAGAGAAGAACGAGGCAGCAAAGAGCTCACGCTGCGCACTTCGTCCAGGATCTGCGGAGCGCGCTCGTCCGCAATACCCAGCACGAGTGAACCGGGGACATTGCTTGATGCTTTTTGCTGGCACAGCGAGAAGACCGTCGCGCTGGGAGCGTAGGAAACCGTGAACGCATCACACAGGTATTCGTCCCCGTTTTTCAAGGCATGAAATGGCAGAAAGTGAAGAGGGCCGTGGGGCACGAAGATGAGATGGCTTCCGTGAAGAAACATTCGCAGCGGCGCGATTAGCTCGCTATAGAGGGATTCCAAATGGCTTTGCGTAGCTCGCAGAAGGGGAGCTTCGAATCGCTGCACATAATTGTTGCCCATGCGAAATTTGGAGACTTGAAAGCGCAGCAGTTGCAATAAATGCGCTACGCGGGAAAGCATGGTCACGGGCAAAATTCGGGCGCAATCGCGCGAAATGATAGCCGCGACCAGTTGCTCGCCCGCGATGAAATACTCGACCAGCGTTGCGTTCTCTGGCAGCGTGGCATGGAGCTTTCTCAACGAAAAGTCGGCCGGCGCTTCCAGCGTAGCGTTTTCCCGCTCGTGCGCAGGGAGTTCGCGCAAAGTCCGCAGTAACTCTTTTTCGTGAGACTGCGCAATCTCCTGCAGATTTTCGAGCTTTTCACGAGACTTCGCTTCGGGCCGCAATTGTTCAAGTTCGATGCGGTGGTAGTACCAATTCAGTTCCTCACGCAAATTCCGAATCCGCCGGACCAAATCGCTTTGTCCCGTCTCGCCTAGCGGGAGGCTCTGTCCACTCTGGAAAATCATCTCTATCATGTTGCGCGACTTGGCGGCTTCGATGCACGCAAAAGCCTCTTCCGTGGAGGTCGCTGCGTCCCCACCGCTCAGGTAAAGAGAAACGAGCGCTTCGTAAACTTGCATCCTGTTTTTTACGAAGGAAATCTTCAATTCCTCGCCTTGCAGTCGGCTGCGCAAGGTTTCGAGCGCTTTTCTTGCCTTCAGATATGCACAGTGCGCTTCCTGTTTTTGGCCCCGGGCCCGGGCAATCTCCCCTTGGAGGAAATGCGCTTGATAAACCAGAACAGGCGTCTGCAAGCCAGAGAGCCTCGCAACAGCGGCTCGCGTCTCCAGGTCCGCCGCCGCACGGTCCTCCACTTGGAGAGCAATTTGCGCCAGCAAAAGGTGCGCCATCACGGCTTTGCCCGAAAGCGCCGATTGATCGAAGAATGCCGCAGCCGAATTGCACAGGCGTCTGGCCTCGAAGTAACGGCCTTCCTGGAAAAGCAATAGTCCCTGATAAAGATCAATCAGCCATGGCCAAACAAGGTTGTTTTCGCGCACGAAGATTTCGCGCGCTTTCGCAAAACGCTCCAGCGCTTGCACCGTTTTCCCCTGCTGCCCGTATGCGGTCGCCTCGTTGGCCAGCGTCTTTGCAGCCTCGTAGCCCATCCCGAGCCGTTCGAATCGAAGAAAGCCTTCGTGGGCCATTTCTCGAGCTTCTTCGCTAAGATTCAGTTCCAGGTAAATATCGGACAAATCCAAGTAGCAAAGGGCAAGGTGATAGGCGTCGCCGGTAGCTTCGCAAGCGCGCCTTGCGGCGTAGAGTGCTTCAATCGCGCGGCTGTATTCGCCGCGGAGGTAATACAAGTACGCAATGTTGTAGTCCGCCTGAGCAACCAACAGCGGCATGTTGTGCTCTGAACAAAAGGAACGCGCTCTCTGGTAAGTAGCCAGAGCGCGGGCAAAGTCGTTCAGGCTGATAAGGCAAACCGCCATGTTGCTGAGCACGACGGCGATGCCTTCCACATCTTTGTAAGGAATCAGGCCCTGGTAAGCTCGCTCGTAATGAGCGATGGATTCTTCAAATCGATCCTGGCGGTGATAGATGTTACCGACATTGATTTCCAATCTTGCAAGGCGCCGTTGGTCATCGAGACGAGTGAATATCTCTCTTGCCCGATCCGCGGCCCGGAACGCCTGATCGTATTCGCCTAGGAGAATTAATGGCTGGATGGAGCTGCTCAAAGTTCGCGCAGCCTCCTTCCAATCCCCGGCGGATTCATACAACTCGAAGGCCCGCAGGTGAAGCTCCGTGGCCGCCCGATTGTCACCGGAGGAGTAAAGAGCGTTGGCCTTGGCACGCAAGCTGAGCGCCAGAGCGTCTTTTCGTTTCAAGCGCCCGCCAATCAGAATGGCTGCTTCCGCAAGATGCAGAGCCTCTTGCGTACTTACTCGAACGCGCTCGACGACCTGCTCCGCAAGCCGTTCGACAAATTGTTTGCGGATGATTCCGCGGTGCCGCCCCAGGAATTTTCGGCGATCCACTTCGGTCAAGAGCTGAGCCAGCTGAGCGATCAATTCGCCCGTTGAATCTTTACTACGGGTTGCGGGCATCAGGAGTAACCTAAATCTTCGAGTCGCCGGCGGAGCCGCTCGATACACCGCTGGCGCGTGAATCCGATAGAGCCGACGGCAAGTCCCAGCTCTTTGGCAACCTCCGTATAGGGCCGCGCGGGAACTTCATAAAAAAGCAGCTCTACCAGGCGGCGGCACTGTGGGGTCAAAGAAGCCATGGCTTCGCGCAGGATCTGCTCTGCCTGCGTTTGTTGCACCAAAGTTTCCGCAATGGGCGGAATTTCGGGTTCAGGCAGGTCTTCGTCCGCATCGCGGCTGACTACGCGCTGACCCTGCTTCTTCCAGCGATAACTCTCATGGTGGGCCACTTGCATGAGCCATTTCGGCAGAGCGCGCGGCTCGCGGATTTCCGGCAGGCGTGCCAAAAGCTCCATGCATGTCGCTTGAAAAACATCCGCAGCTTCCTGTGGCGGAAGTCCGTATTTCACTGGAATCGAGTAGATCAAGGCCTTGTATTTTTCGATCAACAATGACCAGGCCTCTTCACTGCCGGCCAGGCACTCCTTGACAAGAAGCGTGTCATTCGAAACGACACCCTGAGTGTTGCCGGTTTTTGAGCTGGTGGGGCTCATCGAGTGGCGTTGACCGCATCATTCCTGAGATAGAGTTGTTCCACGTTCCAAAGCACGTAAGGTTCCAGCACTGCTGGGTGAAAGTTGGTTACCGCCTTTCTGGCACCTGCTAGGATATCCGGGCTGGCCAGAAAAATCATGGGTTGATATTCCCAGAGAATCTCCTGTGCCCGGTCGTAGAGCTTCTTCCGCTGTTCAAACGTGCGGGCGTACATTTGCTCGTTGATCAGCCGGTCGATCTCTGCCTCCCAAGGAGTGGCAGGATGAGCTTGCGAAGGGCTCCAAAGATGCAGGCCACCACTCGACAGCCAGACGTTGACGTCGCCATTCGGGTCGGCGTCGGGACTGACAATTCCCAGCACACAGGCGTCGTATTCTTTCGTTTGCGTGACTCGGTCGAGCAACGAGCGGAATTCCAAAGGAACGACCTGAACGCGCATTCCAAGCTGCTTCAGGTCATCTTGAATTAGTGCAGCCATCCTAGAGCGGTCGGCATTAGAGGAGTTGGTGATAATGGAGAACTCCACAGGCTTCCCGCTCGAGTCAAGCAGCCCCGATTCACCGTTCGAACCTGCGCTCCACGAAAAACCCGCTTGTTTCAGAAGCGCACGCGCCTGGTCAAGCGAGCGCGGAGGGTGCGGCAGCCTCTCGTCTCTCCAACGACGATTCCCGAGAGTGACCAGCCCCCACAGCGCGCTACCCCGCCCTTGGTAAACGAGCCGCACAATCGCCTCGCGGTCGATGGCGGCCGAAACAGCTTGCCGGAACTTTACTTCTCGAAACCATTTTAGTTTTTGAAGAGTTTCCGCAGAAGCCTTGTCTCCAGGCTCGCTCAAATTGAAAAACAGAAAGTTGTATTCGAGTCCGGGTCCGGCATCCACCATGGTGTAGTCTTTTTGCTCGCGCGAGAGCACTGAAAAATTCTCCTCGCCCAACCGGCTGATCAAATCCGTCTCGCCGGATTGAAATCTCAACACTTGAGCGTCTGCGCTGGGCACAAAGAGAAAGACCAACTCGTCAAGATAGGGCAGCCTATTCCCTTTCGCATCCGTTTTCCAGTAATAGGGATTGCGCTCCAGCACCAAACGCTGGCCGGCAACATATTCCTTCAGCCGGAATGGGCCGAGGCCCGCCCATTGAGTCGGAGGAGTCGCCAGAGTTCCGAGTTGCCCAATTTTGCCTTCTTCGTATGGTTTTTCCAGCAGGTGTTTGGGCAGGATTGCCCATCCATCAAACATCCTCTCCGTCACGCCATAGGGTTTCGGAAGTTGAAAAACGATCGTTTGCGAGTCCACCTTGCGGAAGGCGATGGGTTTGCCGTCAGAAATCAATAGATCGCGTTGTGGCGCATGCACTTTTTCATCCAAATACACACGAAACGTGAAGAGCACGTCATCAGCGTCCAGCGGGTAACCATCGGAGAATTTCACTCCGCGTCTCAACACCAACGTATATTGCAGTCCGTCGCGCGAAATTTTCCAGGACTTCGCAAGCGCAGGCTCCGTCAACTGCGTCGTGCGGTTGATGTGCACCAGGTCCGCCTGCATCACGCTAATGGCCTCGCGTGAGTTGGCATCCGCAGCAATCAGGGGATTCAGTGTTTTTGGTTCTGCGCGGAGGGCGACAACGATTCGTCCTCCTGACCGTCCAATCTCTCCAGGCAACTCAAGGAATTCTTCTTTGCCATTCTTCTGTTGGGGAAGGGCCGTAAGAGGCTGCACAAAGATCCAGACGAGGGCTACGAGCAAACCAGCCAAAACTCTTCGCCACGAGCAATCCGCTCCCGGTATGCTCACTCGAACCCCCCAAACTACTCCTCTATCTTGTACGGCTCTCCATACTGCTGCAACCAGCTCCCCAGTCCGAGGTATCCTAGAAAGAAAGGCACCATGATGAGCCCGGGCAAATACATCCACCAGTAAGAAACCAGTACGCTGTACTGCTGCAGGCTGGAGAGAAGACTTCCCCAGCTCGGAACCGGTTCAGGAACGCCCAACCCCACGAAAGAGAGCGTCATTTCCGCAAGCACGAACTGCGGCACGAGAATCACCGCTTGTGTCAACAACACGCTCGACGCCTCTGGAAGAATATGGCGGCGCAACAAATATCCACCCGTGGCCCCGAATCCGCGAGCCGCACGCACGAAGTCTGTCTCTTTTGCGCTCAGCACCACTCCGCGGACCAACCTTGCGGGTCGCGCCCAGCCAACGCCGCCGAGCACAGCGATGATGAGAAAGAACGCTTGAAGCGGGCTTACAGCAAGCGGCAAGAAAGCGCGAAGGGCAAAAAGAAGATAAAGCCACGGCAACGCCAGGAACAGTTCCGCGAGACGCATCAGCAAATCATCTCGCCAACCGCCGTAAAAACCTGCCAGCGCACCAATACACAGACCGAGGACCAGCGTGATTCCAGCTCCCAAGAGTCCAGCAAACAAGGAAACCTGACCACCATAGAGGAACCGGGACAACTGATCGCGTCCGTACGAATCACTGCCCAACAAATAAATCCTCTCGTTTTCGGCTCCGAATAAATGCAAGCGCATTGGCACGAATCCCAGCAACTGATACCTCGCACCATGCACCAAGAACCTCAGTCGAAGAGGACGGGCTGCATTTTCTACATACTGGTCAAACGTGCCTTCACGAAGCTGCATCGCGTAAACAAATGGCCGCGCATGAAAATGGCCCAGGGCATCCACAAAGTGAACCCGCATGGGAGGCAGGTATGGGCTCTTTCGGTCCTGTTCTATCGGATCGCAAGGCGCAAAAAAACCTGCAAAGATCACAATCGCGTGGAGCGCGACAAGTACGACAACCCAAATCGAGACGGCGCGCTTCTCTTTCAAGTGCGGGCCTCCGTTCGAATCCGTGGGTCAGCCCAATAGAGGAGAAGATCTGCAAGGAAATTCCCGCCAACCAAAAAGAGCGTGGAGAGCAGAACGCCGCCAATGACGACGTACAAATCGCGCGCCAGGATCGCTTCCAGCAAGAAGGGCCCCAGCCCCGGCCAGCTCATCACCACTTCAACGAGCAACGAACCGCTCAACAACGTCCCAACACTGAACCCGAAGAGTGAAATAAGCGGATTTGCGGCGGCAGGAAGCGCGTACCGGTAGAGTAAGGTCCCTCGCGGAATGCCATGTCCTTCCGCAGCCAGGAGAAATGGAGCATCGAGCACTTCCGCGACGGCCGCGCGCACATGGCGGACGAGCAGTGGAAGCACAGAAAGCACAAGCGCCGCAATCGGCAAAGCCATGTGGAAAAGCAAATCGCGGGCCTGTCCGAGAAACGAGAGATCATCAAAATGCAGCGAAATCATTCCTCCCGTCGGAAACCATCTGGTCTTAACAGCGATAACCAGGAGGCCGAGCGCCAGCGCCAAATCCGGAATGACCATAAGCGCCGCCGTTCCCGACGAAACCAGGCGATCCGGCACTTCTCCTTGATGTTCCGCGCTCCACATGCCTAGGGGCAGCGCAACTCCCCACGCAAGAAGCATAGCCGTTACCGTCAAAAGCAAAGTATTTCGCGCGCGTACCAACAGCAGCGGCGCCACGGGACTGTTGTAGGCGAACGAAAATCCCATGTCACCCCGGAGCACCGAACTCACCCAATGGGCATAGCGCATGGGCAGTGGACGATCAAGTTCATATTGGGCCCGCAGCGCTCTGATAGTCTCCGGGGCAATCTGCGGGTTCAGGCGCATCTCGTCGAAATAATTTCCGGGAGCAAGGACCGTAAAGATGAACGCAAGTAAAGAGACCCCGATAAGCAAGAAAACAGCGTGCCCGAATCTGCGCAGCAAATAAGGCATCACGACTCCGATATCCGCGATCCGGCAAAATCCAAGCGAGGCACGGCTGCCAAAAGCCCACGCGTAATCGCACTCTCTGGTTGTTTCAGGACTTTGTCCAGCGCGCCTTGCTCGACAATCCGGCCTTTGCTCATCACCGCGATCTCATCAGCTAGATGCGCGGCCATGGCCATGTCATGTGTGATGAAGAGATACGTCATGGCGCGCGCCCTTTGCAGTTCCACCAGAAGATTTGCGATTTGCGCCTGCACAGAGCAATCAAGTGCCGATAGCGCTTCATCGAGAATCAGCAACTTCGGCTCAAGTATCAACGCGCGGGCAATCGCGAGCCGTTGTCGTTGCCCCCCGCTCAATTCCATAGGCAGTTTTTCTTCTATGTCAGGCGAGAGAGCGACTTGATCCAGTAAGGCGTGAGCTCGCGACCTCATTTCCCCCTGGCTGAGATTTCTTTGCAAGGCCAACGGTTCGATCAGAATTTCCAGTACTTTCCATCTCGGATTGAAGGAGCTCGCCGGATCCTGAAAAATCAGCTGGATTTTTCGCCGAATGGCTCGAAGATCCTTTTCGCTGAGTTGAAGTATGTCCCTTTCCTCAAATCGTATCCTTCCGGACGTAGGTTTCTCCAGGCACGCCAAGCAAAAAGCCAGCGTGCTCTTCCCCGAACCTGATTCACCCACAATAGCGAGCGTAGTCCCACCAACAATCGAAAAAAACACCCCTTCCATTGCTCGCACCTCTTCTCGCGGGCCGACAAGCTTCCTCCGGGAGTAGGTCTTTCCTAGATTCTCCACTTCGAGCAGCGGCGGCATGTTCTTATCGTGTCCGGCGGTGTTCATTAGTTTTCAAACCGGAAACAGGAGACGGTGTGCGTTTCACTCAAATTTACAAATCTCGGATCTTCCGATTTGCAAATCTCCATGCGCTCCGGACATCGGGGCTCGAAGGAGCAGCCGACTCGTGGCAAGGACGACGCGTTAGAGTCAGGAGGGATCGCGGGAAGGTTCCTCTTGTCGGCGCCATGCGGCCCATCGAGAGGCGGAATCGACCGGAAAAGCGCTTGGGTGTACGGATGCTTGGGGGAAATCAATACCTCATTGGCCAGACCTAATTCCACAACCCTTCCAGCGTAGAGAACCAGGACGCGGTCGGCAAATCCTGAAAGCAAAGCTGGATTGTGGGTAATGAAAACCATTGCCAGGCCCATGTTTTTTCGAAGCCCGCGAAAAACATCGAGAATCTCCATTTGTGTTGTGGGATCAAGCGACGCTGTCGGTTCATCGGCAACGACCACAGACGGCTGGCACGCAATCGCCTGGGCAATCAGAACGCGCTGGCGCTGTCCTCCGCTGAGGTGGTGCGGATAGGAGCGCTCGATGCGTTCCCCGTCCTCCGCAAAAAGTATTTCAAAAACCTCGCGTGTTCTCCTGTCTAACTCTCCTCTATCACCCATTCCGTGCGCGACCAACACTTGCCGAACCTGCCGCCCAACCCGCATGGTCGGATGAAGAGCAACAGACGGCTCCTGGAAAATCAGCGAAATATTTTTGCCGCGAATTGCTTGAAGCTCGCGAGGCTCGGCTTTGAGAAGGTCCTTTCCTTGAAACAAAACAGCGCCTTCGGCAACAACAGAGTCTCGGCGAAACAAGCCTAGCAGCGAAACGGCAAGCGTACTTTTCCCGGAGCCTGATTCTCCAAGAACACCGATAACCTCACCCGGCCCAAGGCAAAATCTGACTTCGTCGAGCGCGCGAAAAAGATCTCCGCCGCGCAAGCGATAGGCCACTCGGAGATCGCGCACTTCCAGAATCGACCCCATGCACCGCATGTTGAAGCAGGAAGGCGAAGGGAACAAGAAAAACGTGCTCACATGCGAACCAATGGTAATTCCTATTGCCTAGGGTAAACTCCCGAGCAGCATCTACGGCTTTTGCCTAAGTATTGGTACCGCCGCTTACCTTCCCTTTCGCTCTTGTAGTGGGCACCTAAGTTACGGAGTTTATAGGACATAGACCCAGAAAGAAGCGCAGAGAGCCCTTACTCCTGCTGGATCTTAGAATGAGATTATAAGACGTCAGCTCCTAACAGTGCCCATATTGGCTCCCGAATTAGGGTCTTTACCTGAGTCCCTTTAAGGCGTTTACTTGCTTGTGGTACTAGGTTTGAGGTGGTATTTACCATTCCTGCTTTATACCAACGGGGGTGTGAGCCGCCGGTTCCCGTGCGGCTTCAAGCGAGGAGAAGATATCTTATGGCCAAGCGAGACGAATCGTCTGAGCTGCTTCGAGAACTGGTGGCGCACCTCCGCCAGAACCGAACCCAGCTTCGCGAAGAATGGGTCGGCCGAATTTCGGAAACGCGATTGTTGACGGCCATGACCAAAGAAGAAATCTTCGCCGAAGCAACGTCGGTGTACGACAGCTACGTGGAAGCTCTCGAGACCGAAACGTTCGAAGCGCTGCAGGCCTACGCACGGAACCTTTCTGAACGCATCATACCGCGAGGCGTCGAAACTCACGAAGTCGTAGGAATCGTTCTCCTCCTCCGCGACGTGCTGGCGCGTTCTCTCTTCGCAAAATATCAAACGGATTTCAAGAAACTGAACCGCATCCTTGATGCCTACGAGCCAGCGGCAAACCGCATCGCGAACACGGTGGCGGTCGGCTTCGTCCAGGAGCGCGAGCGCGTCATTCGCCAGCAGCAGGAAGCCATCCGTGAACTGTCCACGCCAGTCTTGCAGGTTCGTGAACGGCTCCTGATTCTCCCGATCATCGGCGTCATCGACCCGCAGCGCGCTCGACAGTTGACCGAACAACTCTTGCGCGGGATTCGCACGAATCGCGCAAAAGTCGTAGTCATTGATATCACCGGCGTGGCGGCGATGGACGTTACCGTCGCGAACCACCTGGTGCAAACGGTAGAGGCTTCGAGGTTGCTTGGCGCAACGGTCATTGTCACCGGCTTGTCTCCAGAGATTGCCCAGACTCTAGTCACCATCGGAGTAGACCTCGGCAAAATGAACACGGTCGGCGACCTCCAGGGCGGTATCGAACAAGCCGAGCGCTTATTGGGGTACAAAGTAGCGGCACTGGCAGAGCCAAGTTAACCAGCCGGGGAAAAGGGCAACGTGGAAGTTCCTATTCTTAAGCAGGGGGCCGTCCTCATCGCTACGTTTCAGGCCGCCCTCTCCGATGCGGACCTCAACCAGCTGCGCAGTGCTCTAGTGCAGCAGGTCGTGAGATTCCGTTCCCGCGGCGTCATCGTAGACGTAACCGCTATGGACGTCATGGACTCCTTCGCCTCGCGCACATTGCGGGAGATTGCCCACATGATTCGCTTGCGCGGCGCGGAAACGGTCATTGTTGGAATTCAGCCGGAGGTCGCTTTTGCGATGGTGCAGCTCGGTTTGACTCTGGAAGGTGTCGCCACAGCCCTCGATCTGGAGGAAGGTTTGGCCTATCTGAACCAGAAATTCAAGACCATGAAGTGAGAGTGAGCTTCGTGTCCCGCATGGAAATCCGGGTGGCCATCAGTTCGGATCAGGATATCGTCTTAGCTCGCCAAAAAGGACGGTCCCTAGCTTTGGAGCTGGGGTTTTCCTCGGGCGACGCGACGCTTGTTGCTACTGCCATTTCAGAGCTTGCGAGAAACATTGTTTCTTACGCTCGCAATGGCCAGATTATTCTGAAAGACATCCAGGGAAGCAACCGCGTTGGAATCTCTGTCACCGCCACCGACGACGGCCCTGGCATTCCGGATGTTGGGCAAGCTTTGCGGGATGGCTTTTCTACTTCCGGGAGTCTCGGTCTCGGACTGCCGGGAGTTCGCCGGTTGATGGACGAATTTGAAATTGTCTCCAAACCAGGCCAGGGGACAAAGGTCGGGGTGAAGAAATGGAGACCATAAAAAGCCCCATGGCCGAGTACGGAGTTGCCAAGTTCATTCTCCCGGGCGAAAGGGAGTCTGGCGATCAACACTTAGTTTGCTGCAATGAAGGCGGCATTTTAATCGCGGCAATTGATGGAATCGGGCACGGAGCAGAAGCCGCCAGTGCCGCAAGAGCTGCGATTGCCGTTTTGAGAAACGGCGTAGGAGAGCCGGTCATTTCTCTGGTGACGGCCTGCCACGAGAAATTGCGCGCGACGCGAGGAGTTGTCTTGAGTCTTGCTTCCATTGACGTAAACCACGGCCTGATGACCTGGCTCGGTGTTGGGAATGTACAAGGAGTATTGGTGCGTACCGACAAGAAGGCCGGCCCACAAGAGACCCTGTTGTTGCGAGGTGGCGTTGTCGGTGATCACCTTCCACAGCTACAAGCTGCGGTACTTCCAGTGGCACAGGGTGACTTGCTGGTCTTTGCTACCGACGGCATCCGCGCTGATTTCGTGAGAACCCTTTCCGGCCTGGAGAATCCGCAAAGAGCTGCGGAAAGAATTATGAAGAGTTTTTGCAGCCACAGCGATGATGCCCTCGTTCTGGCCTTGCGCATAACGGGGATTTGCCAATGAAACCAGAAGTCGGACGGAAGAGTAAGGAGCACCTCGAGTTCGAAGCCGAATACGCCTCCGCGCTCCGGGACTATGCGATGGGCGGAGGCGAAACCGGGTTGGGCCGCGCGTACGAACTGGGCCGGCGCGCTATCGCCGAACGCAAAAGCTTGCTCGAGGTGGTTTCCATTCATCATCAGATTCTCAGGGAATTGTTCCAGAGTTCGCCTGACCGGAGATCCCAGGCGCATCTGGTCAACGCAAGCTGTGATTTCCTATCGGAATGCGTGTCCCCTTATGAGATGGCGCAACGAGGATTTCAGGACGGCGTGAAGGCTTTGCGGCAGCTGAACGAAACGCTCGAAGAGGAAATCAAACGTATCGCTTATGCAGTCCACGATGAGGCCGGACAATTGCTGGTGGCAGTCCACCTGGCTTTAGCCAACGTGGCCCACGAATTGCCGCAAGCTCAGCGGTCGCAAATCACCCAAATTGAAGACCTGCTCAACGAAGTCGAAAAACACCTGCGCCGCTATTCTCATGAACTTCGGCCGACCATTCTGGACGACCTTGGCTGGATCCCCGCCGTTCGTTTTCTTGCTGAAGGCGTTTCCAAGCGCGCGAATCTGTCGATCCACATCGAAACAAAGCTTACCGGCAGACTGCCGGGCACGGTCGAGACTACGCTCTATCGTGTTGTGCAGGAAGCATTGACCAACGCCGTCAAGCACGCCCAGGCCAAAAACATCTGGATTCGCGGCTGGCTCAAGGACAAAGTCCTGCACTGCTCCATTCGCGATGATGGCGGTGGTTTTGATCCACAGGCCGTTCAGGCTTCAACCAGCAAGAAGGGGTTGGGGTTGATTGCGATGAAGGAGCGCTTAAGCGCAATCGGCGGAACCCTCTGGATTGAATCTTCGCAAAGACTTGGAACCGAACTATTAATCAGACTTCCCATGGAGGAGCATCATGTCAATCAAAGTAGTGCTCGCTGACGATCATGTCTTGGTACGGCAGGGCTTGAAATCTCTTCTCGAGCGGGAGAAACTCCAGGTTGTCGCGGAGGCTTCCGATGGCCAGGAAGCCGTTCGCTTTTCAGAGACGCTGCATCCCGACATCGCTGTCGTCGACATCAGCATGCCCACGCTCAACGGCATTGATGCGGTGCGCGAGATGAGCCGCTCCTGCCCAAAAACGAAAACCATTCTTCTCACTCAGCATGAAGAAGACCAATACATTCGAGAAGCCCTCGAAGCCGGTGTCAGGGGCTACGTCCTGAAAAGCCAGGCGGCCCACGATCTCGTTCACGCCATTCACCAGGTTTCGCGCGGCCAGTTTTATTTGAGCCCTGGCGTTTCTCGCGCAGTGGTGGAAGCTTACCGCACGAAATCCCAAATGCCCGCCGATCCCTTGACCGTCCGTGAACGTCAGGTCTTGCAACTCATCGCCGAAGGAAGGTCCACGAAGGATGTCGCTTCATTGCTGGGAATCAGCGTGAAGACGGCTGAATCTCACCGTACAAGGCTCATGCAGAAACTGGACATTCACGAGACCGCAAGTCTCGTGCGCTACGCCGTCCGCCGGGGTCTGGTCCAGCCTTAAGCCACAAGCAGGAATGCACTCAGAGGAATGTTTCGGCCCCATCCCTCTCAGCTTCTCAGTCTATGTGACACTTCATGCTTGCTTGGCGCAATCCTCGGAGAGAATTACCGGCAGCCGCTGCTTCTCAGCTTTTTCAATTGTTGCCGGGCTTCGGTGCTTCCACCTTTGGCCGCCGCTCGCAAAAGGACTTTTGCTTGTAAGCAATTCCGCGGAACTCCTTCTCCCCTCAAATAGAGTCGCGCCAAATCGACCTCGGCGGAGGAATCACCTGAAGCCACCGCGGACCAAAGCCGTGTTGCCTCCGCGCTTCTATCCTTCGTCAAGTAAAGCGCCACGTGATCTGGCGAGTCATTCGAAGCTTCTTTTTTTGTTGACGCTGTACGAGCAATTTCGGTACCCGGGGTCGGCGGATTGACCTGCTTTGTGGGTTCGACCGGCAAAGCGGAATCGCCTGAGTTCTTCCCTTCAGCTACCTCTGGTTTGGCCTCGATTTGATCTGCATCTTGCTTCGCTTCCTGGGTCGGCGCAGTCGGCGCTGAAACCGAACTTGGCTCCGGTGAAGTACTCTGCGGTTGCAGATTCGCTCTCCCATTGATTTTCTCGCCAAGATGAATTAGCGACTCGCCAACTTTCGGGCGAAACATGCCAAGCAGAACTACTCCACCCGCCGCCAGCACAACCATAAGAAATCCCGTTGCAATCCTGTACGCGATGCGCCCACCAGAAGTGCCGTAATCCTCCCGTTGCCAGGGCCCGCCCGAAGTAAAAAGAGAGGGCAAACCTGGAATCGAATGCAGTTCTATAGGCCGTTCTCTAACTTCGGTTCTTGGTCGTTGGACAACCGTCGAGGGGGGAGGGTTCGCAGCGTTCCGGCTTCCATGCAGATCTCCGAGGATTTGTGTAGCCCAGGAGGGCAAGGGAAATCCCTCCGAGGGAAGAGACACTTCTGACTCTTCCGGGCTCCCAAGCCAATCTCGAAGTCTCTTGGTGCTATCCGCGCCAGCTTCAATAATGCGCAGACCGCCTGTTTTTCTTGATGTATCCGTCCACACCACGTCGCCGGTGAGTTCAATCCGCTCCTCCGGGCGGGGAGAAATCCAAATCCGGCTGGGACCCACTTGATGGACTGCATCGGCTGCCTGGAAACCAAGTCCTTTTTCGGACGCATCAAGTACGATTCCCCCGCTTCCCGCCTCGAACTCAAAGTAGGAAATCCCGCCAGGCCTCTTTCTTTGCGCACACCGACGTTCAGTTCGCATACTTGCTCGTGCTGTCAATGTCTCTGCGTGATTCTCTTCTTCTCATTGCGTCCGTTTCGCTTTGGATCTTGATCGTACTCTCCTCTGGCTCTTTGAGGAGAGGGGCAAGGGCCCTTAACTCGACAATGTCCTATTCTACAACCTACCTTTGGGCCTTTTGCCTAAACCTTGCAACCAATCCTTGCCCTGCCCCTTTCATTTTTCTGTAGATAGGTTTCCAAATGTAGTATTTTCAACACAGTAGAGTGTCTTAAGCGAGGCTCGGCCACCGAGCCCTTTTATTGGTTAAGGTTTTCGCCCCAGGCGAATGAAAGCAACAACCCGATTGCCTGGGGTCGCCTAACCTCCATAACCTTGCCTTGAGTACGATGCCCACTCGCGTCATGCTTGCGGATGACCATGCGTTAATCCGTCAGGGGCTCAAAGCCTTACTGGAAAAGGAAGGCATCCACGTAGTAACGGAGGCTTCTGACGGACAGGAAGCTGTTCGTCTGGCCGAAAAGGCCCAGCCGGAAATAGCTATTCTGGACATTACAATGCCGCTCCTAAACGGTTTGGATGCGGCTCGCGAGTTGATGAAGTCCACGCCGAAAACGAAGGTCATCCTTCTCACCCAACACGATGAAGACCAATATGTGACCGAAGCGCTCCGTGCCGGTGTAAAAGGATATGTTCTGAAAAGCCAGGCCGCGGAAGATTTGGTTCATGCGATACGTGAGGTTAGTAGGGGATCCGTTTACCTTAGCCCCAGCATTTCGCGGGCTGTCGTTAACGCTTATTTATCCAAAACCTACGTATCGCCGGACCCGCTCTCCACGCGCGAGCGTCAGGTCCTTCAATTGGTCGGCGAAGGAAAGTCCACAAAAGATATTGCGATGCAATTGGGGATCAGCGTAAAGACAGCGGAGTCTCACCGGGCACGGCTCATGCGCAAGCTCGACATCCATGAAACCGCCAGCCTCGTTCGCTATGCCATCCGCCGCGGGTTAATCCAAGCCTAACCTATAGTCAAATCAACTATTTCGTCCTCCTCTTTCTCAATCTTTCTCCTAGGGCCGTTTGGGTGATTCACCGGATTGTTTATAAAACCCATGAAGTTATTGTGCAACGCAGGACGGGGGCTGCCTCCAAGTTCAGGGCCCCGCCTGAAACACCCCAACATCCCTTTGCCCTGAGAGGAGGCAGCCCGTCCCAATCGCCGGGAGGTCGCGTTGCTGAAAGTGCTTATTAGCGAGAAACGTAGGAAAGGATTCGGCGCCTTGGACGCCCTGGCAAATGCGGAGGGCTATCACCGGTCGTCTGCTCCGCTGAACCAATGGGTAGCGTTGCTTTCAATGAAGTACCGCCGGGCGCCCCTGCCCGTCTCTCGTGGCTTGCAGAAAGCCCTGAAAGCACTGATGCGCCGACGTGTAGTAGCGGACCCCGCGGAGCTTGGCGATCTTGCGCGGCGCTATCTTCTCCTCGGCGATGCGCAGTTGTTGCTGGCCGAATCGCGGAAGCGCCCAATCCTCATGTCCGGCTCTTTTGAATTTGCAGGGCAGCCAAGCGCGGAGAGACAAACTCAATCGCAAACCGGGGTTCGATAACAATGTCCTTAGGGTCCCCAGGAAGAAACAAATCCGCCAGGACCCGAGCGGCCATCTCCCCAACCGCAACCCGGCTGAATGATTTTGCCAGGTGGCTTGTAGGGATGAACGACTCCAAACGCCCTTTCTATTTCTCCAAGAGCAAAAGGCCGCTCCGCGGTGTGGATGAGACTCTCGACAAAATCTTTCAAGGCCTGCTGAAAGAGGCCAATTGCGAGCTCGCCAGTTTGCTCAGGGACGTGCATGAAGGGCCCGACACAGATTTGCTCGACGGCGCCGGAAGTCAGGCCATTCGCGACCTGCTTCGGCGCGCCCTCCAATGCGCCACGAAGCAGTACATGTTGCAGACCGAACTGAGCAATCTTGCGCTTAAGGACGAGCTAACAGGCCTCTACAATCGCCGCGGCTTTCTTGCCCTGGCAGAACGCCAGTTGAAGCTCGCCCGGCGCTCCGGCCGCAGTTTGCTTTTGTTCTTCATCGACGTTGACGGATTGAAAGAGATCAACGATGTCTTCGGTCACGGCGAAGGTGACGCCGCTTTGAAGTGCGCCGCCGAAGCGCTGGAGACGACTTTCCGCGATTCTGACGTCATCGCCCGCTTTGGAGGGGACGAGTTTGCTGTGCTGGCCATCGAAGCCTCGGGTCAAAGCGAAGCCACCATCCGCGAACGCCTGACCGAATACCTGAACTCGACAAAGCGCCAGGAGACCAGGTTTTCCGTCAGTTTGGGAGCTGCGCGGTTTGATCCTTGGAACCAAACGTCGCTTCGCGACTTGATTGCCGAGGCTGATCGGGCGATGTATGAACAGAAGCGCCGTCGTTCCGCCGAGCGCTCAACTGCCCCGGAGTGCTATCAATCCTGATTTCGGAGTGTGAACGTTTGAATTCAAATTCACACATCCAAGGGTGAAGAGATAGCGGATTCGGTGAACCCTAGAATTCTTTGGATGATAAAGAAGTTCCTTAAGGCCCGCTTCATGCCCCAGCTCCATGGAATTGGCCGGGAACCCGAAGGTGAAAGGGCGAAGCACTCATGGCAGTGCGGTCTGGTCGACTTGAAAAGCGCATTCAGCTGACCCTCCCGGTACAGATTTCCAGCCTCTACGACCCGTCTACGTTGGAGCGGACGACGACAGAGAACGTATGCTCTTTGGGAATGCGCATATTGACGCAAAAGGCTAGAGCACTCAACGAGCGGCTAATGATCAGTTCTTTGGTGGGAGACCTGCGCGCCTTGGCTCGCGTCGTTTACTGCCAGCGGCTCCCCGACGGGCGTTATGGCCTCGGGATCCAGTTTCAAGGGCAATCCATCAGTTGGCCGGGGGGATCGGTTGCCGGGGTCGGCGACTGAACATGCAAACGCACGGATTGGGATTCGAAAAAATTCCTAGACGGTGCTGGCAATCTGGCTCGGTTAAGGAATCCACGTCTCCATATTTCGAGGATTTACTGGATTGAACTCCGACGCTGCCACCTCTCTCCTAAACCTCTTGTACACTTTCTGTTCCTCAGAGCCGTAGTTAGAACACAGTCCTTCCCATTAGTCTCTCTCATCGCTGTCGAGCAGCCCTGAGCCCACATTTGGCTCTTGCCGCTCCCCGGCTTGTTTCTTCCCTTTTCCGGCCACGGCCGGATTCGTCCGCTGAGAGTGTACTTTGAATCGTTGGAGTAGCCGTCACAACTTCGACATTCGTCACCAATCCTAAAGCAGTACATTTACGCCGACATCAAAGGCAACCCTCGCCCCCGGGGGCTCCGACCTCGGCGCCTACCAGCACTAAGGCAATACGACCACCTGCCCTACCATACCCAAATTGTCGTGTAATACCCATTTGTAGTTTTATGTACCTGGCTGCGTGAAGGTGACTCGAAAATGCGTCGGGTTGAGCGCTATAGAATCGTTTGGATTTGAATTCACTGGCGTTCCTGGCTGATCGTCTAGAGCTTGCAATATGAACCCCGAATGCACATTGTCACTCAGCGAGTTGATCACAGTGCGTAAACCCCCATCAGGGTCAATCGTTACATTTTGAGAGGGATCGAAAATATCCTGAGGCTCCTCCCCAAAGGTGATCGTATGCGGTTCCTCTGGATCGAAACTGCTCCACTCGACCGTATCGCCTGCGTGAATCTCGATCTTTCCCTTCACGAACCGAACTAGAGAATTTGTTTGGAGCCCACCCGGAGTTGATGTGATTTCTCCCACACCTGCAGTGACATGAGATGCCGGAGACGGGGCGCGGCCTGAAGACGCGGCTAGTTTCCTTCTACTCTCTGAAAGCTGCTTGGTCGCCGCCAAGACGCGGACAGTCATCGAATTCATTGCATGTGTATGGGCCGAGCCCATGGCGGCCATATCCGACCTTGTCGCGTGATCGCTGTCTGTCAGCAGATCACGCATCTCGTTCGCTGCTTCCTGGTCATAGAAAGCTTGGTCGTGCGGCAAAGCGATCGAGGGGTCAAGGACGTGTACCACCCCGTTCATAGTGTTGTGCACCAGGCACTGGATTTTGTAGTTGCCGGGCGACGGAAAGCTTACCGTGAAATCCGGCTGGCCTTTGACGCTCGGCGATGTCGTCACGCACGTTGAGCCGTCGAAACTCGCGACCCCAAACGAAAATCCAGGGCAACCCACCGGAAAGGGTGGAAAGATTTGTCCAACCACGAGAAACGATACGGTGTGAATTTCGTCCGAGTTAAACGTCCAGGTGATGCTGTCGCCGGCGTGAATCCACATTTCGTTCGGAAGAAACGCCAAGGCCTGTCTCCCCATGTCTGGAGTCTCAGCACCGGCCTTTGCATGCCAGGTTTCTTGTGCCTCAATAGCCCGCGGAGAGCCAAATACGGCCACAGCGACCAATCCAAAAAGAATGCGAGTGAGCCGAATCCCATTGAGATTCCTCATTTTGTTCTGCTATTTCGCGTCAATCGCGGCGACAACTGCGCGACGTGCGATATTTTGGTAAAGGGAAACCAGTAGCGGGACGCAAGGGGTCAAGAGGAGGGGACGTATTCCTTCCAGGCCCCGAAAAACTGGCCAGATTGTATTCCCCTATGGTCCTTGCGTTAATTAACGGTAGAACATTCACGGTAGAACCGCTCAGCCAAACCGCCGCATCTTCCCTGCTCAGCACCGGCCTAACCCTGACTAAGCCCCGCCCTCGGCATCGGCATTGATCCCAGCAGGCTGCCGCGACTGCCCTCCGCCATCGTCACCCACCTGAAGCAGTACATCTACACCAACATCAACGGCAATCCCCCCGCCAAGGCCCTCGCCTTCGACCTCGGCAACTACCAGCACCAGGGTTTGAATATACCGCCGCGGCTTCAGCGCGATATCTTAGATTCAATCCCGCAGGAAAGAGCAAGCAAGAGGGTCAGTCGTTGGCGTGAGGGCGCTTGGAGACGCCTTTGATCAACTGGCGGAAGATAGTGGGAATCTTGTCGAAGTCGGCGGACTTATCCAGAAAATAGTTCGCGCCCGCCGCCATGCACTCATCCTTATACTGAGGATACGGATAGTTCGTGCAAATCAACACCTGCAGCCGGGGGTGCCCCCGCCGGATCGCCCGAAGCACGTCCAACCCGGAACCTCCCGGCATCTGCAAATCCAGGATCACCGCGTCCGGGTTCGTCTTCTGGATCGACGACACCGCATCTGGCACATTGTCGGCTTCCCCGACTACCTCGAGGCCTGAAACGTCTTTCAAGAGGTCATGGAGCCGCTCGACCACGAGCTTGGAGTCATCGGTGATAAAGACGCGCACCTTCTTTTTTCTTCGCGGGGACTTCCCGCTTCGAGAAGACTTCTCGTGCATGTCATAGAGGATGACAAATTCCGAACGAAATACATCGGGTAGAAACAGTAATCTTTTGTAGGACAAAGTGAAATGGGATTGAAAGGCGGTCTCCCACAGCTTAGGCCTGTTCTCTATTGCGGAGCGCGACGAAGCCTCTCAATCCACCAATCGCGTTCGCAGGGCTCGCGGCAGGTTCTCAGTCCACCAGTTGCGAGCGCAGCGCGAAGCGGATCAGTTCCGCGGTGGTTTTCATGCCGGTCTTCTCCAGGATGCGAGAACGGTAGGTGCTCACGGTTTTTACGCTCAACGAAAGTTCGTCGGCAATGTCTTTGACCGTTTTGCCGGACCCAATCATTCGCAACACTTGGAATTCGCGGTCGGAGAGGAGCTCATGAACCGGGGTATCCCCGCCCCTTCGCAAATCGTAGGCCAGCCGCTCCGCCAGCGTCACGCTCACGTAGCGGCCTCCGGAAAGCACGCGCTGAACCGCCTTTTTCAGCTCCTCCGGCACGCTCTCTTTGGTCAAATACCCGGAGGCGCCGGCCTTCAGCGCGCGCCTCGCATACTGCTCTTCGGGATACATACTCAAGAAAAGAACAGGCAGCTTTGGACGAATGCGTTTCAGGTCACTCAGGATATCGAGCCCGCTTTTTCCGGGCATGCTGATGTCCAGGATGACGATTTCCCAATCGTGCGCGCGCACGCAGGCCAGCGCTTCTTCCGCTGTTTTTGCTTCGCCGAACGTGACTTTGGGGAAAGCTTCGCCGATGGTTTCTTTCAGCCCCCGGCGAAATACCGCATGGTCATCTGCTATCAAGACTCTCATCAAGAACCCTGCCGGGGCTGGTGTGATAGTAATAATGGAATTCGCAAAGTCATGGTGGTGCCGCCGCCTGGGACCCCTTCAATGCAAACGTCCCCTCGGAGAAGAAGCGCGCGTTCCTGCATGCCAACGAGGCCCAGCGACCTTTTTGCTTTGGCCTCCTCCGGATCGAATCCTTTGCCATTGTCGTGGACGCGAAAAATGATCTGGTCCTCTTCTATTTCGAGGCTCGATTCCACGCTCGTAGCCTGCGAGTGCCGCGCCACGTTCGTAAGTGATTCCTGGAAAATCCGGAAAATCGCTGTGGATCTCTCCGGATCCAGATTCAGCGGTTCTTGCGGAAGGACCAAGTGGCAGTGGATCCCCGTGCGTTTCTCGAACTCTTGTCCCTGCCACTCGAGCGCGGCAGCAAGTCCCAGGTCGTCGAGCGTTCTCGGCCTCAAGTCCGAGGCAATTCTCCGCAAGGTCACAATCATGTCGTCCACCAACTGCATAGAAGATTCGATTTTGGCGCGCAGCTGGGTTTGTCTCTTGGTGATTTTGCGGCCAATCAGAGCCAGGTCCATTTTGATCGCCGTGCAGGCCTGGCCCAGCTCGTCATGGATTTCCCGCGCAATCGACGCGCGTTCTTCTTCACGGACGCTCTGGAGGCGGGCTGCGAGGGAGCGGAGCTGGTCGAGCGTCTCCTTAAATTGTTCCTCAGCATGCGTGCGTTCCGCAATCTCTACTCGCAATTCTTCGTTCACTCGGGTGAGCACGGCGGCTCGCTGTTCCACGCGCAGTTCCAAAAGCTCCTTTGCGCGCGTCAGCGCTTCTTCCCTTTGGCGGCGCTCGGTCATATCGCGAGTGAGCTTCGCGAATCCGCGCAAGTTCCCTTGCGCATCCCGCAGCGCGGTGAGCAGAACGATTGCCCAGAAGCGCGATCCATCTTTGCGGATTCTCCATCCTTCTTCTTCGGTCTGTCCTGTGCGCGCCGCCTCCGCCAAATTGTGTTGCGGCTTGGCGTTCTGCACGTCCTCCTTCAGATAAAACACGGAAAAATGTCTTCCAATGATCTCTTCCGCTCGGTAGCCCATCAGGCGCGCGGCCCCGGCGTTCCAACTGACCACGTTCCCGGAGAGATCGAGCTGGAAAATGCCGTATTCCTGAACGCCCTGGACCACCAGTCGAAACCGCTCTTCGCTTTCGCGCAAGGCGCGCTCGGAGCGCCTTTGTTCCGTGACGTTCTCGAAGATCACGCCAAGAAAATCATGCGAAAGCGGAAAGACCTGCACGGTGTAAATTCCCTCGCGGATGCGTTCATCGCCGTAAGTGATTTCTCCCAAATTCCGCGGCTCTTTCGCGCTGAGGGCTTCCAGGCAAGAAACGGGAAGCTGCGTTTCTAGAAGCTTGGGAAAGTCTCCCAGTGTTTTGCCGCGAAGATCCTCAAGTGCCGCCCCTGTGAGCGTTGCGGCGGCCGGATTGATATCAATAATCTTGAACGTCCTAGGGTCTTTCCGATTCTCCAAATGCAAAACGATCATCCCCACGGGCATGCCCTTTAGGATCTCCGGAGGGAGAGAGGCAAGCACCTCCTCAGGCTTCTTAGTGGCGGATTTTGCGGCGTGGGCTCCCGGCCCTGAACTTCGGCGCGTAGGCATAATATGCTTCGGGTACCGTCTCTCGCCTGTGACCCGAGAGGCAACTGGGAAATCACCGGAAAGAAAATGCGCGATTCCCGCATTTTCGCCTCGGGTCTTCTTTGCAATGCCCTGAATCGGCCTCACGGGAGGGACAGGTCCACTACACTTCTGTAGGACATCCAGGGTGGAAGGACTGCAAGGCGCACCAAAGTATAGGTTCTGCGAGTATGTGATCTGTGGATTGGATGGTGGGTTGGATAGAGCGTATGGCGGATTGCTAGTTGTCCAGCTGCAGCTGATGTTGTTCAGGACAAAGCCGTTGAGGCCGGTCATGCTGGGAGAAAGAAGCTGGGCAATTTCCTGAAAATTATACGTTTTGTTACCCAGAGCATTTTTGAAACAGGAATTGTTCACGATCCAGAAATTGGTGACGGGACAAAACGTCCGCCGAATGCAGTTGATAGCGCCGATTGCGATGCTGGAGGATCTCGGTTTGCCCGTGGGTTTCCAGTTTCCTGTTGCCACTTTGGGCGGCTGGCGGGGATGCCGGCGCCACTTGTTCGGGTGGCTCTGGTGCAGAGGTTATCGTGGCCCAGGCACAGACCGAAAGAATCAAGAGCCGGGCGCACTTCAAGGGCTTCAAGAATTCAAAAGGATTCTGATCTTTGTGAACCACCGACGTCTCCCTTCTTCGAACGACTGCTTTCCGCGCCGCTTAATCTGCCTGAATGGTCTCGTCGCTAACGCCTTTCATGGCGCTCAAGTGGTGGATTGCATCCGTTAGCACAGGAGACTGACGACGATATATCGCATTGACCTCCGCGGGTTTTCCCGGTTGAACTTCACCTACCCAGTTTCTTTCCACCTCCACGGCTACGGAGCGTTGAAGCAGGCTTACGGAAAGCACCAGCTTCACTCCCGACTTGATCTTGACGATGATCCCGGTCAAACCGCGCAGGGGACCTTGCAGGATTTGCGCTACGTTTCCAATCTGGATGTACGGCCACGGCATTGCAGAGAGGCCGCTCTTTTGCACCCGCTGGATGGCTTCGATTTCTTCCTGTTCGACGGGGATAGGCGTCTTGCCTACCCCTACGATTTGCATCACTCCAGGCGTCATCAGGACCGTCAAGCGGTTGTGCGGGTTCATACGGCAAAACAGATATCCCGGAAACAGAGGTACTTCGATCACTTTCGTGCGGTCCGACCAGCGACGCGTACTCTTGCACACTGGCAAGATGCATTCGTAACCGGAATTCTCCAAAAGCAAATTTGCACTTTTTTCTCTTCCTGTTCGCACAAGGATTGCAAACCAGGGCCACTGTTGAGATCGAATTCCCATCCTATGTCTCCCGATGTCTCCCGAACACGCTACCGCCGTAAGAGTCACATTTCTTGCCTGTGACTCTGGGTCGGCATTTGTCCGCACTCCTTTTTTCCACTCGTCACCCGCATGCACGGACTACTCTGCAATAGGGGAAGCCCGGCCCAGCAAGCACGCTACGCCGGGGGTAGGCCCCTCACAATCCGGTCTAGACCTTAAAAATTGAGCGAAAGAAGCCCCCAGAGGCCAATCGGTTTTTGGAAACCGCTTCATTCAGAAAAAGGGGCTTAGGATGCGCATTGCCGGCTGGGAGTTTAGATTTGGTATACTGGAAAACCCGGCGCGGTACCCAAGCGGCCCAAGGGAGAGGTCTGCAAAACCTCCATTCGTGGGTTCGAATCCCACCCGCGCCTCCAATGTTTTCACGCACTTAGCACCACTCTACGACGATATTCCTCAGCCCTACGCCGAGCTCTTTGTGATGAACGCGGATGGCTCTGGCCAACGGCCGTTGACAGACAACCAATGGGAAGATGGAACGCCAGCCTGGGCACCCACGTCTCTGCCGTAGTTGAACTCAAACTACAAGGGGATGGTTATGGACCGCTTGAAGCAGTTTACTCTATTTTTAACTTTAGCCGCACTACTTGCACCCATTGGCCTGCGGACAATTAACACGTATCGGGAAGGTTCGCGCCTGCTAAGTTGCCTCGTGTTTAACAATTATTTCCGGGTGACGGGCTACTCTTCCCTTATCGTTAAGGAAGAGTTGCCGACATACAGAAACTGGCTCAGTTAACAGTCTAGCGTGTCGGTTGGCGCGCAACGCTGCCTTCAGGCACGGCCAAGAGCGACGCAGCCGGAAGTTCAGTGTTGAACAGGAAATGGCACAGCCTCGGCATAGCCTGCAATCTTACCGTCCGGAGAGACCACCGCAACGCGCTTCGCCTCGCCTGGCCGCGCTGTTGCTCTTATATTGACGGGGTCATTCGGAACATCGCCCTTGCAAAAGCCAGATCGGCCTGAGCAAATCAGTACCCCACGTTCGTCGAAACTGACTCCCTGCATAAGCTTCTTAGGTTCCTGCCCTGCCTTCCATTGCCACAGTTCGTAAGGGATGCCGGATGGGAACCCTCGGCCGAGAACGTTGTACAGCAGAAGCGTTCCTTGAGCCGTCTTCTGGCGCGGACCTTCACGTAGCGCCAGAGTGATGCCGGGGGAGTTCCTGCCCCAGTTTTTTGCTTCGAGTTGTTGAGCGGCAACATAAGGAAGCAGGACAGTGGCTAAGAACGCGGACAGACCGAACCCGAAAACTGCTCTGGGTTTTCTCATCAATTCAGGCATTGTACCCCAGAGAATGAAACTGGGTGGATGACGGGCCACTCGGAACTTACTACAGAAATAATAATAATCCCAATTTCCGCATCGCCGACGATACGCTCAGAGATACCGCATTTCTGGGATGCATCTATCCCGAAAGGAGCCATTTCTCCAATCTTGGCTAGGTTCTCAGCCAGGCGGCCGGGCCGCCGCTGACTGCCCTTCGTCGGGAATCGTAGCCCTTTGTCGTAATTACGATGCGCGCAACCTCCGGCCACGCGACACTCATTGTCAGGAGGAACCATCCGATGCGAGTCACAGCTGCTTTAGTTCTTGTTGCCGTATTATTCGTGGGGGCTGAGCCTAATCTAGTTGGCCAGTCCTCGCGAGCTCAGACGTGGAACCTTCCCCAAGGGGCCCCCGTAAAGGACACCGGCACACGCACCTACCGGTTCACGGTGGACTACAACACAGCCAACACCAAAGGCGAGGTAATTTACCGTCAGCATGTAGCTGGGGAGTACACGCGCGGATTGCCGAAAGGCGAGGTGGCATGGAAAAACGTCACCGTGGCGGATGCCGCCGGCCCCACGGCTGCTTTTCCGGCCCCACAGAAACGCGACTTCATGGAAGGATTCCGCTATCGCAACGATCTGGGCAGCACCACGAAGCCAGACTTTTTCAAGGGATTCCCGCCCACCGCGGTGGTTGAACGCAATCTCGTCTGGGACACCGGAATGCTCGAGATGTACGGCCAGAACTATTTTGACCACCTGAAGCTGAACGAGCCTTACCGCTCCATGTCCAACGAAGACGTGGCCATGCCTGATGTGGGCACGTTTCATGTACGTGACACGGTCCTGGAGTGGATCGGGCGGTCCCAACGAAATGGGCAGGATTGCGCTTTGATTCGATACCAGTCATTCTTCAATCCCTTGGAAATCGCCACCGGCGGAATGACATTGAAAGGCCGCAGCGACTACTGGGGAGAAATTTGGGTATCGCTGGCCACCAAGCAAATCGAGTACGGCACACTCTATGAGGTCGTAGTCGGGGAAATGAAACCTCCGGGTCAGGATACGTCGCAGGTGGTTAACGTCTTCCGCATCGGCGCTCTCGAACCGGTGAGCGCGAAGTAGAGGGTGGGGTTGCACACGAGAGAACTGGGATGATGTCGAACAAGCCGGACTGGATGTTTTCCTTCCTCTGGGTCAATTTCGCCGTGGTGGTCGTAGTTCTGATCCTGCTTGTGGGAAACCAGATTTCGAGCGGCCGCGAACTCCTGAAGCTCCTGATCTTTTCTCTGTTTTATGCCAATCTGACCGGATTTCTTGGTCTCCTCATCCTGGGTGGGCTTGCGGGGAAACTGCTCGGCAACCCGCCCATGATTCCTCTGGTGGTAAGCGCCATCCTCGTGATTACCCCCCTGGGCTGCTTGCTGGCAGAAACGCTGCAGATGCTGATCGGCCTCGTAGTCCCTCGGCAATTCTGGCGGGAGTACGTGCATACGCTGCGTGTAGCCGTGCCGCTGGCCATCGTGTTCGGTACAGGCGCGATTGTCCACGCCTCGTTGCGCGGACGTGTGCAGAGTATGGAGGAGAAGCTTCGAGAAAAAGACGTGGCCGAAGAGAGGGCGCGGAAACTGGCGGCAGAAGCACGTCTGCGCTCCCTGGAAGCCCAGATTCACCCGCATTTTCTGTTCAACACTCTGAACTCGATCAGCTCGCTCATCGCGGTGAATCCGGCGCGTGCGGAACAGATCGTAGGACGCCTTGCGGCCTTACTGCGCGCTTCGCTCGACACCAGCGGACAGCCGCTGATTCCGCTGCAGCAGGAACTGGCGATGGTGGAAAGCTATCTCGACATCGAGCGGGCGCGTTTCGGCGACAAGCTGCGCAGCTCGATCGCGGTTTCAGCCGATCTCGAGAACGCAAAAGTGCCACCGATGTCGGTGCAGTCGCTGGTAGAAAATGCGGTGAAGCATGGAATCACTCCGCAGAGCGATGGCGGCGAGGTCGTGGTCACCGTGGCAGCGGAAAACGGAAACCTGCGCATCGAAATTCGCGATACGGGGCCGGGTTTTGACTTATCAACGGTTCCCGCAGGTCACGGTATCGACAATCTGGTCAGCCGCCTCAATGCGCTGTTCGGAGTGAAAGCGCGGCTGAACGTGTTGCGCCGAGAGAACCGTTCTGTGGTAGAGATGGTTTTGCCACGCGTATGAAACTGCGCGCTTACCTCGTCGATGACGAGCCTCTGGCGCTAGAACGTTTGCGCCGGCTGCTGGAGCGCTCGGAACACGTCGAAGTGGTCGGCTCCACAACCACGCCCGAGGAAGCTGTCGCCGCGCTTACGGCCGATCCGCCCGACGTGTGTTTCCTCGACATTCAGATGCCGCGGCTCAGCGGTTTCGATGTTTTGGCCAAATTGCCCCGGCAGCCCATCGTGATTTTCACCACAGCTTACGATCAGTACGCGCTCAAGGCCTTCGCCGTGAACTCAGTCGACTACCTGCTGAAGCCAGTGGATCCCGCATCACTGGAACGCGCTCTCAGGAAAGTCGAGTCGCTGCAAAACTCGGGCCCGCCATCTCAGGCGGACTTTCAGGCATTGCTCAAGCAACTCGCCGACTCGCTTCGCGAGACGAAACCGGATTATCTCGACAGGATTGCCTCCCGGCTTGGCGACCGCCTCTGGTTTCTCGACTTGGATCGCGTGACGCACTTCTATGCCGAGGATAAGCTGACCTACGCAGCGTCGGAGGGGAAGGTCTACTGCGTGGATCATTCGATTGCCGAACTAGAGAAAAAACTCGACCCGAAGAAGTTCGTTCGCATCCACCGCAGCACCGTAGTAAGTCTCGCATGGATTAAGGAAGTTACATCACTGCCTGGGGGATCCTTGAACATTCGACTGAAAGACACCAGGAATACCGATCTAACGGTCGCTCGCGACCGTGCCCACGAGTTCAAGACGCGGATCGGCGGCTAAGTTGTTCGTGCTGTCCTCGATTAGCGATCTTGGGCTGGGAAGTTAGGAACGGATGACGGGCAAACCGAAAGTATTTAACCCTGCCCGCTAAGTCGATTAATCATCCACTTCCACTTGGCGGGTTGATAACTTTGGGTGAGCACCGCCGCGTTGCTCTGTCAATCCCGCACCGAGTGGCATACCGAGCGCCCTCCGATGTAAAGCGCATGGCCTAACGGATTGACCTTCGATAAAGGCTAGCCCACGTGCGTCGCATAAGGCCTTGCCGTCTCCTACAACCAGCGCCGACAAACAATCAACTTCCCGACCGGCTGCTCAGGAAACTCTCAACACGAGCAGCGTAGCATCATCGCGGAAATTTCCGCCGCAGTATGAGGTGACTTGCTGCATAACTGCTCGCTGGGTATCGAGCGCGCTTCCATTGCAGGCGCGCGCAGCCTCAAGGAGCCGTTGCTCGCCAAATTCTTCCAGCCGAGTATTTTCCGCCTCCGTGACGCCGTCGGTGGAGAGGAGCAGTTTGTCGCCTCGTTCTAGCTGCACAGTGGAATCC